>JAVJVK010000004.1:0-617108 GCA_040221175.1 Phycisphaerales bacterium
GCGCATGCGCTCCGCTCGCGGACTCGCTGCGCGGATGCTCCGGCGCCACCGTGCACGCCCACGCTCACCCTGCCCCCCGCGCCGCAGCATCCGCCGAGCGAGTCTTCGAGCGAAAGCGCATGCGGAGGCGAGGCGGCCCCCCGCCGCCCGGGCGTCAGCCCGCAAGCGAGTCTTCGAGCGCCTCAAGAAAACTACCTTTGGTCGAGCCCCGGCGCAGCGTCCCGTCTTCGGGGCGCTCCGCCGGGGCGTCGAACTTCGGCGCACCCCCACAGCACGGTGCGCCCAACCCACCGCGCCCCCAGCGCAGCACGAAGGGCGCACCCATGCGCGCCCCTCGCACCACACGCGACGTCGGTGACCGGGCGTCTACGACGCCTCGCTCTCCACCGCCGGCCCCTGGGCGATGATGGTCGCCTGCTGTGCTTCGCTCTGGTTGCCCGCCCCGTAGCGGACCGTGAAGCTGGCGGCCAGGCCGTCCTTGGTGGTCGTCTGCGCCGTCACGCGGTAGGCGATCACCGTGCTGGTGCCAAGGAAGGTCGAGTCCTCGAACTCGCGCTTCTTGGCGTTGAGCAGGAACTCGAAGGGCCCCTGGGGATCCTGCTGGCGCTCGACCTTGTAGGTCACCGCCTTGACCCCCGCGGGGTGGTCGCAGGTGAAGGTGAAGCGCAGGCCCCCGCCGTCGAGCAGCTGGCGCGTAAAGCCCTCGGGCGTGCCGGGGGCGGGGCTGGGGCCGGGGTCGGCCGGCAGGGGGATCTGCGCGGTGGTGAAGATCGAGTCCGGGTTGCCCTTGCTGCGGGCGAAGCCGCGGATCTGGGTGACCTGGCCCGAGGCCTTGGCGCGCATGGCCTTGACCCCCGCGCGGTAGTCGGCGCCCTTGGCGTCGGCCAGGGCCTGGGCGGTGAGCCACTGCGTCTTGAGGTCCTTGGCCTCCGAGAGCAGGGTGCCCAGGTCGGCCACTTCGAGCGGATCCAGGCCGATGGTCAGCCCCGCGGCCGACCACACGGGCACGCGCGTCTCGACCCAGTCGATGGCTTGCAGTGCGTTGTGCGGCACCGTGCTCATGACACACCTCCTTCACGGGTCGCCTCGGCGGCGGGCCCATGCGCCGCGAGCGCGGCGCGAACATAAGAACGGGTAATGCGGCCACGAGCGCCGCCCGGCGTAACAAGAGCGCTGTTCATCGGAACAACTCCTCGCGAGCGTCGTGGCCCGCTGGACCGGCGGCCACCATGGCCCCGGCGTGGGAACGTCATCGAGCCGTTGCGAACGCGCCTGCACGAAAAAGCATCACAATCCGAAAAATCGTCATCGCCCGCGCACGCCGCACGGTCCCAGAACCGGGCGAACCGCCCCGGCGCGGCCCGGGGCGGGGCCCAGCGTCCGAAAAGCCAGCGCGCACGCGCCGATCACGGTACCGAGATCGTCCATCACGGTACCGAGATCGTCCATCGCGGCACCGGGATGGGCCATCGCGGATGCGTCAAGCGCCAACATGGATGCGAGGTGGGGCGATCGGGATGCGTCTTCGGCCATCACGGATGCGTGCCGGGCGATCGCGGGTGCGCGATCGCCCGATCGGGAGGCGCGATGGGCGGTTGCCGATGGGCGTTGGGACGATCGGGATGCGCATGGGCCGCCACGGATGCGGGACGCGGCGGCCCCGGGCATCCGACGACCCGAGATCCGGCAAAGCAATCTGGGCAATCTGGGGAACGGCTGGCTAAGCTAGCCTGTACGCCGGTCGACAGGGAGGTTCGATGATCAGGACGATCGCCCGACACGCGCTCTGCATCGCCGCCGCGGCCACTGGGATGGCTGCGAGCCCGGGCGTCGCGCAGACCGTCCCCCCAAGCTACGGGTTCGACTTCGTGATGGTGGGCGACCCCGGGAATCGCGGCGCGACCGCCGCCGAAGCGCCCATGTGGAACCGGGATCTCTACGGGCCGCTGGGAGCCGTCGATCACGCCTTCCGCATCACACGCACCGAAGTGACGAACGCGCAATACCTCGAGTTCCTCAACGCGTACAGCGCCACGCCCGGCTACGTCTGGGACCCCAGCATGGTCAGCACGTCGATCGCCATCGAGCGCTTCGGCCCCTCGGGCAACCCCATCTACTACGTGCTCCCGGGCGCCGAGAACTACGGCGCCGACGTCGGCTTCCGATACGCCGCGAGGTTCGCCAACTGGCTGCACAACGACAAGGGCAGCGACCTCGCGGACTTCGAGGCCGGCGTGTACGACACGAGCACGTTCCGCGACGATCCGGTGACGGGCCTCCCCCTCGATCAGGTCGATCGATCCCCCGACGCGAAATTCTTCATCCCTTCGATCCACGAGTGGATGAAGGCGGCCCACTGGGACCCCAACCGCGACGGACCCGGCCAGGGGGGCTTCTGGCAGTACCCCAACGGCGGCGACGAGCCCCTGGTCACCGGCATCCCCGGCGAGCCGGGGTCCGAGACCAGTGCCGGGCTCGCGCTGTTGTTCGGCGAGTACACGCGCATTGACGTCGGCCTATATCCAGACTCGGCCAGCCCGTGGGGCATGCTCGACGCCTCCGGCGGCTTGTCGGAGATGACCGAGTCGGTCTCCGACTTCACACGCTTCAAGTTGTTCCGGCCCGGAACGAGTACCGCGGCGCTGGATCCTGCGCTCGAAGACCGCCTCGATTACTTCTTCTCGCAGACCCGCCCCACAAGCTTGAATGGCTTTCGGATGGCCGGCGTCGTCCCCGCGCCGGGGAGCATTGCGGTCATGCTCGGGTGCGCGATGGTGTGCGGTCGCAGGCGTGCGTGACCGGCTCGTGAAGAGCACCTCCGCGTCCTCTGCGACCTCCGCGTTCGAGCACTTCCTCCGCTCATCCCCTCGCTCGCGCGAGGGGCTCGTGGGTTCTTGGTGCGCGACCTCTTCGCGTCCTTCGCGTCCAATGCCTGACGTGAACCCGCCCTCATCACCCCCCCACCACCCGGCGAGCGTCCATAGCCTTGGGCGATGGCACGGCCCCCGATCGATCCGCAGCACGCCGCCCGCGCCCTGGAGCGCGTCCGCACCGTCTCGAGCTGGATGGACACGCGCTATCGCGTGCCGGGGACGAGCTACAGGTTCGGCTTGGATCCTATCATCAGCCTGCTGCCGGTGGTTGGCGACACGGCGTCGCTGCTGATCAGCGTGTACCCGATCCTGGAGGCCAAGCGGGCGGGCGTGCGGCGGCGGACGCTGGCGAAGATGCTGGCGAACCTGGGGCTCGACTGGCTGGTGGGGCTGATCCCGCTGATCGGCGTCATCCCCGACGCGTGGTACAAGGCCAACACGCGGAACCTGAAGCTGCTGGAGAAGGAGCTGGGCGGTCCCAAGGGCGGTCCGGATCGGAGCACTCGGCATACGGTTGGCCCATGAGCACCCACACCGGCAGCACCCCCACCAGCAAGAAGCGCCGCACCTTCATCGGCGGCAACTGGAAGATGAACACGACCAGGGGCCAGGCCCTGGAGCTGGCCGCCGACGTGGGACGGGCGGTGAGCGGCGTGGGGCAGCGTGAGGCGCAGGTCGCCATCTACCCGCCCTTCGTGTGGCTCGAAACCATCCGCTCGAGCGTCGGGGCGACGGGCCTGTTGCTGGGCGCCCAGGACTGCTCGCCCGAGGCCAACGGCGCCCACACCGGCGACGTGTCGCTGGCGATGCTCACCGAGTGCGGCGTGTCGACGGTGCTGGTCGGCCACAGCGAGCGGCGGCACGGGCTCAAGGAAGCCGAGGGGCGCATCGCCGCCAAGCTGCGGGCCGTGCTCGACGCGGGGCTCACTGGCGTCCTGTGCATCGGCGAGACGCTCGAGGAGCGCGAGGCCGGCAAGACCGACGCCGTGAACGAGGCCCAGCTCCGCAGCGCGCTCGAGAGCACCAAGATCGTCCGCCACGACCACCTGGTCGTCGCCTACGAGCCGGTCTGGGCCATCGGCACCGGCAAGACCGCCAGCGCGAGCGACGCCCAGGCGGCGCACGAAAACACCCGCAAGGTCCTGGACGACCTGCTTGGAAGCGACGCCGCCACCGCCATCCGCATCATCTACGGCGGCTCCATGAAGCCCGCCAACGCGAAGGAGTTGATGGCCCAGCCCGACGTCGACGGCGGCCTCATCGGCGGCGCGTCGC
The DNA here is from genome assembly GCA_040221175.1 of Phycisphaerales bacterium. NCBI lineage: Bacteria > Pseudomonadati > Planctomycetota > Phycisphaerae > Phycisphaerales > Phycisphaerales bacterium. The sequence goes on from JAVJVK010000004.1 coordinate 4,149, forward strand.
TGAAGGCCGAGGACTTCCTGGCCATCGTCGACGCCGCCAGCGCATAAGACAACCGCGTGCCTGAGCACGCGGTCTCGTTCAATCAGTCACCCCACGAAGCCAACGCGTCGGGCTACGCCCGCGCACGGCCCCGCCGGCGAGGCGACAAGATGACTCAATAACGATAGTGATCGGGCTTGTACGGGCCCTCGACGGGAACACCGAGGTACTCGGCCTGGTCCTGGCTCATCTTGGTGAGCTTCACGCCCAGCTTGTCCAGGTGCAGGCGGGCCACCATCTCGTCCAGGTGCTTGGGCAGCACGTACACCTTGTTCTCGTAGTTCTCGTTGTTCTCGTGCAGCTCGATCTGGGCTATCACCTGGTTGGTGAAGCTCGCGCTCATCACGAAGCTGGGGTGGCCGGTGGCGCAGCCGAGGTTCAGCAGGCGGCCCTCGGCGAGCACGAGGATGCTCTTGTCCTGGCTCTTGAAGTAGAACTCGTCGTACTGCGGGCGGATGTTGCGGCGCTCGACGTCCTTGTCGCGCTGCAGCTTCTCCATCTGGATCTCGTTGTCGAAGTGGCCGATGTTGCCGACGATGGCCTTGTCCTTCATCCGCTTCATGTGCTCGTGCGTGATGATGTCCTTGTTGCCGGTCGTCGTGATGAAGATGTCGGCCGTCTCGATGAAGTCCTCGAGGGTCTTGACCTCCAGGCCCTCCATCGACGCCTGGAGCGCGCAGATGGGGTCGATCTCGGTCACGATGACGCGGCAGCCCTGGCCGCGGAGGCTCTGCACGCAGCCCTTGCCCACGTCGCCGTAGCCGCACACGACCGCGACCTTGCCGCTGAGCATGACGTCGGTGGCACGGTTCAGGCCGTCGATCAGGCTGTGGCGGCAGCCGTAGACGTTGTCGAACTTGCTCTTGGTGACCGAGTCGTTGACGTTGATGGCCGGGAAGGGCAGGGCGCCCTTCTCGGCGAACTGGTAGAGGCGGTGCACGCCCGTGGTGGTCTCTTCGCTCACGCCCTTGACGGCGGGGGTGACCTTGCTGAACCAGCCGGGGCTGGTCTCGATGGTCGAGCGGATGGTGTTGAGGATGTGGCGGTACTCCTCGGGGTCCTTGTCCTCGTTGAAGTCCGGGACCTTGCCGGCCTTCTCGAACTCCTGGCCCTTCAGGAGCAGCAGCGTGGCGTCGCCGCCGTCGTCGACGATCTGGTCGGGGCCCGAGCCGTCCGGCCAGGTCAGCATCTGCTTGGTGCACCACCAGTACTCGGCCAGCGTCTCGCCCTTCCAGGCGAAGACGGGCGTGCCGGCGGGGTTCTCGGGGGTGCCACCATCTTCGGGGCGACCGACCACGACCGCGGCGGCGGCGTTGTCGGCGGTGCTGAAGATGTTGCACGAGCACCAGCGGACGTCGGCGCCCAGCTCGACCAGGGTCTCGATGAGCACGGCGGTCTGCACGGTCATGTGCAGGCTGCCGGCGACCTTGATGCCCTTGAGGGGTTTCTTGGCGCCGTACTTCTCGCGCAGCGCCATCAGCCCGGGCATCTCGTCCTCGGCCAGACGGATCTCCTTGCGGCCGCTCTCGGCCAGCGAGAGATCCTTGACTTTGTATTCGAGTTGGCCCCGGCCGGTCTCGGCCACGTCGGTGGTCAGCGTCGTCATGTTTCGTTCCTCTTCCTTGACAGTTGGTTCGTTGTTGCGGTTTCCACACGACCCCCGGCATTGCGGGGCCCGATGCTCACGTTAACTTGGTTTTTTGCGTATGGGCCTGGCCGTCGCGGCAAATACCTCCGGCCCGCGCGCCACGGGTGAACTGCGGAGCACGCGATGGCCGCTGATCTGCAGCCCGGCCGCGGCGGCCCACTCGTTCAACTGGTCCTGCGAGATGCCCAGCCAGCGATGGCCCATCTCCAGGCGAAATTCCTCGCGACCGTGCGGCTGCATATCGACGATGAGCACGCGTCCGCCTGGCTTGAGCACGCGGGCGGCCTCACGCAGCGCCGCCTCGGGGTGCTCCAGGTGATGGAGCACCAGGCCCAGCACGGCCAGATCGATGCTGGCATCCTCGAGCGGCAGCCGCTCGGCGTCGCCCAGCTTCAGTTCGACGTTGTCCGGCGTGCCCAAGCGGTTGCGCGCCGCCTCGAGCATGGTCGGCTCGCGATCGATGCCAATGACTCGGGCCGCGACCGGCGCGAGCATGCCCGCGAACACGCCCGTGCCGCAGCCGATGTCGGCCACGACCATGTCGCCCGGCAGCAGTGACGCGAGCGCTTCGCCAGCGTACCGCTCGCCGAAGAGCTCGCGGCTGACGTCGTCCCACTCGGCGCCCACGCGTCCAAAAAACGCGGCCGAGCCGGGCCTGCGGTCGGCAATCACGGCGCGAAGGCGGCGCGTGTCGGCGTCGAGTTCGGCGCTACCCGTGGCTTCGCGAACCTGGCTCCACACGCCGCGGAGCTCGGGCGGCAGGTCGTCGCTGACGCAGCGGTAGAGCGTTGCCGTTCCGGCCGCACGACGCTGCACCCAACCATGCTCGGCCAGCAGTTTCAGGCGCCGGCTGACGGTCGACTGCGGGAGTTGCAGGACCTGGGCGATCTCACCGACGGCCAGTTCCTCGGCCTCGAGCACTCTGAGCATGCGCAAACGCACGCCATCGGCGATGGCCGAGAGCGCGGCGGCAATGTCATTGAGTGCGTCGACGGTCTTCATCCGTTTACCCGGATGAAGTGTAGAAGGCATCAGGGCGTGAGCCAAACCGATGCCTGAAAATCAGGGATTACCCACGAGGCTCGGGCTCCGGCGGAGCTGCATCCGGCGCCAGGACGCCCTCTTCCACGGCCTCGCGTGGCACGCGGACGAACGTCCGGCCCGGCGTCTCACCCAGGGCCCGAATGCGTTCGGCGATGACCGGATCGGAGTAATCGAACCACAATGCCATCGCGTACCGCTCCAATGCACGCTTGGTGTCGCCGATGCCGTGATAGAACTCGGCGAGTTTCAACTGCGGCTCCCTGCTCATGCCGCGATCGACGCGGGCCGCCGCCAGCAGGGCCCGTTCGGCTTCGTCCGGATCACCGATTTCCTCGGCGTATCGCGCCAGTCGCAGATAATCCTTCACGGTGCCCGGCTGGCGGGTGCGATCACGCAGCAGTGAAATCAGCCGATTGTCCTCGCCGGCGCCCTGCAGCGCGGCAATGAGCAGATTCAGCTTTTCCTCGTCCATCGGGTCGTCGCGGTAGACCCGCTCGAGCGGGATGATCGCATCGCCCGGCCGTTCAAGGGCCAGCAGGGCCTTACCCCGGCCCAGGTCCGATGCCAGCGGCACCGGATAGACCCGGGCGTACTCCTCCCATTCGGCCAGCGCCGTGGCGTAGTCGCCCCGGTCGTACGCGAGGTTTGCCGCCTCGCGGATCTCGCCGGCGGAGCGTTCCTTCGCACACCCGCTGAGCAGCAGGCCGAGCATGGCAAGGATGGACAGGACGGCAACGGTGTGGAATGGCTTGCTGGGCATAGGTCCGATTATCGGCGCTCCAACTCGCCCTTGGCTACCCCCGGGCCCAACGATTCGCACGGCATGCTCGAAACCGACCGCTTTCCAACCGTGCTCCTCCGCCACGACCTGCCCGATGGAACGCACCACTACGACTGGATGCTGGCGACCGACGAGGCAGGTCCGCTGCTCACCTTCCGCCTCGATCGGGACATCAGTCAGGACAACGAACCGTTTGAAGGCCTCCGCCTGCCCCACCACCGACGCCACTACCTGACCTACGAGGGACCGATTTCGGGCAATCGCGGCTCGGTGCGACGCGTCCACTCCGGCTGGTGCCGCGTGCTCGAGGCCAACGAAAGCGACCTCCAGGTCCGCCTCCAACTGGGCATTCGTGACCATGTGCTACGTGGTATCCACGAGGGTTCCGATCGGTTTGTGTTCGGAGAGTGAGCAAATTTTGTTTCGGATTTGATGGTCCTTCGATTAGAATCAATTCAGAACCGCTGGCATGACGCCAAGGTGGGCATCGTGCCGCCCGGCCACGTGGGGTAGTCGGGCCAGTCCGGGGGTATGCCACGGGCGGACGGCAACTCTCGGGAGCATGCACAATGCTCGACCAGAACCACGCGTCGACCGGCCGCGCCGAAGCCGAAGAGAGCAAGCCCAAGATCCGCACGCTGGCCAAGCTCGGCGTGACGCCCGAGGATGATTCCGGCTGGCGCCGGCATTCTCAGCTCACCGGGCAGGGCGCTACGCACGTGAAGAGCTTCCACTGCAAGCTCCAGGGCGATGCGCTGAGCCACCTCGACTCGCAGATCAACGCATGGCTCGAGACCCACGAGGACTGCGAGATCAAGCTGGTGACCACCCAGGTGGGCGAATGGAGCGACACGCTGGGCAAGGCCTGCCATCTGATCGTCCAGGTCTGGGTATAACGACTCGGGCAATTCTCGCCATCGGCTGAGCCTGGCTGCCATGACACGCCGATATCCCCGGCGTGTGTGGTATCGTTGCAATTGCACGCGGCGCGGGCGTGGACATTTCGGTGTCTCGGTCGCAAGCCGTGCGCATGCGGGATGCGCTGGCTCATCGAGGCCCCGACGGCGCTGGGGTGTGGCATGCGCCGGGGGTCTTCCTGGGTCAGCGGCGGCTGGAGGTCATCGCGCCGGGTGAGGCCGGCCGCCAGCCGATGGCGTCCAGCGATGGGCGATGGATGGTGGTGTACAACGGCGAGCTGTACAACGACCCCGAACTGCGCGGCCGATTGGCGCTCGAGGGGCACGCTCCCGACTCGCCCAGCGATACCGCCACGCTCTGCCAGGTGCTTTCGGCATGGGGGCCTCACGGCCTCCGCCGATGCCGGGGCATGTTTGCAATCGTCGCCTACGACACACTCGAAGAGCGTCTGGTCCTGGCGCGCGATCCGCTGGGCATCAAGCCGTTGGTCTACGCATGGGCCCAACCACCCGATGGGAGCGGGCCGGAACTCGTGGTGGCCAGCGAAGTCACCGCCCTGTTCGAACACCCCCACCTTTCTCCAAGGGTCGACCCGCTCGGGCTGGCCGCGTATCTGTGCACGATCCGGCTGAGCACCGAAGGGCGGACGCTGTTCGACGGCGTGTCGATGCTGCCGCCGGGCCACGTGCTGGAGTTTGATCTCCGCGATTGCGCCATGCCGCGTCGGCAATGGCAGCTTCCCATCGAAGGTGAGCCCGCGGACGACCTGCGCAGCATCGTTGAAGATTCGGTCTCCCAGCACCTGCGATCGGACGTGCCCGTGTGCCTCCTGCTGAGCGGTGGATTGGACAGCACCATCATCGCCGCGACGACGCGGGCCCACCGGAGGCGACTGCCCACGTTCGCTGCCGGCGGAGAAGAAGACGGCACCGAGAGCGATACGGCATACGCCGCCCGACTGGCCGAACAGTGGCAACTGCCCCACCACGCCATCCAGATGACGCCCGATCGATTTGTGTCTGGCGTCCGGACGCTCATCGAACGAACCGGCCAGCCCGTCAGCACGCCCAACGAAATCGCGATCCACGCACTGGGCTGCGCCATCCGAGCCGGTGGCTGCAAGGTCGTATTGACCGGTGAGGGAGCCGATGAACTCTTTGGCGGCTATCACGGCCCGCTCATGCAGGCGGCAGCGTACGTTGACGCCGGTGGAGATGATCCGGCCGTCGCGTTCCTGGTGCAGAATGCCTGGGTCCCGCCACAATTGCTGCCAAGGCTGTTGAGTCCGAAGCTCGCGAGGATCGCCGAGTTCGGCGGCTGGCTCGTCCAGGCATATCGCGATGCGTACGAGCACGAGGCGGCGCGACCGGGGCCAACGCTCGGCCCGCGCGACGAGGCGTTGCGTGCGCACATGCGTCTGGTTCGTCGCACCAACCTCACGGGCCTGCTCCAGCGCGTCGACAGCACGCTCTCGCAGTCGGGCGTTGAAGGGCGCACGCCCCTGGCCGATCGCGTCGTCGCCGCCATCGCGGATCAACTGCCGATGGACCAGAAGTTCGATCCCACGCTACCGGCCCATCAGGGCACGAAGGTGGCTCTACGGGCTGCCTTTGCAAACGTTGTTCCGCCGGAGATCCTTCGACGTCCCAAGGCGAGCTTCCCGCTGCCCTTCCAGAACTGGCTCGCACCCTTGCTTGCGGATCTGGCCGATGATCCCCTCGTCGAGGAGTTTTTTGATCGAGCCACGTTCGAGCGTGTGGCGAGCGATCCCGGGGAGCACTGGCAGTTGGCCTGGCCCATGGTGAACGTCGGGCTCTGGGCGAGGCGGTGGTTCGGCTAAGACCAACTAGGAGGCCTGGGCCTTGGTGAGGTCCTCGCAGGCGGCAAAGAGCCCCGCCAATGCGTGCTTCGCGTGATCGCTCAGGTCTACGAATTTGAGGCCGATCTCTCGCGTGAACATCGTGGGGCGCGTCGACCAGGCCAGCGTCACGCGGAGCGGGAGCACCTCGGTCATGCCGTGCAGCTCGACCTCGAACGGTCCATAGGTCTCCAGGGGCGGCCAAGGCTTGCCGCGCACGCGAATGCCCCCCGGCCCGATATCCATGACCCGACCAAGAGTCGTACGCAGGTGGCGGATCTCGATTCGACCGACGCTGCGGCGATCCGAGGCCTTGAGCCAATGGGCATGAGAGCGGTAGACGTCGTGCATGATCCTTGCAGATCGACACGCCGTGGCGGATTCGTCGGTTGACGCGGTGCGCCACCGCCCCCATGGGTGGATTTGAACCGGTTGTGACAGCCGTGCCGGCTTGATCGGCCCCGGCGTGTGGTCTATGACAGGCGATGCCCGATCCGAGCCTGCTCGAAGCCTTCCCAACGCCGGTTGACACGCCCTTCACGGTGGAGCACGTGGCCGAGGAGTTCACATCCCTGTGCCCGAAGACGGGGCATCCCGACTTTGGCGAGGTCGTGGTCGTGTTTCAGCCCGCGGCGGGCAGTTCGGGCGGGCTGTGCGTTGAGTTGAAGAGCTTGAAGATGTACCTGCAGTCGTTCCGCAACGAGGGCATCTTCTACGAAGCCGTCACGAATCGCATCCGGGACGACCTGTCCGAGTTGATGCAGCCGACCTGGTTGCGCGTCACCACCCACTGGCGGGGCCGCGGCGGAATACGTTCAGTGATCAGGGCCGATCACGGCACGGTCCCTCCCAACGTCGCCTGACCGTCCCCCGACCGAAAGCGAGTTTGCATCCCATGAGCGGTACACCCAAGCGAGTCCTCCTCTGCGACGTCTGCGAGGGCGAGCACGTCAGCGGTCCGTTTGCGATCATCAACGCGCAGCTCGGCAAGACGCGCACCGACAAGCTCTACCTCCGCTGCCTGCTCTCTGACAAGTCAGGCACGGCTCCCGGACGCATGTGGTCGATCGATGAGTCGGCGTACAACCGGCTGCCGGCGGAAGGGTTCGTGTGGGTGGAAGGCGATGCCCAAGCCTACCAGGGCGAGATGCAGATCATCATCCAGTCGATCGATCCGTTCGATCCCAACGAGGAGATGATCCGCGAGTTGCTGCCCGCCTCCAAGCGAAACCCAGACGAAATGTTCGCCGAGTTGGGCGCGATATTCGATACCCTCGAACATCCTTCCGCACAGAAGCTGGCGCGGGCGTTCCTCGATGACCAGCCGCTGATGTCGGCGTTCCGCACGGCTCCGGCGGCCAAGGTATTGCACCACGCCTATCTGGGCGGCTTGCTCGAGCACACGCTGCAATTGTGCAAGCTCGCCGACCGCATGCTGCCCTTGTATCCGGACCTCAATCGCGACCTGATCCTGCTCGGACTGTTCCTGCACGACATCGCCAAGACCCGTGAATTGAAGTATGACCGGGCGTTTGACTACTCCGATCGCGGCCTGCTGGTTGGCCACATTGTCGATGGCGTGATCCTGCTGCGCGAGAAGGTGTATCAGGACGGGATCGACATGCCCCCGAACGCCATCATGGTGCTCGAGCACATCATCCTCTCGCATCATGGCGTGCCCGAATACGGCGCAGCGAAGATCCCCTCCACGCCCGAGGCCATCTTCGTATCCAACTTAGACGATCTGGACGCCAAGACGGAAATGGCCCTGGTGGCCGCCAAGAGAGATCGCACCGATGGACCGGACCTGCGCGGGCCCTTCACCGAGAAGCACTGGGCCCTGAATACCCGCGTGTATCGCCCCGATCCGCTGCGCGAATAGTGCGCCCATTGCCGGGGATACCATTGGGTATGAGCGACGAGATCGCCATCCAGGTCAACTTCGGCAAGCCCATGCCGCTCTTCCCGCTGGGCGTCGTGGCCCTCATGCCCCAGCAGGTGGCGCCGTTCCACATCTTCGAGCCGCGCTATCGCCAGATGATCGGCGATGCCCTCGACGGCTCGGGTCAGATCGCCATGGCCACGTACGACACGAGCAACCTGCAATCGTTCGACTACAGCGGCGAATCATTGCCGCTGCGTCCGGCGGTGTGCATCGGGCAGGTGTTCCAGCACGAGAAGCTCCCCGATGGGCACTACAACATCCTGCTCCAGGGCATCTGCCGGGCCAGAATCGTCGACGAGCATCCGCCCGAGGGTGAGCGGCGGTATCGCACCGCATACCTCGAGCCGCTCGACCTGCCGGGCCAGAGCGTCGAGAGCCTTGAAACCGCTCGGCAGAAGCTCACCGAGCACCTGACTGCGTGGCCGCTCCAACAGCTCCGCACGGCCTCCTGGGTGGTGGAGCGACTGGAGAACGAGCAGATCCCCGACTCGGCGGCGTTCGAGCTCGTGTGCTTCTCACTCTTTACGGATCCTGAATTGCGATATCAGCTCTTAGCCGAGCCCGATGCGCAGCGACGCGTTCAACTGGTCGAGCTTGCGCTCCGCGACATGGCTCGGATTATTCGCAACGCCGCGGCACAGCACCCCGAACGCTGGCCCAAGGGCGTGAGCTGGAACTGAGCGTTTCCCCGCAAGCGTCGGAATTACACGTTGAACAGGAAGTGGCAGACGTCACCGTCACGCATGACGTAGTCCTTGCCCTCCACGCGCATCTTGCCCGCTTCCTTGATGGCCTTCTCGCTGCCGTACTGATCGAGCACGTCCACGCTGTAGATGTTGGCGCGGATGAATCCTCGCTCGAAGTCCGTATGGATGACACCGGCCGCCTGTGGGGCCGTCGCACCCTGACGCACCGTCCAGGCCCTGATTTCCTTCTCGCCGGCGGTGTAGAAGCTCTGCAAGCCAAGGAGCCGGTAGGCCTCGCGCGCCAGCTTCGCCAATGCCGGCTCGTCCATCCCGTAATCGGCCAGCATTTCCACCTTGTCGGCTGGATCGAGTTCGGCCAGTTCGCTCTCGATCTTGGCGCAGACGGGTACGAACGCGTTTCCTTCGCTGCGTGCATGCGCCGCGACCAGTTGTGCCATGTCTCCCTGGCCGGCGGCATCGCTTTCGTCGACGTTGGCGATGTACAGGATGGGCTTTGCGGTGATCAGACCCAGGCCCCTCCAGGCCTTTCGCTGCTCGGCATCGATGATGCTTTCGGCAATCACCCGTGCGGGCCTGCCTTCATCCAGGACGGGCTTGATCTTCTGCAGCACCGCGAACCGGGCCACCGCCTCGGGCTCGCGACTCTTGGCGGCGCGCTCGGCCTTGGACAGTGCGCTCTCGACGGCCTGGAGATCGGCCAGCAGCAGTTCGCTGTTGATGGTCGCGATATCGCGCATCGGATCGACCGAGCCATCGACGTGCAGGATTTCCTCACCGCCGGGTGCCTTGGTGAAGCACCGCACGACCTGAGCGATGGCGTCGACCTCGCGGATGTTGCTCAAGAATGCATTGCCCTTGCCCGCGCCCTCGCTCGCCCCGCGCACCAGGCCGGCGATATCCACCAGCCGCATGACGGCGGGAATGACCTTCTGGGTCTTGATGTGCTTTTCGATGCGGGCGAGGTTCGGGTCGGGGATGGGCACGATGCCGACGTTGGGCTCGATAGTGGCAAACGGGTAGTTCGCCGCCAGAGCGCCGGCATTCGTCAATGCGTTGAAGAGGGTCGACTTGCCGACGTTGGGCAGTCCGACGATGCCTGCGTCCATGGGGTGGGGTTCCGGTGCTTGGGGCGTTTCGATCTGAAAGGGGCAAAGGTATGCGCGCCCGCGTCCATCTTGCGGTTATCTGGCGGCCCAATCCGCCCCGCGCCTGGCCCGAGGACCGATCTCGTGGTCTACTTGCCGGTGAGGTCCGGGGTACACTGTCGCCTGAACGCGAGCGCTCGTAGCTCAGCAGGACAGAGCAACGGTTTCCTTCGGCAAGAGGGGCCCGGCCCGGAAACGGGCCGAGGCGAACCGGGTGAACTCGGGGAAACCCCACCCACGATCTGGTCGTGGCGGGCAATCCCGAGCCGAGCCGTCGGCGGGGCCCGGGCACGCTCCGAGAGCGAGTCTGGTGCTGGCGGAAGGTGTAGAGACCAGCAGGTGAGCCGCCCCGGCAATACCCCTGCACCGGCGGTGGTTGATGCCACCAACGGAAGCGCCCGGCGCCCTCCCCGGCACGCAACGACGCGCCGGCGGGCGAAGAGATGGTCCGGTCCGTGGCGAAAGCCTCGGGGTTACCGAAACCGTAGGTCGGAGGTTCGAGTCCTCCCGGGCGCGTTGTACCAGGAAGCCGGCGAATGGAATGCCGGCGACACACCAGGACGGAGCCACAGCCTCTCGCGGAGGCGGGCATGGCGCGGCATCGATTCTTTCTTCTCAGCCTCACGGGGCTTGCGCTCGTGGTCCAGGGCTGCACGGCGACCCGCACCCACCAACGAACGCCCCGGCCGACCTTCGCGCAGGCTGCGCCGGCCTCGAGCACCGAGTCGTGGGCCAGCGTGATGCCCATGCCGGGCGTCGAACAAGACTCGACGGCCCTGGCACGGCGCGACGTGGCGCTCGGCCTCCCGCCTCCGGGGTTCACCAGCGTCTCTGGTTCGTGGCGGCAGAACGAGCGACCATCGATCGATCGGTACTGGCTGGTGCCGTTGCCTCGTTCTCCACGAACGCTCCTGTTCTTCACCAGCCCGGCGCAGCGCGAACGCCGTGCGCCACGGGTCCCCTACGGGGCCCATCCGTGGCACACGGCGTGGTAACGAACGGCGTGTCGGCCTCCCGGTGAGGCCGGCTGGTGAACGCTGGATCAGTCGAACGCGGCGCTGTTGCTGGGCAACTCGACGGTGCGCAGACGCAGCGTGGTCTCGATTCGGAAGTTCGAGCGCGTGTAGTGGCGTTCGGCAAAGAACACCTTCAACTCGTACTCCCCACCGTCTTCCAGGAAGTTCAGGCGGCTCAGGTCGACCGTCTGGCTGACGGCGCCGTGGACGCCGCCGATGTCGATCACCATCTTGCCGTCGATGAACACCCAGACGTCGTCATCGCCGAAGAACGTGAACGTGTTGTCCGCGTCTGCGTCGTAGACGAACTTGGTGGCCAGTTCGTAGGTGAAGTGGTAGTTGTGGCCCCACTGGTCGCCCGCGGGGTTGCCGTACAGCTCACCATCGATGGGGAAGAACCCCTGGATGCCCTCCTGGCCGCTGTCGTCGTGCGCATGGAACACGTACCGGTCGGTGCCCGGCTCGCGCGTCAGCGTGATATCCACCGGCTTGGACAGGTTAACGCCCGGCACGTTGCGGAACCACTGGCTGAAGCTCTCGGCGCTCGTGAAGACGTTACCGCTCTGGGCGTCCAGCGTGCCATAGCTATCGCCCTCGCGGTTCTCCATGTAATCCACGTTGGACGCGAAGGGGAACATGCTGCGGCCCTGCTCGTCCTTGAACGCTCCGCTGATCTTGAAGCCCTTGTTGCCATCGCGCAGGGTGGGCTTGCCGTCCGAGTCCAGCTCGAAGGCGACCCAACCGACGCGCAGGCCGGTGTTGTACCGCTGGAAGTCCGGGTGCCCGCCCTCGGTGCTGGGACGGAAGTCGCGGACCGTGCCGGTCAGGACCAACTCGGTGGGCAGATCGGCGTAGGGATCCGAACTCTGCCCGTCCTGAGCGCTGGCCACGGTTGTGCCGCAGGCCAGAGCGACGATGCCGGCCACGCCGACCGCGCCTGCGGCCCGCACGATCCGGCGAGAAGATTGACCATTTCGCATCGTTGCCTCCATGCCGGAACATCCGGCGTACGTCACGCACCCCCACACGGGGTGCTGGAATCCACGCCTACACCCTCGATTGCGCGCTCGCAGGCGGCCACGCGTCGCACGAAATTCCTGCCTGCGAGTTGGCCGGATGTGCGGGATGGGAAACCCCGCCGGATCGGCCTGGGCCGATTCCAACGTCTGGGGCCGCCAACCGTCGATGTAAACGACAGGCCGTAGCCGTTCCCGGACGCCGTGCTCGCGTAGGCTGGGGCCATCCAATCGGGTCGGTCGAGATACATCGGAGACGCACGCATGGACGCGTTTGTAATCGAGGGCGGCAAGCCCATTTCCGGCAGATTCGAGGTTCACGGCTCGAAGAACGCAGCCCTTCCGATGCTGGCGGCGGCCCTGCTCACGGACGAGCCCGTCGAACTCTCGGACGTCCCCAGGCTCGAAGACATCTCGAACATGCTCCGACTGCTGGCCGAGTTGGGCGTGGACGTTACCGAGCAGGACGGCCCCAGCCGCGGCGGACGCCTGGTCCGCACGGTGGTCACCGATACGAGCCTGAGCCACGCCCGATACGACATCGTCCGCACGATGCGCGCCGGTGTGTGCGTCCTGGGCCCCATGCTGGCGCGTCGCGGCGAGGCTCGCATCTCCATGCCGGGCGGCTGCGCGATCGGTCCTCGCCCCATCGATCTGCACCTGAAGGGCCTGGCGGCCCTGGGAGCGTCGATCAGCCTTTCTAATGGCGATGTCGTTGCCAAGGCCCCTGCGGGCGGCCTGAAGGGCGCCACGGTCTTTCTGGGCGGCCCCTTTGGCTCCACGGTGCTCGGCACGGCGAACATCATGAGCGCCGCCACCCTGGCCCATGGCCGAACCGTGATCGAATCGGCGGCCTGCGAGCCCGAAGTGGTCGATCTGGGCCGGCTGCTCCAGAGCATGGGCGCCCGCATTTCGGGCCTGGGTACGCCCCGCATCGTTATCGATGGGGTCGAGCAATTGGACGGCGCCACCCGGCGGATCATGCCCGATCGCATTGAAGCGGGCACCTATGCGATGGCGGCGGCCATGACGCGGGGCGAACTGACGATCGCCAACTGGCCCGTGGATGCTCTTGTCGGTCCCTTCGAGATGCTCCGGGCAGCGGGCATCGAGCTCGAACTGAGCGAACACGCCCCGCTCGAGACCACCGGGGGTGATTCGATCCGTGCGACCGCGTTCGTTCGTCGGACGGGAGCGCTCAGGCCGGTGGAACTGACTACCCAGCCGTTCCCCGGATTCCCGACGGACCTGCAGGCCCAGGCTCTGGCTCTGCTGACGTTGGCCGATGGAAACTCGATCATCACCGAGAAGATCTTCCCCGAGCGATTCCTGCACGTGGCCGAGTTGCTACGCATGGGCGCCCAGATCATCCGCCACGGCCCCACAGCGGTCATCAGCGGCGTCCCGAAGCTCGTGGGCGCGCCCGTCATGGCGAGCGACCTGCGAGCGTCGGCTGGCCTGGTCCTGGCGGGGCTGGCCGCCCGCGGACGCACGATCGTGCGACGCGTGTACCACCTCGATCGTGGCTACCAGCGCATGGACGAGTACCTCAACGGACTGGGCGCCGACATCCAGCGGGTGAACGAGAAGTCGCTCGAAGAGGTCGCCGTGCCGGTCTAGGCCTGAAGCTTCTCGGCAGCCGAGGGAACGAGGACCGGAATGCCCCCGCGAACCGGGTATCGGAGGGGTTCGCCCACGACGCGGATCCAGCATCCGTCCGGCTCGAGCTGCAAGGGCTTCCCCGTGACGGGGCAGCGAAGTTGCTCGGGTAGCTGCGCTTGGTCGGCGTGGTCTTGAGGTTGGTTACTCTTCATCGAAGCCTCGCGCGAACAGATCCGAAAGGGCCTTGCAGGCCTCGTCCGCGTCGTCGCCGCGTGCGATGACCTCCAGTTCGACGCCCTGCGTCGCGGCCAGGAGCATGATCTGCATGATCGACTTGCCGTCGATCTCCTGATCGTCGCGCTTGAGCGCAATCTGGCTCTTGAACTGCTGGGCGCAGTCGGCAACCGCCGTCGCGGGGCGTGCGTGCAGCCCGAGACGGTTGACGACCTTCACCTTGGCGGCGCACTCCTTGGCCAATCCGTATCTCCGTGGCGAAGCGGTGCTCAGCCGGGCAGCTTCTGGTGGTCGGCCTCGTGGAGCAACTCGATGATCTCCTCGCGCGTGGATGCCTGCCTCAGGAATCGCCGGAAGGTCTCATTGCCCAGGCTCTTGAAGATGACCTCCATGGCCTTGAGGTGGTCTTCGGGGCTGTTCTCCGGGCTGAGCAGGAGCACGACCGAATAGACCGGCTGCCGGTCGAGGGCGCTGAAGTCGATGCCCTTGCTGCTCCGCGCCACGCCCGCGGCCATCTTCGAAACGCCCGGGTGCTTGACGTGTGGGACGGCTACGCCACGCCCGAAGCCGGTCGAGCCCTTGCGCTCACGCTCGAGCACCGCCGCCACGAGCTCGTCGCGATGTTCGGCCTTGGCGGCCCCCGCGGCCACCAGGGCGTCGATGATCTCGACGATGGCGTCATCTCGCTCGGTTGCCTCCAACTCGGGCAACACCGCTTCGGGATTCACGATCTCGGTAAGCTTCATGGCCATAACTAGTGCGCCTGCCTCTTCTGCACCTTGACCTTGTCGTGCAGATCGCTCAGCTGGCGGATGCCCTTGTGCTGCACGGAATCGATCACGCCGTAGAGATCCCCACCCTTGTCCTTGCTGACCAGGTCGCCGTGGTGCTCGACGTCGACGATCAGTTCGACGTCGAACGAGTCTCCGGTCGAGGTCGTGTGGTGCTCGATCGTCCAGGTCACCGACTGGATGCGGTCGTAGAAGCGAGTGAGCTTCTCGGACTTCTCCTCGGCGTGCTGGCGGATCGCGTCGGTGATCGTGATGTGACGGCCGACGACTTCGATGCGCATGGTGTCTATCCCTTCTATCCGGCTGTTCGTGCCGGTGTGCTCAAGCATACCCACCCGGGCGATCGGGACGCGTGGCGGGAGCCTGGGACGCCGTCTGCGGCGTCCGGGACTGGGCCACCTGCGGCTCGACGGTCGTCGGGGGGGTAAACCGGTCGGGAACCAGCGTCCCGCCGGTGATGAAGAAACGGATGGCCTCGTCGATGGACATCGGCACGTCGATGGCCTCGTCGCGGGGCACGGTAATCGCAAAGCCGGTAAAGGGCGTGGGCGTGGAGGGAATGAAGACCGCAATGCACGGGACGCCGGTCGCCTCGTGGATGGTCGAAATCGAGTCGCTGGTGACCAGCCCCATGGTCCAGATGCCGCGACGGGGGTACTGGACCATCACGACGCGGCGAAAGGCGACCTTGCGTTCGCCCATGATCAGTTCGACCACCTGCTTGACGTGGGGATAGACCTGCTTGAATCCGGGAATCTGGGCGATCAGACGCTCGACGCGCGCGTAGACCCGGCGGCCGAGGTAGTTTCCCAGCAACAGGCCGGCCAGGTAGATCAACATGATGGCCACCAGCAGGCCGGCCGCCTGGAGGTACCAGTGCTGGTTCCAGAACTCGCCCAACTGCTTTCGGACCAGGTGCTCGCGCACCGCGGTGGTCGATCGGCCGCGGAAGGGCCTGCCCTCGGGCGACGCGAGGAATTCGTCGATCTCGCCCGGCTCGACCAGCATGAACTCGGGCCGCTGGTCTTCGGGCGTCACCCTTGGGGCAATCTCCACCACGACAACGCGGATGCCGCGATTGATGGGCTCGGCGACGTTGTTGAAGAGGAAGACAAACGCCTGCCAGAGCAACCACAGCGTCAGGATGGAGGGAAGGAGCACTGCCAGACCGCGCCCGAAGAACCGCTTGAAGTCCTCCATGAAGCTTTCCTGGCGTGCCACGCGACAGATCCCCTTCAGCGTTGGACCGTTCGGCGACGCAGGATTCGGCTAGGGAGTGCTGGGCTTCGAGCCCCACTGACGGCGGGGCCGCGCGGGCGGGAACGCCGACGCTCCGTGCCGGCTCCTGGTCCAGGCGGATCGGGTCCGGAGGAATGGGCCTGACAGGATTCGAACCTGTGACCTCACCGTTATCAGCGGTGCGCTCTGACCAACTGAGCTACAAGCCCGGACCGCCGAGTGTATCGGCTCTTCGGCGTGAGTCAACGATACGCAACGCCCCTTCAGGCCGACCCACCGCGTAGCCTTGGGCCCAAGGAGGGACGCACCAGCGTCCGAGTACATGCCGAACACCATGCTCAGTCGATTGCGGAGGGCCCTCCCCCTCGCCACCCGCGTCCTGGCCGGGATCCTGCTGCTTGGCGGGGCGATCGGCCTGTTCCAGATTCTCAAGGCCACCAAGGCCGATCCCGCCCTCAGCGAAGAGGCGGGGCTGCCGCCGTTGGTTCGAACCGTCGAGGTCCAGCGGGTCGAGACGGCCCGTCCCTGGACCGGCTACGGCACGGTTCGAGTCATGACCTCCGCCCGTGTGGCCGTCCAGGTGGCCGGCCGGGTCGTCCATCGGCCCGATTCGATCGAGGCGGGACTGTCCGTCGAGCGGGGAGACCTGATCGTCCGGATCGATGCCAGCGACTTTGAGCGGAGGGTGACGGCTCTTGAGGGCGCGGTGGCGGCGCTCGACGCCCAGCTCGATCAGTTGGACGTCGAGGCCGCCTCGCTTGACGAGCAACTCACCCTGGTCCTCGAGGAAGCTGAGATCGCCCAGCGGGAGTACGAGCGTGCCCGCGACATCTACGAGACCCGCGGCGCCGGCACGCCCACCGAGGTCGACCAGAAGCTCGCTGCCTACCGGCGGGCCGCCCGCGAAGCTGCGGCCCTGGAGCAGCAGTCCAAGTCGATCCCCGCCCGTCGCGCCGCCCTTGAGGCCAATCTTTCGTCGCAGCGGGCCGAGTTGGGCCTCGCACGCCAGGACCTGGAACGGGCGACCGTCAATGCTCCTATTTCGGGGATGCTCCAGGATGTCTCCCTGGATGAAGGCGACTTCGCACGCGTGGGTGACCCGGCGGTCCGCATCGTCGATCTGCGTCGCCTTGAACTGCCGCTGCTGCTGCCGGCATCGGCCGCCGGCGATATTTCGATCGGCGACGAGGTCGAGATCAGCCTCGAATCGGGTTCGGATGCCCGTTGGAACGGGCGCATAACCCGACTGGCGCCAGAGGCGGATGCGCAGACGCGATCGATCCGGGTATTCGTCGAGATCGTTCAGGAATTGGAGCGCGACGACCGCGGGATGCTGTCGCCCACCAACGGCGTCATCCTGCGACCGGGCATGTTCGTCGTGGGCCGGGTGCTGCCGAGTCGGCCCACGGCACACCTGTTCGTGCCGCGACGCGCGGTCGTGCAATCGGGTGTGCTCGTCGCGGAGCTCAACTCGCCCGCCCGTGCCCGCCGGGTCGACGTGCAGACGCTCTTTGCGCTCGAAGGGCAGATCGAAGGTGGCCCGACCGACGAGCAGCAGTGGCTGGCCGTGCAGGCCGACCTGCGTGAGGGCGAATCCGTGCTGGTCTCGAACCTCGACGACCTTCGGGATGGCTCTCCGATCCGCGTCGGCGAGCCCAAGGAATCGCCATGAGCCTGCCTGCCTTCGGTGTCCGCAAGCCCGTGGTGGCCAACCTGGTGATGTTCGCGATCATCGGCGCCGGCGTGTTGCTGGGCCTTGGTCTGCGTCGGGAATTCTTCCCCGAAGTCAGGCCCAACCGCGTCGTCGTGTCTGCGCCATATCCGGGTGCATCTCCCGATGAAATCGAGCGTTCACTGGCGATCAAGATCGAGGATCGAGTCGCTGACCTGCGTGACGTGGTCGAGATCAATACCACGGTCACCGAGGGCAGCGCGCAGCTCATCATCGAGTTCGAAGACTCGATCGATATTGACGAAGCGGTCAGCGACGTCAAGCGCGAGGTCGACGCGCTCCAAGACCTGCCCGAGCAGTCCGAACGAATCATCGTCGACAAGCTCGAGCCCAATCTACCCGCCGTCATCCTATCGATTTATGGCGACACGAGCGAGCGGGCCCTCAAGGAAGCCGCGCTGGCGATTCGCGAAGACTTGCGTGCGCTGCCGGGCATGGCCGACGTCACGATCGACGGTATTCGGACCGATGAGATCCGCGTCTCGGTCAGGCCGCAAGCCATGGTCGAGCATGGCCTCAGCCTGCCGATGATTGCCGACCGCGTGCGCGCTGCTATGCGCGAGTTGCCCGGCGGTACGGTTCGCACCGGCACGCAGACGCTTTCGGTTCGCACCGTTCGTGTCGAAGAAGACGCTCAACTGGTCGCCGACATCGTGGTCAAGAGCGAGGGCGGTCGCGTGCTGCGGCTGGGCGACATTGCCGACGTTGTCTACGGCTTCCGCGATACGGACCTGATCACCCGGCTTGAGGGCAAGCCCGCCGTTTCACTGACGTGCTTTCAGGTGGGCGATACGGACGTGGTCAAGATTGCCGAGCTCACGAAGGCCTACACGGCCGGCATGCGTGGTGAATCGCTGGAACTCACGATCGGCGAGCGCATTGCAAGGGTGATGCGAGACCTGCAAAACCAGCGGCTGGAGGCGCAGGGCAAGCCACTGGATCTCAGCCCTGTCTCGGATCGATTGCTTGCCTACGAAGCAGGGCAGAAGTGGATGGGTCGCCTCCCGGGTGAGGCTCGTATCACCACCGATCTCGCGCGATTCGTCACGGGTCGGCTCGAATTGCTCACGCGAAATGCGCTGCAGGGCGGTGCGTTGGTGTTCCTGGTGCTCGTGCTGCTTCTGAACTGGCGCGTGTCATTCTGGGTTGCCATCGGGCTGATTATTTCATTGGCCGGGACGATCGCCATGATGCGCATGACCGGCATCACGCTGAACCTGCTCACGATGTTCGGGCTGATCGTGGTCATCGGCATCCTGGTCGACGACGCCATCGTGGTCGCCGAGAACATCGTGGCGCGGCACGAAGAGGGCATGCCACCGATGCAAGCCGCCATCGAGGGCGCCGGGCAGGTCAGCTGGCCCGTGGTGACGACCGTGCTCACGACGGTGTTCGCCTTCCTGCCGCTCGCACTGATCGAGGGCCAGATCGGCGACTTCCTGGCGGCCCTACCCGTGGTCGTGGCCGTCGCGTTGCTCGTGTCGCTGGTTGAGTGCCTGTTCATCCTTCCCAGCCACATGGCGCACACGTTGCGCGCCACCGATCGAGCCGAACGCTCGGGCAAGGTCTCCAGGCTGGAACGATTCGAGGCGCGCTACGACCACTGGCGAGACAGGCTCTTCTCGCGGCTGCTCATCCCACACTACACCCGCATGCTCGTACGATGCATCCGGTACCGATACCTGACTCTCTCGGCCGCCATTGCGATCGTGATCGCCTCGGCTGCGATGGTCGCCGGCGGCCGCCTTGAGTTCATCTTCTTCGAAACCGAAGACGCCGAATCGGTGAACGTCACGCTGCGCATGCCCATCGGCACGCCCGTGGGAGAAACCGATGCCATCGTACGCCGCATCGAGCAGGCAGCGTTCGACCAGCCCGAAGTGGCCAGCGCCTATTCGTCGGTGGGCTCCATCGGCGACGTCAACGGCGAGGGCGGGGACCTCAGCCAGCCACACCTGGGCCAGATCTTCCTGGAATTGAACCCGGTCGAACAACGCGACCGCACCAGCAACGACGTCATCCTGGCCATCCGCGAACAACTCGGTGAACTGCCGGGCGTCAAGAGCCTGCGATTCGAGCCAATCGGCGGCGGGCCGGGCGGCGTCGCAATCAGCCTGGGCGTGGTCGGCGACAACACCGAGCGGGCCACCGTCGTGGTGGAACGGCTCAAAGACATGCTCGACGAGATCGAGGCCGTCTTTGATATCGAAGACGACGCCGATTCCGGCCAGCGGGAGCTGCGATTCGAACTGAAGGACGGAGCAACGGAACTGGGCTTCACCCGGGCATCGCTGGGCGAACAGATCCGCGGCGCAGTATTCGGGCTCGAGCCGCACACGTTTGCCGGCAACCGCGAGGACGTCAAGGTTCGCGTGACGCTGCCAAAGGAGACACGCTCGAGCCCGGTCGCGCTGGAAGATACCTACGTGTTCTCGCCCGCCGGCCAGGCCGTGCCGCTCATCGAGGTGGCGAGCATCGAGGAGGGCCGCGGCTATGCCACCGTTCGCCGGCTCGACCGTGAACGCATCATAACGGTGAGCGCCGACGTCAACCGACAGCTTGGCAACCCCGAAGAGATCGTGGCGTCGCTGCGGCCAAAGCTCGTTGCGCTCGAGCGCGAGTTTCCCGGAATTCGCATCGTCGAGCGTGGCCGGCAGAAGGACGTGGCCGAGAGCTTTGCCACGCTCCCGCTGGGCATGGCCGTGGCCGCAGGCTTGATCTTCGTGACGCTTGCCTGGCTGTTCTCCAGCTACCTGCAGCCGCTCATCGTCATGGCGGCCATTCCGTTCGCGACGGTGGGCATGATCTGGGGCCATCTCGCGCTCGGATTCGCCATGACCTTCCTCTCGCTCATCGGCTTCGTGGCGCTCTCGGGCATCGTTGTCAATGACTCGCTGATTTTCATGGAGTTCTTCAATGAGCGCAAGAGGCGATCCGCGAGCCTGCCCCTTGCACTGATCCGCGCGGGACGGGCGCGTCTGCGGCCCATCCTGCTCACGACCATCACGACCGTCCTGGGCTTGACGCCGCTGATGCTCGAGCAGTCGTTCCAAGCCCGATTCCTGATCCCCATGGCCATTACGATTGCGTGCGGACTCATGTCGGCCACGGCCATCATCCTGCTCGTTCTGCCGTCGATGCTGGCCATCCTCAACGACGTTAAGGTAGCGGCGCGAATGGCGTGGACCGGTTCCAGATCGAAGGTGAGCAACGGCAATGACGCGCTCGATGAGCCGACCTCCACGGCTTCGTAGGATCGCCCGTGGCGCGATCCGCCTGGGCATCATCGTCACTACCATGGGAGCGGTGCTCATGGCCGTTGGCCTGATCTTTTCGCCCGATCGGGCAATGATCTTTCCCGCGGCCATCGCCGGTCCGTTGCCACCCCCGCCAAAGGGCGTCGAGGCGTTGCAAACCGACGCGGGCCAGGTCTGGCTGCTCCCGGCATCGGCCGACGAACCCGCGCCACTCATGCTGCTGTTCCACGGCAACGGCGAGAACATCGCCAACCTGCTGCCGACGGCCAAGGCCTACCAGGCCCGGGGGTTGGCGGTCGCGATGGTCGAGTATCCCGGTTATGGCGGGACGGCTGGTCGCCCCACGCAGGCCTCTGTGACGAGGGCCGCGATTGCCGGCTACGACGAACTCGTGGCACGGAAAGACATCGATGGCGGGCGGATTCTGGCCCATGGTTTCTCGCTCGGAGGGGCGGTTGCAGCACAACTGGCGGAACAACGCTCGATTTCGGGGCTCATCCTCGAGTCAACGTTCACGAGCATGCCCGCCATGTACCGCTCCATGCGCATCCCCGGATTCCTGTGCCGAGACCCTTTCCGCACCGATCGAGTACTCGCAGGGTTCGATCGCCCGGTGCTCCTGCTGCATGGGCGAAACGACACCATCGTGCCGCCGTCGCACAGCGCCGAATTGCTTGCCATCTCGCCCGACGCCACGCTCCACGAGATGGACGGAGGCCACAACGACGGCCCGTCGGATCCCGCCGCGTACTGGCGCGCCATTGACGCCTTCGTCGGCCGCGCTCTCGATCGGTAGGTCAGCTCCGCAGACGCACGACGGCGCTCTTGCGTCGCCCGCCGTTGGCGAACTCGACCCGCACTCCGGTATCGAGATCGGCGCGCTCCATCACGGAGATGAGCTGCTCGACCGTGCGGACTTCGCGGTCGTTGATCGAAAGGATAACGTCGCCCGGCTTGAGTCCCAGGGCACTCGCGGGCGTCTGCGGATCAACGGCGATCACGTACACGCCCTGGCCGGGCATGCCCGGGAGATTCAAGGGCATGGACTCATCGATGGTGAGCCCCTGCACGCCAAGCGTCTCGACGGCCTTCGCACGCTCGTCGAGGGCTCGCTCCAACTCGGCCTTCTGCGCCTCCTGGGCCAACCGAATGAGTTCGTCGCCGCCGGTCACTTCGGCTTCGAGCCGCAGGGTCTGGCCATCGCGGATGATGTCGAGCGTAATCGGCGTGCCCGGCCGCGTGAGCCCGACGAGATTCCGAAGCCGGTTAAAGTTCTCGGTCTGTCGCCCATTGATCGCGATGATGACGTCGCCGGGCAGCACACCCGCCAAGTCGGCCGGCCCATCTTCGATCACGGTCTGCACGTAGACACCCACGGGCAGTTCCCGCCCTGTGTCGGCAGCGAGGTCGGTGGTGTTCACGAGATCGCTGACGCCCAGGAAGCCTTGTTCGAGCCGGCCGGTTTCACGCACGTTCTCGAAAACGCTGGTCGCGATGGCGCTCGGGATGGCAAAGCCGATGCCCACCGAGCCGCCGCCCGACGAGGCGATCATCGAGTTGATCCCGACCAGTTCGCCGTGCAGGTTGACCAGTGGCCCCCCGCTGTTGCCCGGATTGATCGCCGCGTCGGTCTGAATGAACTCTTCGAATCGGTCGACGCGTTGCCGGCTGGCGGTGCGAGGCGTGAGACCGCTCCGCCCCTTCGCGCTCACGATGCCGGCGGTGACGGTGTGGTCAAGGCCAAACGGACTCCCGACCGCCACGACCCAATCGCCCACCTGCAGCTCGTCGCTGTCGGCGATGCGCGCGGGCGTCAGGTCGCTGGCGTCCAGACGGAGCACGGCCAGGTCGGTACCGGGGTCCGACCCCACGATCTGAGCGGCCACTTCCCGTCCATCGGCGAGGGTGACGACGACTTCATCGGCGCCCTGGATCACGTGATGGTTGGTCAGGGCGAAACCGTCTGACGTCACGATGACGCCCGAGCCCACGCCCGAGGGCAGCGTCTCTTCCTGGCGCACGATGCGACCAAATCGATCGCGGACGCGACGGGAGACCTTGCGAGCAGTCTGAATGTGGATGACCGAAGGCTCGATGGTCTGGGACGCGTGGCGGAATACGCGACTGAGGCTTCCGGCGAAAGCCACATCGGCGCGCACCTCATCAGGGAGATCCTCATCCTGCACGCGGTCCTGGGAATGGGCAAACACCAGCCCGGACTGCGTGCCGCTGGGTTCCTGCTGAGCGCCCGCATCCGTGGGAAGCATCGAAGCGGCGATCCCGGTGACAGCCGCCAGTGTGGCGGCGCACAACACGGTCATCCTGATCGACATGCGCACCTCCTTGTAGGTCATGACCAACACTATTGACCGCGCCCGGCCCGTGTTCACTGTATCTTGGGACGCGCACCCCGAACATTGCCTGCGTTTGGTTTTTGCAAGGCATGCGATCCAGATCTAGGTACCGCGTGTATTGCCGAAGAGCTCGATTTGCAGCCGGTGGCAATAGCGCCAGCCTCGCGCCACGCAGGCGTCCACAAGCCATCCCAATGATGCCGGATCAGGGCTGGCGACCCCTTCGGGCATGAGCAGCACATCGCCCGACTCGACTTCGCGAAGCTGGCTGAGCAGTTGCTCGATCTCTGGCAGGTCGGTCTCAGACGCCACCACGAACTTCAGCTGGCGCTGGGGATGGTCGGCAAGCAACGCGTGTAGGGCCTGAAGATTGAGGCGCTGCCGCTCGTGTCGCACGGCAATGGCTCCGGAGGGGTCTCGCGGGTCATCGTGCGGCGTGCTGTTGGCCAGTTTGGGACTCAGGCTCAGCAGATCGCAATGAACCGAGCGATGGACGGTCCCGGCGGTTTCGATGGTGACGTGCACGCCCAGGTCCGCCAGGCCGCGCGCGAGATCGGCAATGGGTTCGAAGATCATTGGCTCGCCGCCGGTCAGCACCGCATGCCCGATGCGGCTGTCCCGCGCTTCTCGAAGGAGCTCGTCGATCGTGCGCCGGTCGCCCTTGGGCTCCCAGCTTGCATAGGGAGTATCGCACCAGCCGCAGCGGAGGTTGCATCCGGCCACGCGCACGAACCACGAGGGCATGCCCGTGAGCTTTCCCTCGCCCTGGATTGAGACAAAGGTCTCGGCAATGGGCAACGCAGCGGACGTCATGCGTACCTCGTGGGGTCATGCACGCCCGCGGCCTCGAAGCCTCGCCGACGAAGGATGCAGGCTTCGCAACGGCCGCAGGCGATCGGACCTGCACCATCGTCCGCAGGGTCATAGCACGAAGTCGTGAGCGAAAAGTCAACGCCCGCAGTCGCGCCCGCGCGCACGATGTCGGCCTTGCTCAACTCAAGAAGTGGCGTTCGCACCCGGAGCGGGCTGGCTCCCTGCGTGCCCCGGCGGGTTGCAAGCGTCGCGGCGCGGGCGAACGCATCGATGAAGTCTGGGCGACAATCGGGATACCCAGAGTAGTCCACGGCATTCACTCCGATGAAGACGTTCTGCGCCTCGTTCGTCTCGGCGTATGCGGTGGCAATGGACAGGAACACGAGGTTGCGCGCGGGCACGTACGTCGATGGGATTCCTTCGCTGCCAGGTTCGGCCTGGTCTTTGGGAACATCTCCGCCGGTGGTCAGCGAGGACCCTGCAAAGGGCCCCACGTCGAGGGTGTACACGGTGTGCGAGGCGGCGCCGAGGCTGCTGGCAACGGCGGCCGCACACCGCAATTCACCTCGATGACGTTGACCGTAGTCGAAGGAGAGCGCGTGGCACTCGTATCCCTCCTGGCGGGCCAGCGCGAGGCAGGTGGCGCTATCGAGCCCGCCACTGAGCAGGACGACCGCCCGGCTCATCTGGCACCGTCCTGCTTGACGAGGATCGCACCGCGGGGCGTCGCGCCGAGTTCCTTGAACTTGCGCTCGAAGTTGCTTCCGATCAGCCCGCCCTCCGGGGCCGACGGAAGCTTGGGCAGTGCATTCCGCTCGAACGGGACGTGGTGAAACCCCGACGGCACGGCCTCGCACCATGCCGCAAACTGTCGCTCGTAGAACGCCCAGAGCTCGTCGTGATCGGTGGCCAGGCGAAGTTCGCCACCCGGTCGAAGCACGCGCCAGGCATCAGCCAGGAATCCGTCCCGCAACACGCGATTCTTGTGGTGCTTGCGCTTCGGCCACGGATCGGAGTAGTACAGGTGGAGCGTGTGCACGCACGCGTCAGAGACGCGCCATTTCAGGAACGCGACCGCATCGCCTCGCAGCACCCGGACGTTGGACAGCACGCCGGACTCGCGATGACGCCGAACGCGATCGGCGGTGTAAAAGTAGACGTCCGGATCTTGCTCGATGGCAAGGAAATTGCTGTTCGGGCGAGCACGGGCAGCCTCGACGAGGTAGCCACCCTTGCCCGGTCCGACCTCGACCTCCAGCGGGCGATCAGGGTGCTCGAACCAGCGGGAGGGGTCGGCCTTGGCCGCATCGGGCCGTTGCAGCAAGTCGTCGGGCAGCGGGCCCAGTTCATCCCTGGTAACGCCCACGGCACCCGGGGCGTCGTCGAGCGTTCTTCCTCTCCCAAGATCGCTGGGCATCAGACCGGCTCCCTGGGTTGCAGCGTCTTGCTCATGATCAGGCTGAGGTAGTTCGTGTAGGGCCACTGCCACGTCTGCACGACGCGATAGCCGCGACGCTCGTAGTACTCGCGCAGCGGGGCATCGGGCTCGGCCATGCTCAGGGCGAGTTCCGTGGCGCCGAGCGCCAGGGTCTCCTGTTCCACGCGATTCAGCAGCGCCGAACCCACGCCACCGCGCTGAAGAGTCGGCTCGACGGCAAACTGCGAGAAGTGGGTCACGTCCTTGCGCAAGAACCATGGGGGGAAGGCCGCGTCTTCGCGTTCCTGAAACAGGATGGCGCCAAGCAGCCGCTCGGCCAGCCGAGACGACGGGGCCCCGCCTGCGGGCGTGAGCGCGAGGAACGTCTGCCCTCGATAACAGCGCTGGCGGGTGATCTCGACGGACTGGCGGCCCGCCAGCGGATCCATGCCGCGGTCCCGCTGGCTCTGGTAGGCACGGTGCAACAGCGCCGTGATCGGTGCAATCGGGTCGGTTGCCAGCAACGGCCGCACCGACACGGCGGGTGCGCTGGAGGGACCAGAATCGGGCTTCGGTTGGCTTGTGTCAGGCTGGGACATCCGGCAGGGGGTCGCTTCCGTGGCTTGGGGCGTACGGGGAACTGTAACGCTAGACTCGCCGCGTGCCCGTTACGCCCCCACAGCCAGCCCAATCGAGCGGTCCTTCGTCTTCGACCGACCTCCGCGTTCGGTATTGCGAGTGCGACCCGATGGGGGTTGCCCACCACGCGAGCTTCGTACCGTGGCTCGAAATGGCCCGAACAGAGGCCCTGCGCGCCAGCGGCAGGACCTATGCCCAGATGGAGGCCGACGGCGTGTTCCTGGTGGTCACGAAGCTGGATCTGGCTTTCAGGCGTCCTGCGCGGTACGACGACGTGCTCCGCATCCGCTGCCGGGCATCGGTCGCCGGCCGGGCCCGCCTTCGGCACGACTACGAGATCGAACTGCTGGAGGCGGGCGATGGTAAAGAATCCCGGCTCGACGGCCGACCGCTCGTGACGGCCAATACGGAACTGGCGTGTGTTGATGCGACCGGCCGGCCCACGCCGATGCCTCAGTGGCTGATCGAGGTCGTGCAAGGGCGCTCATAGCCGCTCTGGCCTGGCCCGGAGAACGCATGACCGAGCACCCCGACGAAGCCAGCCCCCAGTCAAAGCCCAGAGCGCGGCTGCGGCGGTGGTTCGTTCGGTTTGTCCTGCTCATGTGCCTGGCCGCGATCGCGGGGGCTGTTGCAATCGGCCTGCTGCTCACGTCTGCCGCGGGCGTCATCCTTCGCCCCAAACTCGAGCAGGAACTCGGCGTCCGGGTGGAGGGCGGCTCGCTCAAGCTCGACATGGGTGGAGACATCATCATCGAGAGCGTCACGTTCCGAACGCCCGAGCCCACCGACGCGCTCGACCCACGAGGCGAGGCATCGCGGTTCCTGCACGTCAAGCGAGGCCGGATCCTGCTCGGCTGGCGTGGCAAGCTGCGAGGCGGCGCCCTGGTGCGGCGGGTGGAAATCTTCGATGCCGACGTCCGCCTGACCAAGCCCCTGGAAGACTTTGACCTCAATATTCTGGCGGTCGAGCCACCGACGAGCCAGGGCGCCGGCGCCGGTTCGCTGCCGAGCATCATCGTGCACCACGCCAGCGTCCTGCTGGGCGAGCACGATGGGAGCGGCAACATCTTCGAGCTTCGAACGCTCCCGATCGTCGCATCGTTGCGAAGTTCGAGAGAGAGCCCCGGCGCCTTCGACGTGACGGCCTTCGAAGACCCCAAGCTCAGTACGAGCGTCAAGCCACTTCGCTTCGAGGGCCAGCTTGGTCCGGACGGTTTCTCGGGCACGCTTGGCGGCATCGACATGGCAGACTTCCCGCCCGACACGATCCCCCTCCAACTCCGCGAGGTCTACGAGGAGCTGCGCGTCGGTGGGCGTACGCGCGGGGCCACGGTTCGCTACGACCAGTCAACCGACGTGCTCGAACTCGTGCTGGACTTCCAGGCAAGTTCTGCGCAGCCCGCGCCGTTCGAAGAGGACTCAGCCATCGACGCACGCCTCGACCTGCGCGTGCCGGTTCCGGTGGATGAAGCGGGCACGCTGAGGCCACTCATTCCGACCAGCGGCAGCGGGCGGGTGCGACTCGTGCAGCGGCCGGCACCCGAGAGCGGGGACTCGATATCGTGGCGCGCGTTGCAGGCCCCGTCGGAGCCAGGGGAATCAACCCCGGGCAAGCGCACGCTCATGGTAGAGGGAAGCCTGACCAGTACCATCGAAGACCTGAAAGTCTACATCGATCTGCGGCTCTGGCTGGGCAATGCCGAGCCGCTGTATGAATTCCAGGTCGCCACGCTCGAACCTTATGCGTTCACCACCGATGCGCCGTGGCTGAGCCGGCCGACGCCTGTTCTTGAGAAGGTCTCCCAGGTCCTGGAGATGTTCGAGCCCGCTGGCACGGTGTCGCTCTCGGCCCGCGTGGCCCAGGTTGCCGAGGGTGAGGGCGTGCGGCAAGAGGTTTCCGGCCGGGGCACGATCCGGGACGCGGGGATGCAGTTCGAATACTTCCCCTATCCCGTGTCGGGCGTCAGCGGATCGATCGAGATCGACGATGGAACGATCGGCCTGATGAACCTGCGCGGGGCCACGCGCGCGGGCACACCAGTTGCCGCTTCGACCATCATTATGCTTGACGAGGTTGCCACGGGCGTTGACGTCGACGTGCGAGCCCTTGGCGTTCCATATGACGACACCTTGCGCCAGACGCTTGACGCGGTGGCACCGGAGATCCGGCAGATCATCCTGAACGAGGACGCGCTGGCCGATCTGTATACTCAGGGTTTGGCGCGTGAGCCGGGCACGCCTGGCCGATCGCCAGCCTTCGCCCTTGGCGGCCAGGCTGATGCACGCGTACGGGTGACGCGCACCACAGGCGTGGACAACAGCACGACGGTGCACGTGGATGTTCGCAGCAGCAAGTTTGGTCTGCTGCCCGAGGCCTTCCCGCTCCCAATCATCGGAACCGATGTTCTGCTGACCGTCGATCTGCCCTCGGAGCAAGACACCATTCTCAAGGGCAAGCCTCGCTTCCTGCAAGTCGCAGCGAACCAAGCCAAGGCCACGACGCTGGCCGGTGGCGATGCCGTGGCGGACGTCGTCGTTCGAGTGCCCCTGGATGAACCACCCGGCGAAGAACGCTCGACTACCGTACACGTCGACGTCGACGCTACGGATGTTCCCATCCAGCCTGTGTTGTTGTCGGCCATCCCGACGGGCGAACCACGGGAAGGGTCGTCATTTCCCGATGGTCCGCGCGGCATTCTTTATGACCTGCGGCCAAGGGGCGACATCGACGCGCAGGTCGAGGTCACGCGGGATGATCGCGGCGAACTTGACTGGTGGGCCCAGATCCAGCCGCAGGAGGCCACCCTTTCGCCAGTGGCGCTCGAACTGCGCCGTCCATTGGTCATCAATGACGTTGTCGGCGACATTCGCGTCGACGATGCCGGCCTTCGCGGCGAACTGAACGGCCGGGCGTCGGTCGGCGGCGAGGTGAGCGCGACGATTCGTGCTGACTTTCAGAGCGACGCCGTTCTCGCAGTGGTCAATACCCAGGACCTGAATCTTCAGGCGCCCGTCGAAGACGCCGTGGCCGTCTTCGCACCCGATCTCGCCCGTGCGCTGGCCGAGGCTCGGAGGACGTTCCAGGTGCGGGGCGTCGCAGACATCGCCACGAACGTGCGCTCCGCCGAGGCGAAGACATCGGCCGAGGTCCGCATCGCCGGCGTCGACCGGCTGCGATTTGACTGGCTGGGTGGTCGCATGGGCCTCGACGCCGCCCGCGGATCGGTCATCGTCACGACCGGCCAGTCGGGACCGCTCGTTTCGTTCGACAGGGTCGTGGGCGAGGGAAGCTTCGATGGCGAGTCCATCGGGCGCGTCCGGATGCGGGGCGAGATCCCGCTGGATGCCCTGCGCGAAGCTGGGAGCCGGCTCGAACGACCAACCACGCTCGATATCGAGATCCAGGGCGGCCGTCTGGAATCCAGGCTCTTGCGCACCCTCGCCGGCAATCGGACGGCGACTGAGTCGGGTTCATTCCTCGACCGCTGGGACGTCCAAGGGGAGTACGACGCACTGGTCGCGCTCCGCACGCCAGCGTATGAAGGCAATGGCACGGGCGCACGGCCGTTGCGCGAGTTCGAGCTTTCGCCCTATGACGCATCGTTTGTTCGCGAGGGCACCCGCTGTTTCGTGCCCTGGATCAGCGGCGTGATCGCCGGCAAGGAATTGGTTGCCAGTCCCTTGGGGCCGGGCGGGGCTTCGCAATACGCGGGCGAAGTGGACTACCTCACGCTTGGTGGCGACGACTGGTGGGTATCGCTGGACGGCTTCTGGCGCTCCGAAGGTGGTGTCCAGAGCGAAATCGAGGCGGATCTGGACGGACGAATCCGGGCGAGCGATGCAGAAGAGTCACGGGTGAGGGGCGTACCGGTTCCATTGCTGGGCATCTTCCCGGCAGGCGTCGAGCGATCGTTGGAAGCCATGAATGCCACGAGCGATGGCGACATCACGATCCCGCGCGGCAGGCTCCGGATCGTCTCGAAGGAACAGGCCGACCCACGCATCGAAGTGGATGCCCTGCTCGGCCTGGAGCGCCTGCTCCTTGGAACGCGTGCCGACGATGACGCTCCCGACGCCGATCGCCCCATCGCGATCCTCGAGCGGGCGGCCATGAGCGTCCAAAGCGACACGGAGCACCCACTGCTGCGCGCAACGCTGGACCTTTCGGCCGCGGAGGGCCGGGTGTGGGGCCTGGCGGTGAATGATGCGCAGCTGCTCGCCGACGTACGCCTGGATGGCACGATCTCCCTGCCGGTCATTCGAGCCGTTGCGGGTGGTGGTCGCGTGGCCGGCAGGGGGTCGGTGACGCTGGGGCAGGCCGACGGGGAGCGCGCGCGTTATGCGCTGGATCTGTCCGGATCGGGTCTGTACACCGAACAAGTCGTCGCGGCCCTTCAGGATCGCCAGCCCGAGATGGTGCGGGGCGCGGGAGACCTCGATCTCTCGCTGGGCCTTGAAGGCACGGTGGGCGAACCCGACCGGTATCGAGGCCGGGGATCGATGCGGATTCGGGGCGGATCTCCGGTCGAACTTCCGCTTGCCATTCGGGCCGCCGTCGAGGCCATGAACGTGAACTTCGGGGCCGATCAGTACGACGCGATGAACGGCGACTTCTACATCGTCGGACAGACGTTGACGTTTACGCGGCTGGCGGTTAGCTCCGACGCGGTGATCCTGGACGGGCTCGGTACCGTTGATCTGGGCAGCGGCGCCCTGGACATGAGCATCACAACCCGCCCAACCCGCGACACGGCCCTTCGATCGATGTTCCGAGCGCTGCGGGACGTCATCGTCTCGGTGAATCTGAGGGGCACGCTCGACGACCCCGCGCCGGCGCCAAAGCCCCAGGCCCTGGTTGGTCCGCTGGATCGCCTGCGGCGGATGATCCAGGGCGGGCTCGATTACGAGGAATGGTCGAAGGAACGCCTCCGACGATACTCGCGTCAGCGGGGCGAGCCGGACAGCGGCTGGTGACCGCCTTCGGGCCAACCGGGGGCCCATGTGCTGCTACCCTATGGGCCCATGCAGGACGGCACGGACCCCACCACGACGGACGACCTCCAGACGCCAAACCCGCGGGCCGACTGGCAAGCCATCGGCAAGCGCATCGACGAACTGGTCGAGATGGTTGCGCCGGACAACGCACAGGCGTTTGACCGCAAGCTCGTAGCCGAACTGGTCGCCGCGGGCCTGAAGCTCTTGCCCGACGGCCGCAACCGCGGCGAACTCAAGCTCCTGACGGCGGCGATGAAGGAGCTTCGCTACGCCTACCGGGTGTTTGGTCGCTACGAGCAGGCGCAGAAGATCACGATCTTCGGCTCCGCCCGCACGCCCGAGGATCATCCGGACTTCGAGTCCTGCGTCGAGTTCTCCAAGGATATGGCCGAAGCGGGCTGGATGGTCATCACCGGAGCGGGCGACGGCATCATGAAGGCCGGCCACGTGGGCCCGGGCAAGGCGGCCAGCTTCGGCGTGGCGATCCGCCTGCCGTTCGAGACCACCGCGAACACGGTCATCCACGGCGATGAGAAGCTCATCCACTTCCGCTACTTCTTCACACGCAAGCTCATGTTCCTTTCCCAGGCACAGGCCGTCGCCCTGTTCCCAGGCGGCTTTGGAACCATGGACGAGGCCTACGAGACGCTGACGCTCATCCAGACCGGAAAGAGCGGCATGATCCCGATCGTCATGTTGGAAGGACAGGGCGGCGGATACTGGGACGAGTTCCACGCGTTCGCTCGTAATGCCCTGTTGAGCCGGCAGATGATCAGCGAAGACGACACCTCGTTGTATTACCACGCCAAGTCTCCGTGTGACGCCGTCAAGCACGTCCTGGACTTCTATCGAAACTACCACAGCTCCCGGTACGCGGGCGACGAGCTCATCATCCGCGTCCGCAGGCGCCTGGAGGCCGAGCACCTGGACACGCTGAATCACGAATTCGCCCGTCTGGTCAAGGAAGGGCAGATCCGCCAGGGCGGTCCACACGAATACGAGGATGAATTCCTGGATCTGCCGAGGATCAGCTTTACGCACACGAGGCGAGACTTCGGGCTGGTCCGCAAGCTGATCGATCGAATCAACCAGCTCGACGCGTCCTGAACGCCATGCCGCCATCGCGCACGGACATTCTGCGAAGATCTACCGCCGCTCTGGCAGCGCTGTCGACTTGTCTTTGGATGGCCGGTTGCGCACGACAGGTTCGGATTCCTGATGCTCCGCCACCCGTCGATACCACGCCGGTCACCCAGTTGGCCGGGTATGGCATGGAGTTGCGCGTCTGGGCGCTCGATGCGACTTCCTGGAAGCGGATCCGCAATAACGCCGAACTGGAGCGTCTGTATGGCGAGTGGCTGGCGATCGAAGCCCAGCGCACCGCCGACGCAGCCGAGACGAAATCAGAATCAGACAGCCAACGCGAGACCACGGGGCCGTCGCCCGTGCCTGATGACGGTCATCCGGCCACGTTTGAAGCGTTCGTTGCCGCCCGCTCGGAGTCGACGCCCGAGCAACCCGGCCTGGATGCGCTTTCCAGCTACGCAAGCACGCACGGCGTGCTCGACGCGGCGGCTGAACGTATCTGGATCCAGAACGGGCTGCGTTTCGCACTCGTTCCGATTGAGGAACTCGCCGCGCTCCGCGACGCGCTGGGTGTTCCCGGCCCGCTGGAACGCACCTGGTGGGGCGTGACGACCACCTGGTCGCACATGGCCAAGGGCGTGCCATTCTCAAGCCACCGAATCGACACAGACGCGGGGCCGTTGATGCTGGGGCCGGGCCGCCTGGCGCTGATCGGGCGAGCCTGGCCGGCCCCGGGAACGAGCGACCCAGTCTTGCGCCTGGAGTTTTGCCCGCAGTTCATTCGCGCCGACGATGCGAGCAAGAGTTTCCGCGCCCGACTGACGTCCAGGCTCGAAACCGATCAAGGCCCGCCGAGCGATCTGGACGCTGGCCCAGTGTTCGAGCGATTGCTCCTGCGAGGCTCGATTCCGCTCGGCTCGGCGCTGATCATCACCGCCGGTCGCGACGCCGAGAAGCCCCAGCAGATCGGTCCGCTGCTGACCGGCTCGAACATTGGGCAATCCACGCTGTCGACTGTCGGGCCCGATGGGCAGGTCCGCCCAGTCGCGCTGGTGGTGGTCCCGGTTCTGCCCGAGTGGTTCTCGCTGAGCGGGGACTGACCCGTACGCAGGCCCGATGCTTCGAAGCCGCGGGCCGCCACCCCTACCATCGCACCCCGTGGGCGGCCTCTAGGGGCGAACCCGTACACACTCTCTCCCGATGGAGCACGGCTGCATTGCAGAACCTTGTGTCGATTCACCTTGTGTCGATTCTCTGGTTGATCCTTGGCATCGCTTTGCTGGTCGGCGGCGCCGAGGTCATGATCCGTGGCGCTACCGAATTGGCCCGTCGGCTGGGCGTGCCCACGTTCATCATCGGCCTGACCGTCGTGGCCTTCGGCACCAGCATGCCGGAAATGGCGACCGGGGTGGGCGCAGTGCTCAAGGGTCAGAGCGATCTGATCGTCGGCACGGTCATCGGTTCGAACATCGCCAACATCGGTCTGGTGCTGGGGCTCGCCGCGGTGATCAAGCCCGCACGTGTTCGCGGCGGGGTGGTCCGTCGCGAAGTGCCGATGCTCATCATCGTTTCGCTTGCCCTCGTGGCCACGCTCTTCGGCGGGTCGGTGAGCCGGCCCGAGGCCGTCCTCCTGGTCATCGGCTTCGCGGCGTTTATTGCGTGGACGCTGTACGCCTCCAGGCACCTCGATCCCGAAGACTCGGCGCTAGTCATCGAAGCCGAGGATGAGCAGGCAGAAGGAAAGCCGCCGATGAGCGTCGGCCTCAGCCTGGTGCTCGTTGGGATCGGGCTCGGTGGCATGGTCATCGGTTCCGACCGGGCAGTTCTGGGCGCGACCGACCTGGCCTCAGCGATGGGCGTGCCGGCATTCATTATCGGCCTGACGATGGTCGCCCTGGGCACGTCGCTTCCCGAAGTGGTGACCACCGTCATGGCCGCCCTGAAGGGGCACTCGGATCTGGCCGTGGGCAACGTCCTTGGGTCCAATATCTTCAATGTGCTCTGCGTCGTGGGCGTGAGCGGCCTCATCGGCGAACTTCAGGTTCCCGACATTGCCATCCAGCGCGACGCCTGGGTCATGCTCGGGCTCACGCTGGTCCTCCTGCCCATCATGGTGACGCAGTTCACGGTGAGCCGGACCGAGGGCTGCGTGCTGCTTGCCGTCTATGCGGTCTACGTTGGCCTGGTTGTCGCCATGTAGCCCCATAATCACGGAATGAGGCCCTTTTGCTCGTTTCCGGGGCCTTGTGGCACGCTGGATGCCAATTGCCGCCTCGATGCAGCCGATGGAACGGGTACGTCTCACAGACACCCGGAGATCGACCATGCTGCGCGTATCGATGCACGAAGCCACCGAAGGCATGCGTCTTGCCTTGCCTGTCTACCACCCCCAGCGCGGTGGACCCGTGTTGCTCAAGGCCGACGTGACACTCGATTCGCGGCTGATCGCTCGATTACGCGAGATCAATCTGCGTGAGATCTACATACATTATCCGGGGATGTCGTTCCTGAGCCGGTTCGTCAGCCCTGCCATCATGCAGGCACGTGCGGAATTGAGCCAGCACGTCCTGGCTGCGCTGGACGAGGTCGCAGCCAATGCCGTCGCGCGTCTGGACTACACGGCTTACAAGCGGGCCATTGTCGGGCTCATCGAGCAACTCGTACATGCTCCGACAGCGGCCTACTACCTGGAAGAGCTTGCCACGGCCGACACCCCGCAGGGCCGGCACGCCAACGCGGTGTGCTATCTGAGCGTGCTGATGGGTCTGAAGCTGGGCGACTACCTGATCGCAGAGCGGCCGAGGCTGCATCCCAATCACGCTCGGGACGTGACGTCGCTAGGCGTCGGCGCCATGCTGCACGATGTTGGCATGCTCCGGCTTCCTCCGGAGACACTTCGACGCTGGAATCGCGAGCATGACCAAAGCGACCCGCATTGGCAGCGACACGTCAAACTGGGCTTCGACATGGTGCGAGATGGCATCGATCCCTCCGCCGCAGCGGTGGTATTGCATCACCACCAGGCGCACGATGGGTCGGGGTTTCCGAGGCGCAAGCAACTCGGTGGCGGCTCTGTCCCGTTGAAGGGCAAGGAGATCCACGCGTTCGCACGAATCGTCGCGGTGGCCGACGCGTTCGATCGGTTTCGAAATAGCAGCGATGCGCCCGGTGCTGACTCGGTGCCGCAGGTCCGCCGCTCGACGGTGGCAACGCTGCGGGAGATGGTCCTTGGCGAGTCTGCCAAGCGATTCGATCCGACCGTCCTCAAGGCGCTGATCGCCTGCGTCCCGGCATATGCACCCGGATCCATCGTGACGCTCAACGATGGCCGCAGAGCGGTGGTCTGCAACTGGCGCCACGACGACCCCTGCCGACCCCGTGTGCTACCGATCGACACCCTTCAAGCCGCCGTGAGCGCTTCGCGACAAGGTTCAAGGTTCGTCGAAGACGATGAGCCCAAGCAGTTGACGGATCTGGCCTCCTCGCCCGATCTGTTCATCGTCGAAGCCGAGGGCCTGGACGTCTCGAAGGAAAACTTCGTCCTGCCCAGCGCCAAGTCGTTCGACCTGCGTCAGGCCGATCGCGACCGGATCAATCGAGCCGAGACGCTCGAGACGACCTGACGGCTGAATCAGCCAGCCGGCTGCTGCTCGGGTTCCGTCGGTTCCTCATTGGCCGTCGCCACTGGCGTGGCCTCGCCCAGCGCGGCTTCGGTTTCGTCCGCAGCGTCACCGCTCTCGTCGGCAGCCTGGGCGACCTCGGTTTGGTCAGCCTGCGGCTCCGTTCGGGCAGAACGACTGGACGGCGCGGCCGGGCGATCCGGAACCGGCTGACCGTTCTCATCGAGGGTGAAGCCGACCGTTTGCAGACGAGCCTGATCCCACGGCTGCTTGAGCACCTCACCGGGCTCGGGCGCGCGAACCAGAACCGCGTCTCCGGCCGACAAACCGGCCAGAACCTCGGCCTCGGTCTCGCTGCGACGACCCAGGCGGATCGGCACGCGCTCGTAACGTGTCCCGTTGGGCTTGTACACGTAACGCAACCGCCCCTCGCTGAAGACAGCCTGCACCGGGATGGTCAAGGCGTCGTCGACACGGTCCATTACGATGGTGGCCTCGGCCCGCATCGAAGGCTTGAGCTCCTTGGCGCGTTCGCCGGGCTGAAGCAGAATGCGCACGGTGTATTCGCGCAGGTTCGGATCGCGCCAGTTGCCGCTCTCGGCCAGGACACCAATGGATTCCACCGTGCCGGGGAGGATGGCGGTGCCCAAGGCCTCGATCTGGACGTTGGCAGCCTGACCGGGCGTCAGCCGGCCGGCCAGTGATTCATGCACGCGGACCGAAGCGACCATTTCGGAGGTATCGGGCAGGATGATGAGCACCTCGTTGGGTGAGACTTCCATGCCGGGCTCGGGCGGATCATCGTTCCAACGGCCCCGGCGAGTGCTCGAGTTATAGACGACCAGCCCGTCGTTGGGAGCCTTGATCTCGCAGTAGCCCAGCTGCTCGCGGTGCTTGGCAAGGCGCTCCTCGCGGAGCTCGAGCTGCCGGCGCGCGTTCTTGCGGTTGGCGTCCTTGCTCGCTAGCTCGATGGCGTTCTGCTTGCGGACGCGATCAACCTTCGCCTCGGCCTCTTCGACGGCACTGGTCCGCTGCTTCTCATCGCGCGGACGCTGGTAGTCGCGGTACGTGTCCAGCGCCAGGCGAGCCTGCTTGACGCGAGACTCGGCCTCGAGCAACTGGATCTGTTCCTGATCGAAGTCGTTCTTGCTCTTGAAGTTCTTGGCGAACAGCTCCTTGCTCTGCTCGAACTTGTCCTTCAGCCGATCGAAGTTGCGCGTTGCGCTATCCAAGTCAGCCTGCAGGCGCTCGAGTTCCTTAGGGTCGTCGCCATCGCGCCACTGCTGCAGCGCCAGTTGCGCGAGCTCAAGCTCGAGGTTGGCCGCACGAAGGTTCGATTCGTTGTCGCTAACCTGGATGAGGTAGGCATTCTCGGCTGCTTCCAGATCGGCCCGCGCCGTTTCGACCCGGCTTTCCTCTTCGGTGATCTCCTGTTCGATGGCTTCGCTGTTGAGCGTGAACAACACATCGCCCTTGGTCACCCGGGTGCCTTCGTCGACGATGGTCGTCAAGGTGGCCCGGCTATCGAGCTTGTTCCTTATCTCGACCTGCTGGCGGGCCTCAAGCTCGCCGGTCGCGATGGTCTGGATCTCGAAGTCGCGGATTGCGGCGGCCACGACGTCGCTGGTCTGGACGGTGTCCATACCGTCCAGTTGGGTCGCGGCGTACCAGCCCCCGCCGCCGATGACCGCCAAGGCCACCACGGCCCCGGCTGCCTTGACCAGCAACCCACCCCGCCTCATTCGTGCCTGTCCCATCGATCACCTTCCCCAGGGTCCTGCCCGTGAGATGTTCCTCGAGTCCGATCCGGCTGATGCTCGCATTCGTCTTGGAGCCGGTCCATCGGCATCCGAGCGAGTTGGACACTAGCGTTGAACCACTCAGAGCCCCGATTGGTTCCCCCCCGTCGCCGAAAACCCTGAAAATCGTGGGCCAGTCCCGGGAGAAAACGGCCACATGAACAAAGGCGCCTCCAGTTCCGGCGATGCCCCGTGGCTCATGGCCGTCGCGGCGCCGGCCGAAGCCGTGGCCGTTCTCAACGGCCTGGCGGTGGCCTCATCGCCGCCACCGGAATGGCAGCCAGTGGAGGTCTCCGACGGCCTGCACCTGCTGGTGACCGGCGTCGGGAAGGCCAACGCCGCCGGCGCCGCCGCTCTTGCATTGGGTGCAGAGGGTTTTGGTGCGTTGCTGAACTTGGGCATCTGCGGATCGCTGCCCATCGTCACCCCGCTGGCTATGGGCGATTCGATCGGGGCCACTCGATCCATCTATGCGGACGAGGGGCTGCAACTGCCCGACGGATCATTCGTGGGCTGTGCCGATATGGGTTTTCCCCTAGGCCCATTCGATGACTGGGGTATACGGGCAGACGCCGACTTGTTGGATCGACTGGCGTCCTTGGTGTCCGTCACCGCTCCGATCGCCACGGTCTCGACGTGTTCTGGGACCGACGCGCTGGCTCGGACCGTTGTCGAACGGACGTGGGCGGTTGCCGAGGCGATGGAAGGAGCCGCTCTCGGGCAGGTTGCCGCGCGGCTTGGCGTTCCGTTCCTGGAGATGCGTGTGGTCAGCAACACGACCGGCGATCGCGACCGCCAGACGTGGTCGATCGGCAAGGCCCTTGAGGGCGTCAGCCGCCTGGCTCGCGGCGTGCGAGACATCGCCGCTTCGCCCCGATAACCGACCGATCGCACCGACGAGGCGGGTTGCGCCGGCGATACGGGTGTTCATGTTCGACAAAGTCGGACGGTCTCCTGAATTGGATGTCTCGAAGGACCGATTCCTTGGGCTGCGGCTCGGAAATCGCGCGGCCGTGCTGCGCGTAATGGACGGTTCAGGGCAGGTCAGGGGGCCACTGTGGGCATCTCTCTGAAAACACTCTCGGCGATCGGTTCGACGCGGCTCATCGGGGGCTCGATGTCGCCCATCGCGTTTGAATTTGGGACGGCCGAGTTGAAGGTGCTGCAGATCGCCACCGGCCAGAACCCGCATCTGATTGCAGCCGCGGCGCTCGAGATGCCCTCGCGGCTTCGTCGGGACGCTCAGGCACGGCTCGCGTTCCAGATCGAGGCCCTGCCGAAGCTGGTGAAGGCGGGCGGCTTCAAGGGCAAGCGGGCTGTGTGCTCGATGCCCAGCGCGATGTCGTTCTGCAAGCACCTCAAGATCGTCCGGGCCGAGGGCGTGGGCATGGACACCCTGGTGCGAGCCAAAATCCAGGCTGCGATGGGCTGTGATCCCAGTGCATTGGTCTACCGCTGGGTGCCCGTGGAGAATGCCGCTTCCAGCAACCGCGGCGAAGTGATCTGCATGGGCGCCGGCCGCGACGTGATCCAGCGCCTGATGCGGGCCTTGAAGGCCGCAAAGCTCGAACCCGTGGCGATGCACAGCGACTTCCAGGCAATTCTGACGGCCATGCACGCCTGCACGCGACACCTGGAAGATCACGAGGACAAGCCCACCCTGTACCTGGAACTTGGCGCCGGCGGCTCACGGGTGCTGGTGGGTGACGGCGAGCGACTCGCGTTTGCCAAGTTCGTGGAGATCGGCGGCAAGCACCTGGACGAGGCGATCGCCCGCGAGCAGAACATCGACATGGAGATGGCCCGTTCGGTCCGCCTGAACCTGCAGACGCTGGTACCCGAGGCCGTGGCGTCACCAGCCGCTTCCAGGGACGAGAGCGCGGATCGCCCCGGAGCCGGTTCGGGTCTGGCAATGCTTGAGGCAGCGCTGAAGCGCTCTCGCGCCACGCCTAGCAACGAAGAGAACGGCGGCAGCGCGGTCATGGCTGCTCTTGATGAGAGTGCCGTCGGCATGGAAACGCTCGACGAGACGATGTCGCGCACCGGAACCGATCTAACCGAGCCGCTGGAGATCCTGACCGACGAGGTCCAGATGTGCGTCCGGTATTACAACGGCCTGTGTCCGCAGCGCAAGATCGAACGGGTCGTGTTCCTCGGCGGCGAGTCGCGTCAGATGGCCCTGTGCACCCACATCGCCCGACGCCTGAACCTGCCGGCCCAGGTCGCCGACCCGCTGGCGCGTGTTACCCGGACCGGCAATGAACCCTGCATCGGCACGGACCTCAGCGGCAGCCAGCCCGGATGGGCGGTTGCATTGGGCTTGTGCCTTCGTCCAACCGATCTTTGAACAGGCACGGAGCTACGGAGGATCGCATGCTCGGACCATCCAGTGATCAGAATCAGCAAGGCGGCGCGCTCGGCGGAGGCTTCCTCCCCGAGGACTACGTCCAACGCAAGGCCGAGGGACGGGCCAACATTATCGGCCTCACGCTGTTCTGCGCGGTCATGGGCACCGTGGTCGCTGCGTTCTTCGTCACCAACCGAAACTGGAAGTCGGTCCACGAAGAGCGCGAGGCAATCGCGGTCCAGTACACCGCTGCCGAACCCGAGATCGAGTTGCTGATCAAGCTGGAAGAACAAAAAGAGCAGATGCTCCAGAAGGCCGAGATCGTGACGGCTCTGATCGAGCCGGTGCCGCGCAGCATCCTCATGGCTGAGTTGGTGACGCGGATGCCCGAGGAGATGACGTTGCTCACGGTGGAGCTCAAGGGCCGACGTGTCGCCGACGCGGCGCCGACCAAGACCGCCGATGCGCAGCAACGTCGCACGAGCGTCCGAGGTCGCCAGGCCGGTTCTCTCGGAGGCACCAAGACCGGCGCCACGGCCGAAGAGGACGAGAAGAAGGTGATCCTGCCGCCGCGGTACGAGTACACGCTCACGCTCACGGGCGTGACGGCAGAGAACGGTGAGATCGCCGACTATCTGGATGGGCTGAAGCTCTCTCCGCTCCTGCG
Source organism: Phycisphaerales bacterium (assembly GCA_040221175.1). NCBI lineage: Bacteria > Pseudomonadati > Planctomycetota > Phycisphaerae > Phycisphaerales > Phycisphaerales bacterium. The sequence goes on from JAVJVK010000004.1 coordinate 44,858, forward strand.
GCGCGTGGAGCTGCACTACGCCGAAAGCCAGAAGATGAAGGACCGGGAACTGCGCAAGTTCCAGATCAGCGCCGAGATCGACCCCAGGGCCGACGCTCGCGGCATCGAGCCGCTCGCTTCCCCCGAGGCCCTGGCGGGCGGAGAGCCGACGCCGACCGAAGAGTCCAACGAGGAAGAGGGCGGCGAGGCGATGGTGATCGAGCCCGACAACGGAGAGGGGCTGTAACATGAAGTTTGGCATTCGAGAGTTCGTGCTCCTTCTGGTGCTGTTCGCGGTCCCCCTTGCCAGCTACTGGTTCGTGTTCCGTCCGCAGAACACGCAGATTGATCGCGCCCGCGAGGAGATCGCTCTGCGACGCGAGAAGCTCGAGAAGCTCCAGCAAGAGAGCGCCCGTCGCGGCACGCTGGAAGCAGCCACCACGCAGATCGCCGAACGCATCGAGGCAATCGAGGCTCGGCTGCCGACCAACAAGGAGCTGTCGGACGTCGTCCGTCAGATCTCCGAACTCGCCAACAAGGCTGGGCTCCAGCAGCCTTCCATCGTGGCCGAGAAGCCCGTCAAGGCGGCCCTGTACATGGAGCAGCCGCTGAAGATCGAGATGACCGGCGACTTCCGGGGCTTCTACAAGTTTCTGCTGGAACTCGAACGGCTGGATCGCATCACGCGGCTCCCGGAGATGACCGTCCGTCGATCGGACAAGGTCGATGGACACATGGTGGCCGAGTTCACCCTGAGCATCTACTTCCAGGATGAGGAGGCCTGATGAGCACCGACCCTTCGATGACGTCCGAGCCAACGGGCGAGGAAGCGAAGATCACCGAGTCCTATTCGGCTGAGACCCGCAGCCGTCTGCCCATCCAGGTCGCGGTCGTCGCGGGCGTCCTCCTGGTCGCCGGCGGGGTGATCTATTGGATGCACCACCGTGGCATCGCGCCGGCCAAGCTGCTCAAGCCGATGGAGATGCGGTACACCATCGAACAGACGCAGGCGCGGCACTACGAGGGAGAGGATCGCATCCTGCGATCGCTGGCCCAAGCCGGGCCGCCGCCGCAGATCCCGCTTGAAGAAATCCAGGAGAATCCCTTCCGCCTGGAGCGGACTCCCGAGACCGAAGACCCCATCATGCCGGTCGAGCGTGCGCCCGTTCGAGACCAGGTGCTCGTGCAGGCCGAGCAGATCCTCGACTCGATGCGCATCGAGATGGTGCTCAACAGTGACACTCGGCCGCTGGCCAAGATCAATGGTCGCGTGTACCAGGTCGGCGAGAAGGTCGACGGCGTCCTCGAGATCGTTTCGATCTCGGGTCGCTCGGTGACCTTCCGCGCCAAGACGCTGATGCGGACCATCGAGATGAAGGGCAACAACTAATCGACTGGCCGGGGATGCGCTTCAGATGAGCAAGTACAACATCGATGACATCCTCAGCGAGTTGACCGACTCGGGCTCTCCCGAGGACAAGGGCAAGCGCAAGGGCAAGGCTGCCCGGCACCGCATCGACGAGTCGGAGCAGGCGTTCAGCCCGCTGCCCTCGATGCCCGCACACCAGGGCGAGGGCGGTCGCGCCTCGGTCGAACATGATCCGGCCGTCAAGCAGAAGCCTCAAGGCGCCCCGAACGCCCGGGTCGGCAAGGCCATCAGCGACGTGTACGCACCGGATGCCAGTTCGGTGGGCGACGAGTACGACACGACCGAACTTGCCCAGTTGCTCATCGACAAGGGCGCCGTGTCGGCCGAGGACATGTCGCAGGCGCAGGCCATCGTCAAGCAGACGCCCGGCCGCCGTTTGGTCGAGGTACTGCTGGAGCGCGGGGCCGATGAAATCGCGGTGCAGCGATGCGTGGCAGAGAATGCCGGGCTCGCATTCGAGCGCATCGATCTGGATGCCGGCCTGGATGGCGGCTTCGATGGCGCGATGTTGCAACGACTTGGCGGCGACTACTGCCGGGACCACCTGGTGCTGCCGCTACGCAGCGAAGGCCAGCGTGCCGTCATCGGAGTCGTACGCCCGGACGACGTGTTCCTGTTCGACGAGCTCCGCGAGATGCTGGGTGTCGTCGGCGTCAAAATCATCGTAGTAACAAGCTTCGACATCAAGGGCGCGCTCGAAGTGGCCGGGTTGGGCGAGCACGAGGAAGAACCCGAGGACGTCGATCTCAGCGAGATCCTCGACCAGGTCGACGAACAAGACGTCCAGGTCGAGAAGAACGACAGCCAGGAAGTCGACCTGGAGCAGAAGGCCGGCGAGAGCCCGGTCATCCGCTACGTGAACTACATCATTCAGCAAGCGATCAAGGATGGGGCCAGCGATATCCACATCGAGCCGGCCGACAAGAAGCTCAAGGTGCGCTTCCGTATCGATGGGGTGCTGTTCGAGGCCATGAACCCGCCGGCGTCGATGTCGGCGGCCATCACCAGCCGCCTGAAGATCATGGCCAACCTGGACATCTCCGAGCGGCGCATTCCCCAGGATGGTCGCATCCGCTGCGTGGTGGCGGGTCGCAAGCTCGATCTGCGTATGTCGACGCTGCCCAATACGTATGGCGAGAAGACCGTCATGCGTATCCTGGACACCAAAAGCATCAACGTGCAGCTCGAGGATCTTGGCTTCAGCGAAGACGCCTTGCAGGTCTGGCGTGGCCTGGTGACGGCGCCGCACGGCATCACGCTGGTGACCGGCCCGACCGGTTCGGGTAAGACAACCACGCTGTACGCTTCGCTGCGAACGCTCGACAAGAACAAGATGAACATCTCGACCGTCGAGGATCCGGTGGAATACCATCTGGACGGCGTCACGCAGACGCAGACGCACGAAAAGATCGGGATGACGTTTGCCAAGGCCCTCAAGGCCCTCTTGCGTCAGGACCCCGACGTCATCATGCTGGGCGAGATCCGCGACATGGAGACCGCCATGACGGCGGTGCAGGCCGCCCTCACGGGCCACCTGGTGCTGAGCACCCTGCACACCAACGATGCGCCATCGAGCATCACGCGCCTGGTCAACATTGGGCTTGAGCCCTTCCTCGTGGGCGCCGCCGTGAATGGCGTGCTGGCCCAGCGCCTGCTCCGCCGCCTGTGCAAGCATTGCAAGGCCGAAGAACGCCCCAGCGAGGAAATGGCCGAATACCTCGAGATGCAGGGCATGGCCGCGGACAAGATCTGGACGGCCAAGGGCTGCGACAAGTGCCGCGGCACGGGGTACTCGGGCCGTGTGGGCATCTACGAGTTGCTTGCGGTCGATGACCGGCTGCGCGACGTGGTCGCTGGCAACCCCAACGTCAGTGAGTTCCGGCGAATGTGCCTGGAACGCGGCATGGTCTCGCTGCGCATGGACGGCATGAACAAGGTCCGCCAGGGCCTTTCGACCGTCCAGGAAGTGCTCCGCGTGACCGACGGAAACCACTGAGGCTCTTCGCCGAACTTGACGCCCGCCACCGGGGCACTATATTTGCATCATGGCGTCAGTATCCAAGCCTCGTAGTCCTGCCTCCCCCCGCCAGGCCGTCCGCCGCAAGGCTGCGGTCGATGGCCTGCTGGACCCCGAACTGTTCAAAGCCCTGGGCGATCCAACCCGCGTTTTGCTGCTCCGCTGCCTGCTCAAGTGCAAGCGTGCCTGTTCGGTCAGCGAAGTCGCCGAATGCTGCGACGTGGACTTCTCCGTGGTCGCCCGGCATCTCTCCCTTCTGGCCCGTGCGGGCGTGCTCGAGGCACGGAAGGAAGGCCGCACGGTGTGGTATACCCCGCGGTGCGAGCGACTGGGCGAGACCTTCCGGGCACTGGCCGACGCCATCGACGACTGCGCCCCCACCACCACCTGCTGCGGCAGCGATTGCTGCAAGGAGGACTAACGTGGCCCGCTACGTACCACCCCGCGTGATGTTCCTGTGCACGGGCAACTCGTGCCGAAGCCAGATGGCCGAAGGCTGGGCCCGGCACCTGCTGGGCGACCGTGTCGAGCCGTGCAGCGCCGGCACGGACCCGCAGGGCCTGAACCCGCTGGCCGTGAAAGCCATGTCCGAGGTCGGCATCGACATATCCGGGTACGAGAGCAAGTCGATCGCCCAGTGTGAGCCCGACACGCTCGACCTGATCATCACGGTGTGCGGCGCTGCGTTCGAGCAGTGTCCCGTCTTCACGGGCGAGACACGCGTGGTCCACCACGGCTTCGACGACCCACCGAAGCTCGCGGCCAATACCGCAAACGAAGAGGACGCCATGCAGCACTACCGCCGCGTGCGCGACGAGATCGGCGAGTACGTCAAGTCGATCCCGAGCCTGTTTCCACGCAAGGACGATCGCGCATGAGCGAACTGGCCTGCGTCCCAACGCCCCGGAAGCGGCTGGGCGTGCTGGATCGATTCCTCACCCTATGGATCTTCATGGCCATGGGGGTCGGCGTGCTCATCGGCCGCTTCGCCGGCGGCGTTCCCGAGGCACTCGACGCGATGACCGTCGGCACCACCAACATCCCCATCGCCATCGGGCTCATCCTCATGATGTACCCGCCGCTCGCGAAGGTCCGCTACGAGAAGCTGCCGGAGGTCTTCAAGGACTGGAAGATACTGGCACTCTCGCTGATTCAGAATTGGGTCGTGGGCCCGACGCTCATGTTCGTGCTTGCAGTGCTGTTTCTGCGAGACCAGCCCGAGTACATGACCGGACTCATCCTCGTCGGCCTGGCCCGGTGCATCGCGATGGTGCTCGTCTGGAACGACCTGGCCCGCGGCAGCAGCGACTACGGGGCTGGGCTCGTCGCGTTCAACAGCATCTTCCAGGTACTTTTCTTCGGCGTGTATGCGTGGATATTCATCACGTTGCTCCCCCCCTTGATCGGGCTTGAGGGCGCCGTCGTGGACGTCTCGATGGCCGAGGTGTTCCAGAGCGTGCTCATCTACCTGGGCATCCCGTTTATTGCCGGCATGCTCACGCGGCTGTTGCTGAGGCCGCTCAAGGGTGAGGCCTGGTATAGCGGCGAATTCGTTCCCCGCATCGCGCCCGTCACCCTCGTAGCGCTGCTGGCGACCATCGTGCTGATGTTCTCTCTCCAGGGCCAACGCATCGTCGAGCTGCCACTGGACATCGTTCGCATCGCAATCCCGCTGACGATCTACTTCGTCGTCATGTTCCTGGTCAGTTTCTTCATGGCCAGGCGCGTCGGGGCCGATTACCCCCGCGCCGCCACGCTGGCGTTCACCGCCAGCGGGAACAACTTCGAGCTCGCCATCGCCGTTGCCATTGCCGTCTTTGGCCTGGGCTCGGGCGTTGCCTTTGCCACCGTCGTCGGCCCGCTGGTCGAGGTCCCCGTACTCATCGGCCTTGTATCGGTCTCGCTCTGGCTCGGCCGGCGCCTGTACTCTCCCGCCACACCCGTTGCCCAAGGAGGCACTCCATGACCACCACCGATCCCAACGCCGCCCGCGAGAACGTCCTGAAGGGCTACACCAAGATTGCTCAGGACGGCCAGTGGTCGGGCGTCCAAGCAAGCGACGCCGGCTGCTGCGGAGGCGGCGGCTGCTGCGGCCCCACGACGCTCACCGCCGACCAGGTCGCCAGCGCTGTCGGCTACGCCCAGGATGACCTTTCGGCCCTGCCACAAGGCGCCAACATGGGCCTGTCGTGCGGCAATCCCACCGCCATCGCCGCGCTGAAGCCCGGCGAAGTGGTCATCGATCTCGGGGCCGGAGGCGGTATGGATTGCTTTCTGGCGGGCCCGCGCGTGGGCGAGACCGGCCGGGTCATCGGCGTCGACATGACGCCCGACATGCTGTCCAAGGCCCGCAAGAACATCGAGGGCTACCGCCGCCAGAGTAATCTGGACAACGTCGAGTTCCGCCTGGGCGAGATCGAGCACCTGCCCATCGCCGACGCCAGCGTCGACGTGGTGCTGAGCAACTGCGTGATCAATCTCTCGGTTGATAAGGCCCAGGTCTGGCGCGAGGTTGCCCGCGTGCTCAGGCCCGGCGGGCGCGTGGCCGTCAGCGACCTGGCGCTGCTCCAACCCCTGCCCGCCGCCATGGTCGCCGACTTGGAGGCCCTCGTGGGCTGCGTCGCCGGAGCCGACCTGATCGACACGATCCGAGCGGACATGGAGGCCGCCGGCCTGACCGACATTGAACTGACCAGCAAGCCTGAATACGTCGAGGCCATGACCACGTGGCAGGATCCGTTGTACAAGAAGATCATCGCGTCGCTGCCCGAGGGCTCAAAGGTCAGCCAGTACGTGACCAGCCTGGACATCGCCGCCCGCAAGCCCTGAAGCGTCGGCTGCCCCCCCGTCCGCCGCGCTAGACTCGCCGCGTGAGGTTCGACACCAGCCAGCACATGCGTCTCGGGCAGCAGATGAAGCTGTCGCCCAGGGTCATCCAGTCAATGGAGATCCTGCAGATGCCCCTGGCCGACCTCGAGCAACGCATCGAGGAAGAGCTCGAGAGCAACATGGCGCTCGAGATCGTCGAGCCGCATGCGGACAAGGCAAAGAGCAAGGACGAAACGGACCGGCCCGACCGCGAGCTCACGATCGAGGACAAGGGCAACGCCGAAGAGGACTTCGCTCGACTCGACAGCTTCCAGGCCGACCAGCCTGACGCGGCGGACAATGCCTTCGACGGTCCGAGCCGCCAGAACCTCGAGCCCGGCTCGTCCAGCCGGGTCTCCGCTGGCGAGCGCGACGGGAAGATGGATGCGATGGCCGCCGCCCCGGCTCGTCAGGCGTCGGTGAGCGAGCAACTCCGTGACCAGTGGGCATTAGCCGAAATGGACGCCGAGCTTCGCGCGATGGGGGGCTATCTCATCTCGTTCATCGACGAAGACGGCTACCTCCGCACGCCGCTCGAGGACATCGCCCAGCAGGCCCCCGAACCGCTGGCCGAACTGGCCGGCGGTCGCGACGAACTGCTCGAACAGTTGCCATGGGTACTCGAGGAAGCCCAGCTCGTGCTCGAGCCCACCGGCGTGGGCGCCCGCGATGCCCGCGAGTGCCTGCTGCTGCAGCTCGATGCCGTCCAGCAGGACCCGGACTTCAACGAGGACGAAGCGACCGACGACGCCATCGAGGCGGCTCGCTGGCTGGTGACCGATCACCTCGATGACCTCATGAACAACCGGCTCCCCAAGATCGCCGAGGCGACAACGCTGACGATGGAGGAAATCAAGACCGGCGTGCAACTTCTGCGGCGACTGAGCCTGGCGCCGGGCAAGCGTCTTGCGCCAGATCGCAGCGAGCCCATCATTCCGGATGCCATCGTCGAGTACGACGAGGACAACGACCGCTACGTGGCGTACCTGAATGATCGCAGCCTGATGAATCTTCGGATCAATCGGGACTATTCAGAAATGGTCCGCACCCGCGAGTTGGATAAGCAGGGGCGGGACTTCGTCCGCAAGAACCTGAGCAACGCCCAGTGGCTCGTGGACGCCATCGGTCAACGACGGGACACGCTGCTCCGCGTGATCCATGCCGTCATCGACGCTCAGCGAGACTTCTTCGATTACGGGCCCGAAAGCCTAAAGCCGCTGCCAATGACGCAAGTGGCCGAGCAACTGGGCATCCACGTCGCAACGGTGTCGCGCGCCGTGGCGGACAAATACCTCCAGACGCCACGGGGCGTCGTGCCCTTGCGACGGTTCTTCACCGGGGGCACGCAGAACGACGCGGGAGACGACGTGAGCTGGGCCGCCATCAAGGCCGCCATGCAGGACGTGGTGGATACCGAAAACAAGGCCAAGCCGCTCAGCGACGAGGCCATCGTCCGCGAGTTGAAGAAGCGCGGCATCGAGATCGCCCGGCGAACCGTCGCCAAGTATCGCGACCAACTCGGCATCCCGGCCGCACGCATCCGAAAGACCTATTAGTCCCGCGTCTGCTTGTCAATCACCAGCCGGATGCGAATGGCGTTGCCGATCACCAGGAAGTCGCTGACGGCCATTGCACCCGCCGCGACCACGGGGCCGTGGTCGCCGAGCAATCCGAAAGCTGCCGCCGGAATCGCGATGGCGTTGTAAAGGAACGCCAGGAACAGGTTCTGGCGAATGCCGCGACGCGTTGACCGGCCGATGCGGACCAGGTCCACGACCGCCAACGGCCTGTCGCCGGGAATGATCACATCGGCGGATTCCAGCGCGACGTTGCTGCCCGCGTCGATGGCCACGCCGATGCCCCCGGCCGACGTCGCGGCCGCCATTGCGGGCGCGTCATTGATGCCGTCTCCCACCATCATGACGGTGTGCCGCGATGCGGCATCGCGTACGCGGTCGACCTTGTCCTGCGGCGAGAGACCTGCATCCACGCGCTCCCGCGAAAGTCCGACGCGATCGGCCAGCTTGTGCGCCGGACCCTCTCGATCACCGGTCAGGATGCGCGGCTCGATGCCGAGGCGATCGAGCTGGCCAACGAACTGATCCGCCCCGGACCGAAGTTCCTCACGAAACTGCACGACGCCTTCCACCGCGCCGTCGACCAGCACCGCCGATGCCGGTCCCTCATCCAGGGACACGTCGTCGAGCACGTGCCCCTCGCGGCGGGCCACGTCGATCGAGACCAGCTTCGTCGGACGACCTTGGATGACCCCCACCATGCCCTGGCCGGGCACTTCTCGGGCGTCCTGCGCAGGCTCGTACGAGATGTCGCGTGCCTCTGCCGCCCGCACGATAGCTTCGGACAACGGATGGCTCGAGCGACATGCGAGCGCTGCGGCCGTACGGATCAGCTCGTCGCTGGTTTCTTCGCGTACCACTGGATGGCCGCTCGTAATCGTGCCGGTCTTGTCCAGCAGGGCGACCCTGGCCACCGCGGCACGTTCGAGGGCGCTCGCCGAGCGCACCAGGATGCCACGCCGGCCAGCCGCGCCCGTTCCGACCATCACAGCCAGCGGCGTGGCCAGTCCGAGCGCGCACGGACACGAGATCACCAGCACCGTGGCCGCCGTGACCACGGCCTTGCTGATGCCCCCACCCGGCACCAAGAGCCACGCCGTAAAGCTCACGGCCGCGATCGTGATCGAGAGCGGCACGAAGATCGATGAGACCTTGTCGGCCAGTCGCTGGACGTCGGCCTTGCTGGCCAGCGCATCGGCAACCAGCGCAACCATCCGCCCGAGCGTGCCGCTGGCGCCATCGGTCGTCGCCCGAACGATGGCTGGCGTCCCCACCGCGACCGAGCCGGCCATGACCTCATCACCCTCTGTCTTTTCGACGGGCACCGACTCGCCGGTCACCGCTGACTCGTCGAGCGAAGCCGGGCCGAGCAAGACACCGTCAACCGGGCAACGCTCTCCCGACCTGACCAGCACCAGATCTCCTGGAAGCACTTCGCCCGCGGGAACGACGACTCCGGTGGCATCCTGCTCGTCGGCCAGCACCACCGCTTCGGTGGGTTGCATCGCCGCCAACTCGCGCAACGCCTTGGTGGTGCCTCGCCTGGCACGCCGTTCCAACCAATGCCCGAGCGAGATCAGTGTCAGCAAGCCCGTCGCTTCGATGAAGTAGGTCGGGCGCTCGCCGCCCCCGGCAAACGTGATGAATGCGTGCGCGAGCGAGAGCGTGTATGCCGACGCACTGCCGAGCGACACGAGCGTGTCCATGTTCGTGGTCTTGCGCCGAGCCGCGGCGATGGCCGAGCGATAAAACGCCGAGCCAATGAATATCTGCGCGATGGTACCGACTGCAAGGGCCACCGCCAGCCCAGGGCCATCGGTCATGTGCAGGCCCAGGCCATGACCGAACCAGTGGGCCAGTTCCATGGGCAGCCACAGCACGACGCCAAGGACCACCCGCCATCGCCATGCGTCGGCTTGCCGCGCGTCATCAGCGCCGAGTCGCTTGGCAAGGTCCGCTGCCGCATCGCCCGACGAGGCCGGAACGGCCTCGAATCCGGCATCGCGTACGCTACGGGCAAGCACCTGCGGGTCGAGCGATTCGCCCTTCACCAGCGCCGAGCCGCCGGCCAGGCTGACCATCGCGCTGCGCACGCCGGGCGTCTTGCTCAGGGCCTTCTCGACCCCGGCGACGCAGCCCGCACAGCTCATGCCATCGACCCGCAGCCGTACGACCGCGTTCTCATTTTCAACAGCTTGGCTCGTCGTTGTCATGGAAGAGGCCTAACCCTGAACTGCCCGATGTTCTTCGAGATGGGCGTGGGAAGAATCGACTCGCAGACGATTTCCCTCCCGGGTCTCGAGCACCAGCCGCCACTGCGAATCGATGTCAACGACCGTTCCGCCGACGAGCTTCGAACCGACCCGAAACTCGCAGTACTCGCCGCGCAAGACGCCCACTTCGCGCCATTTCCGGGCGATCGCCTCCTCGGATGCTTCGAGCCATCGAGAGACTGCCTGCAGGACTGCCACGGCGGTCGCGGGGCGACCGATGGTCACGCCGAGCTCTTCGAGGCTTGCGGCAGGACGGTCTCCAGCGATCGACCATCCCTCGGGAGGTCGGCAGACGTTCAGGCCGACGCCCACGATCGCCAGAGGCAACGCGCCTTCGATCAGTACGCCGGCGAGCTTACGCATGCCGGTCCCGCGCTGGACTACATCATTCGGCCACTTCAGCCCCAGGTCTCGGGCTCCGAGACTCTCGCAGGACTCCAGCACGCCCAAGCCCACGGCAAGCGAGAGGCCGGCGACAGGCAGCGCAGATTCCACGCACATGCTCATCGAGAGCGATGCGCCCTGGCCGTCATCCCACGTCCGGCCCTGCCGTCCTCGCCCGGCCGTCTGCCGCTTACCAATAACGACCAGGCCCGGGCGCCCTTGGGCACGCATCCGCGCTTCGCCCTGCGTGGATGGCGTCTCATCCATCAATGCCAGGCGATCGAAGCGTCCAATCGGCATGCGTAGAGCATGCCATGCCTCTTCGGTCATGCCGGCACGCCCGCATCCAGGCCGATGTCGAGCCACACGGCATGATGGGTGAGCGCACCGATGGCGATGCGATCGACGCCGGTGCGGGCAACGTCGCCCAGGCCCGACAGCTCGATCCCGCCCGAAGCCTCCAGCAGCGGGCGAGCGCCGCGTCCATTGCGCAACTGCACGGCCTTGGCGAGTTCATCGACCGTCATATTGTCCAAGAGGATGATGTCCAGCACGCCATCTTCCAGATCGAGCATTGCTTCGAGCTGTTCGAGCGTGTCGACCTCGACCTCCACGAAGGCCGGCTCGAATCGGTCGCGCGCAGCCGCTGCCACCGAAGCGACTTTCTCCGCGGCCTGCTTTGGCGTCATTCCGACCAGGTGGTTGTCCTTGATCAGCACCGCGTCGTGCAAGCCCATGCGGTGGCTGTGGCCGCCGCCACATCGGACGGCGTACTTCTCCAGTTGCCTCAGGCCAGGTGTGGTCTTTCGCGTGTCCACGATCTTGGATGTCGAATCCCCGACGGCGCGCACGTAGCGAGATGTCTGCGTCGCCACGCCGCTCAGCCGACTGAGGAGATTCAGCAGCGTTCGCTCGGCCGCCAGGATCTCACGTCGCGGCCCGAGCAGCGCCCCGAGGCGCTGGTCCTTCTCAATGGTTTCGCCGTCCTTGGCCAGTTCCCTGAAGAGCGTTGTTGGAGCCAGGACGTCGAGCACGTCGCCTACGGCTTCGAGGCCGCAGATGACGCCAGGCTCGCGAGCGACCACCCAGGCCTCCGAGCGTTCGGATGCCTCGACCATGATCGTGGCCGTCGGGTCCTGGTGATCGGGGCCCAGGTCCTCGTCCCGACAGATCTCCAGGAGTCGGCGGGTCAGGCCCGGGGAAACCAGTTGCTTGTACCAGTCTGCGGCGGCGGTGTTTGTCGCGTTCTCTGTCACGCTCGATCGTATCGCGAACCCGATGCCCGGGCACGGGCTTACACTGGGCGGCGGAGAATCACCGAACGGGCCAAGAGCTCTGGAGGCAGCATGGGATTGTTGGATGGCAAGGTCGCCCTCATCGTCGGCATCGCGAACGAACGGTCCTATGCCTGGCACATCGCCAAGGCGCTCATCGACCACGGCGCCACGTGCGCCTACACGTGCCTGCCCGGAGAGAAGAACCAGCGCCGCACTGAGCGGGCGGTCCAGGCATTGCCCGGCAACGGCGGACAGAATCCGCTCGTCGTTCCCATGGATGCCGGGAGCGATGACGACATCGACCAGGCCATCAAGGCGTTCGAGTCCCGCTATCAGGCAATGCACGTGCTCGTGCACTCGATCGCCTTTGCCGATCGGACGTACTTGGCCCACGGCCAGTTCATCGAGACCCCGCGCGACGCATTCCTGAGCGCCGTCGACATCTCGGCCTACACCCTGCTGGGGCTCAGCCGTCGATGCCGCGACCTGCTGGCGAAGGAGGGCGGCTCGGTCATGGCCATGAGCTACTACGGAGCCGAGAAGGTCGTTCCCGGGTACAACGTCATGGGCGTCGCCAAGGCGACGCTCGAGGCCACGGCCCGCTATCTGGCGGGCGATCTGGGGGCGCAGGGCATCCGCGTCAACACGATCTCGGGCGGCTACCTGCGCACGCTGGCATCCAGTGCGGTCGGCGGGGCCGACAAGATCAGCGAGCAGAATCTCGAGCGATCGCCGCTGCGTCGAAACGTCGAGGGTGGTGACGTGGGAAACACCGCCGTCTACCTGGCCAGCGATTTGAGCGCGGGGGTGACCGGCGAGAACATTTATGTCGATTGTGGGGCCAACATCGTCGGCGTGTAGAGAAATCTGGGGCACTTTGTTTGGGTGCCGTGAGGTTATTCTTGAAGGCCGGGGAGCGATCGGGCCGATGACTACGACATGAGCGTTGCGCCCACCAGTGCGGCAGCGGCATTGGCCTCGCAAGCGGCATCGACGGAACGAGCCAGCAAGGTCCAGACCACCGCGAAGGAAGCCGACAAGCAGCGTCGGGTGAAGCATGGTCAGCAGACCGGCGATCGCGTCGTCCTGAGCACCGAGGCCGTTCAGCCCAAACAGAGTGCTACCGAACGCTCCGAGGCCGACCCGCACGAGCAAGCCGTGCCATCGGACGACGTGAGGCACATCGACGTCGAAGGATGATGCCCCGTCTTCCGGCTCAGGCAGCCAGCGAACGAACGGTGGAGAGCGCTTCGATCATCGCCAGAACCTGCTCTCGCGTCTCGGGATTGACCGTGAGCCAGTCGGCGGTCATCACCTCGTCCACGACGTCGTCGAGCACGTAGGCAACGCGGGGACGGTCAATCAATGCCGTTGCGTAGGCCAGGCCGGCGGCGAGTTTGCCCAGCGTCTCGGCTCCACCCCGGTTGTATGAGATGTCGGAGATCAGGTACTCCATCGGGTCGACCAGCGGTTCGGGACGCTCGATCGACAGTCGCTCGTGCCCGGTCAGCATCAGGTCGAACCCAAGGACTTCGTGTCCCCCGGCGAACGCGGCCACGCACGCTCGAAGGCAGGTTTCGCCTTCGGCCGGACCGAGGCGCCCAATCGTGCGGGCGGCGGCCACGCGCTCGTCGGGGAGCATGCCGCAACCCGTCCAGGAGAGGTACGCGGCCAGCAGGCGCATCGCGGCATAGTCCACATCGCCGATACCGTCTCGCTGCCGCTGGTGGAGCATCGCCGCCAGGTTCGAGCAGGCACGGTCGAGCGCCGGATCCGAGACGACCGGCGAGCCGAGCATCAGGCCGAGCGCTGGCCGCCCGCGCAGGCGGTCGCCGAATCCCAGCCGGCTCGGATAACGGCCGAGCAAGGCCGCGACCTCCAGCAACGATCGCAACACCGCTACGGCGCCGGCATCGCTCCAGTCGAACGACGCCAGGGTCACACGCGCAGGATCGATGCGCAAGGGGAACAGCGAGGAGTAACTCAGCGGCAGCGCAAGCGACCAGTCGTGCCAGGCAGCCGGGTCATCGGGGCTCTCGGTCACATGGATCACCACCGCGCCATCCGGCTGGCGTTGCTCGATCACGGCATCGAAGCCGAGCCGTCGCCATGTCGACGCGTCGCCTTGGCCGGCAAAGGGCACGAGCAGCACGTCGAGCGCTCCCGGAACTCGCTTCAGTTCTACAAGGTGCTCTTCGGCCAGACGAACGCCAATCCGGAGAGGGACTGCGAGCGACGCCCCGGGCGTCCCGCCGGCCTCGCGCAGCCGCTCGAGCCACGCGGGAACCTGACCGCCGGAGCAACTGCGGATGATTGAAATGGCACCTTCGGTCGTACCCGCCAGCAACTGCCGCGGCAACGAAACGGCGGACGGCAGCGCCGGGGCTTCCGTGTGAGTAACGGCCTCATCGACCGTCGCCGTCACCGGCTCGGCCTCATCGAATTGATCGCGATCTACGCCGGCCTCGGTTAAATGAGCAGATCCGAACCGCCGTGGCGTTGAAGCCATTGCTCGGCCAAAGCACCAGCGGCCGCCAAGCACGGTCCCGATAATCCAGAGCCCCGCCGGCACGCCCAGGAGCGAGCGTGTAAGCCATGACGCGCCCAGGAGCCACGCCGTGAGCACGACGGCGCACACGCCGACCACCCACGCAAGTCCCGAGACCGCCGACGTGTCCTGGCCCACCGGAGTGGTCGAGCCCCGCTGCATCCGAAGGGGTGTGTTCATCGTCCCCACATCGACTCAGCACGGGCGATGCTGGCGTCGCCAGAACAAGGGCATGCCACGATATGGGTGAATCTGCAGGTCGCGCCGCGTGCGCGGCCGGGACGAATAGTTATCCGCCGTTGGATGGGTGCTGAAGTCGTTCGAGCGCGGCGATCACGTCACGAGGCTCGGCCCGATTCCGGTAATCAGCATCTAGGAACGCCCAGCGGATCTGGCCGTCCTGATCAATGACGTATGTTGCCGCAAGGGGAAGTTCGCCGGACTGGTCTCCGTTGAACGCGCTGAGCCCGAAGTTCTTCTCGTAATTGGCCTGCACGCCCTCGGTGAGTTCGAAGACAACGCCGTACGCCCGCGCCACGTCGTTGCCGACGTCGCTGAGCACCTGGAATTCCAAGTCACTCTTCTCGGCCGTGGAGAGCGACTTATCGGGCAGTTCGGGCGTCAACGCGACCAGCGTGGCGCCGAGGCCCTGGATCTCATCGAGCCGCTGCTGATAGGCCGCGAGCGTCAGATTGCAGTACGGGCACCAGCCGCCGCGGTACCACAAGAGCACGACCGGCCCCTGTTCCAGCAGGCTGGCAAGGCTGACGTCCTCTCCCTTCTGATTCTGGAGCGTGAAGCCCGGGGCGTCGTCGCCCACCTTCTTTGCCTGCTCGACGACGCCGGCGTCGACGACGGCCTGGATGCCATCGGCATACAGCGTCTTGATCTCATCGGTTGCCCGCTGTTCGAAGGCGGCTTTCCTTGCCTCCAGTTCGCTCGCGAGCGTTACGGTCGACGATGGCTCCTCGGTCACGGTCTGCTCCTGGGTGGCGGCGTCAGGAGCTGGGCCGGAAGCCGATACCTCGGTTTCCTGCTCGCAACCGACCAATGCGAACGAAGCCACGCCCAGCAGGAGCGTGGCCACGGTAATGGACGATGTCTTGGGAATGGTCATGGGGCAGGGACAGAGTGCCCAGCCCACACGTTTATTCCCGGGATCGCCGACTTGCCGAGATTACTTCCGGAACCAGGAAGTGATGGCGTGCATCGTCACAGCGCGGCCCATGGCGCCGATGGACTCGGTGAGCGGGATCTCCTTGGGACAGACCTTCACGCAATTCTGCGCATTGCCGCAGTCGACGACGCCGCCGGGGCCCATGAGGGCTTCGAGACGCTCGGCCTTCAGTTGCTTGCCCGTTTCGTGCTCGTTGAACAGTCGCGCCTGGCTGATTGCATGGGCGCCGATGAAGCTCGTGGGCCACTGGTCGGGGTCTTCTTCGAGCTGGTACTGCGGACAAGCCTCCAGGCAGCAACCGCACGACATGCAGGTCGAGAGCTTGTACCGCGTGCCTTGCTTATCAGGCGCTTCCCTGGGACCTGCGCCCAAGTCGTAGGTGCCATCGATCGGGACCCATGCCTTGACCCGCTTGAGGGCGTGGAAGAGACGCTCGCGGTCGACCCACAGGTCACGAATCACCGGAAACTTGCTCATGGGCTCGAGCGCGATTTCATCGCCCTCGTCTGGCGCAATGTTCTCAATGAGCGCGGTGCAGCTCTGCCGAACCTTGCCGTTGATCAGCATCGTGCACGAGCCACAAACCTCTTCCAGACAACCCGAATCCCAGACCACGGGCGTCGTCTTCTTGCCCTCGACCGTCGTGGGATGTGCCGCGACCCACTGGAGGCACGAGATGATGTTGCCCCCCGGCTCGCGCGGCACGTCGAAGGTCTCCCAATACGACGCCTTCCCCGGTCCATCGCACCGCTTGATGCGGATCCGCACGGTCTTGTTCTTGGTGGACTGCTGCGTGGCGATCATTCGTTGCTCGCTTCCTTGGACTCGATTGGATCAGCTGCCACTGGTCGCTGCTGGCTTCTTGCCGTTGATGTCCGGCTGGGCATCGGGGTTCGCGACACGCCGGTTTGCCTTGGGGTCATCGGCCGTCGACGGACCGTTCTTGGCCGGCGAGTCTTCCTCGACCTTGCCGTACGTACGCGGCCGCGGCTTCACCAGGCTCGTCTGCACGTCTCGGTAGCTGATCTGGTGCTGCTCGGCCCCGGTCTTGCCGGCCACGAATTGGGCGACGGTGGTCTTGAGGAACCGCTCATCGTCGCGATCGGGGAAATCGGTCCGATAGTGCGAGCCGCGGCTCTCTTCGCGGAGCAGGCTGCACTTGGCGATCGTCTCGGCCAGCACCAGCATGTCGCCCACCGCACGGCTGTAGCTCAGGGACTGATTGGTCCATGCCGCGGCATCGGCCAGGCGGGCGCGACTGAATCGCTCCCGCAATGAAGCGAGCGTGTCGAGCGTCTTGCCCAGGCGCTCGGCGGTCTTGACAACCGTGCATGAGGCCTCCATGACCTCGCCCATCTCCTTGCCGATCAGGTAGGGGTTGGTGTCGTCATCGCCTTCGGCGCCTTCCACCGAATCGAGCAGCCGGTCGACCTTGGCCTGTTCCTGCTCGACCACGCGATCGAACACGCTCTGATCGACGTTCTCGATGGGCCGCTCGGCGGGCGAGCCTTCCTTCACAAAGTTGGCCACGCCCTGGCCACAGTACAGGCCGTCGAAGATGCAGCTCAACAGGGCGTTGGCGCCCAGGCGGGTCGCGCCGTGGTAGGCAAAGTTCACTTCGCCGAAGGCGTAGAGCCCGTCGACGTTGGTCATCATGTTGTTGGGGGCGCCGAGCATCATGCCGCGGCCGGGCTTGGTGTCGATGGGCGCCACCATGCCGGGCTTGTGCTCGCCGTGGGGCGTGTCGGGTTCGTAGGTGCCCGGTGTGAACTGCGTCCACATGCCGCCCATGGAGTAGTGGACGGCCGGGAAGATGCGCATGGGGTTGAAGCGTGGGTCTTCGCCGGCAAACTTCTCGTAAATCTCCATGATGCCGCCGAGCTTGCGGGTGAGGTACTCGGGGTCCTTGTGGGTCAGGTCGAGGTAGACCTGGTTCTGGCCGCCGATGCCCATCCCGTCGTTGACGCATACGTCAAAGATTTCGCGGGTGGCAATGTCGCGCGGCACGAGGTTTCCGTACTTGGGGTAGCGCTCTTCGAGGAAGTACCACCGCTCGCTCTCGGGAATGTCAGCAGGCTTTCGGTCGTCGCCCTTCTTGCGGGGCACCCACACGCGGCCACCCTCGCCGCGCGCGCTCTCGCTCATCAGGCGGCACTTGTCGGCGCCGGGGATGGCGGTCGGATGCACCTGGATCATCTCGCCGTTGCCGTACCACGCACCAGCCTGGTAACACCGGCTGGCAGCACCGCCCGTGCAGATGATGCTGTTGGTGCTCTTGCCGAAAACCAGCCCGCAGCCGCCGGTGGCCATGATGGTGGCCGCTCCGCGGAACGAGCGGATCTGCATCGTCCGCATGTCTTGGGCCACGATGCCCACGCAACGGCCGTCGCCGTCCAGGCCGTCGACCTCGCCCTCGATGACCGGCCAGAGGAACTCCCAGAACTCGTACTTCTTGACCAGTCCCGAGGCCTCGTACCGCCGTGTCTGCTCGTCGAGTGCGTACAGCAACTGTTGGCCCGTGGTGGCGCCGGCGAAATGGGTGCGCTTGAAGAGCGAGCCGCCAAAGAGACGCAGGTCGCGCTGTCCCTCGTTGGTACGGTTGAAGGGCACGCCCATGCGGTCGAGCAGGTCGATGACCTTGGGCGCGAAGTTGGCCATCTCGAGCACGGGGCCCTGGTCGGCAAGGTAGTCGCCGCCGTAGATAGTCTCGTCGAAGTGCTGGTACTCGCTGTAGCCCTGCTGGCGTGCGATCTCGTTACAGGCGTTGATGCCGCCCTGGGCGCACACGCTGTGGCTGCGCTTGACGGGCACCATGCTGAACAGGTCGACGGGGATGCCGGCCTCGGCGATCCGCACCGTCGCGGCCAGACCGGCCAAGCCCCCGCCGACGACGATGACGCGTTGCTGCTGCTGCACTGTGGGGCCTCCGATTCGGTGGACTGCGAAGTCCGTTGCGAGCCTGTGCTTCCGCCCTACCAAAGTATCGCGAGCATCGGCATATTTTCAACCACGATTGAAACTCATGAAACCCTCAGCCGGTCCGGGGTTTCCAGTCCCCCACCTCACCGGCGTCGGCGGATGGCGCCCGCTCGGTTCCCTCAGCCGGGGGCTCGTCGGGCTGCTCGATGCCTTTGCTCTCGATGTAGGCCTCGTAGGCCGCCTCGCCCTTCTTCTCTGAGAACATGTGGCGTTCGACGGCGTGGGCCTCGTCGTAGTTAAGGGTCATCGCTGCAAACAGGGCCGACCAGCCAGCCAGCATGAGCATGGCGCCGATGCCCGCACAGGCGACGCCCCACCGCCGCTGGGCCTTGGCCGAAATCGTGAGGCCCCACGTAATGGCGGCGGTCCACAGGCCGTTGGCGAAGTGGAAGACCAGCGCGGTCACGCCGACCATGTAGAGCACCGACACGGCGACGCCGGCGAGTGTGAAGCCGTCGGTCGACCCCTGCATCGCAGCCGCGAGGGTGGACGCGGAGAAGCTGTGGCTCCACCTGGTGCCCTCGGGAACGAGCCAAGACCAGCCCCAGCGAAGCGTGGCGACGTGGTACACGATGAAGAGGATGCCAACATAGCCGGTAATGCGCTGGAGCGTGTACCGCCAGTTGTCCTGGTAGCTGTATCGCTGCAGATTCGACTTGCCCGTGGTTGCGTAGTAGACGCCCAGAATGCTGTGGAAGGCGATCGAGACCCAGAGCGTAATCTCGATCAGCAGCAGGTGCGGGACCTGCTCGTTAATCCAGGTCACTTCGTGTTGAAAGTACCGCACGCCGCCCTCGGCGACGGACAGGCCCTCGCCTTCGCCCCGCAGCGCGAAGCGGCCCCAAGCGAGCGAGGAATTCGTCACGAGGTGGGCGACGAGGAACACACCGATGGGCACGATCCCCGTCAGCGAGTGCAGGCGACGCATGAGGAAGTGGAGCTGCGTCTGGTTCTGGCTGGGCTTGGAGGGAGTGTCTGATCCGCTTGCCACGCGAAGGCTCCTGATCGAGTTTGGGGACGCGGTGACGCCTGGGTGTTATCGGCTCGTCGGCGTTCCGGCGTGAGCCTGGACCGCACTGACGCTGTCTGCGTTATTGAGTTGTGAACCCCGGGCCAGCGCCCTGGCCGCCCTGGCCGATGTCGACCTGCTTGGCCCGGCCCTCGGCGATCGCCTTGTCGACGGCCTTGTTGACCTCGACATACTGCAGGCGGAGTTCGTGGGCGGTCTGCTTCACGGTCTCGGCCTCTTCCTCGGTGAGATTACCCTGGGTCTTCTCTTCCAGCGTGCTCAGCAGATCGACGTGGAACTTGGCCAGATCCATGGCGACCATCGCGCGACCGGTCTGAGGATCGGGGAACGCCCCCATATACAGCAGGGCCTGGGTCGCGAGGATCTGGACGATGCCCATGATGTCGGCCGGCGGCAGCTCGCGTTCGGAGGCCTGCTGGGCCTTCTCCTGAGCCTGCTGGGCAAGCTTCTGTCGCTCGGCTTCGGCCTGGCTCTTCCAGTCGGAATCGATGATCAGCTTGGGCTCGTTCTCTTGATCGGCCACGTTGCCTCCTTCTTTCTGGGACGACTGCCCCGGGCGTGGGCTCCAGGGCGAGAGTACCCTCCATGGTGAGCGTAGGCGGAAAAGCGGAGATTGCCGTCAGTATTCGCAGCATGCGCGGGACTTTGCGCACGGCTGCGGTACTGCTCGCAGCGTTCCTGGCAGGGTGCACGGGGCGAGCCAACGACCAACGTGTGGGTTTGCGGCCGGCTGATTTCGCCGCCCAGCCCTCGCCGGACGCCCCGGGAATCGGCGTCGGAACGTCACCAGCTCTCGAACCAGTCCAGCGACCCGAACCGATCGACGCGGGCCGGTTTGCCTCGGCAGACGTGGTGCTGGTGCCCCCGCCTGTGGAGGCGACTGCGCTCCCGGCCGGACCGCAGCCCGAGCCAGCCTCCGAGCCCCAGAGGCCCGCCGTGGTCCTGTTGGATGTCAAGGTCGGCGAGGTCAACAACAAGGCGATCTTCGCGGCCGAGTTCCTTGACCCGCTCGCGCAGCGTTTGCGCGCGCTTGCGTACCAGGACGTGGACACGCCCGATGGCGGCACGGTGTCGGAATTGGTCCCGCTGGCGACGTGGCAGCGGCAGGCGTCGGCCATCATCACCGAGCAGCTCGAGATATTCATCACGAATGAGTTGGTCATCGCCCAGGGCCTTGCGAGCTTCACGCCTGCCCAACGGGCGGGCCTGCGAAACTTCCTGGGTTTGGCTCGCGGCGATCTGGAGCGACGCTCTGGTGGCAGCATCACCCGGGCCGTCCGCACGCTGGGCACCGGGCAGACGCTCAGCGAGTATCTCCAGGAAGTTCGAAACCGGCAGCTCATCAACCGCTTTGGCGACGACCTGAGACGAAGCATCGTCGTGACGCGCAGTGACGTGGAACGCGCCTACCTCCAGCGCTACGGAAACGATCGCAAGCCCTCCAACATGACCTTTCGGGAGATCCGAGTTCGTCTTGACGATGAGCAGTCGGCGGCTCGCATCGCGCGCCAGCTGTCCCGCGGCGAGCCCTTTGCCGAGGTTGCCACCGACGAGGCGAACACGTCTCGGCGGAGCGAGGGCGGGCTTTGGCCGCCGATCAGCTTCACGGGCGAGTTCGACGAGGCGACCTTCTTCCCGAGTGATCCCGAGCTCGACGAAGCGTTGCGAGGCCTGACGCCGGGCGAGTGGGCCGGTCCGATCGAGAGCGATCGCTACACGCACTGGATCTACCTGGACGGCATCGAAGTAGGCTACAAGACCTGGGCCGAGGCGCAAAGCGAGCTTCGGGCCGAGCTCTACGACCGGCGGCTGGAAGAGGCCTATCAGCGCGAAATGGCTCGCTTGTTCGAGCAAGCCGGGCTGGAAGACCGTGCCGCCATGCAACGCGAGTTGCTTGCGGTCGCCACCGAATGGTTCTACCCAAAGCGGTAGCGTCGCGGTGCGCGTGGGTCGTCGTGACAAGCTGGGACCACTCGGAGAACGGGCCGCCGCTCGCTATCTGCGACGACTGGGCTATCGCGTACTCGGCCGGAATCTGGAGACTCGCTTCGGCGAAGCCGACCTTCTCTGCCGGGCGCCGGGTGGATGCATCGTGGTGGTCGAGGTGAAGGCGCGTCGGTACCGCACGGGCGCCCCACCACCCGAGGCTGCGGTCACGCTGGCCAAGCGCCAACGCCTGGCGCGAATCCTGGAACACCTCGTGCGGACCAATGGCTGGGAATCTCGCCCGCGGCGCATCGACGTGATTGCCGTCGAGTTCCACAGCCGACGCTGGCGAGGGCCGCGGCCCGAGATCCGCCACATCGAGAACGCCGTTCTCCGGGGGGGCGGTGTGCGCTAGCGCGTAGGTATGGCGCCGGGTTCATCGGCGGGCGAAGCCCCGGTCGGAGCCGACCAATCCCGGCGGCCCGCCAGGCGATCCCTGAATTGTGCCTCGGCCCGGCGTTCCTCGACGATCTGGAGGTCCAGCCGGAGCGGAACGATGACGCTGAACATCGAGCCGCGCCCCATGTCGGACACGAGCTGGATCTCACACTGAAGCACGCCCGCCAGTTCCTTAGCGATAGCCAGGCCCAGCCCGGTGCCGGCATGCTCACGCGTGCGGCTCGCGTCGACCTGGGTGAACTTCTCGAAGACGCGCTCCTGGTCTTCGGGCGAGATGCCCGGCCCGTTATCGATGACGCTGATGCGAACACGATCCTGCCCGCTGGCATCGGAGAGCCGTTCGGCCCGCAACTCGACACGCATGGGCCCGGTCGAACCGGGGGCGCCGGTGAACTTGACGGCGTTGGAGAGGAAGTTGAACACGACCTGCTGGAGCTTCTTGGGGTCGGTCTCGATGAGCGGCAGGTCGCGCTCCACGTGCTGGACGAGCTCGATGTGGCGGCGCTGGGCGAGCGGGTCTACCAGGCCGATGAGCGTCTCGCAGAGCGCGGGAACGCTGACCGGCTGCACGTGGAGCTCGAAGCGGCCGGCCTCGAGTTTCGCCATCTCGAGCAAGCCGTTGATCATTTCCAGCAGGTCGCGCCCGGCGGTATGGATGTACTGCAAGTACCGCATGCGCTTGGCGCGCTGTTCGGGCGTTTCGGCGACGCCCTGCTCGCTCGACTGGGCAATCTCCAGCAGCAATTCGGCGAAACCGTTGATGGAGTTCAGCGGCGTGCGGAGCTCGTGACTGACGTTGGCCAGGAAGTCGCTCTTGAGCCGGTTGGCGTCGAAGAGGATCTTGTTCGCCTCGGCCAGTTCGCTGACGCGACTCTCCAGGGCGCTTCCGGCCGCGCGGAGGCGTTGTTCGTTGGCCTGCAACGCGCTGAGCATGGCGTTGAACGCGTTAGCTAGCTCTTCAAACTCGTCGCGCGTGCCCACGTCCACCCGATGGGTCATGTCTCCCTCGCGTACGCGGTCGGCCGCACGCCGGAGCACCTCGACCGGCTTGAGGATGATGCGATGCAGCAATATATAAAACAGCCCCACCGCCACCGCGAGCACCGCGGCACCTGCGTTGAGCAGGTAGATGGCATTCACCGCCATGAGCCAGGCGGCGCCCTCTGCCGGACGCTCGAGGGTGATGATGCCTTCCAGGCGTCCGGGGGTCGCAGACTGATCCGGATCGGCGGGCGGCGTGGAAGGGCCGCGGATGGCGCGGGCGTATCGCTCCGTGCGTTCGGTACGCGTCAGGATGCGCCACTGGTACTTCCAGCTGTGGTCGCGCAGTTCCGACTTGGGGTTCTGCTCTCGCTGGAATCGGTTCAGGGCCCGACGCAGGAACGGATCGTCCTGGGCCTGGCGTTCGGCCGAGGCGGGTGTATGCCAGGTGGCGACGATGCCCAGACGATCGGTCGGCTCGCCGGGCTCGGGCCAGGCCCCCTCTCCGGCGGCACGCCAGCTATCCACCTTCTGACGGCTGAGCTGGAGTTCGCCGCTGGTGACGAGCGCGCTCATGCGGAGCCAGGCCACGCCCAGCGCGATCGCGATGATGAGCACCAGGGCGGCGCCGAACAGGACCAGCGCCTTATCGGCCAGCGCCAGCCGGCGGATGCGGTCGAAGATGGCGCCTGCCAGCTTGAACATGAGCCCGACATGGTAGTTCGGCGGTCGGGTCGGCCGCGTACCATCCCGGCCTATGCCCCGCGTGTACCTCGAGACGTTCGGCTGCCAGATGAACGAACTGGACAGCGAGTTGGTGGCCGGCCGTCTGGCCCAGCTCGGCTATGCCATGACACGTCGGTCCGAAGAGGCCGACGTGGTGCTCTACAACACATGCTCGGTGCGTGAGCAGGCCGAGCAGAAGGTCTGGAGCCGTTTGGGCGAACTCAAGAAGACCAAGAGGGATCGGCCCGGACTGGTCGTGGGCGTGCTGGGTTGCATGGCAGAGCGGGACGGCGCCGACCTGATGAAGCGGATGCCCGTGGTCGACATCATGTGCGGGCCTGGGGAACTGGACAAGCTCCCCGAACTGCTGGACAACGCCGTGAGGGCCCGGGCGTCCCTGAATGGGGACCAGTCCGCGAGCCAGGCGGCGTTGCAAGGCAATACGAGCCGGCGCAGCCAGACGCTGGCGGCCGCCGAGGACCAACTGGAATTGCTGGATCTCTCGCGGACGATCTCGCCGGTGGACCCCAGTGGGAGCCATCGCAGCGCGTACGTGCGGATCACGCGGGGGTGCAACAAGTTCTGCACGTACTGCGTCGTGCCGTTCACGCGCGGGGCGGAGATCCACAGACCGCCCGAGCACATCATCGAGGAGTGCAAGCGGCTGGCCGACGCGGGCGTGGTCGAGGTGACGCTGCTGGGCCAAACGGTGAACCACTACCGCTTCGAGCACGGGGCATCGGTGACGGTGGGCGGCGTGGTGCAGCCCCAGAAGGGGCGGACGTACAAGGGCAGCCACCATCGCGACGCGTTCGCCGGCACGAACGTGACCACGTTCGCCGACCTGCTCCACCAGATTCACGAGCGGGTGCCGGGCATCAAGCGGCTTCGGTTCGTGACGAGTTACCCGAAGGACTTCGGCAACGACGTGCTGGAGGTGATGCGTGACAGCGAGCGGATCTGCCGCTACCTGCACGTGCCGGCCCAGAGCGGCAGCGATGCGATGCTGAAGCGGATGAACCGGGGCTACACCGTGGGTGAGTACCTCGAGTTCCTCGACCGGGCACGACAATTCCTGCACCAGCCGGAGATTGGCCGGCCGCTCATGCTCAGCGGCGACATCATCGTGGGCTTCCCGGGCGAGACCGACGAGGATTATCAGGGCACGGTCGAGTTGCTCGAGAAGAGCCGGTACAAGAACTGCTTCATCTTCAAGTACTCGCCCCGGCCAGGTACGGTGGCCTACGACCGAATCCCCGACGACGTTCCCGATGCCGTCAAGCGCGAGCGGAACAACCACCTGCTGGGCGTACAGGCCCGCATCGGCGAAGCGATCGGCCACGAGCAGATCGGGCAGACGTTCGACGTGCTCGTCGAGGGCTTGAGCCAGAAGCAACTCAAGGCGTCGGGCCTAACCAATGCCGCGCGCAAGCCGCGGACGATCGAGGTGACCATCGGCGGGTCGGCGGTCGCAACGGCGCCGATCGTCGAGGAGGTCGAAGACGCATCCGGCTTCGTCCAGGTCACCGGCCGCAGCGATGGCGACCTGATCATCCACTTCGACGCCGAAGATGCGCGGCACGCCCGCTCGCTCATCGGCCGCATCGTGCCGGTCCGGGTGGAATCTGCCAGCGGCCTCTCGCTCGGCGGACGACGCCTCCATCGTTGATGCCGCGTTGATATCGCTTCGATAGGCGGTTTCGCCGCCGTTTTTTGAGTTTTTGCGTACGTTCGGTGGGGATCGTCGGCGAGGGGGCCTAGTGTCACCCACATCCGCTTGTTGTGCGCCGGCAAGGCTTGAGACATCATTTGCTCGCCGCGCTGTTCGTGCGCACCGGGCATCGCAACAACGCCTCGAACCGCCCAACCGAAAGAGAGGGCCCGATGAAGCAGAGCTTGCGAAGGCTCATGACCGAAGACCTGCCGCAGAACTACGGCAAAGATCCCAACGTCGTGCGCGACACCGATAAGTATGTCGAAGAGTACGTGCACGGATTCGTGGACAAGTGGGACGAACTCATTGACTGGGATGAGCGCGCCAAGAGCGAGGGCGACTTCTTCATCGAGGAGTTGCGTCGCCGGGGCGTCAAGCGCGTCCTGGACGTTGCCGCCGGCACGGGATTCCACTCGATTCGATTGATCGAAGCGGGCTTCGACGTCGTGAGCGTCGACGGCAGCCCGACCATGCTTGCCAAGGCGTTCGAAAACGGCCGGCGGCGTGGGCACGTGCTCCGGACGCGCCACGCCGATTGGCGCTGGCTCAACCGTGACGTCATGGGCCGCTTCGACGCGGTGATCTGCCTGGGCAATTCGTTCACGCACCTGTTCAACGAGCGCGACCGCCGCAAGGCGCTGGCTGAGTATTACTCGGCCCTGGTGCACGACGGCGTGCTCATCCTCGATCAGCGCAACTATGACTCCATCCTCGACAACGGCTTCAAGAGCGATCACAAGCACTACTACTGCGGCGAGCAGGTGACCGCCGAGCCGGAGTACTTCGACGATGGACTGTGCCGTTTCTGCTACTCGTTCCCTGATGGCTCCAAGTACCACCTGAATATGTTCCCGCTGCGCAAGAACTACACGCGGCGGCTGCTGGGCGAGGTCGGCTTCCAGCGGATCGACACGTTCGGCGACTTCAAGGAAACCTACCACGAGGACGATCCGGACTTCTTCATCCACGTGGCCGAGAAGCGCTACGACTCGCTCGAGCCCGAGGCGGATTCGCCGGGAGACCTGACCAAATGAGCCACGCCCCCAGCACCGAGAAGGCCACCCAGACCGCGCGCGACTACTACAACAGCGCTGATGCGGACAACTTCTACGCCATCGTCTGGGGCGGGCAGGACATCCACATCGGTCTCTACGAGAGCCCGAGCGAGCCCATCGCCGACGCCAGCCGACGCACCGTCGACCACATGGCCGATCGCGTGGCCGATCACCTGACCAAGCTGGGCGACAAGGCCACCGTGCTGGACATCGGCGCCGGCTACGGCGGGGCCGCCCGGCGGCTCGTCGAGCGCTTCGGCTGCAAGGCCGTGTGCCTGAACCTGAGCGAGGCCGAGAACGAGCGCAACCGCCAGCTCACCGCCGAAGCCGGGATGCAGGACAACATCGAGGTCATCGACGGCAGCTTCGAAGACATTCCCATGCCCGATGGCGCCGCCACGCTTGTCTGGTCGCAGGACGCCATCCTGCACTCGGGCGATCGTCCCAAGGTGCTGGCCGAGGTCGACCGCGTGCTGGCCAGCGGCGGACGATTCGTCTTCACCGATCCGATGCGCAGCGACGACTGCCCCGAGGGCGTGCTCCAACCGATCCTTGATCGCATCCACCTGAGCGATCTTGGCTCTCCCGGCTTCTACCAAGACGAGGCAAAGAAGCTCGGCTGGAAGAACCATGGCTTCGAGGACCTGACGCACCAACTGGTCAACCACTACACCCGCGTACTCGAGACCACCGAGGAGCTTGGCTCCGAGCTGGAGGGCAAGGTTTCGCCGGATTACGTCGAGCGGATGAAGAAGGGCCTGGGCCACTGGATCGAGGGCGGCAAGGCCGGCCACCTGGCGTGGGGCATCTTCCACTTCGAGAAGCCGTAGAACCCGCGGACGCGGGAATACACACGACATCGGGAGCCGCCTGCATGAGCGAGCAAAAGCGCGAGGAGTCTTCGCCGGGCGCGGACATGCCCAGCATCGAGCTGGGCCCGCACTTCACGATGCACCCGGTCGTGTTCCCGGTCGCCGCATCGATCGTGATCGCCCTGGTGGTGGCCACGCTGCTGATTCCCGGCGAAGACGTGGGCGCCTTCTTCGGCGCCGTCAAGGACTGGATCGGCACGCGATTCGGCTGGCTCTACGTTGCCACGATGACGGCGCTGCTCGCCTTCGTCGCGTGGCTGGCGCTCAGCCGGCTGGGATCGATCAAGCTGGGCGGCGACGACGAAAAGCCCGAGTTCGGCGTGCTGAGTTGGTTCGCCATGCTCTTCAGCGCGGGCATGGGCATCGGCCTGGTCTTCTGGGCAGTGGCCGAGCCGGCGTATCACTACGCGAGCCCTCCGCCGGGCGTGGCGCAGGGTCTCGCGCCATCGCGCGTGTCGATGGCGGTCACGATCTTCCACTGGGGGCTGCACCCATGGGCGCTGTATGCCGCCGTGGGGCTCGGGCTGGCGTACTTCGGCTTTCGCAAGAAGATGCCACTGAGCTTTCGCAGCTTTCTGTATCCGATCTTCGGCGAGCGCGTGTGGGGCCCCCTGGGCGACGCGGTAGACGTGCTGGCCATTGTGGCGACGCTCACGGGCGTGGCCACCAGCCTGGGGCTGGGCGCCCAGCAGGTCAACGCCGGGCTTGGCTACCTCTTCGGCGTGCAGCAGGGCGCCGGCACGCAGGTCATGCTCATCGCCATCATCACCGCCATCGCGACGGTCTCGGTCGTTCTGGGGCTGAGCGCGGGCATCCGGCGTTTGAGCGAAGTCAATCTCGTGCTGGCCTTCCTGCTGCTGATCACCGTCGTCGTGGGCGGCGGGGTCGTCGCGTTCCTGGCCAGCACGGTGGAGAACACCGGGGCCTACCTGCAACTGCTGCCGTTCAATGCCCTTCGCACCGGCGCGGGCGGAGGCGAGGGCTCGACGTGGCTCAACGGCTGGACGGTCTTCTACTGGGCGTGGTGGATCAGTTGGTCGCCCTTCGTGGGCCTGTTCATCGCGCGCATCAGCCGGGGCAGGACGATCCGCCAATTCGTGCTGGGCGTCGTGCTCGTGCCCACGCTGGTGGGCATCGTGTGGCTGAGCGCCTTCGGCGGCGCGACGCTTCGCCAGCACACGGCCCACGAGCGCCTGGCGACCCTTGCCCAGGCCGACGTGCGGGCCGACGTTGACGCAGACGCGGATGCCCTAGCCCTTCCCACCTTCCCCGTCACGGTCGAGGGCTCGGACACGGTCATCACCCGGCCGCTGACGACGCTCGAGTACGTCGCGGACCCCGACGTCACGGTGGTTACCGAGGACGGCTCGTCCAACATCGATACGACCTCCACGGCGCTGTTCGTGCTGCTCGACTCGATGTTTGAGGCCAAGTGGATCGCGATGCTGGCTGCCGGCGTCGCGACGCTGTGCATCGTGCTGTTCTTCGTGACGTCCAGCGATTCGGCGTCGATGGTCATCGACATCATCGCCAGCGGCGGCAACCCCGATCCGCCCGTGGGCACGCGGCTGTTCTGGGCCATCAGCGAGGGCGTGGCCGCCGGCGTGCTGCTGCTCTCGGGTGGCTTACTGGCCCTGCAATCGGCCTCCATCGCCGCAGCACTGCCCTTCACGCTGGTGCTGATCGTGGCGTGCTTCGGGCTGACCAAGGCGTTGCTGGCCGAGCCGGTGGCCCGACGCGTGCCAGGGCCGATCAGCGGGCGGCCGGGCTCGAAGCGCCTGTAGCCGCGACCCGCCTGCTGGCAACCCGAACGCCGCGCGCAATACCTTCGCGCGTCATCGACCCGCCCATAGCATGATGCCTGAGCCGCAGCAGCGGCCAAGGGGGGCGTCATGCATTACGGTGGTTTCCGGGTTCTCGGGATCGCGATCCTGCAGGGCTTCTTTGGTTGTGCGCTGGCGGCAGCGCAGGTCGAGGCTCCGCCGGCCGAGGTCGTCTACCACGGCGGGACGATCATCACGATGGACGATGACCGGCCGCTGGCCGAAGCCGTCGCGGTGCGTGGCGGGCGCATCGTGGCCATAGGCGACGCCGACGAGGTGATGCGCCTGGCCGGAGCGGACACGTCCATCGTGGATCTGGGCGACCAGGCGCTCCTGCCGGGCTTCGTCGATTCGCACGGGCACGGCTACGTGCTGGGCATCCAGGCGACGACCGCCAACCTGCTGCCACCGCCCGATGGGCTGGGCGCCGACGTCGCGTCGTTGCAGGCGTTGCTGCGCGACTGGGCCGAAGCGAATGCCCAGGCCATCGAGCGCGTGGGCTGGATCGCGGGCTTCGGCTACGACGACGCCCAGCTCGCCGAGGGACGACACCCCACGCGCGACGACCTCGACGCCGTCTCGACCGACGTGCCGATCATCATCATCCACCAGAGCGGGCACCTGGGCGTCGCGAACAGCAAGGCCCTGGAACTGGCGGGCGTGACGGCCGAGACCGAGGATCCGGCTGGCGGCGTATTCCGCCGGCGCGCCGGTTCGCGCGAGCCCAACGGCGTGTGCGAGGAGTACGCCTTCTTCGCCGTGCTGGCCAAGCTCAGCGAGCGCTTCGACGACGATGTCAACGAGTACCTGGTCGTCCGCGGCATCGAGCTGGCGGCGTCCTATGGCTACACGACGGTGCAGGAGGGCCGGGCCATGCAGCCGGCGCTCGACGCCATGGCGCGCGTGGCGGCCAGAGGCGAGTTGCCCGTTGACCTGGTGGCCTACCCCGACGTGCTGGCGATCGACCGGCCGAACATCACACACGACTACGAGAGCAACTTCCGCATCGGCGGCGTCAAGCTGACCATCGACGGCTCGCCCCAGGGCAAGACCGCCTGGCTCACCGAGCCCTACTTCGTGCCGCCCGAGGGCCGCGATGCCCAGTACGCCGGCTATCCGGCCGTGCGAGAGAGCGTCGCGAAAGACGCCGTGCAGAAGGCCTACGCCAACGGCTGGCAGATCCTCTGTCACGCCAATGGCGATGCGGCGATCGACCTGTTCATCGAGGCGGTCGCCCAGGCGCAGGCCGAGCACCCAGGCGTAAACAACCGCCCGGTGCTCATCCACGGCCAGACGCTGCGCAAGGACCAGGTCGCGCGCCTCGACGAGCTTGGCATCTTCCCCTCGCTCTTCCCGATGCACACCTTCTATTGGGGCGACTGGCACCGCGACTCGGTGCTGGGGCCGCAGCGTGCCGACGACATCTCCCCCACCGGCTGGCTGATGGAGCGTGGCATGATGTTCGGCACGCACCACGATGCGCCGGTTGCCCTGCCCGACTCGATGCGGGTGCTCTCGGCCACCGTCACACGGCGCTCGCGTAGCGGCGACATCATCGGCCCGGTGCACCGCGTGCCGGTCGAGACCGCCCTGAAGGCCATGACCCTCTGGCCCGCGTGGCAGCACTTCGAGGAGGGCGCCAAGGGCAGCATCGAGGTGGGCAAGCTGGCCGACCTGGTGATCCTCTCGGCCGATCCGTTGCAAACCCCCGAGGAAGATATTGCGAATCTGAAGGTACTCGAGACCATCAAGGCCGGCCGCACCGTCTACCAGCGGCCCGAGGGCAACGCCCGCCTCTCCTCGCCCGCGCTCTTCGGCCTCGCGGGCGTGCACGAGCACACGCCCAGCCCCTTCGCCCGCTACGCCCCCGTGTGCGGCGACGGCTGCTTCGCGCGTGGCTTGAGCCTGCTGCATGGCGTGTACCTGGGGGCGGGCGAGCAGGATCACGGCCGCTGAAGGCGGCGCTCTTGGGCTCCCTGGCGTCCCAGAACCGGTTTGCCGCCCGCTGCCCTCGCCGAATCGAAACCCCGCTCCACTGAACGGGGTATAGAACGCGGGACCGGCTCGCCCTTCGTCCGGGCCGCGAGAACGGGGAGGCACGCCGTGCACCAAGTCACGCTCGCATTCGTGGCCGCTGTGGCCGTCACTGGCTCGATGGCGCATGCCCAGCCGGCTCTGATCGACCTGGGCCTGCCCCCGGGCGCGCAAGACTGCGAAGCCTCGGCGCTCAGCGCCGATGGCGCGATCGTGGGCGGCTCGTGCACCGTGGGCGTGGGGCCGGCGGCCTTCCGCTGGACGGCCGCCGGCGGCTTCGACCTCATCGACCCGGACCAGGCGTTCTTCTGGACGACCGCCGACGCCATGAGCGCCGATGGCCGGTCGGTCGCCGGGCTCGCGATCGAGGACGACGGCGCGACGACCTACGGCTTCCGCTGGACGCCCGACACCGGGATCGTGATGCTCCCGCCGCCCGCGGGACTGGACCGCACCTGGGCCAACGCCATCAGCGGCGACGGCGCGACGGTCGTGGGCAGCGCGGTAGGCGGCGGCGACGGGCGGGCATTCCTGTGGACGCCCGATGGCGGCACCGAGAACCTCGGCGTGCTGCCCGGGGCGATCGATTCGGCCGCGCGGGCCATGAGCGCCGATGGCCGGGTCGTCGTAGGCGTCAGCGGCGACGAACCGTTTCGCTGGACGCGCGCGGACGGCATGGTCTCGCTGGGCCTGCCGACGACGGCCACCAGCGCCACGGCCATAGCCGCTTCGGCGGACGGCTCGATCATCGCCGCCAACGCGTTCATGGATGGTCTGCAACGCGCGCACCTGTGGACGCAGGCGGACGGCTTCGTGGCCCTGCCCGTGCCCGGGGGCGCCACGCGGACGACCATCGAGGCCATCAGCGCCGATGGGTCGACCGCGGTGGGTGCGCTGGGCATCCCCGCCAACCGCGCGATGTACTGGCGCGCCGACGTCGGCACGGTGTTCCTGGCCGACTACCTGGCCGACCTGGGCGTCGACGTCAGCGGCTGGACGCTGCTGACCGCCCGCGCTGTGAGCACCGATGGCTCGACGGTCGCCGGCGTGGGCTTGCTCGATGGCCAGCAGCGCGCCTTCCTCATCACCGGCCTGCCGGCCACCGCCCCGTGCCCGGCCGACCTGGACGGCGACGGCCGGCTGACGGTGTTCGACTTCCTCGAGTTCCAGAACCTCTTCGTCGCCGGCGACCTTCGCGCCGACTTCGATCGCGACGGCGAACTCACGATCTTCGACTTCCTGGCGTTCCAGAACGCGTTCGATGCGGGGTGCTGACGCGGCGGGCGGCGAGTCGGCGTTTTCTCGGCCGGGGGCGCGGGCGGGTGTAGGGCGGTCTTGCCGCGCGCCGGGAAATGGGGAACCCCCAAGGCCCGCAACGCGAAAGCTCATCCATGCCGCTGGTGACTCTCCTCGTCGCGTGCCTCGCCCTCACCGCCCCCACCACCCCCGCGATTCTGGCCCAGAGCACTGACCAGCGCGCTGACCAGCCCGAGCCCGCGGTCGTCCAGCCCACCCCCACCCTTACCCCCGCACCGGCCCGCACCTCGCCCTTCGACGCCATCTTCATCGACGACGACGGCGCGATCACGGTGCGCGTGTACCGAGCCGCAGGGCCAGTCGAGGGGCGGTTGGTCAGCATTGGCGAACTCTCGGCCGAGGCGCTGGTCGATTCGGCGCGGCTGCGCTCTGGGTCGTGGTGGAAGAAGCGCATCGCCGAGGACCTGGCTGACGCGATGGAGGCGGCGACGGGCCAGCGGCCGCCCACGGTCGTGCGGATCGTCATCGAGACCAATGAAGGGCGGCGCGAGGTCGAGGCGGCCTTTACGCGCTCGAAGCGCGACCGCATCTGGGCGTCGGACTACGGCCAATCGCCCGAATCGCAGGGTAGCGATGGCGAGTCCGAGGCCCTGACCGAGGTCGAGCCGCACAGCGGCGCGGCGGTGCTCGAGCTGGCCGCCGACCTGATGGAAACACGCTGGAGCTACCGCCACGTGCACCCGGACATCGACGTGCGCAGCGCGCTGGGGGTGGCCGTGGGCGGCACGAACGACGACCAGCCGCCGGCAACGGCCGACATGGTCGCGGCGATGCTGCGCGTGCTGGCCATGTTCCCCGATGGGCACGCGGGGGTGGGCGGCTGGGACGAAGCCTTCCCCCACGCGCTGCCAGCCATGACGGTGTGGATGGGACCCGATCGTGAACATGGGCGCGTGGCGCTTCTGCGCATCGGCGAGGACGGCGTTGCCGAACCAGTCGACGCCGCCATGCCGTTCCTCCTGGCCATAGACGGCCTGCCGATCGAGCGATGGATGGAGGCTGCGAGGCTCCTCGAGCCCACCGCCCGCAGCGGCAGCGATTGGCACGCGGCCAAGCTGCTGCGGCACGTGCCGCTGCTGCGCCACACGATGGGGCTGGATGCTTCGGACACGGCGCTCGTGCGGCTGTCCTCGGCCGATGGCAGCGAGCAGCGCGACATCGAAGTGCAGCTCACCGAGAGGCGATCCGAGAATCGGCCGCGGCCGTGGCGAGCGGGCGAGGCGATCGAGCCGTTCGACGCCGTCGTGCTCGACGTCCGCCCCGGCACGCCGCAGCGAATCATCGACGCGTTGAGCACGAGCCACGGGGGCCGTCGCACGCTGGAGGGCGGCGTGGGCTACATCCAGCTCTCCAGCATGGACGCTTCGCCCGAGACGATCACCGGCCTGATGGAGGCGATGCACGCCTTCGTCGATGCGCCCGGCCTGATCATCGACGTACGCGGCAACGGTGGCGGCAGCCGCGTGCCGCTGCTCGTGCTGTGGCGGTACCCGGCCGGACCGGATGAGGCGCCGCGCGTCGTGACGCTGGCCAAGCCGCTGTTGGGCCCCGATGGCAAGCCGCAGGCCGAACTCGGGGGCAGCCGGTTCATGTACCAAGCCGACTGGTCGGGCTGGTCGGACGCCGAGCGCAAGGCTATCGCGGCGTTCGTCGATTCGTTCGAGCCGCAATGGACGCCGACCAACGCCTTCGGCCCCTGGCACTATCTGGTGCTCGGCGGCGCGCTCAACGCGCGCGAGACCGCATACCTGCGTGAGCCGAAGCACTACGACGGGCCCGTGGTGGTGCTCATGGACGGCGACTGCTTCAGCGCCACGAGCATCTTCCTGGCAGCGCTCGCCACGCGCGAGAACGTCACGCTCGTGGGCACGCCCGCGCCGGCGGGCAGCGGCCGGACGCGGAGCCACGACATCAGCGAAGATCCGCCGCTCGAGCTGCGTTTGAGCACGATGGCCAGCTTCCAGCCCGATGGCCGGCTGTTCGACGGCAACGCCATCGAGCCCGACGTGGTGCGGTGGCCGACGCTTGAGGATCTGGCCGGGCAGACCGACACCCAGCTCGACGCGGCTCTCGAAATGCTGGGGGCCGTGCGCGGGGCGGCGGCCGCGACGAAAACCGGAACACCGACCCGCCATGCCACGCCCCGCCCGCGCTGAACGTCCGCGTGCGGACGGTGGCGGTCTTGCTGGACGGCGAACTGACCATCTTCGACTTCATCGAGTTCCAGAACGCGTTCGATGCGGGGTGCCCATAACCCCGCGTCTCCGTCGCGGGATTTGCTGAGAATTCGTTTCCGGATCCGCCCGCGATCGGGTATATTGACCGTCTGCACGGCGTGCCGGCTGGGGAATGGTCCCGGGCCGGTGCTTCTCGGCCGGGAGGGCTGGTGATGCGAGCAGGATCGAGGCGCGGTGGTGTGGTGCTGGTGGTCTTGGGGCTGCTGGCCGTGCTGTTGGATGGGCCGCGGGCGGTTGGGCAGCCGTGCGAGCCGGAGTGGGCCGAGGGGGTGTTCGGGGTTCGAGGTGTGGACTTCACTGTGCGCGCCCTGGCCACCTTCGATGATGGTGCGGGAAAGGCCCTGTACGTTGGGGGCCAGTTTGCCTCGGCTGGTGGCCAACCCGCTCGCAATCTTGCCGTGTGGGATGGGGCGGCATGGCGGACGTCTGTGCTCGGCCTGGGACTGGACAACGCAGTCAACGCCATGACCGTGTTCGACGACGGAACGGGAGAGGCCCTCTATGTCGGGGGCGCGTTCACCACGGCCGATGGAATCGCGGTCAATCGGATCGCGCGCTGGGACGGCACGGCATGGACCTCGCTTGGCGAGGGCATCGGGAGCCGATTCTCGCGACCCGAGGTGTTCGCCCTGGAGGTCTTTGACGATGGCGCGGGCCCGGCGTTGTATGTCGCCGGCGAGTTCACGACCGCTGGCGGCGAGGCGTGCACCAGTATCGCGCGGTGGGACGGGTCGACGTGGGCGCCGCTGGGCGCAGGGCTCGGACTTGGCACCGACGAAGTCTTTGACCTGGAGGTTTTTGACGATGGCTCCGGGCCGGCCCTGTATGCCGCGGGACGATTCACCGTGGCCGGCGGGACAACAACGTATCACGTGGCGCGTTGGGACGGCTCGGCGTGGTCGCCCGTTGGAACGGTCACCGACAACACCGTCTACGCCCTGGCGGTGTTCGACGACGGAACGGGTCCAGCCCTGTATGCGGGCGGACAGTTCCGCGTTGCCGGCGGCACCCCGGCCAATCGCATCGCACGCTGGGACGGCTCGACATGGTCGCGCGTCGGCGACGGCTTCGATTCCACCGTCCGCACCCTGGCGGTGTTCGATGAAGGATCGGGTCCGGCGCTGTACGCGGCAGGCACGCTGGGCCTTTCGGGGGGCACACGCTTCAACAGCATCGCTCGTTGGAACGGCTCGGCTTGGAACCACGTGGACACGGGGCTCAACGACTACGTGCGTGCTCTTGCCACGTTTGACGACGGCGATGGCCCGGTCTTGTTCGCAGGTGGCGACTTTTCGGCCGCCGGCGATGTCGGGGCCCGCGGCATCGCCGGCTGGAACGGCACGGCGTGGTCACCCCCGGGCGAAGGGCTGAACGATTCGGTCCGTGCGCTGGCGGTACACGACGACGGCTCGGGCGAAGCGCTCTACGCCATGGGCGACTTCACGACGGCCGGCCGCGAGGCCGCCCGCGGCTTCGCGCGATGGGACGGATCGGGATGGACACCGCTGGACGATGGCGCCGATGAACAGGTCAACGCGCTCGTTTCTTTTGACGACGGCTCGGGCTCGGGGCTGTTTGCCGCCGGGCGGTTCACCACCATCGGAACCGTCGCGGCCAGGAACATCGCACGGTGGAATGGCGATGGATGGACGCCCTTGGGTGCGGGGATCGACCAGACCGTCTCCGATCTGGTGTCGTTCGATGACGGTTCTGGCCCGGCGTTGTACGCTGGAGGGAACTTCACGACCGCCGGCGGCGTGCCCGCGAGCGCCGTCGCACGCTGGAATGGCACAGAGTGGGCTCCAGTTGGTGCCGGGCTGATGGGATTCGTGAGTTCGCTGGTGGTCTACGACGAAGGCGCCGGCCCGGCCCTTTTTGCCGCTGGCGGCTTCTCGATCCTTGTCCCTGGAGCGCCCAACAACATCGCCCGCTGGGACGGCTCGGCATGGGCACCCGTGGGTGGGAGCCTAAACGGTCGGGTGCAAGCGCTCGCGGTCTACGACGATGGTTCGGGCCCGGCTCTCTATGCGGCGGGCGAGTTCACGGCCGCTGGTGGGGTCAGCGCACCCGGCATGGCCCGCTGGGACGGGGTGACGTGGGAGCCCGTCGGCCCGGGCTTCAGTCGTCCGATCCGCACGATGGCGGTCTTCGACGACGGCACGGGACCAGCCTTGTACGCTGGCGGCGAGTTCCGCGCGATCTTCGGAGATTTTGATTACATCGCCAAGTGGGATGGCCTGGCGTGGTCAGGACTCGGCACGGGCATGAACCGCGATGTCCTCGCGCTCACGACCTTCGACGACGGTACGGGCCCGGCCCTGTACGCCGGGGGCGCGTTTACCGCCGCCGGGGGCGTGACGTCGGGCTACATCGCCCGCTGGGGCTGCATCGCCCAGCCCTGCCCAGCCGACCTCGACGGCGACGGCGAACTGACGCTGTTCGACTTCCTCGCCTTCCAGAACCTCTTCGACGCCGGCGACCCCGCCGCCGACTTCGACGGCGATGGCGAGCTGACCATCTTCGACTTCCTAACGTTTCAGAACGCGTTCGATGCGGGGTGCGCGTAGCCCCAACGCGTGCTCAGGCCGGACGCACCGCCGACGCCCGCTCGATCAGCAACTCGCCGATGCGGGCGGCGGTCTGCGCGGCATTCCCCTCGCGGTCGATCACCTCGTAGATGATCGCACCCAGCATCAGCAGGCCAAACTGCTGCGCAAAGCCCTCGGGGTCTTCCAGCCCGCCCGCTTCGGCCAGCCCGCGCACGATGCCGCGCAGGGCGTCCACGTTCGCGCGGGCGGCCACGTGGCATGGGTCGTTGGGGTCAGGGAACTCGCTGCACGCGTGGATGAACAGGCAGCCGTTGAAGGCGATATCGTCGAACCAGTCCCGCCACACGCCCCAGATCTCGCGGAGTTGGTCGATCGGGTCGGGCCCGGCCCGATCACGGAGCAATTCGGGTAGCTTCTTGCGCCACCGCTCATCGCGCCGCTGGATGCACGCGAGCGCCAGGTCTTCCTTGCTCTCGAAGTACTTGTAGAACGTCGTCTTGGTCGTGCCGACCTCGGTGAGCACCTGGTCGAGCCCCGTCGCGTGGAAGCCGCGCTGGTAGAACAGGTGAAGCCCGGCTGCGATCAGCCGCTCCCGCGTGTCGCTTTGGCTCGCCTCGGCGCTCATGGTCCGTCCGAGTATACGCGGTTGCTGGTGGTCTGCACGAGTTCTGTTCGGAGGGTGACCACAAGTCAACCGGGGAGGTGACCGAGAGTCAACCTGACTTTTGGAACAACAGTGGTCCAATTCATGGTCTTCGCACCGATTCCACACGCACTCTTGCACGAGGACCCACGACCATGACCGCACGAACCGCTGCCCTTCCCGTCGCCCTCTTCGCCACCGCCGGCATTTCACTGAGCCTAGCCGCCACCGCCCACGCCCAGTCCTGCGAAATCGACTTGATCTTCCCCGACCAAGCGATCACGCTGCCGGACTCGGGCTCCAGAGACGCAAAGGTCGCCGACATCGACGGCGATGGCGACCTCGATATCATTGCGTCGGGGCCAGCCATCGTGGTCCATCTCAACGACGGCCACGGCAACTTCACCCGGCTCCCCGAGGCCCTCGTAAGCGACGACTTTGCCGAGCGGCTCGACATCGCCGACATGGACGGCGACGGGCTGCTCGATCTCGCGGTGGTCCGCCGGACGGCATCCTTTATACGCTTCATCGATATCCATCTCGGCAACGGCGATGGCACCTTCGTGCCAACCCCCGCCCGCTCGCTGACCGACGGAGAGCCCTTCCGCATGGAGCTCGTTGACATCGACCTCGATGGCGATATCGATGTCGTCGCCGGGTCGACCTCTGGCGAGGCGCTGGTCTACCGAAACGCCGGCGGCCTGAACTTCCCCTCGCTCTTGAGCATCCGGACCGACGCGCTTCCCCTCTCGCAGTTTTTCGTGCGCGACCTCGATGGCGACGAACTGCCCGAGATCGTGCTGGCCAATCCGACCCAGGGCCTGCTCGCCTTCCTCGAGAACAGGGGCTCGGGAGTCTTCGATGCACCAGTCTCGGTCGTGCTGGGCAGGATGGCCGACATGGTCTTGGAAGACTTCAATGGCGACGGCCACCTCGACATCGCGTTTGCGCCGAATGTCACGGTTGGGTTGGACATCCACCTGAACGACGGCGCCGGGAACTTCGCCGCGCCCATTAGGTACCCGGGCGGGCCCTTCTTCAGCCTCACCGCCTTTGACGTCGATGGCGACGGCGACAACGACATCCTCGGGTCCATCGGGAACGTTCCCTTGCCGCTCACGATCGTCTGCCGCAACGACGGTGCGGGCGGGTTCGCGGAGCAGTCCATGGGCCTTGACGATTCGGCGGCGGGCCAGCAGGACTACATCGGCGGCGCCGACCTCACCGGCGATGGCTCGCCCGACCTGTTCGCGCATGTTCGCAATGCTTTGGCCATCACACGCAACTTCTGCTCGGCCGCGCCCGTCATCACCCAGCAGCCCGTGTCGACCCTTGTCGACGCCGGTGGCAACGCCGGGTTCTCCGTCCGCGTCTCGGTTGTCCTCCCATCCACGACCTTCCAATGGCGCCGTGACGGCGCCCCGCTGACCGATGGCTCGGGCATCGCCGGCGCCACGACGCCGGATCTGACCATCAACAGCGTCCGGGGCAGCGACGAGGGCTTCTATGACTGCGTCGTCACCAGCATCGGCGGCGAGCGCACGAGCAACGTTGCGCTGCTCGCCGTCAGCGGCGGCGGCAGCGATTGCCCAGCCGACTTCGACGGCGACGGCGCGCTGACCCTCTTCGACTTCCTGGTGTTCCAGAACGCCTTCGATGCGGGGTGCCCGTAAGTCGCTGGGCTTCATCACGTTCGCGAGCCCATTCGTTCCTAGCTGCACATTTCACAATGGGTACTGTGGGATGGCTGGTGGGTCGAGCCTTCATGCTCGTGCGCCCAGTTTGCGGGCGTGCACAGATTTCCTGACGCGTGCCTGCCCGAACGCTACCGTGATGCAGTGATCCGTGCCCGCCTTGGGCCAGATCAACCGTGGGGGTAGCATCATGATTCGGACAGTAAGACTGGCAGTCGTATCCAGCGGTCTCTGGCTGGTGGTGTGGTCGATGGGGTTCACGGTCTCCGCCGCGGCGGCCCAGGACTGCATGAAGGACCTCGGCACGCTGGGGGGAACGGGGTCGAACGCAACCGCTATTTCGGCCGACGGTTCCGTTGTCGTTGGGGGGGCGCGACTCCCTGCGGGCAGTGTCAACGCATATCGCTGGACGGCGGCTGGGGGCATGCAAGACCTTGGCACGCTGGGAGGATTCACCTCGGAAGCAACCGCTGTTTCAGCCGACGGAAGTGTGGTGGTCGGGCAATCATTGACCGTATCCGCCCAGCAAAACGCATTTCGTTGGACGGCTGTCGGAGGCATGCAAGACCTCGGCTCGCTTGGGGGGCGAACCACGAACGTTACAGCCGTATCCGACGACGGATCCACGCTGGTTGGACAGTCCAGCCTCGCTTCCGGCAGTCTCAAGGCCTTTCGCTGGACAGCCGGCGGGGGCATGCAGGACCTCGGCTCGCTGGGGGAGCCCGCCTCGTTTGCATTTGGTGTCTCGGCTAACGGAGCCGTCGTGGTTGGGGAGGCAAGCACCGCGCCAGCTACGTCCCATGCTTTTCGCTGGAACGTCGGCGGGGGCATGCAAGATCTTGGCACGCTGGGGGGAAGAAACTCGCGCGCTCTCGCTGTTTCGGCTGATGGTAGTGTGGTGGTGGGACGAGCACAGATAGCTTCGGGCAGTTTTCGCGCTTTTCGTTGGACGGCGGCCGGGGGCATGCAGGACCTGGGCACGCTGGGGGGAGACGAGTCTTTTCCTGAAGCTGTCTCAGCTGACGGAACCGTGGTGGTCGGGATAGCCAACATTGACGCGTCGGACACGTTCCATGCTTTTCGATGGACGGAGGCCGGGGGCATGGAAGACCTCGGCACGCTGGGCGGAGACTTCTCGTTTGCTACAGCTATTTCTGCCGACGGGTCCATCGTGGCCGGCAGGGCGCAGAACGGGTCCGGTAGCTTTCGCGCTTATCGATGGACGGCAGCCCAAGGCATGCAGGACCTCGGCACGCTTGGGGGAAGCTTCTCGCGCGCTGAGGGTATCTCGGCCGATGGATCCACAGTGATCGGGCAATCGCGCACCGCTGCCGGCAATGACCACGCCTTTCGCTGGGGCGGCGATTCGGACGGCGACGGGCTGCTGGACTGCTGGGAGACCGACGGCATGGACGTCGACGGCGACAGCAACGTCGACCTCGACCTGCCCGCGATGGGCGCGCGGGTCGATCGCAAGGACATCTTCGTCGAGGTCGACGCGATGGTCGATCGGGCGCCCACCCTCGCCGAGCTGCAAGGGGTCATCGACGCGTTCGATCAGGCGCCCGTGCCCGCGCCGGCCAGCGGCGGATCGGGCGGGGTCACGCTGCACATCATGATCGATGAGACAAACATCCGACGCGTGCCCTACCCCGCCGCGTTCACCGACTTCGACGTGACCAAGGCGGCCCACTACGGCACGGTCGCCGAGCGTGATAGCGACAACTGGGCGAATATCAAGGCGGCGCGCGACAAGGCCTTCCGCTACTGCATCTTTGCCGACACGTACGAAGGCAGCGACAGCTCGGGCCTGGCCGAGCAGCCCGGTAACGACTTCATGGTGACGCTTGGCAATTGGCCCACGGTTGGCGGAACGGCCGACCAGAAGGCGGGCACCTTCATGCACGAGCTGGGCCACACGCTGGGGCTCGACCACGGCGGCGGCGACGGCGTGCACTACAAGGCCAACTACTACTCGGTCATGAACTACCGCTGGCAGACCCCGCATACGAACTACGCGTCCCTGTGGCGGCTCGATTACTCGCGCGAGGAGCTCCCATCGCTCGACGAGACCGCGCTGGACGAGTCGACGAGCCTGGGCGCGACGCTGCCCGAGTACCGGAGCGTGCAGGTCCCGTTCACGACGCAGGCCGACACCTGGAAGTGGGCGGACTTCAAGGCCGGGTCGACCGTCGATTGGGACGGCGACGGCATGACACCGCCCATGCAGCCGCCCGTTGCCGCAGACATCAACCGCGAGAACCCCACCATTCCCGCCGGCACGCTGTCGACCCTGGCGGGGTTCAACGATTGGGCCAACCTCCGCTACCCGCTCTCGGGGCACCCCAACTTCGGCGACGGCCGGACCGCGACGACCATCGACGACGAGTTCGATCTCCTGGAGTTCGCCTCCAACGAGCAGATCCCACCCCCACCGTCGCGGTGCCGCGCCGACCTCGATGGCGACGGCGAGCTGACCATCTTTGACTTCCTCGAGTTCCAGAACCTCTTCGACACCGGCGACCCCCAGGCCGACTTCGACGGCGACGGCGAGTTGACGCTCTTCGACTTCCTGGCCTTCCAGAACGCGTTTGACGCCGGCTGCCCGTAGGACGCGATCGAGGGCACGAAGGGAACGGCTCCGGCGCTTGTCGGAGCCGTTTATCTCATTGCCTGGACCGCTCGCCTGCCTGCCCGAGCCCCTCCGTCGCTTCCCAGGACGAAGCCCGGGCCTGCCGGGGCCGCTGCGGTGGCTGCCGGAGGGGTTCTGGTGCCTCGGGGAAGGGCCCCGGAGGCTGGATCCATCGCTCTGGTCCCTCCGGGAAAGGCTCCGGAAGCTCCCGGGAAGGCTCCCATGGAAGCCCGGGACGCCGATGACCGTGCCCCGGGCCGGGGAGAAGCTGCCCCGGGGGGCGGGACACGTTCTTTTAGGGGTGAGACTCGGGCCTTAGCGGGCGTTGCCCGGTGGCCTCGACGGGGTGCCCGGTGGCCCGGGGGCGGTGCAGGGGCGCCTTGGCCCGTCGCCCGGTCGCCCGCGGCGGTTGCCCGGGGGCCCGCGGGCGGTCCCCGAGGACCCTCAACCCGGCTGAAGCCGGGCCCGGAACCGGCCGATGGTCTTCTGGGACGCGCATCGGAGCACCGAAGACCGCAGACCGGGAGGCCAGACGCCATGCCACGCCGAGCCAAGAAGGCCCAGGGCAAGTTCCTGGAGCAGATCCGCACCACCCTGGGCCAGTGGGACACGGCCGACCCATCTTCCTTCGGCCTGAACGACGCCCACGTCCAGCGGCTGAAGGACGATTACGAGAAGGCCGCGGCCGCCCACGCCCGCGCCGAGGAACTGCGCAACCAGCTCGCCAACGCCATGCGGACCAAGCGGGCGGCCATCGGCGACCTGCGGCGGACCTTCGGCGGGCTGAGCACGATCATCGACGGCATGGCCCGGACCATGCGCGACCCGTCGGTCTACACCAGGGCGGCCATCAAGCAGCCCAAGAAGAAGGGCCCGCTGCCCGGCCCCACCGCGCCCACGGGGCTCAAGATCAAGCCCAAGGAGAACGGCCAGCTCGAGCTGACTTTCCAGATCGTCGACAAGGGCCGCGGCAACCTGATGTACGAGGTCCGCCGGCGGTGCGAGTGGCTCGACGGGCGCGACTGGCAATGGGAGCCGGTAGCCGCGACGCCCAGGCGTAAGGTCGTCGACGAGAACGTGCCCAGCGGCCTGCGCGCGATCCGCTACCAGGTGCGCGCGAAGCGGACCAACGGCACGGTGGGCGAGTGGTCGGACGAGAAGATCTTCCCGTTCGGGTCGATCGGCAGTGCGACGGGGTCAGAGATGCCCAAGGCCAGCGCGGAGCCCAAGGCGGAGCCGAACGCAACTTCTCAGGCGGAGGCGCAGGTGGAGCGCAAGCAGGAACGCGACGCAGCCAAGAAGCCCTTGCATCGCGGGGCGGTTTCGGGTAGTCTGTGCTCCTGAAGGAGCACGCCGCCATGCAGCA
Organism: Phycisphaerales bacterium; assembly: GCA_040221175.1. Classification (NCBI taxonomy): domain Bacteria; kingdom Pseudomonadati; phylum Planctomycetota; class Phycisphaerae; order Phycisphaerales; species Phycisphaerales bacterium. The sequence goes on from JAVJVK010000004.1 coordinate 88,424, forward strand.
TCGCACGATCCACGCCCTGGTCGCCATCGGCGGCCTCACCCTCGCGCACGCGACGATCGCCCAGACCCAGCCCCCAACCGAGTGCGGCCACTGGCAGCCGCTGGTGGGCGGCCTGGCCGGCGGCTTCCCCACCGCCGCGGGCAACCGCATCAGCGAGATGGTCGTCTTCGACGCGGGCGATGGGCCGATGCTCTACGTCGCGGGCAACTTCGAGTCGATCATCGACCCCGTGCACGGCGAGGTCCGGGCGGTGGGGTTCGCCCGGCTCAACGGCGGCCGCTGGGAGCCGCTGCCGGGGCTGGATGCGCCGGGGCTCGAGCCCGACGGCCGGGGCATCACGCTGGAGGTGTGGGACGACGGCACGGGCGAGGCGCTCTACGTTGGCGGGCAGTTCACGCGGCTTGCCGGCATTGAGACCGGGGCCGTCGCGCGTTGGGATGGGCGTACATGGTCGGGGTTAGGCGAGGGATTGAACTTCAAGGCCATCGACCTGCACCCCCACCGCTTCGACGACGGCGAGATGCTCGTCGCGGGCGGCGAGTTCGTCGGCCCGGGCACGACGGAGTTCATCGCGGGCGTGCAGCGCTGGGATGGCTCGGCGTGGTTGCCCGTGGGCGACAACGCGCCGAGCGACGGCGCGGTGTTGAAGCTCGCGTCGTACGCGGGAGAGTTGTTCGCCTCGGGGACGTACATCCGGCTGGGTGAGGAACTCGGCGGCGGCATCGCCCGCTTCGATGGCGATGCGTGGTCGGTGCCGGCCGGGCCGGGGCAGGAGGTGCGCAGCCAGGAGTTCTGGCCGCTGGAGGTGGCCGAGTGGGAGGGGCGCAGCGTGCTGCTGGCCGGCGGGCGCTTCGCGATCTTGCAGGACGACAACATCATCGCCGGGCATCTCGCCCAGTGGGACGGCACGCGCTGGAGCGCCATCATCGACGACGACCGGCGGATCTTCCAGGTGCTCGACGTCACGGTCTTCGACGATGGACGCGGCGGATCGCTGTTCGTCGCGGGCAACAGGATCACGGACAGCTCGGGCGTCGGTGTGGTTCGCGATGGCGTGCTGCGTCCGATGCAGCCGGGCATCCGTGACTCGGGATGGGACCTCTTCGTGTTCGACGACGGCTCGGGCCCGGCCCTGCTGCTCGGCGGCGCATTCCGCAGCTTCTCGGGCGGGCCGAGCTATCTTGTCCGCTGGCAACCGGGCGAGCGCTGCAACCTGGACCTGACCGGCGACTGCCTCGCCGACGTCTACGACTTCCTGGAGCTGCAGAACCTGTTCGCCGCGGGCGACCCGGCCGCCGACATCGATGGCGACGGCGCGCTGACGATCTTCGATCTCCTGGCCTACCAGACGGCCTTCGAGGCGGGTTGCCCGTAGCGCAATCCAGGGCCCGGCCGCGCTCGCCATAGCCTGAGCCATGGCCGGCCGCACACCCCCACCGCTCGTCAGCGCCGCCCCCGGCGGGCTGGCGATCGACGTGGGCGGGCGCGAGCCGCTGGCCATGATCGACCCGTGGCGTCCCGCCAAGCTGGCGATCATCACGCACGCGCACGCGGACCACGCGTTCCGGGGGAGCGAGACGTACCTGTGCTCGGCGCCCGGCGCGGGCGTGCTGCGGACGCGGATGGGCAAGGACGCGGTGATCGAGGGGCACGCGTATGGCGAGCCGTTCCGGGTCGAGGGCGAGGGCGGCGCGGTCGAGGTCACGTTCTTCCCAGCCGGGCACGTGCTGGGGTCGGCCCAGGTCCGTGTGCGTGTTGTCGAGAGCAAACAACCGGCGGACGAGCGGACGTGGGTGGTGACGGGCGATTGCAACTTCACTTCTCGCGCTGAAGACCCCAACCCAACGTGCGCCCGCTTCCAGCCCGTGGCGTGCGACGTGCTGCTGATCGAGAGCACGTTTGGCCTGCCGATCTATCGGTGGCCAGACCCGCGCGAGGAGTTCGAGAAGCTGAACGACTGGTGGAAGTCCAACGCCGCGAACGGGCGGACGAGCATCGTGATGGCGTATGGCCTTGGAAAAGCGCAGCGGGTGCTGGCGGGGCTGGACCCCTCCATCGGGCCCATCGGCGTGCACGGGGCGATCGAGACGCTGCTGCCCGATTACAAGAACGAGGGCGTCGAGTTGCCCGAGGTGGTGCACACGACGCAGAAGGCGCGCAAGGGCCTGCGTGGCGTGGCCATGATCATCGCGCCGCCGGGCATCCTGGGCTCGCCCTGGCTACGGAGCTTCGGCTCGACGCGGACGAGCATGGCCAGCGGGTTCATGCTGGTGCGCGGGCGGCGGCGGTGGCGGTCGTTCGACCACGGCTGCGTCATCAGCGACCATGCGGACTGGCCGGGGCTCCTCGGCATCGTGGAGGCGAGCGGGGCGAAGTCGGTCGGCGTCACGCACGGCGCCAGCGAGCCGCTGGCACGCTATCTAGCCGAGACGCGGGGGCTGGATACCTTCGTCGTGCCGACGCGGTATCGGGGGGAGGCCGAGGAAGAAACGGCCAGCAACGACGCGGGCGAGGGCGAGTAGGTGCGCGCCTTCACCGAGCTCTACGACGCGATCGACGCGACGACCGCGACCAGTGAGAAGCTGGCGGCGATGGCGGGATACTTCAAGAGCGCGAGCCCGAGCGACGCGGCCATCGCGGCGTACTTCTTGAGCGGCCAGCGTGTGCTGCGGGCCGTGCCGACGAAGCTGCTGTACGAGCTGACCCTGGAAGTCACCGGGCTGCCCGGCTGGCTGGTGGACGCGAGCTATGCGTCGGTGGGCGACTTCAGCGAGACCATCGCGCTGCTGCTGCCCGAACCGGGCAAGGGGACGGACGCGTCGCTGACCGAGGTCTACGAGCGCTCGATCGTGCCGCTGGCCACCAGCGACGATGCGGCGCGCCGGGCGATCATCCTCGCCGCGTGGAAGGAAATGAACGCCCGGCAGCGCTACGTGTACCAGAAGCTCATCCGCGGCGGACTGCGTGTTGGCGTGCAGAAGAAGATGGTCGTGCGCGCCATCGCGATGGCGCACGATCTTGAGCCGGCGATCGTCGCGGCGAGGGTCAGCGGGCGGATGGACCCGACGGCCGAGTGGTACGAAATGGTCACGAGCGAGGACGCCGGCGAGGACATCGCAAGGCCGCTGCCGTTCTACCTGGCCCACCAGCTCGATGATCCGCCAGGCGAAGTCCTGGGCGACCGCGGCGAGTGGCTGGCCGAGTGGAAGTACGATGGCATCCGGGCCCAGTTGATTGTTCCACATGAAGGCCCGCCCATGCTCTGGTCACGCGGCGAGGAGGACGTGGGCGAGCAGTTCCCCGAGATATTGGCGGCCGCGCGTTCGCTCCCGGGCGGCACGGTGCTCGACGGCGAGATCCTGGGCTGGGAGGGCGACCGGCCGGCGCCGTTCGCGTTCCTGCAGACTCGCCTGAACCGCAAAGCGAAGACCGCCGGGCAGCTCCCGATGTTCGACGATCGCCGCATCGTGCTGCGCGCGTTCGATGTTTTGCGCTTCGAAGGCAGGGACGTGCGCGGCGCGACGCTGCGCGAGCGGCGGAACATCCTCGAGTACCTCGACCTGCCCGCCCCGACCATCGACGCGACCGCGCCGGTGGACGAGCCGACCTGGGAATCGCTCGCAGAGCTGCGCGAGCAGAGCCGCGAGCGAAGGGTCGAGGGGCTGATGCTCAAGCACCTGGACGGCTCCTACGGCATCGGCCGCACCAAGCCCGAGGGCGGCACCGGCTGGTGGAAGTGGAAGATCGGGCCCATGACCCTCGACGCCGTGCTCGTGATGGCCCAGCACGGCAGCGGACGAAGGGCGGGCCTGTACACCGACTACACGTTCGCGCTCTGGCACGAAGGGGAACTGGTGAACTTCGCCAAGGCGTACAGCGGGCTGACGAACGAGGAGATCGAACGTGTTGACAATTGGATCCGCCGCAACACGGTGCGGCGGGCCGGGCCGGTGCGCGAGGTCAGGCCCGAGCTGGTCTTCGAGCTTGGCTTCGAGGGCGTGCAGCCCTCGACCAGGCACAAGAGCGGGCTGGCGGTGCGGTTCCCGAGGATCCTGAAGTGGCGGGAGGATAAAAAGGCGGAAGAGGCGGACGGGCTGGAGGCGCTCAGGTTGCTGGCGGAGTTTTAGCCACCCTGCGTGAAGAGGGCCACGAACCAACGGATAATGACGCCGAATCCGGCCACGGCGCACACCACCAGGGCGGCCATCGCGAGCAGGCAGCCGGCGTGCAGGGCGCGGTCGCGCGCCGATGCGGCCGCGCCCCGGGCGGGCCGGGCACGTGGGCGGGGCAGCCCCAGTTCGGCCAATCGCTCTCGCACCGCCGGCGGCAGCCTCTCGGGTGGAACCGACTTCGCGACCGCGGGCAGCCGGCTGGCGATCACCGATGGCTCGGCGCGGCAATCTCGCACGAACTGATCGAGTGCCGCCAGGATTGCCTCGGGCTCGGACGAAGAATCGGAGACGCACAAGAACAGCCACCGCCCCGCTTCGAGTGGATCGCCCATTTCGAGGCTGATGTCGGCGATCTCGCGACACAGGGCTCGGTCGAAACCACATAAGGCAACGAGCGACGCGAGGCGCCGGCGGGCCGACCCAAGGTCGCCGCGCTCGCGGTCTTCGCGTGCTCGTTGGTGTGCTCCCACGCGAGTCCCTCTTTGAGTTCAGGACCGGGTCGCGACTGGCTGGTCTGCCAACCGTCGCAGCGTCCACCAACCGTCGTAGGCAATCGCGACCCCGCAGAGGAACGTCGCGACCGCCGCCACCCAGAGCGGGTACTCGAGCACGCCCACGCCGGAGACCTGCCCTTCCCGCAGCCACTGGAGCGCGAACTCGCCGTAGTACATGATCAGGACCAGCGGCGTGTAGACCAGCATGAGCTGGATGCCGAGGTCGTAGCGGTACGCCGCCTCACCCCTGGGCGTGTCTCTGCGGATCGGCCGGAACATCACCAAATACTACGGTTGTCGTTTAGGGGTCGTTTCGGGGTCCTCCCGATCGGATAGCATGCCGGCCCCTCTTTGCAGGCCGCCCGGACGCCTTGCCGATGGCTGGGCGGCGACAGGAGACCCCATGAGCCAAACGCCTACCCAGACGTCCAGCCAGGTGCCCAGCCACGCGTCCAAGAGAATGACCGAGGGCGAGGACGCCCCGCCCGGGCAGGCCCAGTACCCCCGCGTGCGGACGGCCGAGGAGGTCTTCGTCTCGCCCCGCGTGGTCGATCGGGTGGCCTTCGAGGACTATGCAGGGGCCCTGCGCAAGCTGCTGGCCGCCGCGACGACCGAGGGCGAGCATCTGCGCCGCACGGCCGTCGACGCCAGCCGCAGCCTTCGCGCCATCGGCGAGGTGTTGCCGGCCGTCGACAAGAAGCTGGCCAAGGCCGGTGAGATGCTCAGCACCCTCACGCAACGGCTGGAGAGCGCCGAGGCGACGGCCAAGCGGGCCGAGGCCGCCGCCGAGCGGGCCGTGACGGCCGAGCAGCGGATCAAGGACATGGACGACCGTGCCCGCCAGCGGATCTTCGAGGCCGGCAACGCGGCGATGGACGAGGCCGTCGGCCGCATCGAAGAAGTCGCCGAGAAGCGGGCCAAGGAGCTTGACGACCGCGGCGAGACGCTCACGACCTTCGTCGATCGCGGGCGCGCCGACCTGGCCGAGGCGCGGTCCAAGGCCGTCGAGGCGCTGCACAAGGCCGCCGAGCAGACGCGATCCGACGCCGACGCGGGGCTGCGGGCGATCAAGGATCAGGCGAGCGAGGCCCGAGAGCGGATCGCCGAGGACCACGCGAACGCGAGCCATGCCGTCGGGCAGGCGCGCAACGAATCGGTCGAGGCGATCGCCGCCGAGCGGCGCGAGGCCGAGGCTGCCATGAGCGAGCGCATCGCGACGCTCTCAGCGCGCCTGGAGGAACTCGTCGAACAGGCCGAGCGTCGACTGACCGGCGTGTTCGAGGAGCGCGACGAGCAGCTTACCGAGCAGGCCGTGGCCGTCAGCGAACGGGTCGAGGCAACCACCTCGCGCATGGACGAGATGCTGGAGGAAGCCCAGAAGCGGCTGACCGGGGTCATCGAGTCGGGCGACACGAAGGCCGGCGAGCGCGTCGAGGCGCTGGGCAAGCGCATCGCCGAGGAAGTCGAGCCCAAGCTGGCCGAAGCCGAGGCCAACGCGGACGCGGTGCTGGACCGCATCGAGAAGGCCGATACCCGCGCGCGAGGCGTGTTCGAACTCGATCTGGACGGCGTCGAGGCGCTGTGCGAGCGGGCCGAAAAGCTTCTACAGCAGACCGGCGCCGGGCAGGCCAAGCCGGACGAGGGCACGCTGGCGGCGGTGGCGGCCCAGGCCATGGCCGCGATGGAGCAGATGGACGACGTGGCGACTGCGGGCGAGCGAGCGCGGCGTCAGGCGGAAGAGAGCCGCAAGGCGCTGGGCGAGTCGATCGAGAGCGCGGGACTCTGGCTCGACCGATTGGTCGAGCAGCGAGACGGGCTGCAGCAGTCGATCTCGCTGGCCACCAAGCTGTGCGAGCAGGCCGAGGCACAGCTCACCCAGCGGCGGGCCGAACTCGACGAGGCCATGCGGGCCCCGGCCACCGAGGTCAAGCGGCACCTCGACGCGCTGAAGACGGCTTCGGAAGAGGCCGAGGCCAAGCGTGCTGCCTTGGCTGAGCTGATCGAAGAATCCGAGAAGCGCGCCGAGAAGAAGGCCAACGCCGCGGCGGACAAGGCGGCCGAGAAGGCGATCCACAAGGCCAAGATCGAGAGCGAGAAGCTGGACGCCAAGGCGATGCAAGCCCGCCAGGCGCTCGATCAGGCGTGGAAGACGCTCGAGACCAGGCTCAAGGGCGAGCTCAAGGAGAGCCTGACGGCCCTGAGCGCCGAGGCCCAGCGGGCCGAGCGAACGCGGCAGTCGCTCCGCGAAGACATCGAAGCGGCGCGGCAGGTCGAAAAAGAAACCCGGGCGGCCATCAGCAAGCCGGCGGCGCCAAGCAGCGTCGACCAGCTCAACAAGCTGGCCACACTCATGCAGGACCTGGCCGAGCGTACGGCGGGCAAGAAGCCCGCGGCGGTCGCAGTCGAAAAGCCCGCCAGCGAGCCCACGCCATCAGCCGCGGCGACGACCCCGGCCGAAGCCCCGGTCAAGAAGGTCACTAAGAAGACCGCGAAGAAAACGGCCAGGAAGACGACGACAACGAAGGCGACCACCGAGAAGGCGACCACCAAGAAGGCTGCGTCAAAGAAGACCGCGACGAAGAAGACCGGCGGCTAATCGTCGATCTGGGCCTCGATCGATCGAAGCAGGTTCTTCGCACGCTCGATGGCCTGCAAGCTGGTCGACTGCGCATCGCGCTCGGCCTCGGGCGACACGGCGCTACCCAGCGTGGGCGCGTTCACCTCGACGTTGCAATCGCTCGCTCGTACGGCAGCTTCGGCCAGGATGGTGGCGATCTTCAGGTCGCTGAGCAACCACTCGTTGGCGATGGGCGCCAGTTCCTCGAAGCCCTCGAGCAATCCGATGCACACGCGCTGAACGTCGAGGGGAATCTCGACGCACCGCTGCGCGGCCGAGGCCAGGTGCTCCCCCCGCGCCGGATCACCCTCATCAAGTCGCTGCAGCGCGTTCAACTCCGCGTAGGCAGCGGCATCGGCATCAGCGAGTTCCAGCAGCTTGCAGCTTGCGCCCGCGCACCGATCGGCGAGCATCTCGTGGGCCGGCGCGTGCTGGGCCAGGCTCTTCTTGCCCCGGCTGAAGGCGATGACCATGCCCGCCAGCGCCGCCGCCAGCGCCCCCGCGGCCCCGGCGACCGCGCCCCCGCCGGGCGCCGGACTCTTGGCCGCGATGGCCGAGAGGAGATCGCCCAGCGGCTGAGAACCGATGCTGGCATGGGTGGTACCGGTCGCGCGAGCAGGTGTGTTGGCCATGCAGCACTCTACTCACCCTGACGTGGCCCAACTGGGTGGCCCCGGCCGCCTGAAGCTGGGATCATGCACGGACATGAGCACCTTCCACGCAACATCCGACATGCCCTGCGATGTTCACGCGCTGTACCAGTGGCACGCCCGCCCCGGTGCACTCGAGCGGCTGACCCCGCCCTGGCAACGCGTGCACGTGGCCGAGCGGCGACGCGGCCAGGACCACCCGCGCATCGGCAACGGGGCCATCGCTCGGTTGATGATCGGTATCGGCCCGCTGAGCATGCCCTGGGTGGCCGAACACTTCGACCACGACCCACCGCACGGCTTCAGCGATCGGCAACTGAGCGGGCCGTTCGGGCGATGGGTGCACCGCCACGCGTTCATCGATGCGGGCGATGGCTCGAGCCGGTTGGACGATCGCATCGAGTACGACGCCCCCGGTGGGTTCCTTGGATCGACGGTGCTCGGCGGCAAGCTCGCCGCCGACCTCGACCGGCTGTTTTGGTTCCGCCATGCTCGCACGCGCCAGGACCTGGCGCGGCACGCGCGATCGGACGGACCGTTGACCGTGGCGATCGCGGGTTCCTCGGGCATGATCGGGTCGGCGCTCGCCGCGTTCCTTTCCACCGGCGGCCACCACGTCGTTCGCCTCGTGCGGGGCCGAGCGGTTCCGGACCCGGTCGACGGCATCGAACAGCGGCACTGGGACCCAGCGGCGCACGAGATCTCGCCCTACACGCTGGCGGGCGTCGACGCGGTGGTCAACCTGTGCGGCGAGAACATCGCCAGCGGCCGGTGGACGGACAAGCGCAAGACCCAACTGGAGCGAAGCCGGATCGGGCCGACCTCGCTGCTGGCACGAGCCATCGCCTCGCTTCCCGCGGCCGATCGGCCGGCGGTGCTGGTGAACGCCTCGGGCGTGCACGCCTACGGCGATCGCGGCGACCAGCCGCTGGACGAGTCCAGCGGCTGGGGCGACGGATTCCTCCCGGGGCTGGTCCGCAAGTGGGAAGCGGCCACCAGGCCGGCCGAATCGGCGGGCGTTCGCGTCGTGCACGCGCGGTTCGGCATGGTGCTCGGGGCGTACGGCGGGGCGCTCAAGGCGCTCCTGACGCCAACGCGGCTGGGCCTTGGCGGGCCCATCGGCAGCGGCCGGCAATGGTGGCCCTGGATCGGCCTGGACGACGCGGTGGGCGCCGTGCACCACGCGATCGCCTCGGCGGACGTCAGCGGCGCCCTGAACATCTGCGCGCCCAACGCCGCGACGGCCAACGACGTGACCAGCGCCGTGGCCGAAGCGGCCCGCCGCCCGGCCATCCTCGGCCTGCCGGCGGGCGCGGCGCGGACGCTGCTGGGCGAAGAGATGGCCGCCGACATGCTGCTGGCGTCGACCCGGGCCGAACCCACGCGGCTGGGCGAGCATGGATTCCGATGGATGCACCCGACGCTTGCCGACGCCATCGGGTGGGAGCTGGGCTGCCGGCGGCTGATGGATCAAACGCGCGGCGCGGCGCAGCCCCGCGTGGCGGCCAACGCACAGGAGACGGCATGAGCGAGGAACAAACAACCAACCACACGGACCGCGCATACCTGCTCATCGGCGGCGCCGGCGGCATCGGCGCCCAGCTGGCCCGCCAGCTCACTGCCGCGGGGGCCAGGCTCACCATCGCCGGGCGCAACGCCGACAAGGCCAAGGCCCTGGCCGACGAGTTGGGCGTCCACGCGCTCGAGTCGCTGGACGCCCGCGACCACGAGGCGGTCGACGCGGCGGTGAAGGCCGCCGCCGAGCACCACGGCAGGCTCGACGGGGCGGTCAACCTCCCCGGCTCGATCACGCTCAAGCCCGCCCACCTGACCAGCCCGGACGAACTGGAGCAGGCCATCGAGGTGAACCTCTACACGGCCTTCAACCTCGTCCGGTCGGCCAGCCAGGCGATGCGAAAGGGCGGCGGCTCGATCGTGCTGATGTCCTCGGCGGCGGCCACCAGCGGCCTTCCCAACCACGAGGCGATCGCCGCGGCCAAGGCGGCGGTCATCGGGCTGGCGCGCTCGGCGGCGGCCACCTACGCGTCCAACGGCCTGCGCGTCAACGCCGTCGCCCCGGGCATGGTCCGCACCCCGCTGAGCGAGCCGATCCTCGAGAGCAACGTGGCCGAGAAGGCCTCGATGGCCATGCACCCCCTGGGCCGGCTGGGCCAGCCCCAGGACGTCGCCCGCGGCATCGCCTGGCTCCTGGACGCCAACCAGTCGTGGGTCAGCGGGACCGTGCTGGAGATCGACGGCGGCCTGGGCAACCTGCGCGGCCGCGTCAAGGTGTAGCCGCCGAGAAGCCCCTATCATCTTCAAGGCGTACGCATCCTGTGAGGGATGTTCCGTTGGCCGGCCGCGGGCCGGCGGGCCCTACTAGACTGCGCCGGCATTGCCGCCTCCAACGGGGGCCCCAGACAAGGACGGACCGACGTGGCCGAGCACGGAGACAAGACCATGACCCAGATGCGAACCGAGCCCAAGCCGAACCCCACGGCGCCCGGCGCCGTCCACGGCGGCCCCGATGCGGGCGATCGCCCCATGGTCTACGTCAACGGCCAGATCGTGCCCAAGAGCCAGGCCAAGGTCAGCGTCTTCGACCACGGGCTGCTCTACGGCGACGGCGTCTTCGAGGGCATCCGCGTCTACAACGGAAAGATCTTCATGCTCGGCCAGCACATGGACCGCCTGTGGGCCAGCGCCGAGATGATCTACCTGGACATCGGCATCTCTCGCGAAGAGATGATCGACATCCAGCGCAAGTGCGTCGAGGCCAACGGCATCGTCAACGGCTACATCCGCCTGCTGGTCACCCGCGGCGAGGGCACGCTGGGGCTCAATCCGTACCAGTGCCCAAGAGCGGGCATCGTGTGCATCGCCGACCAGATCCGCCTGTACCCCGAGTCGATGTACGAGGCGGGCATGCGCGTGGTCGTGGCCCACCGGCCGCGCATCCCCGTCAAGAGCCTGGACCCGCGCATCAAGAGCCTGAACTACCTGAATAACATTCTGGCCAAGTGCGAGGCCATCCACCTCACGCGCGACCTCAACATTACCAACGAGCAGGACAAGTTGCTCGAGGTGATCATGCTCAACCCCGAGGGCAAAGTGGCCGAGGGCTCGGGCGACAACATCTTCGTCATCAAGGATGGAACCATCACCACGCCGCCGGTCGAGGACGGCTGCCTGAGCGGCATCACCCGCCGCTTCGTCATCGACCGCCTCGCCCCGGCCTGCGGCATGAAGGTCACCACTGGGCACGTGAGCCTCGAGGACATCTTCGGGGCCGACGAGGTCTTCATGACCGGCTCGGCCGCCGAGATCATCGCCGTCCGCGAGGTCCTCGAGCACGACGGCACCGGCGGCGTGACCGCGACCCATCCGATCAGCGAGGGCGAGGGCCCCATCACGAACACGCTCCGCACCAAGTTCCGCGAGATCGTGACCAGCGATGACGTGCCCGAGGATTGACCGCGGACCAGCCGGGGAGACCTTCGTGACGAAGCCGGACATGCCAGCCTGGTCGCCGCAGACGTGGTCGCTCTCGACGAGGCTCGTGGTCATCGTGTGCTTCGTTGCGGTCCTGGCGTTCCTGGTCTTCATCATCGCGTAAGCGAGCGAGACAATCGGGTTCTCCCGCACACGCACGCGGCATCCCGCATAGAATGCCCCATGCGGCCTCCTGGCGGGGTTTTTCTGCCGCCGTGCATCGCCGGTCCGCGGCCGACCATCGTCAGTCGGCCGCTGACTGACGATGGTCGGGGCCCGAATCACGACGATCGGCGCGTGACCATCGCGAGTCGGCGGCTGACCCTCGATGGTCGGGGGGCGAATCTCGACGATCGAGGCGTGATCGTCGTGAATCAGCCGCTGATTCACGATGGTCGGGGGGCAAACCTCGACGATCGGCGGGTGGATCGGGCCGCGAGCGCGCGGGAAACCCCGTTGCACGCTGGCTGGCGGCCGGCGCCCCCGCCGCATGCTTGATTCTGACCGGGTTTTGGCCTTCAATCCGCCCCCGTTGGCCCGCCCCAGGGCCGCCAGCGGGACCATCGGGCCCAGCGTGGGCCGGATCAGTGCACCAGCCGGCCCGCAGTCGCGGTCGCCGGCCTGATCGCCGGGCATCCTGGCCCGGCACCCCCGGCGATTCGCCCGAGGGACGGAGATAAGCAGATGGCCAACTACACCGGGCCCAAGGTCCGCCTCAGCCGCCGCGTGGGCGTTCCCATCGAAGCGGTCGAGAAGCACACCAGCAACGAGCGCGTCCGCCAGCCCCCGGGCATCCACGGCTTCCGCGGCCGCCGCCCGCGCGACTACGGCATCCGCCTGACCGAGAAGCAGAAGCTCCGCTTCCACTACAACGTGGGCGAGAAGCAGTTCCGCCGCTTCGTGAAGGAAGCCAAGCGACTCCCCGGTAACAGCGGCGACATGCTGCTGGTGCTGCTGGAGACCCGCCTGGACAACGTCGTCCGCCGCATGGGCATCGCCCGCACCATCTGGTCGGCCCGGCAGATCGTCGCCCACGGGCACATCCTGGTGAACGGTCGCAAGACCGACCGGCCCAGCTTCCACGTCAAGCCGGGCATGGAGATCTCCGTCAAGGAGAAGACCCACAAGCTCTGCCGCGAGAACATGGAGAGCATCCCCGGGCACGAAGTCCCCGGCTGGATCAGCTTCAACCCCAGCGAGCTGAAGGCCAAGATCGTCGCGGCGCCCAAGGCCGACGAGGTCCCCTTCCGCGTCAACACGAACCTGGTTATCGAGTTCTATCGCTTCTGATCCGCTCGCCTCGAAGGAGCGGCAGGTCCGCCGCGTGGGCACGAGGCCCGCGCGTGCGGACGGCACGGCCGGGGCCGGTCGGTCCGCCGGCGCCCGGCAGCCAAGGGTCTTGAGAATCCACGGGCCGGGGCGGTCGGCATGCTCAAGTTCCTGCGCAAGTACAGCAAGTGGATGATGATCGTCTTCGGCGCGCTGCTGCTGGTGGCGTTCACCGCGCCCCAGGCCATCCAGCAGCTCGGCAACCGCATGGTCAACCGCGAGGTGGCCACGCTGGACGGCGACGCCATCCGCGTCAGCGAGATGCAGCAGGCCGAGCGCCAGCACGCCCTCGTGCAGGAGCGGCTGCCGGCGCAGTACATGCCCGCGGTCGACCGCGAACGCGTGGGCCTTCACTGGCTGATGCTCAAGCACGAGGCCGAGCGGGCCGGGCTGATCGGGATCGCCGGCGACGGGGCCCTGTGGATCGAGGACTTTGCGCCCCAGATCGCCCGCCGGCAGCTGGAGGCCACGCTCGCCCAGCAGATCGGCCCGCAGCTGGCCCAGCAGTTCGCAAGCCAGCAGTGGAACGCGATGCCCGCGGCCGAGCGGCAGGCGATGATCGACCGCATCGCCGGCTTCCTGAACCAGCCGCCCCCCAACGTGAGCGAGCGCGAGTACCACGAGGCCCTGAGCGTGGCGCGCGGCATCCACCGCCTGACGGCCGGCTACTTCGAGAGCGCCCCCCTGAGCGACGCCCGGGCCGTGCGCGATGCGGCCGACCGCCAGCGGCAGGCGATGGTCGAGGCCTTCTGGTTCGACGGCCGCGAGCTGGTGGCCCAGGCCCCGGGCATCGTGGGCGAGCCCACCGAGGCGCAGCTCCGCGAGCATTACGAGCGCTTCGCCTCCACGCCCCTGGGCGGGGGCGAGGGTGGTGGGGAATTCGGCATCGGCTACACGCTGCCCGAGCGGCTGAAGATCGAGTACCTCAAGCTCGACCGCGCCGCCATCGAGGCCAACATCACCCCCGACCCGCTGGAGGTGCGCAAGCGCTACCAGGCGAGCATCCGCGATCGTGAGGCCGACGGGCAGGACGTCGAGCCGTTCGGCGAGGTCCGGCAGGACATCGAGGCCAGCGTGCGGCGCGAGATCGCCGACGACGTCATCAAGGCCGCCCAGCAGGCCTTCGTCGGCGCGCTGGGCGAGGCGACCCGCTCGCTCGAGTCCGACGGGCCGTACAAGCGTCTGCCCGACGACTTCACCAGCCAGCGCCCGAGCTTCGAGGCCATCGCCCGGCAGATGGTCGAGGCGGTCGGCCTGTCGCGCTTCCCCGAGGCCGAGGGCGGCTCGGTCGAGCTGCCCATGCCCCAGGTCGTGCGTCCCGACCGGTGGCTGTGGCCCTCGGAGATGATGCAGCTTGAGGGCTTCGGCCGCGCGCAGATCAGCATCGGCTCCACGCGGGCGCCGGTGGCCCAGGTCGTGTTTGCCGTGCGCGAGCTGCGCCCGGAGATGGGCGCCCGGCTTGCCATCCAGCAAGGCCTTCCGGTGGCCGACGTGCCGGCGACCGATGGGGCGGGCAACGTGTACTTCTACACGGTGCTGGACGTCCGCGAGGAATCCCGCCCGGACGACATCGACGAGATCCGCGAGCGCATCGTCGAGGATTGGAAGGCCCTGCAGGTCTTCGAACAGCTGCGCGATCGCGCCGACGCCGTGGGACGGAATGCCTCGGAGAACGGGCTGACCGCCGCGGCGGTGCAACTCGCCGAGGCTCTGTCGGCCGAGATCGAGGCCCCCGAGATCCAGACCGTGCGCGTCACACCCGCCGACGTGACCAGCCCGATGGGCTTCGGGCAGTCGCCGGCGGTGCCCTCGCTCAACGACGCCGCGTTCCGCGACGCGGTGATGGGCGTCTACGAGCGCCTGGACCCGCTGGTCGAGATCGAGCAGACGCCCCGCGACGACCGCACGGTGAGCGTGCCGATCGCGGCCACGCTGACCCTGGGCGTGGGCACCGTGCAGAGCATCACGCCGCTGACCACCGAGATGTATCGCATGCAGGCGGACTTCCTGGACTTCGTCCTGCGCCGCGATGAGTTGATCGAGACCGTACGGACGACCAACCCGTTCTCGTTCGCTGCGATGAGCCAGCGCATGAACCTTCGGATCGTCGGCGAGGAAGACCAGCCGACCGATGACGCGGCCGACGAGGACGATTCGCAGGGCTGATCCGGTTCGTCAGCGGTCTTCGTCCAGCCAGGCGTCTACCGGCAGCAGGTCGGCCTGCGTGAGCGACGCGGGGAGATCGTTCATCGCCACGGCGCGATCGATGGTGAACCGCCCCACCGCCGTCCGCCGGAGCGCCGCCAGCGAGCCGCCGGTGCCCAGCGCTTCCCCAAGGTCGCGCGCCAGGCTGCGGATGTAGACGCCCTTCCCACACCGAACGTCCAGTTCGACGAACGGCCAGCGGTACGAGCGCAGATCGATGGCATCGATCTCGATCGGTCGTGGCTCGAGCTCAACCGCCTGCCCCTTCCGAGCGAGTTCGTACGCGCGGCGCCCGCCGATCTTCATCGCGCTGAACGCCGGCGGTCGTTGCAGCGTCTGGCCAACGAAGCTCGAGGCAGCGTCGCGCACGGCTTGTTCGCTGGGCGGTTGCGAAACCGTGACTTCGGTTCGCTCGCCTTCTCGATCATCGGTTGTCGAGAAGGCCGAAAGATCGATGCACGCCAGGTATCGCTTGCGCCCGGCCATGACGCGATCGCACATTGGCGTGGCCTTGCCGCACAGCACGACCAGGACCCCGCTGGCCAGCGGATCGAGCGTGCCCCCGTGGCCTACCTTGACGCGTTTGGGGGCCCCGCCACGGCGCAGTGCCGCTCGAACGCGGGCACAGACGGCCATGGAGCTTGGCCCCACGGGCTTGTCGACGATAAGCAAGCCTCGCAGGGGCGGAGGCTCGGTCGTACCGATCTGGTCCTGGGGGCGGTCGGGCATGCAACGGATGATTGGGCGGTCGATGGCGCCCTGGCGGATCGCCTTTTGGCCGTACTGGCCCTATCCTGTTGCCCGCTCGCAATCGGCCACCGAGGCCGTCGCGACCCCGGAGAGGTGGCTGAGCGGTTTAAGGCGCACGATTGGAATTCGTGTGGGGGTTTACGCCCCTCGGGGGTTCGAATCCCCCCCTCTCCGTTTTCGATCAGCTTGCCGCCATCCGGGCAATCAGGGTGACAGGATTTGAACCTGCGACTTCCTGCTCCCAAAGCAGGTGCTCTACCAAGCTGAGCTACACCCTGTGGTTGGGCAACTGTAGACCATCCCACCTTGGGCGGGTCCTGCGTGAGGCCAAAAGAGACGGCCGGACGCCTCCCTGGTTGCCGTCCGGCCGCCACCCCACGCAGTTCTGTCGACGCGCCCCGCGGCGGTCGGACTCCCCCGACCGACCTACAGCGGAAGTTCGTCGAACAACAGGACCCTGGGCTTGTCGCCCGCCCGCCTGACGTTGGAACGATCAACCACGATCAGGTATCGCCTCGAGACCGAGGGGACCATCGGGTCATCCGGTCGCAGCCCCTCGACGTCCTCGCGGGCATAGCCATGCATGACGAACCAGATGGCGTACACGTCGCTTCGAACCGTGACGCTGTTGGCAACGCCGTTGTAGAGCGCCAACTGCTCGTCGTAATCGTCGGCGATGCCGTCATCCAGGAAGCCGCCACCGCTCACGCCCTGATCGATTGCGCCGCCGGCGGTGTACCGGACGGCATCGACGCCATCGACGTTGAGCGAGCGCTGGTCCTGGCCAAGCCGACGGATCATGTGCGGCCGGGCATAGGTCGACGGACCGAGAATCGGGCCACCGGTTGGGATCGTGTCCGCGGCCAGCATCTCGCCGATCGAAAGCAACCCAGGGTGCTCGCGCAGTCCGATGATGCCGGTCGTATCCTGGCGGCCGAACAGATCATCCGGATCGCGCTCTCCCTGAGCCGCGGGGCCAAAGAACGAGACGACCGCACCTTCACGAGGCAGCACCCCGGACTTGTCGCGATACGACCGGATGCCGGCAGCCACGTCGGAGCGATAGTCGTGGAGCGACGTTGTACCATCGTTGATCCACGCGAGCGTGGGATCGATGGTGCTCTCGTAGGTTGGGGTCAGGCCCGGAAGCACGCTCGTGGTGATCTCCGTGGCGGTGTTGAGGTTCACCAGGCCGGCAATGGGCGTCCGCGTGTTGACGGGGACCTCCAGCGTCGTAATGTTGCTGGTGATTGCCATCGCGTGGGGCACGCCCAGGCCGCGACGCTCATCGCCCGTGCTGAAGTTGCCCGAGCCATCGCGATCGACGAAGGGGGCGGGAAGGTTCAGCGACAGGTGGCCGCGATCGAGGACGCTGAAAGTGTTCTCGGGCAGGCTGGGATAGTACAAGGGCGCATTGGATGACGGAGCCTCGTCGTAGCCGAGGGCCAGCGTCAGCAACTCACCCGTGGTGAACCAATCCAGGTCAAGCGGATCGACCGACCCGTTGAAGCTTGCCGGCATCTGCACCGGGCCGACGGCGGGCGCTCCAAGGAAGTCGCCGGGGCGCAGCATGCGCGTCGACTGCGATGCGGAAATATCCAACCGACCCCGATTGTCGTTGCGCAAGGGGCTGACGTAGAGCTCGTCGAAGCCGAATCCATCGGGATGCTCTCCGGTCGTGATCGAGAGTCGATGACGATGCATCGCGTCGTCGACCGGCAGCACGATATCCGTCGGGATCTGGGCGGCCGAGCCCTTCGTTCCCCCGGGATTATCGAAGATGTCAACGAGCGCACGCTCGGCGCTGATCAACTTTCCACCGCCCACGAACTGGCCGCGGTTGAGCGAGAATCCGGCAGTGAGGCCGTTGGGAAGATTCAACGCATCGACGGCCTCGCCGTTCAGCGAGTTACCGATTTCGATGAAGGGCTTCTCGAGCACGTAGGCGGGCAGGGCGCCACGCGGCGCGGCCACCGAGCCAACCGGGCGGGTGATCGTGCCCCATGTCACCAGTGAAAAACCGGTGTTATCCAGTGCCTCGGCGATCGTGCCGGTTTCGGGCCCGGCCACGGTCGAGTCGACGTCCGTATTGGTCGCCGGCGGCCGACGATCGAGCGTCGGTCGATCGGTCAAGGGCTGCGGATCGAAGATCCGATCGAGCATGACATCGGTGAAGGCATTGGGATCCGTACCGACGGCCACGCGGTCGAGCCGAGTCCACAGCGTGACCTCACGATTCGCATCGGACTCGGCAGCTACGCCACCGGGAGGCCCCGAGAGGAAGTCATCGATGCCCGACAAGTCCGCATCGAAGCGAATGGCGTTGGTATTCGGGTCGTCTGTCAGGTGCAGGTTGAGCCACGCATTCACGTCGCCTGGGTCGACCGCATAGAACGACGCAGCACCGGCCGCGGCCCGCTGGGGCAACCGCTCGTTGCTGCTGACCTGCGTGTCGACGTACAGCACCACGCTGCCGCCAGCGGGAATGCGCGTGCCGACCGGCACTTCCAGGCCGTCGGGCAACTGCGGGCTGGACACCGGTCCACCGAGCTCACCGAATCGCACGAAGAACTGATCGTCTCTCGCCACGATGTCGGTCGTGTAGGGGTTACTCAACTGCACGGCAAACACCTGACCAACGAAGTCGGGGTTCGACGTGCTGGTATCGAAGTCAATCGTGATGGGTTGGGCGCCACCGCCACCGCCCGGTCCGAAGATCGGCCCACCGCCCGGACCCGACGGCGGGACGTACTCCATGTCGCCGCCGGCCGAGTTGGGGGCATCCGTAAAGACGTTGTACAGCGACACCTGGGTAATGAATGGATGGACTTCCAGCCCATATACGTTCATCGCTTCGACGCCGCCGGTCTCGCCACCCTGGGGCAGGCGCTCATCGCCGAAGTCCAGGCGGCCGCTGACGCCCGGAGGCGAGGATGAGCCGAGCATCTCGGGCTGGCTCCACCATGGGAAGACGTCCTGAACCGTGGGATTGCTTTCGATGGTTGCCCGGGCCGAACCATCGCCGTTGACCAGCAGGGTGAACGCGCTGGGCACGTCATCGCCATCGAACAAGTCGATGGTGTTCGCCACCGCGTGCGCCGCGGTCCGGAGCGCAAACAGGTGGTCGAAGCCGTAGAAGGTCGTCTGCCACGGGTTACCCGGCGGCGGCGCCCATGCACCAGCCTCGCTCGCCGAGGGGATTAAGGCGTTTGCATACGTCCGGAAGATGGGGTGCGCGTTGCGGCGCAGCCGTGCCGAGATCTCGGCCGTGGCGCCAGAGGTCGGCAGGTCGGCGGGCGCCGCCAGTTGCAGCAGCCGGTAGCCATCCTGCAGCACCGTCGGGTTCTCGCTGGCAGGATCCACCGCCACCGTGCTGTCGGGGAGCGAGGAGATGCTGGTAAAGACGTCCAGTGCATCAGGCGACGCCGCGGCATACCGGATCTTTGCCGGCACCCGCGGGATGCCTCCGCTGAGCGTTGTCAAGTTCTGCCGGACGCTCAGGTGCTTTTGCGCAAGCGCGGCGTCGGGGTCCGACAGGTCGCGCTCGACTTGCAGCGAGCGATTCTCCCGCAGCGGGCTCAGGTTGTCATCGGGCACGGCGATTCGGCCGCCGACGGCTCGCTCGAGGCTCGAAAGGCTCTGAGGATTGTTCAGGCCTTCAAAGGCCAGCAGGTCGGCCAGGTCTTCCAGGCCAAAGCCATATTGCCGGTACGCGCCCTCGTTGTCATTTCGCAGGATGTCTCCGCCCTGACGGCGCAGCTCGCTGTACTCCGTGCGGCGTTCGTCAGGCATCTGCGGATCAAGGCCGGGCGTCAGCGGGCCGGCTGGCGGCTGCTCGCCGCTCAGGACACGGCGCAGCGCCCAGAAGCCCTGCTCGCCCAACGCCTGAGCGATGCCGAAGTTGTCGTAATCCGAGTAATCCTGTGCGCCGCCGGACGGCTGTGGCGCGTCATCGAGGAACGAATTGTGCACCACCCAGCCGTTTTCCATCGTCAGCACACGACGCAGATCAATGTCGGCCGGCGAAGCGCCAAGACGGTCGGCATTCGTCGGCGCACCGTCGTACCCACCACCCGCCGCGAGGGGCTGCAACAACCCCCGGGCAGTGTTCACGTTCACGCGGCCAGAGAGGTCGATGATGCGGGCGGCCACGTACCAGCGCAGCTGGCCCTCGGTGGGAATGACCGATCGCGGCGCCCCCATAACCGTGACGTCCGCCAGTTCCTGCCACCGCGAATCGAAGAAGCCATCGCCATCGGCGTCGGCCCACATGTACGGCATGTACTCCGGGTCACTGACGCCCGCGCCATTGTCGAAGTTGATCGGCCGGAAGGCGCCGATCTGCAGGCTGTCGAAGTGGGCGGGAACAGCAGGCTGGGCCGAGCCGCCGTACACCAGGCTGCGGGTCGGGTTGCCGCTCCGATCGGTCACGAACATCGTGTTCGGATCGCTCATCTCCCCCGGACCAATACCGGCCGGGGCGTCGAAGTTGCCCCGCATGTTGAAGAGATTGCTGAACAGCCCGTTGGGACCGACGTTCGAGATCTTCGCCCAGTCACGACGATCGAGGTAGGCCGGCGAACTGAACGAATCGCCCGAGCCGCGGATGTACGTGGGTTCGCTGGCGGCCAGGAAAGGATCGCTCGGGCCGAAGGGACGAAGATCACTGAAGAGCGATGAGGCAGCGGTCGTCGGCGAGTCGCTCGTGCGCAGCGGCGGAAGCGAACCGGTGGGCGTAAACGCGAGGCCATAGTAATTCGTCTGCGGCTCGGGCGTCGAGCCGGCGGGCGCCTGGCCATCGAACGTGCGGTTCGGATCGGTCCGGGGCATATCGACGGCCTCGGTCATCAGCACCGGCTCGCCCGACGGATCGAAACCCTCGAAGTACACCGAAAGCGCGTCGTCGCCAACGATGTTGACCAGGTAATCGCCAATGTGCTGGGCCTGCCGATCGATCTCGGCTGCTCGCGTCGTCGTGCGGGCCGAGCGGCGATCGCCGCCGCCGATGCTGACGTACGCGACGGTCAGCACGGCCAGCAGGGCGAGCGTCGCCACGACGAGGATCAGCGTCGAGCCGCGTCGCGCAGCGAGGTTGCCGCTCGCGGCCCGCAGGGCCTTGGTTGCTCCCATGTTCATCTGCATGCGTTGCATGTCCATTCCCTCCCCGATTGCGTGTTGCCGCCTCGCGGCGGCGCTCGCTCCAGTTATCGCACCGGGTTGCCCGGTGTGGGGAAGACGTACTGGAAGGTTCGTTCGATGGTCTCGTCGCCCGGATCGGTCAGCGTCACCGTGACGCGAACGAGTTCGGGCCAGGGCCAGTCAAGCGTTTCGTCGACCGCGGCGTCGGCCAGGTTGCCGTCGCCGTCGGGATCGTCAGCGTCGAAGAACGGCAGCGTGTACCCGAAGTACGACACCACCGAGTTCGGACCGCCACCGCCGCCGAGCGACGAAGCGCGGACGCCATGCACCACCTCCGGAATCACCGGATAGCTTGCGTAGGTATCGCCCGCGTCGGCAAAATCGCCCGTAAGGAACGTTGCAAGCGGCTGGCCGAGCCGGGGAACACCGGTAAACTGGCGGGGCTGGTCTCCGACGCCGGTCACCCCGGAGCCAAAGGACTGCTGGAGGCGGTAGGGCACGAAGAACGAGCCGGCGAGGTCCGGAACCGTCCCTCGGACGTCCTCGTCGTAGCGTGGATACGGAAACACCGTCTTGTCATCGGTTCCGTCGTTGTCGTAATCGATGCCACGTTCGGCGCCGTGCCAGATCATTTCGCCATCGTCGTCGGTCTTGCCGAAGCTCCACTCGACGATGAATTCGCTCACGCGTGGGATAAAACCGGACGACGCGAGGGCGTTCTGATCGGCCAAGCGGATGGCGCCACGCACGGGGTTGGCCACCGAATCGGCGAGCGCGGTGTGAAGGTCCGGCGGAGACGGCTCGTAGCGCATGCGAGCAACCTGATCGGTCGTCAGGTTCACGGCGCGATACGTGGGCTCGACACCGGGATCGAGGAACTGGGCGGGATCGAAATCGATCTGGACGGGATGGCTGGGCGCGGGCATGCCGTCGAGCATCCACGCCTGCTGCACCCCCACGGGCCCCACCACCTTGCTCGGCCCGATGTAGAACGAGCAATCGGTCAGCTGAGCCGGCGAGAGGTACGCATACTGCACCGGAGTGCCTGACGCGTCAACGAGCAACCCGGCCGACGACTGCACGATGCCGCGGATCTCTTCCAGGTTCGTCGTTGCCACGTCGACCAGGCCCGATTCGAACCGGGGGCTGACGTTTCGATCGCTGACGCCCGCGGTCTCACGGATCGTCTCGGCCAGCGGGAACAGGATGGGGCAACTCGAGTAATCCAGCGCATTGATGGATCGGAAGATGCTCTCGGCGGCGGGCTGGAGCCCTGCCTGCAAGCGGTTGTCACGCCAGACGGCCGGATCCGAGTATGGACCGGCGGCAAACGGCGCATCGGCGATGCCGCCGCCCACGCTCACGAGCGCCGTCGAGTGACGAAGCAAAGTCCACTGGTTGGCAAAGCGATTCGCATTGCCGGGCGTCGTTGCCCCGGGCAGGTGGCCCGACGTGGTGTCAGGAACACGATTGACCGTGATCACGTCTGGCTGGGCATACGTGCTGGATGGGTCGACGTCGGGCTGCATCCGCTGGCCGATGCCGTAGTAGACGCGAGCGCTCGAACCTTCGGGCACGAAGCCCGGCACCAAGGGCTCGCGGGCCGACGCGGTGGGCTGATCGATGAAGAACATGATCTCGTCGATGCGCCGCTCGCGCCACTGGCTCAGCGGTTGATCGGCATACAGCGGAACCGGGTTGCCTTCGTCGGCATACTCATGCCGGATGATGAGGTATCCATCGCGCGTCATCGAAGCGAAGTCTTCGCGCATCTGGCGCTCGAGCACCGCTGCGTACTGCGTGATGGCGCTCACGCTCCGACCGCGCGACACGGTGTCGCCCACCGATGCGAAGATGCTCGCGATGCCCACGGCCACGAACGCAACCGCGCCCACGGCGACGAGCATCTCGACGAGCGTGAAGCCCGCCGCCCTGCCGCTGGCAGCGGCCAATGCCTTGGCCCCGCCCCTCCGCTTGGCTTGCATCAGCTTCTTCACAGCGGCAACCTCCCCGCCCCCGAACCCGAGGGCGACTCGATCTCGTTGGGATCGATCCCTACCCGGAACACGATCACCGTGGCCGGCGGCTGAGGCACGAACACCACTTGGCGGATCTCCGTCCATGCTTCTTCGTCGTCCCAGCTGGGCGTGCCACCCGACGTCGCGGGAATCCAGCCCGACACCGATGGACGAACGCGCACCTCGACGAATCCACCGCCGGAGTTGATCGTCTCTTCCACGGTGTACACGTTGCCGAGGTTGTCCACCAGTTGTTGACCAACCTGGCTTGCCAGTTGCAACTTGTTGGCCAGCGTGACCATCGGCGCCGGCTCAACGCCGGAACTGAGCGTGTCATTCTCAAGCCGCAGGACTGTCGGCCGCATGCCGTCGTACTCAGCCCGGAGCGTCATGGGCGGCGCATAGATCTGGCTCTGCCCGGTATCGGCGCCGGCGCCCGTGAGGGCACCCGTCTCGCTGATGCCCACGGGCAGGACGGGGTTGCCGGACAAGCCCAGCATCAGGCCGTACGCGGTCTGGCCCGGCCGAACGCGGATGCCCGTGTCCACGCGCCGAACAAAGACGGCAATTTCGAGTCCCGCGCGCCATTGCTCGGGCGTGGCGGGCGTCAGCGTGTAGGGCGAATCGGCCAGGAGCGAAAAGCCTTCCGAATCCGTCGGCGGAAGCCGGCGAGCGACGAAATCCCACACGAACTGCGGCGCATCAAGATCGGAAGCCGGGCTGGGGTACAGCCGATCGGCCAGCGGAACGCGGGCCGGATCGACGCCGTTCACGCGGTCGCCGATGACGACGTGCCCCTCGTCCTCATAGATGCTGGCATCGATCGAGTTGAGATCCCACGTATACGTCTCGGACCAGGCGTCATCCAGCAGCCAGGCGCCGAAGCCATAATCGCGGCCGGTGCCCGTGCCCAGACCCGTGCCAGCAGCGGGACGCAGGCCCAGTCGCAGCAGGTCGGCCCGTGCATTCAGATAGGCCTTGGCGTCGTTGGCGACGACGATGCCCAGCGTGCGATCCGATGCGACACGCTGCTCGCGGATGATACCGGGAATAAGAGCGCCCAGCCCGAGCAGCCCGAGAGCCAGCACGAAGATCGACATCAGCACCTCGACCAGCGTGAAGGCCGCCAGGGCGCGAACGCGTCGGCGTTGATATGCACTCGTGGTTCGCCGTGGCATGCTCAATTCCCCTCCGCCAGGCGTGGCGCTTCGACGGGCTGGCCAAGGTATCGCGAGACCAGGAAGATCCGCGCATCGGACGTTTCCGAAGCCGGCAACGCTCCTGCCGCCTGATCGCTGGCCCGCATCCAGAGGCCGATCCTCAGATTGATCTCCGCCGGCATGACCGAACCGAAGATGGCGTCGTCGTACTCGGGCCCGCTTACCGAACCGGCGACCGGCTTGTAAAGCGTGTCGGTGCGGCGGTTCAGCCCGTCGGCGCCGATGGCATTGGCCAGTCGCTTCTCGTTGTACACGGCGATCTGGCTCACCGGCCCGACGAGCACGGTGTCGGTCGAAACGTCGCCCAGCAGTTGGCGCCGCTGATTCTGCGTGAGCGCCGGATCGGCCAGCACCTTGCGCACGAATCGGCCGAGATTCTCCTCTCGATCGACGCGGTACAGGTTCCAGGGCGGCGTGCCGGGATCACGAAACGCCAGCGTCGGCGCGGGATCGACGTACAGCGCCTTGCTCGTCGCTGAGCTCAGGAACCGACCGGTGCCGCCCTCGAAGCGCACCATGAAGGACTGCCGCTTGTCGCCGTTGTCGCCAGAGGTCTCGTCATAGAACGCCGTCTCGGGAAACACCCATTGGCCCAGATCGCGGTCGGCGCCCTGGTAGGTGTCTTCGTACCAGCCGGCGTTGTCGGGCAGCACCCCGCCGGCCGTCGAGAGCGCCGTCGACTTCGCGTAGCCACGCACCGACCAGTTCCGCGGCAGGACCACGACCTCGACGCCCGGCGAAGGAACGAGGATGTCCCGTTGAACATCCGCGCCGCCGGCGTTATCCAGGATGCTTGCTTCGACCTGCGCCACGACGACCCGCACGCGACCATCCTCGCCGAGAAGGAACACGGCCGCCGCATCTCGACCCGAGCCGGCGCGCACGGCCGCCTCGCGGGCGCTCTGAAGCGCCGCCTGCACGGCGTTGGCCGCCCCGCTCTGGTTGCTGCTGTACGTCAGCGAGGCATAAGCCGGGATGGCGATCGCCGCCAGGATCAGGATGATGATGATCACCAGGATCAGTTCGACCAGCGTGAACGCACGCAGCCGATGAGCCCGATGGACGCGTTGCGTTCTCATCGCCCCACCTCCACGATGTTGTCGGCGCGGCCGGCCGCTTCGAGTTCCGCGTCGGTCAGCCCCCGACCGAGTTCGGCTTCGAGTTGCTCACGCGTTTCGGTAGCAAGATCGCCGAACACGCGGTTCGGGCCCGCCGCCACGATCGCGTACTCGGCGTCGCGGAGCTCGATGTTCTCTTCGGGATCTCCGACCAGACTGGGCACGCGACGCAAGTCGGTCACGTCCGTGGCCGCCGATGATTCGATCGGAAGCCAGCGGTAGTACCGGTAGGCGATACCGTTGCGGTCGCGAAGCTCGAATCGTCCCTCTTGGGCGTCGACCTCGACCAGACGATCGGCGTCGCCGGCGGCGTCGAAGAGCGGGTCGGTCAAGCGGCCACCCGCCTTGCGGAACGTACCGTCGCGAGCCGGCTCGCGGAAGCCCACGCCGTCCTTGCCGTCATAGTCCGCCTCCAGGACGCCGATCAGGTAGTACGGCAGGCTGTAGACGCTGAATCGCATGTCCTCCATGCCCGAGACGTTGCCTTGCAGGAACTGCACGTCCGAAGCCACGTCGGTGCGGTATACGTCAACGAAATTGCTCCCGCTCATGCTGACCAAGGGTGACGTCATTGGCGTGCCACCGGGATACGTCAATCCGTCCTTCACGAGCGGGGGCGCAAATCCGAAGTCGTTCTTGAACGACTCGATGGCGATGCGCATCGCAATGACATTGGCGCGTTCGGCCCCGCTCTGGGCCGACCGCGAGAGCTGGTTCAGGCCCACCAGCAGCAGGCCAATCAGGATCGCGATGACCAGGATCGACACACCGAGCTCGACGATGGTGAAACCCGATCGCGAGGCGGTCCTGGATGTGCGAAGCTGTGCTGCCATCGGCCGTTTCCTTCCTCGTCGTCGCGGCATTGGCGCGACCGAATCGATGCGCGGGCGTGCATGCCCGCCTCCCCCAAAATGCCGGGGCGTGCCGACGCGAAGGCGCCCTCCCCAAGCCGCCCCGCGCCGGCACGTAGCCCCGACAGGCTTACAGGCCCCCGCCGTTGAGCGACTCGATCATCGCCACCATCGGCAGGAACATCGCGATCACGATGGTGCCGACCATGCCGCCGATCAGCACGACCATGATCGGCTCGAGCAGGGACAGCGCGGCCTTCACGGCCACGTCGACCTCCTCGTCGTAGTTGTCGGCAACCTTCATGAGCATCACGTCCAGCTCACCGGTCTCTTCACCCACGTCCACCATGTTCACCACAATGGGCTCGCAGGTCTTGCTCTCGCGCAGCGGCACCGCGAAGCTCTCGCCCTCGCGCACCGCGTCGTGCACCCGCAGCAGCGCCTTCTCGAACACGGCATTGCCCGACGTATCGGCGGTGATGCGGATCGCTTCGAGGATCGGCACGCCAGCGGAAATCAGCGTGCCCAGCGTGCGGGTGAACTTGGCCACCGTCGACTTGCGGCTGACATTGCCGATCACCGGCGTCCACAGCACCATGCGGTCGGTGAGCGCCCGGCCGGGCTTGGCCAGACGCACCAGCTTCCACACGAAGGGAATGGCGATGATCGAACCGACGAAGATCACGGCGCCGGGCACGACCTGGCCGGGCTGGCGGCCGGCCATCCACATGCTCGTGTCGGTCAGCCAGATCGTCAGCCAGGGCAGTTCCACGCCGAAGTCTTCGAAGATCTTCTGGAACTGCGGAATGATGACGACCATGATCATCACCAGGATGACGACGGCCACGAACACCACCACCAGCGGATACACCAGGGCGCCGCGGATCTGACGCTTCAGTCGCTGGCCCTTCTCCATGAACTCGGCGAGGCGCTGCAGGATGATGTCGAGCACACCACCGACCTCGCCGGCCGCGATCATCTTGACGTACAAGCGGTCGAACGCCTTGGGGTGCTGGCCCATCGCCTCCGAGAGGCTGGAGCCGCCCTGCACCTCGTCGGTCAGGTCGATCAGCACGTTCTTCAGCGGGCCGGGCTTGGCCTGGCCTTCGAGGATCTGAAGACTCCGGAGCAGCGGAAGGCCCGCGTCCTGCAGGGTCGACAACTGACGCGTGAACTGCGTCAATTGCTTCTTCTTGACCTTGCCGAAGAGCACGATCCCGCCACCGCGCTTCTTCTTGACCTTCGGGCCTTCCGCGCCCTCGGATTTCTTCACCTTCTGCTCGCGCACCGAAGTGGGATACAAGCTCTGGCTCTTCAGCCGGCCGATCGCCTCTTCGTCGGTGTTGGCTTCCAGGGTGCCCTTGCGCATCTTGCCCTGGGCGTCGCGAGCTTCGTACGTGAACGTTGGCATGCCTTCGAACTCCTGATCCGCGGCATCGACCGCGGCGATTCGTGTCTCAACCCCCTGGGCCCTACTCCTCGACCAGCGTCTCGCGAACGACCTCGTCGATCGAGGTCTGGCCCTCGTAGATCGCCAGCAGGCCGCTCTCGCGGAGCGAACGCATGCCCCGCTTGCGGGCGTGCTCTCGCACGAGGTTGAGGCTCTCTTCCCGCATCACCATGTCGCGGATGGTGTCATCCATCGTCATGATCTCGAACAGCGCCATGCGGCCCTTGTATCCGCCGTACTCCGCGTCGCTCCGCGGCCGATAGAACGTCTTGCCTGCCACGTCCGACGGACGTAGGCCCAGTTCCATCAGTTCCTCCTCGCTGGGCTCGTACGCCTCGCGAGCCGAGGGCGCGATCTTGCGAACCAGACGCTGGGCCACGATGCCCTCGATCGTCGCAGTCAGCAGGAACGGCTCCAAGCCCAGGTCCACCAGACGCACGATCGAACTGGGTGCGTCGTTGGTGTGCAGCGTGCTCAGCACCAAGTGGCCCGTCAGCGATGCCTGCACCGCGATCTGGGCCGTTTCGAGGTCACGAATCTCGCCGACGAGGATCACGTCGGGGTCCTGACGAAGGAAGCTGCGCAGCGCCTTGGCGAACGTCAGGCCGACGTCGTCGTTCACTTGCACCTGGCACAGCCCGTCGATGTCGTACTCGACCGGGTCCTCGCTGGTCAGGATCTTGGTCTCGATGCGGTTCAACTCGGCAAGAGCCGCGTACAACGTCGTGGTCTTGCCCGAACCGGTGGGCCCGGTCACCACAACGATGCCGTTGGGCTTCTCGATGAGCGCCCGGAAGCGCGAAAGGTCGTCTTCACGGAAACCGATGCGCTCCAGGTTCAGCTCGACGTTTGATCGGTCCAGCACACGCATCACGACGCTCTCGCCATGCATGGTCGGAAGCACGGCGATACGCAGGTCGACGGGCTTGCCGCCCACCTGCAACTCGATGCGGCCGTCCTGCGGCAAACGCCGCTCGGCGATGTCCAGGTTCGCCATAACCTTGATGCGGCTGGTGATGGCCGGCCCGAGGTGCTTAGGCGGCGGCACCATTTCGTAGAG
This sequence comes from Phycisphaerales bacterium, assembly GCA_040221175.1. Taxonomy (NCBI): domain Bacteria; kingdom Pseudomonadati; phylum Planctomycetota; class Phycisphaerae; order Phycisphaerales; species Phycisphaerales bacterium. The sequence goes on from JAVJVK010000004.1 coordinate 116,989, forward strand.
AACACCGTCGATGCGGTACCGCATCTTGAACTCGTCCTCGAACGGCTCGAAGTGGATGTCGCTAGCCTTGTCCTTGATGGCCTGCAGCAGCACCAGGTTCAGGAGCTTGACCACCTGGTTGTCGCTGGCCGCCGTTGCGATGGCGTCCAGGTCGATCGAGTCGCTGCTGTGGCCCGCCAGCGCATCGAACTTGGTGTCCTTGGCCAGGTTGCTGACCACATCGACGACCGACTCGCTCTTGGTGTAGTGCTTGGCCAGCAGGGCGTCGATCTGCTCGGGATCGGCCACAACCGCTTCCACCGTCATGCCCAAGAGCAGGCGAAGGTCGTCCACCGCCCGGAAGTTGTTCGCGCTCTTCATCGCGATCTTCAGGCGACGGGCCGTCTGGTTGTACTCGATGGGCACGATCCCGTAGGCCCGAGCGCTCTCGGCGGGCACCGAATCGACGGTCGCCTCGTCGAGTTCCTTGCCCGCCAAGTCGACGTAGGCCATGCCGGCCTGCCCGGCCAGAGCTGCCTGGACGTCCGCTTCGGTGCAGTACTCGAGTTCGACCAGCACTTCGCCGATCTTCTTCTTGCGGGTACGCTGGATGGCGAGAGCTTCGTGCACCTGCTCCCGGGACACCTTGCCCATCTTGGTGAGCACGCGGCCGATCTTCCGGCCCTTCAGCTCTTCGGGATTTGTTGTGGCCATGCCAAAGTCCTTGAGGAGTCCCGACATCCCGCACGTCCGGGGCTATCGATATCTTCGCCCGATTCGATGCGATGATGCCAGGAAGTCCGATGATTCTCGGGACAATTCTATTCTAGACACATGGATACTTGGCCAAATCAATCGCCTGATATGCCTAAGTATCATACAAAATGCTTACACTGAGTTCAGCCGACATCGTCCTCATCGAGCTCGGGACGACCGATCGTCTTGCCTGCCTGGTGCACACGATCTCGAAGGGCACCTGGATCCTTGCCCTTATCAACCATCTCTTCGGCGCTGATGATGCCCTTGGTGTAAAGGTTCCAGAGGTGGTCATCCAGCAGCTGCATGCCGAACTTGGCACCGGTCTGGATCGATGAATCGATGCGGAAGGTCTTGCCCTCGCGAATCAGGTTGGCGATGGCCGGCGTCACCATGAGGAACTCGTAGGCCGCGATCCGGCCGGGCTTGTCGACCCGCTTGAGCAACGCCTGGCTCAGCACGGCGATCAGGGCCGTGGAGAGCTGGACTCGGATCTGGTTCTGCTGACTCACAGGGAAGGCGTCGACCACACGGTCGATGGTCTTGGCGGCGCCGGTCGTGTGAAGGGTGCCGAACACCAAGTGGCCCGTCTCGGCCGCGCGGATAGCGGCCTCGATGGTCTCCAGGTCACGCATTTCGCCGACAAGGATCACGTCGGGGTCGGAGCGGAGCACGCGGCGGAGGGCTTCGGCAAAGCTGGGCACGTCGTTGCCCACCTCACGCTGGTTGACCACGCTCTTCTTGTGATAGTGGAAGTACTCGATGGGGTCTTCCATCGTGACGATGTGGCGGTCGTAGTAGGTGTTGATGTAGTCCAGCACCGTCGCGAGGCTGGTGGTCTTCCCAGAACCGGTGGGGCCGGTCACCAGGAACAGGCCACGAGGGCGGCGGCTGAGATCGCGGACGGCCTCGGGCAAGCCGATCTGCTCGAAGGTAAGCAGCTCGTTGGGGATGAGGCGGAGCACCAGGGCCAAGTCGCCGCGCTGCTTGAAGATCGACACTCGGAAGCGGGCGGCGTCGCCGTAGCCGAACCCGAAGTCCGTGCCGCCCATCTCGTTGATTTCCTGCTGGTTGCGTTCCGGGGTGATCGACTTCATGAGCGAGACCATGTCGTCCGAATCGAGGACCTTGGTCTCCAGGTTCTTCAGCCCGCCGTGCAGGCGGACGGTGGGCTTGCGGCCGACCGTGAGGTGGAGGTCGCTCGCGCCCGTGCGGACCACGGTATCGAGCAGTCGGTCGATCTGAACGGTGGCGCCGCCACTGGCACGGTCGCCCGAATCATCGTATGAGGCCATCGATGGTCTCCTCAGGTCGAACGAGCCGCTTAGTCACAGCGGCTCGCGGGGGTGTTCGTCATTCTGCGGTCTGGGTCACTCGGGCCACTTCGGCGGGCGTGGTCTGCCCGCTGAGAATCTTGCGCTTGCCGTCCTCGGTCAGCGTCTTCATGCCACTCTTGATGGCGGCGACGCGGAGCTCGGCCACGGGCGCCTTGCGGAAAGCCATCTCCCGAAGATCGCTGTTCATCAGCATCATCTCGAAGATGGCCTTCCGGCCCTTGTAGCCCGTGGGCACGTCGGGCGATGATCCGGGCTTGTAGACCTTGCCCTCCCACTCGCCGGACTTGATGCCACACAAGTGGAGGAACTTCGGATCGGGGTTGTCGTCGAGCACCTTGCTGGGCTGGTGCAACATGCGGATGAGTCGCTGCGCCATGACGGCCTGGATGGAGCTGGCTACGAGGAAGGGCTTGATGCCCATGTCGATCAGACGCGTGATCGCGCTCGGGGCGTCGTTGGTGTGCAGCGTGCTGAATACCAGGTGGCCGGTCAGGGCGGCCTGGATGGCGATCTCGCCCACCTCGCGGTCGCGAATCTCACCAACCAGGATGATGTTTGGCGCCTGGCGGAGCATGCTTCGCAGGATGGCCGGGAAGGTCAGGCCGATCGACTCACGCACCTGGCATTGGTTGATGCCCTCGAAGTTGTACTCCACGGGATCTTCGGCGGTGATGATCTTGCGGTCGGGTCGGTTGAGCACGTCCAGGGCCGAGTACAGCGTGGTGGTCTTGCCCGAACCGGTGGGCCCGGTCACCAGGAAGATGCCGTTGGGTCGGCGGATGATGCGGTTGAAGACCTCGAGGTTGTCGCTCTCGAAGCCCAGGTTCTCCAGGCCGATTCGAACCGCGTCGGGCCGGAGAATACGCAGCACTACGCTCTCGCCGTGGTAGGTCGGGCATGCCGACACGCGGAAGTCGATGTCGGTCTGGTCGACAGGCAGCTTGATGCGGCCGTCCTGGGGGACGCGCTTCTCGGCGATGTTCATGCCGGCGCTCAGCTTCACGCGGCTGAGCAGCGAGTTCTGCATGCGCTTTGGGAGGTTATCGCGTTCGATGCACACGCCGTCGATGCGGTAGCGCAGTCGCACCCGATCTCCCATCGGCTCGATGTGGACGTCGCTGGCTCGCATGCGGACGGCTTCACTCAGGATGCGATTGACCAGCTTCACGATCGGCGCGTCTTCGGACGCCACGTCGATGGACTTGTCCACCGAGCGGTCGACCGAGCGATCGATCGAATCGGTCACCAAGCCCTTCTCGCCCGGCTTGGCCTGCTCCTTGGGGGCCGATGGCGTCTGGCCGTTCTCGGCGCCTCCCTCCAGGAAGTTGCGGATGGCGGTCTTGGAGGCCAGCAGAGGATCGATTTCAAGGTTCAGCCGGAAGCGCAGCATGTCCTGCAGTTCCAGATCCATCGGATCCGAGACGATGAGCTTCAGGCGGCCGCCGTCCTTGGCCACGGGCAGGACCATGTGCTTGCGAACGATCTCCTTGGGAATGAGGTCGACCTGCACGGTCTCCTTGGTCGCCGGATCGTTGGGATTGACGTACGGCACGCCATACTGCTCGGCCAGCGCCTGGGCGACCTGTTCGTCGGTGGCAAATCCCGCCTCGACCAAGGCCTGTCCGACGCGGCGTCGAGAGCCCTTGGCAATGCCGACGGCCTTATCCATGTCTTCCTGGCTGACCACGCCGTTGGCCACCAGGATCTCACCAAGCTTCTTGCGATTTCGTGCCATAACGCCGATGTGCCCCGATCTAAGCCCCGAAGTCGAACGCCTTTCCGTCGCGTCCGCTCGGGCGTGGAGTCTGTGACAGCCCCGCGCGAGCCGACTGGCCCGCCGGTGATTCCGAACAGCGTACGCCCTCAGGGCCCCGCTGGGGCGAGGGCGCGCGACTTTGCATCATCCCAACCAGGGCCGAACCTACGGTTGGCCTTGCCATCATCGTTGGCTCCTGGTGAGGTCTCATGCCCACGCGCGCTCCATCGCTCGATCCAAGTGTCTCGGCCCCGCCGTCGGTACTTATCGCCGCCGGGCCGACGCATGAGCCCATCGACGAAGTCCGGTACGTCGCCAATCGCTCTTCGGGACGACTGGGGATCGCCTTGGCGGAGGCAGCCATGCAGAGGTCTGCTCCAACAACGCTGCTCCTGGGCCCGGTCGCCCTAGAAACGCCCACGCAAGACCCTATCTATAGCCAAACGGATCTGGCGAATGCCGATCCCGAGCAGGCACCAGATTCGCCGCTGGTCGTCCGGCGGTTCCGTTCATCCAGGGATCTTGAGAGCCTCCTTCTTCAGGAAGCCCCGGATTGCGATGTGCTGATCATGGCCGCGGCGGTGGCAGACTTCAGGCCCGCTCGTGTGCACTCGGGCAAGCTCCCGCGCACGGGTGATGCCCTGACGCTCACGCTTGAGCCGGTGCCGGACCTGTTGGCCATGGTGACGCCCAAGCTGAAGCCAAGCAGCGTGGCGATCGGCTTCGCCCTGGAGGACGACGTCGCAAGCCAGGAACGCGCCCTGGCGAAGATGGCGCGGAAGGGGTGCCATGCGATCGTTCTGAATCCGCTGGCCACCATGGACTCGGCCGGCATCGACGCCACAATCCTCTTTGCCGACGGGTCGCCGGCGTTGGCCCCGGGCCGCCTGTCCAAAGAAGACTTCGCCCAACGTCTCATCGACGTGGCCCTGGGCTTATGGGCAACCGCCCGAGGTGACGAATCGTGAGCCCTTCACCGCGCAAGCCATCGGGCGGCCAACGTTCTGCCAATAGGAAGCCCAAGCAGAAGCCCGCGCGGTCGGACCCATCTCGCCACGTGGAGTTTCGACCACGACAGCACGTTCGCGGCACGAGCCCAAAGAGCCGTGGGCCGCAGGTTCGACCAACGATCCTGGGCGAACACGATGGCATCGTGGTGGTCGACAAGCCGCCCGGTATCGTGACTGCCGACAAGGACCCGAATCGTGAATCAGTGCTCGCGCACGTCAAACGCTGGCTGAAGAACACGCGCCCCGATGCGCGGATCTGGGTTGTGCACCGGCTGGACAAGGACGCGAGCGGCCTGCTGCTGTTTGCCACCACGCCCGAGGTCTACGCCTGGCTGAAAGAAGACCTGCGCGCCCACCGAGTCGAGCGCGAGTACACGGCCGTGGTGCACGGCGTGCCCGACTGGAAGGGCGAGCACACGCTGGCCGACCAACTGCTCGATGGCCCCGAGCACCGCAAGGTTCTGGTCGCGCCACCGACATCCACGACAGGCCGCAACGCGGTGACGCACGCCCGAGTGCTCCACCGGGGCAAGGGACGCGCCATGGTCTCCGTGCGGCTCGAGACCGGGCGGCGACATCAACTCCGCGTGCAGCTCAGCCACGCGGGGCATCCGATCCTGGGCGATCGGCTATATGGTCCCGAGCCTTCGGCGGCTGAGAAGAAGAACAAGAACTTTCGCTTGTGCCTGCACGCGAGCAAGCTCACGCTTCATCATCCGCAGACAGGGCAGAAGCTCGTGTTCGAGGCACCCCCACCACCCCGTTTCTTCACGCTGGTAGGAGAAAAGGCGCCAGAGGAATCGATCGAGAAGCCCAAGGAAGCCGGCCCGAGGCCCCAGCAGGCCGCGGCCAGGGGCTGGGACCACGTCGCCGCGTGGTACGACAAACTCGTGGGCGAAGGCCAGAGCGATCATCACTCGGCGGTCATCATTCCAGGCACACTGCGGCTGCTTGACCTGCGAGAGGGCGAGCAACTGCTCGACGTGGCGTGTGGCGAGGGAGTGCTGGCGAGGGCGACGGCGCAACTTGGCGTGCGCGTGACCGGCGTGGACGCGTCGGGGCGGCTGATCGATGCCGCCGTAAAGCGTGCCGGCGGGCTCGAGCGATACCTCACCGGCGATGCACGGCAACTCGAGTCGCTCGGGCTCGAGCCGGGATACAACGCGGCCGCGTGCATCATGGCGCTGATGAATATCGACACGATCGAGGCCGTGTTCCGAGGTATCGCAGGCACGCTCGCGCCGGACGGGCGGTTTGTGGCAGTCGTGCTGCATCCGGCGTTTCGGGCGCCCGGGCAAACCAGTTGGCAGTGGGACGATCGGGAAACGCAGGGGCCGGGCCGTTCACCCAGGACGGAGCAACGCCAGTATCGGCGGGTCGATGGCTATCTCACGCCATACGCGCACCCGATCGTCATGAACCCCGGCGCCGCCGCCCGTGGACGCAAACCGGTCACCACGACCACGCATCATCGCCCGCTTCAAGCCTACGTGGCGGCGCTTTCGAGGTGTGGCTTCGTCATCGAGGCCATCGAAGAGTGGCCCAGCCAGCGGCAGAGCGAGCCGGGGCCCCGGGCCGACGAGGAAAACCGGGCTCGCCGCGAGATCCCGCTCTTCCTGGCATGGCGGGCACGCCTGGCAACGAAGGCCGAAGATCAGTAGCCGTAGTCCTCATCGGAGTACGCGCTCTTGTTTTCGTTGAACGCGGCTCGCTGGACCAAGGTCGCCGTGAGCAAGGGACTGCCCACCAACACGAACACCAGCAAGGGCGGCGTCCACCATCGCTTCAGTCTGGGCAAAACCAACGCCGCGATCCCGCAGCCAACGGCGGCGAGCAGCAGCATGGCGATCGCCCACTCAGCCAGCAAAGGCGAGCCGAGCGTCCGACCTAGAAGCATCCACACGCCGATGGCCATCGTTGCCAGCACCCCCACGCCGCGCAGCACAACGTGGCCGGCCGAGTATGCAAGCAACCCGAGCACGAGAGCACCCGAGACGAGTACCGACTGCACCACGGCCGCCTGCTGAGACGACACGCTGATCCCAAAATGGAAGATGATCGCAGGCACCGCCCCGAGCACCGCCGCCAACGCCACGATCGGCAAGGGCCGGACCAGCATCGAACGATCGAGGTTGCAGGCGCGATCGATCAACACCTGCACGAGGAAGGCCGACACGCCAATGGCGGGCACGTCGAGCAGCATGTCGAGCGGCAGATTCTCCGTGAAGTGGAGCGGTTCGCGGATACCATAGCTGATGCTCGCGGCGCCGAGCAGGCATACGGGCAACGAGAACCACCAGCGACCCGGCCCCACGGCGACCAAGGCTGCCGCGATGGCGCCCATGCCTACCAAGGCGGGCGTCCTGACGTTGACGTTCAGGGGCCACCAACCGTCGTAGGTCTCGACCAGACGCATCGACCAGACCACCCCACCACCAACGACGAGCGTCGCCATCGCCGTGATGAGGCGTTCCAGCACGCCTCGTGGCCGAACGACTCGCCCGGGCTCGAGATTTCGTGGGGGAAGCGGGCCGCGCCGTAGAGCAACCGCCACGCCCGCGAACATGAGCGTGAGCGTAGCGATGACCCCCGGCACGACGCCGCCAAAGACTGCGGCGTTGATGCGTGGATCCATGCGATTACTGCTTGGTGGCCTCGACGAAGATGGTCAGGTCGACCGTATCGCCCAGGCCGCCGTTGTCGATCGAAGTGGTCATGCCGAAGTCGCTGCGCTCGAAGCTCATCGTCGCCTCGTAGCCGACGCGGCGCTGGGTGCGGAAGTCACCTTCACCCGTCTTTCGAATGATGGCCGAGACGGGAAGCGTCTTGCCCAGGAGCGTGAGTTCGCCGTCGACGGTCACGCTTCCGTCGCCATTGGCCTTGCCGCCGCTGGCCTTGAAGGTACTGGTGGGGAACTGACGGACGTTAAAGTAGTCGGCGCTGCGCAGGTGCTCGTCGCGGCTGTTATTGCCCGTCCAGACGCGGCTGACGTCGATGGTCACGTCGATCATCGACTCGCCCGCGTTCTCGGGGTCGACCACCATGGTGCCCTCGATGCCTGGGAACATGCCATGGAAGGGCGACGCGCCGACGTGCATGATGCGAAACACGACGCCCGAGTGCACGCTGTCGATCTCGCCGTTGGCGGCCACGGCCTCGTAGGAGGCCGGAGCAATGCTGGCGACCGGAGTGGACGGTGCGGGGCTGTTCAGGAACAGCGAGACGCCCATGGCGCCGGCCGCGCCTACGCCAACAAGGCCAACGCGGGCCAGAATCTTGCTGAGATGCATGCTTGGTTTCCTCCAGGGAGTGTTCCGGATCGAATTTGCGAGACCGTGGAACCAGTGGCCTAGCGGGCGTATTCCGGCTCGTTGCCCGCTTTCCACTTGATGGAACAGCCGATGCTGGGCTTCTGGGGCCAGTCGATCGGCTCGCCGTTCATGACCGCTTCGATGGCAAGGCGGAGATCCCGACCGGTCACCGGCTTGTCGCTTCCGGGGCGGCTGTCGTCGAGTTGGCCGCGGTAGGCCAACTCGTGGTTGGCATCGAACACGAAGAAGTCCGGCGTGCAGGCCGCCTGATAGGCCTTGGCGACCGACTGATCCCGGTCGTAAAGGTAGGGAAACACAAATCCGTTCTCGCGGGCGACCTCGGCCATGCGCTCGGGGGCATCATCGGGATGGGTCTCCACGTCGTTGGGCATGATGGCCACGAAGGCGACCCCCTTGTGCGTGCAGTCGCGGCCCAACCGCCCCAATTCATCCATGATGTGCTTCACGAACGGGCAGTGGTTGCAGATGAAGGCCACGACGAGGACCTTGGCCCCGCGAAAGGCTTCCAGATCGACCACCGTACCCGGTGGATTCTGGCCCGAGTAGTCGAGCAGAGAGAACGGCGGGGCCTTCGAGCCCAGGGGCAGCATGGTTGATTCGACGGGCGGCATGGGGATCTCCTCGTGGCGGGTTGGCATGGCCCGAGCGGGCTCGTGCAGCGTATGGCGGCCCTATCCGAGCAAGAAATCGCCCGCAACTGACCCCGGGACGACACGGAGCCGATGGCTATACTTTGGCTCGGCATGGTGGTCCGAGCGTGCCGACGCGGGCAAACCCCAATCCTCTGTAGACTGCCCTGTTCGTTCCTGGGCGTGTTGACGGTTTGGGACCCGGCGATTCTTGTCTTGGGAGCGACCGGGATCCGGTCAATCTCTATGAAGCGCCCTTGGCGGGGCACCCCCGATTTCGGCTCGTGTCGAACAGGGGCTCGGATCACGCTCTCGCCGGTGCCGCTGCACGAAAGGCTCATACCGATGGCCGAAAATCACGAAAACACCCTGGTCAAGGATCTCATCGAAGCGGGCATCCACTTCGGCCAGCGCTCCAGCGCGTGGAACCCGAAGATGAACCGCTACATCTACGACCGGCGCAACGGCCTGCACATCATCGACATCAAGGAAACCGTCAAGGGCCTGCTGCTGGCCAAGCGGTTCCTGGCCAAGACGGTGTCCGAGGGCAAGGACGTGTGCTTCGTAGGCACCAAGCGTCAGGCCAAGGACATCCTCGAAGAGCGGGCCAAGGACGTGGGCATGCACTGCGTCACCGAGCGCTGGCTCGGCGGCATGCTGACCAACTTCCGCACCATCCGCACGCGGCTCAAGCGGCTCGAAGAACTCGAGGCCATCGAGCAGGAGGATAACTTCGCCAGCTACTCCAAGAAGATGGAGAGCCAGCTCCGCCGCGAGATGACCAAGATCCGCCGCAACCTCGACGGCGTGCGCGGCATGGATAAGTTGCCCGGCGCCCTGATGATTATCGACGTGAAGCGCGAGATGACCGCGATCCGCGAGGCACGCAAGCTTGGCATCCCCACCATCGCCCTCATTGACACCGATGGCGACCCGGACGTGGTGGACATTCCCATCCCCGGCAACGACGACAGCATGCGGTCGATCGACGTGATCATCCGCGAACTGTGCAAGGCCGTAGCCGAGGGCAAGCAGGGCCGCAGCGTGAGCGAGGCCGCCAGCGACAAGGACGAGAGCGGCGCCGAGCAGCCCCGCCGCCGCAGCCGCCGTGCTCAGTACTCGGCCGACGCGCCTGCTCCCGCGCCCGAGGGCGAGGCCGATCAGCCCGCCGCGACCGCCACCGAGAACTGAGCGACTCGTTTGCGATGTGCCTCGTCGCATCGCAGATCGACACGAATCCACGAGACACCCGCCGGCCTGATCTGGGGTCGGCCTACCGAGCCGGAGAAGACTGAGCATGGCACAAGTCGAAGTGAGCGCAAAGGACGTCATGAAGCTGCGTCAGAAGACGGGCCTCTCGATGATGGAGTGCAAGAAGGCACTCACCGAAGCGGGCGGCGATCAGGACGCCGCCGAGGAACTGCTGCGCAAGAAGCTCAAGGGCAAGATGGAGACCCGCACCGATCGCGCCGCGGGCGAGGGCCGCATCGGCGTGGCCATCGACGGCGACAAGGCAGCCATCGTCGAACTGCGGGCCGAGACGGACTTCACCGCCAAGAACGAGAAGTTCGTGCAGATGACCCAGGACATCGCCAAGGCCGCCAAGGACGCGCCCGCGGGTGATGTCTCGCTGCCCGAGTCGGCCGCCGGCACGCTTGATGAGATCCGCATCACCACTGGCGAAAACATCAGCTTCGCCCGCGGCAAGGCCCTCCATGGCGGTAAGTTCGCCTCGTACATCCATCACGATGGCAAGACGGGCGTGCTGCTGCAGGCAGAGGGCGACGTCGACGAAGCCACCATGAAGGACATCTGCATGCACATCGTCGCGGCGGTGCCCACCCCCGCGGGCGTGAACCCCGACGACGTGCCCCAGGACCTGATCGAGAAGGAGCGCAAGTTCCGACTCGAGCAGGCGATGGAGAGCGGCAAGCCCCAGGAAATCGCCGAGAAGATGGTCGAAGGCGGCATGCGGAAGTTCTTCGAGACCGTGGCCCTGGTCGAGCAGCCCTTCGTGAAGGACCCGAGCACCAAGATCAAGGATCTGGTGGGTTCCAAGGGCAAGCTCGTGCACTTCGAGCGCTGGGTCGTGGGCGAAACCGCCCAAGACTGAATCAGCCCTAGCATCGGCCGCCATGGCCACCTCAACCCAAGAGCAGTACACCATCCGGGCCAAGGTCTTTGACCTTGTCCCGCAGTTTTTTATTACCGACCAGCAAGGCCAGATGGTCGGCTACTGCCGCCAGAAGCTGTTCCGGTTCAAGGAAGAGATCGTCCTCTACACCGATCGCACGCGCGAGAGCGAGTTGCTCCGCATCAAGGCCCGACAGATCATCGACTTCGGCGCCACTTACGACGTCAGGCTGCCCAGCGGTCAGTCGATCGGCTCGCTGCGTCGCAAGGGCCTCAAGAGCACCTTCGTCCGCGACGAGTGGCTCGTGCTGGACGAACAAGGCGGGCAGATCGGAACGCTGCAGGAGGACTCGACCATCCGAGCGCTGCTCCGGCGGACCATCGATGCCGCTGCGGCGTTCATGCCCCAGAAGTTTCACCTGAGAGACATGGCCGGCCGCGAGATCGCCATCTTCCGGCAGCACTTCAACCCGTTCGTCTTCAAGCTTGGCATCGCCGTTCTCGAAGACCACGATCAACTCGACGACCTGATGCTGATCGCCATCGGCGTGCTCACGGCCATCATTGAAGGACGCCAGCGAGACTGATCTCAGGCCTGGCGTGCAACGAGCACGGCCAGCAACGTCAGGTCGGCGGGCGTGACGCCCTCGAGCCTGGAGGCCTGGCCGAATGTCGCCGGTCGGAAGCGATCCAGCGACTGGCGGGCCTCGGTGCGCAGGCTGGTCATGGCGGTATAGTCCACGTGCGTGGGGATCCGCCGGCGCTCCATCTCGCGCTGCCTCTTCACCTCGCTCGCCTGCCGCTGGATGTACGGCTCGTAGCGATGCTCGGCGGCGACCATCCTGAGCACACGCGGATCGAATGATCGACCGGCCTGAGCGGCGACGTCTCGTTCGAATTGCGCATCGTTGTATTGCGGCCAACGCAAGGCGTGGGCCATGGGATGCCCCTCGACGCGTGCGGCGGCCACGGCGGTTCGCAGTGCGTCCACCTCGTCCGTGCGGGCTCGGTACGCTCCGGCCCGTTGCCGGCCGACGTCCGTGGTCGCCAGCAGCCCGAGTTCGATCGCCTTGGGAGTCAGCCGCTCCACGGCGTTATCGCTGCGCAGCAGCAGGCGATGCTCGGCCCGGCTGGTGAACATGCGGTAGGGCTCCACGGGCGTGCGTGTCACCAGGTCGTCCATCAGCACGCCGATGTACGCCTCCTCGCGGCCGAGCACGAAGTTTGGCTCACGATTCGTTGCCAGCAATGCCGCATTGACGCCCGCAACCAAGCCCTGTGCCGCCGCCTCTTCGTAGCCGCTGGTGCCGTTGATCTGCCCGGCCAGAAACAAGCCCTCGTAGCGTTTCGTTCGCCCCGTCGCCTCGATCTGGTGCGGACGGACCATGTCGTATTCGACGGCGTAGCCCCAGCGATAGACGTGCGCGTCCTGGCAGCCGGGCATGGTGCGAACGACCACCTCCTGCACGTCGGCCGGCAGGCTGGTGGCGATGCCGTTGCAATAGACCCAGTCGCTCTCGAGGCTTTCGGGCTCCAGGAACACCGTGTGCGACGTCCGCTCGGCGAAGCGATGCACCTTGTCTTCGATGCTCGGGCAATAGCGTGGGCCGGGCGCCAGGTCGCCCCGGAACATCGGCGCCCGGTGCAGGTTCTGCCGCACGAACTCGTGTGCCTCCGGCGCGGTGCTGGTCTTCTTGCAGGGCGTGGGCGTCAGCACCGGGAATTGCGGCGCAGCCACTGCTCCGACCATCCAGCCGCCAGGTTGCCCGGGCAGAGGGGTTAAGGCACTGAAGGGCTCGGGCGTCTCATCGGGCGGCTGCTCTTCCAAGCGGTCCCACTCGATCGTCGATTTCTTTAGCCGCGGCGGCGTGCCGGTGCGCAAGCGGCCAAGTTCGAAGCCAAGCCTGGAGAGTTCAGCGGAGATGCCAACGGACGGCGCTTCGCCGTAGCGTCCACCGGAAGACTTTTCCTCGCCCGTGTGCATGAGTCCGCGCATGAACGTGCCCGTCGTGAGCACCACGGCGCCGGCCCGAAGCTCGCTCGGGAACGCACGGTTCTCGCCCGTCCCGGGCCCTAGCCGGACCCCCACCACCCGATCGCCCTCCAAGACGAAGCTCTCGACGGCGGCCTCGATGATCTCGATTTCCGAGCGGGCGTCCAGCATGGCACGGACGGCCCGCGGGTAGGCCAGCTTGTCGCTCTGGGTACGCGGGCCTCGCACGGCCGGCCCGCGGCTGCGATTGAGCAGGGCGAAGTTGATGCCCGTGGCGTCGGCGGCCAGGCCCATGAGCCCGCCAAGGGCATCTATCTCGTTGACCAGTTGCCCCTTGGCCAGCCCGCCGATGGCCGGGTTGCAGCTCATAGCCCCGATGGTGTCTACGCGCAGTGTCACCAGGGCCACCGTTCGGTTGCCACCAAGCAAATTGGCGGCGGCCCACGCGGCTTCAGCGCCGGCGTGTCCACCGCCGATCACGATGACCTGATACCCAAGGCTCTTCGACGGCGTCGTCATCGAGCGAAGTGTAGATGCCGACCGGTCAGACCGTGCTGGTGTCCTGCTCGGCGCAGTCGGTCGCCTCGGCCACGCCCACGGCGACGGCCATCTTGACCAGGCAAGGCAGGGTCTTGGCCCGCATCTTGCTCATGACGCGCGAGCGATGGACTTCGATGGTCTTCTCGCTCAGGCCCAGCTTGGCGGCCACCTGCTTGTTGGCGTAGCCGTCGACGACCAACTCCATGACCTCACGCTCGCGGGGGGTGAGCTTCTCGAGCCGGCCGCGGATGCCAGCCACGCTGGCGGCCTTCTGGCGACGCTCCTCGTCCACTTCGATCGCGCGCGAGATCTGCTCGAGCAGTTCCTGGTCGCGGAAGGGCTTCTCGAGGAAGTCGATGGCACCCCGCTTGAGCGCCTGGACGGCCATGGGAACATCGCCGTGACCGCTGATCATGATGATCGGGAGCTTGACCCCGCGCCCCTTGAGCATGTCCAGCAGTTCCATGCCGCTGGTGCCGGGCATGCGCACGTCGAGCACGAGGCAGCCGGGCACGTCGCCGGTGAACTCCTCGAGGAACGCGTCGGCGTTGGCGAACGGCTCGACGTTGAGGCCGACCGATTCGATCAGCCAGCGAAGCGAATCGCGCATCGAGGGATCATCATCAACCACGAACACCGTGGCCGATTTGGTGATAGGACTGTCTTCGGTCTGAACCTGGCTCATGCGGCGCCTCCTTGGCTCTTGGTTTGGGTTGGATTGGGAGCGACCGAGTCGCTCGAATGGGTCGCGTGCTCGCTCCGCAAGCCGCCTGCACGTTGCAGGGCGGGAAGATGGAGTTCGAACACGGCTCCTCCGCCGGGTGCATTGCAGGCACTCAGACGCCCGCCATGCACTTCGGCGATGGTCTTGCTGATGGACAGGCCCAGGCCCATCCCCTTGCTCTTGGTCGAAAAGAATGGTTCGAACAAGCGGCTCTCGCAGCCATCGGGCAGGCCCTTGCCATTGTCGCTGACCGACAGGCACACCATCCCTTGCTCGTCCATGAACGTCCGCACCCTGACCGTCGCGGGTGAAGCTCCGGCCGACCCGATGACCGCGTCGCGTGCATTGCGCAGCAGATTCAGGGCTACCTGCTGGATCTGCACCTCGTCGGCTCGGACGTCTGGCAGATCGTCCGCCAGTTCCACCCGCAGTCGAACTCGCCCGCTCTCCGGACTGGCCTTATAGAAGCGCATGGCCTGTCCGACGGCTTCGTTCAGCGACATGGGCTGATACTGCAAGGTCGAATGGGTCGCAAACCCACGCATCCGCTTAATAATGCCACCAGCAAACTCCGCAAGCTCGGCGCAGCCACGCACCGTCTTGATGAGTTGCTCTCGGTCGATGGTGCCGGCTTCGAGTCGGCGCAGGCAGCCATTCATGTAGTTGGTGATGGCGCCCAGGGGCTGGTTCAGTTCGTGGGCGATTCCGCTGGCCAATTCGCCCAGCGAATTCTTCTGCCACTGATGGGCCATCTCATCGAGTTGCTGACGGTGCTGCTGCTCGGCTCGCTTGGATTCGGTCAATGACTCGTGCGCCACCACCGCATACCGGGTTCCGTTCCAGGCAAAACCGGTGGCACGAACCTGGAACCACCGCTGCTCCTCGGGGCTGTCGCATGGATACTCGACATAGGTGGCCGTCTGCTGGCCGGCCAGCACCGATCGAAGGCCGGATGCAACCGCACTGGCTTCCGCCGCGGCTTCGCCGTCCGCCTGATCGCACGCCTCGAGGTAGTTCGAGCCAATACAGGCGTCGTCGGATTCCAATCCGTTCAGCCGAGCAAATTCCCGCCAGGCACGATTCACCGCCATGATTCGGCCGGTGTTGTCGAGCAATGCTACCTCTGCGGGCATCACGTCCAGAGCCGCGACCAGGAGTTCCATCGAGCCACCGTTCCCCTCAACCAGGGAAGACGCGATGCCTTGGGCTTGTGCCGCGTGATCTGCCTCGATGAGCACGAGCCATGCATTTGGCTCGCCTCCAATCTCAGGGGCAACTTCGACGCGCACGTGCGGGCTGGAAGGATCCCGGAGGCTGCAGGGCCGGGCCGCCTTGAGGGCTCGATGAAGTTCTTCGCCGAACCGCGGGCCAAGGCCCGCCGCTTGCAGGGCCGCTTCGAAGGTACGGAGAACTCTGCCGGCCGCGTTGGCCCACGCCACGTCGAACCCGGCGTCATGGACCCGCAAGCCGAAAGCGGGCGAGGGATGCGACTCCATAATCCGGGCCGTCGCCACGTGTTGCGTGGCATCGGCGGGCTCTTGTGGTTGTCGCTCGTCACGGATCATGGCTGGCGCTCCGACCGAAATCCCTGTCAGCGGGGTCCCGATCGCCTTCGACTCCATTGTGGTATTCAAGAACCCCCCGACTGCCATTGGAGCGAGACGAGGATAATCCCTAGCCATTGACGATAACTCTTACGGGATACCAATTATTCCTAAGGGTACCCGATTGGGCGCTCTTGGCCGGGGTAACGGAGGGTGCGCATCCCTTGTAGGCCGAGGGGCGGAGCGGATGTGTTCGGGCTGTCAGGTCCTAGAACCCCGCATCGCCTGCCAATTATCCGCATTTTCCTCCCGATTACGGGGGGTTGCTGGTACACTGGATCAACGGAACGGTACAGAGAGATCACGGTACACCAAATTCAGAGGAGAGCACTCATGCCGATGCAATTCCGTCGCGCGGCCTCATTGGCCGCCGCGGCTGGCTTGGTCTTCGCCGCCACGGCGAACGCCCAGGGCACCTGCCGCGCAGACCTTGACGGGGACGGCGACCTGACGGTCTTCGACTTCCTTGAGTTCCAGAACCTGTTCGATGCGGGCGACCTGCGTGCCGACTTCGATGGCAACGGTCGTCTGGACATCTTCGACTTCCTGGAGTTCCAGAACGAGTTCGCCATGGGCTGCCCCTCGGGCGACATCATCTCGGCCGAACTGGCCTCGGAAGACCTCAACGAATTCCCCCACGCCGACTATGTGAGGGCGTTCCAGGGCGGCCGTTCGTTCTGGGTGTCGATCGACCCGGGCGTGACCACCCCGCCCACGGGCACGGTGGACATCTACATCGTGGCCGACAAGACGGCTGCCGAATGGGACAGCGACCCCACCCTGACCGACGCTCGCGGGTTCGCCCAGCCGGGCACGTTCAGCGGTGGCGCCTCCACGGCGGACAACCAGGTCGAGATGGGCGGCGTGAGCTTCCTGAACGATGATGCCGGTGAAGATCTCGGCGTGCCCTATGACGTCGTGATCGACGTCAACCGCAACGGCATGCTCGATGCTGGCGACATCATCGACGGCCTTGACGATGCCGGCATGTGGCTGTTCAAGGACCTGACCACGCTCGGCCCGGCTGCCCGTACTCGCGTTGAGACCTACACGGCGACCTTCCCGGGCATCCCGTCTGGTCGCAACCAGCAGCGTTTGACCTACCCCAGCGACATCGCCAGCCGCGACAACGTGCCGGTGGTCATCATCGCCCACGGCAACGGCCAGGACTACCGCTGGTACGACTACATGCACGATCACTTCGCCAGCCACGGCTGGGTCGTGATGAGCCACCAGAACGACACCGTTCCGGGTATCGAGACGGCCAGCGAGACGATCCTGCGCCACACCGATTACTTCTGGGGCAACCTGTCGACGATCGCTGGCGGCGTGCTGAACGGTCGCCTGGACAAGAGCCAGACCTCGTGGATCGGCCACAGCCGTGGCGGCGAGGGCGTCGCTCGAGCATGGAACAAGATCGAGACGGGCATCTACAGCCCGGTCAACTATTCGCTCAGCGACATTAATCTGGTGTCGAGCATCGCACCGACGGACTTCCTGCTGACCAGCAGGTCGAACCCCGGTGGCTCGAACCACCACCACATCGCCGGCTCGGGCGATGGCGACGTGAACGGCGGCCCGACGACTCCGGTCGTCCAGTACTTCGCCATCTACGAGCGCGCCAACACCGAAGAAGGCGACAACCAGCGCACCAACACCTACGTGCTGGGCGCCGACCACAACGACTTCAACTGCTGTGGCTTCAACGATTACACGGGTCCGGCCGCCCTTCAGATCGGCCGCGCCGAGGCTCAGCAAGTGGCAAAGATCGCCTGGCTGGTGCTGATCCAGAACGCCGTCCGTGGCAACGAGGTTGCCATGGAGTTTGTGCAGCGCGAGAAGGAGAGCACGCAGCCCCTGGGCGTGCGCAGCTCGACCAACGTCGTGAACGAGTACAAGGCCGCGTTCGACCTGTCGCAGAAGACCATCATCGATGACTTCCAGTCGCAGCCGTCGACGACGATCGCCAGCTCGGGCGCCACGGTGAGCTTCAACGTCACCAACTTCGTGGAAGGGCGCCTGGACGACAACAACACGTCGTTCACCTGGCTGACCAGCGACCCGATGAACGGCATGACGCGCGCCGACAACGGCGGCGATCAGACCAGCGGCATCGTGTTCGACTACAGCATCGATCGCTTCCTGCAGTGGGACCTGCTGGGCGTGCCGCTGTACAGCGACTGGACGCAGTACAGCACGCTGAGCTTCCGCGCCTGCCAGGGCACGCGTCACCCCGACACCATCGCGATTACCGCGAACCAGACGTTCACGGTGACCGTCATCGATGGCGACGGCAACTCCAGCTCGATCAACATCGGGGCCTACGGCAACGCTGGCCTGAACGAGCCCTTCCCCCGCACCGGCGCCGGTACGGGAACGGGCTGGGCCAACGAGTTCGAGACGTATCGCATCAACATCCAGGACTTCCTGCGTGACGGGCGGACGCTCGACCTCAGCAACATCGACCAAGTCCGGTTCGAGTTTGGGCCGTCCTTCGGCACCAACCGCGGCCGCATCGGGTTCGATGACCTCGAGCTGCTCCGTTAACCTCGCCTCACCACGGGTTCCACGCCCATGGGGCATGGACTGAACTGAACGATCACCGATTACCATCGGAGTCAGAAAGCCATGAAGATTCTGAACACAACCCTCGCGGCGTCCGTTCTGGCAGCTGCCGTCGTCGCCGCTCCGCCGCAGACCCCCGCCACGCCGGCGGCGGTCCAGGACATCGTCTTCGCCCAGCCGTTCACCCTTGAGCAGGGTGAGGCCAGCACCTGGCGCGCCGAGCGTCCGGTGGTGGACAGCGGCTACATCATCGTGCTGAAGGTCAACCCCGACCTGGTGTACCCCCGCCAGAGCGCCGAGCCGGTGCTCTACGTGGGTGACACCACGGCCGAGCGGCTGAACGTGGGCTATCGCTCGGGTTACGTCGTCGCCGTCGTCGGCGCCGAGATCACCGGCGAGAAGGCCATGGACCTCAGCAAGGTGAAGATCTGGTTCGGCACGCCGGAACTGCCCGAGCGGGTCGATGCCAACCGCATCGCCCAAGAGTCGGCCTTGGCCGACGCCGCGGGCATCAAGCCCTTCTCGGCCGACAAGATCAGCGATCTGCTGGCCCAGAACGAGGTCCTGCGTGAGCGGACCAAGGCCGGCATCCTCGACGATGTCGCCGCCCAGATCCGTCGCTTCAGCCCGCAGGAAGAGGAAGTGGCCGTCGCCCTCGAGGCGAGCTCGGGCCAGTCCGCCGGCAGCTGAATCGACAATCGAACCGATGAATTACTGATCGGTTCGCCTTGATTGGCTCAATCACGCCCCGTGTCCGAAAGGTCGCGGGGCGTTTTCTTTCCAGACATCGAGCGATAAGACCCTTCAGTCGCCTTCGAACCGTTCACGGGCCCGGCGTTTGGCCGCGAGCAAGCCACTCTCGGAAGGTTCGTCGCTCTCGGCCTTGGCCGGCTTCGCTGGCTGATCGACCTTCGAGGGCCTGGCTCCGGCTGGTGGCGGTGTTTCCGACGCGGAAGCGGCCGTCCTCTCGGCGCGCGCCCGGAGGATTCGCTGCTGGGCTTCGTGGGCCGACCGCTGCGCATCGGCCTCTGTTGCAGAAACATCAACGTCGGATGGTCGGGTTCGCCGCAGACGATCGTTGGCCTTGGCTCCCGTCTGCGTCCGCAGAGCGCCGATCGATTGGCCCGCGGCCCTACCCTGGCTGCGCAGCGTGGCCGTCGCGCGCAGCCAGTCAGCCCCGAAGGCGCTGCTGAGCAGGCGATCCCACGCCACGCGGCGAGTGCCGATGTCCAGGACCAGCACCACCATCGCCCACCCCAGGGCAATCCTCCACAAGGGCGATCGAGATTCGCTGGGACTCACGTCGGCGCGATCGAACACGCGCTGAGCATCGCTGAAGCTCAATACGCGGCCGCCCGTCGCTTCGGCAATCGCTCGCAACAAGGGGGTATCAGTTGCGAGGCTTCGATACTCACGGCCGCCGGAGATCGGCACGCCCGCGAGCATCGGTGGTAGTGGATTGTTCCCACGTGTTGGTCGGACGACCACCACGTATGAGCCGGGCCCGCCGGTTGGCACGGTTGCTTCGTACGCGCCCGGGCCGACCTGCGCTAGTGAGACTTCGCTCGCCCGTCCCTCTGGGTCGTAGATCGTTGCCTGCGCCGCGATCCCATCGATGGGGACACCATCTTCGTCGTACGCCTCGACCTCAACCGCCAGCCGACCCGAATCGGGACTCACGCTCATGGCCAAGCCTGCATCCTCGGTGTTGCGGCTCATGGCACGCACGAGTTGGCCCCAGAATCGCTCGTAGCCCGACCAAGTCACCCATTGGTTCGCCCACCGATCCGTATCCGACGTAAAGGCAGCTACCTGACCGAGGCCAGCGTTCCAATGCGCAAGCAACGGCTCGCCCTGCCGGGTGACCATAGCCAGCGTGATAGTCGGCTCGTCCTTTGCACGGGTCAGGTTGATGCCCTCGAGCATCGGCGGCGTGTCGAGCCCGGCGGTTGCGGGCGATGGCGATGGCAGCACCACCGGCGTGATCTGCCCTTCGCGGACGAGCGGCGAGCGGGTGACCTGCACCTCACTAAGGAACACCTGCGGCAGCACGTTCGGATTGATGACGTTGTAGAACGTGCCGTCGGCGGCATCAGCCACCTGCTTCATCGTTTCGGTGTCGGCCGCATCGCCCACCGCGATCGTGCTGATCGTGATGTCGCGAGCATGGATCTGCGAGGCGAGCCCCGGCAAGACCTGGGCATCGGTCGAAAGCCCGTCGGTGAGCACGATGATGTGCCGGCTCTTCGCATCGACGCTGGCCACCTGCTCGGCCGCCAATCGCAATGCCGGGCCGACGCGTGTGCCGCCACCAGACGGAATCCCGCGGATCCTCGCCGCGGTGTCTCGAGGATTGGTGTTCGGCCCGATGGGCACGACAAGGTTGGTTGCGTTGTTGAAGGAAATTACCGCGACCTGATCGGTATCGTGCAGATTCAAGACGGCCAGGGACGCTGCCTCGTTGGCGATCTTCTGCTGTGATCGAGCCGAGCCCAGCACGCTGCGCCGCATGCTGCCGGAGTTGTCCAAGACGATGGCGATGGCCACCTCGGGCGTCTGGACTCGCTGGGGCAGGTCCAGGTGCACGGGGAGCAGGGCCTCGACGGACGAACCTCGCCAGCCGCCCGAGCCAAACGATCGCTGACCGCCGATCATGATCAGGCCGCCGCCGAGTTCGGTCACGAACGTTGCGAGGGTGTCCTGCGCATCGACGGGAATCTCATCGGCCCCGACGCCGACGAGAAGGACGAGGTCGTAGGCCTCGAACGCGACCAGATCGGTCGGCACGCCCGCGGGAGATCGGCTCTCTACCGTGAGGCCCAGGCGATTCAGTGTGTCGGCCAACGTCTGGCCCTGGGCGATTCCGTCGCCCCGGATGAGCAGCACAGCACCTTCGCCCGGTGAAATCGTGAACGCCCTGCCCGTGTTGTTCGCAAGCGACGTATCGGCCACCAGTCCGCCACGGCTTTCGGGTTCGAACACGGCTTCGAAGCGATGGATCCGCCCCTCGGGCAAGGGAACCTGAAAGACCTCGACGCTCCGGCCTTCGTCCAGCAAGACACGCCGTTGCTGGCCGGTATCTTGCCCGTTCATCAAGAGCCGCAGGGTGCCAGCTGCTGGCGCCGTCGCGTTCAAGCCCACACGCACGGGCGCCACGCTGCGTCGCGCGGCCCGGGGCGGCGCGTCGACGAACTCGACGACAACCTCA
Source organism: Phycisphaerales bacterium (assembly GCA_040221175.1). NCBI lineage: Bacteria > Pseudomonadati > Planctomycetota > Phycisphaerae > Phycisphaerales > Phycisphaerales bacterium. The sequence goes on from JAVJVK010000004.1 coordinate 138,555, forward strand.
CGCTCCACGCGGTATTCGATGGGCAGGACATCGATGGGCAGGCCGCCCCGTGCGCCTTCGCCCACGGCTCGAGCTCGGGCGAGTCGCTCCGCCGCCTCTAACGCATCGCCGGCAGTCTCGTTCCCGTCCGAGATGAGCACGATTCGCCCGGCGGCATCGGTGGGGATCATCGCCGCGGCGGCATTGAGCGCACCGGCGATGTCCGTGCCTTGTTCGCCAAGTTCCGGCAACGCCCGATCGGACACCGGGCCAGCCGTTGGTGACACGACCGGCACCGGTCTCTCGGCGAACGCCAGAACGCCCAGCACGTCTTCGCGTGTGCGGGCCTCACTGGATGCCTCGACAAAAGCCCTGGCGCGAAGCACGGGCGACTGGCCGGGCAGGTCTTCGGCCAGGCCGTAGCGAAGCACCGAGCCCGACACGTCGACGGCCACGACGACGGCCATCCGATCGTTCTCTCGGACGCCGCTGATACCGGCCAGCGCCACGGCAAGCAACGAGAACAAGATGACCCGAGTGATTGCAGCCGTTCCCCGCCGCAACCGCGTCATCGTCCGAAAGGCCGCCAACGCAATCAAGCCCAGGGGAATGGCCGCAACAGCAGCGAGCAACCACCATGCGTTGTCGAACGCGAACTGCCTCACGAGCCGCCGCCACCCGAAGACGAATTCGTTGGTGCGTCTTGCTGCTCACCGAATCGCTCGGCATAGCGCTGGAAGACTCGGCGGATCAGTTCGCTGCGACGCCGGGGAACGCGCTCACGCTCGATGGCCTCTTGTGCCCCGCGGGCCGCTTGGCGAACGTCTTCGGTGACCCTCGGCAAGCCATCACCTGGCGCATCGCGCCCCTCGCCAAACCACTCGGCCACGGTCCGCATTGCCTCATCGCTTCGCTGTTCGCCGGGGGGCAAGTCCATCAGTTCACGCTGCCACGGGTCTGTCTCTGCCGCTGGGTCGCCTTGCTCGCCGCCACCGTCTCCAAGTCGCTGCCCCTCGGAGCCGTCGGGCTGCTCTCCATCGGGCGCCAGGCCCGCTTGTCCATCGGAGGACTGCTGGCCCTGCTGTTCGCGCAACCGGTCGAGCAATTCCCGCTGCTCCTGCGGCGACAACTCGTCGAACGCCTCTCGCGCCCGCCGACGCAACTCCTCGGCTTGTTGCTGCTGCCGCTGGGCGTCGCGCGGCCGATCGGCGAGTTCACGGAGTCGCTCGGAGAGACCTTCGCGCTCGCCGGGTCGAGCTTCACCACCCTGCTGTCCCGGGCGCGTCTCGCCCGACTGCTTCTGGCCGGGCTGCTGTTCGCCGGTCTGTTGCTCAGGCGCCTGCTGTGTCCCCGACTGACGCTCAGCGGACTGATCCGGATCAGCTGATGGCGTCTGTTGAGGCTCGCCCTGCTGCGGATCGGGCTGCTGCTGGCCGGGTTGCTGCCCGGGGGGTTCGCTCGGCTCGGCGCCCGAAGGCTCGGGTTGCTGGCCGGGCGCTTGCCCGGGTTGTTCAGGACTCTCTTCCCGCGGCCCTTCGCCTTGCTGGCCCTCTTGCTGCTGGCCCTCGCTCGGCTGATCGCCCTGTTGGCGTTGCTCTTGATCCGTCGGCGACCGTTCGATCTCATCCGCCTGCTCGCGCATCGCCTCACGGAGCCGCTGCTGCTGCTCTTGCGCGTCTCGCTGCGCCTGCTCGCGCCGCTCAGATTCGGCACCGCCCTCGGCCTGAGGATCTTCGTCCGCCTTTGGCTGACCAGGAGCCTGCTCGCTCGGCCGGCTCGATTCGGTCGATTCCGACTCGGATTGGCCCTGGTTTGGCTCGGCTACCGGTTCCGTGGGCTTCCGCGGCTCGTCCGACTGGCCAGATTCGGGTGGATCAGGCCGCTCAGCGGAACGGTCCTCGGCTGAAGAACCGGTTGACGAATCGGACGATGCATCAGGCGACGGCTCGCGCTCGGCCGGTTCGGCCGGCGGCACGTCGCTCGCCGGGCTGGGCGCGCCTTCTGCTTGCCGCGACTGATCCTCCATTCGATCGGCAAGGTCCCGCAGCCTTTCGGCCGCCTCCTGGCGTTGTGCGGGCGCCAACTCAGGATCGCGTGATCGTTCTCGCAGTTCCTCGGCCGCTTCGGCCGCTCGGTCGAGATCACCCCGCTCGACTGCATCGGCCAGCCTCTCGGCGGCCCCGCGAAACGAATCCTCGTCGAGCCTTTGCGGGTCGGCCGACGGCTCCAGCCTGGAGAGTGCATCGCGAAGAGCTTCGTCCGCCAGTTCGCGACGCTGCGCCTCTTCTTCCATGGCTTCGGCGGCTTCCGTGGTAGCCGCAGCGGCCTCACCGATTGCTTCCAACGGATCGCGCGAACCGCTGGCGAGTTCCTCTTCGATCTCGCGCAGCCGATCGAGTTCCCGTTGCAGGCGATCGTTCACGCCGCCTTGCTCGGGATCTCGCGACTCGGCGGCCTGCTGTTCGATCGCTTTGGCGAGACCCTCGATGCCGCGTTGTGCTCGTTCGACCTCTTGCGGATCGATTCGAGCAACCGACGTCTCGATGGCGGTCGGCTGGCGACCCCACGGAGGGATGAAAACCGCGGCGGCGATCGCGACGGCGACGACCGAGGGCCCGAGGATCGTCACCATCCCCAGCCGCAGCGGAGCAACGTCGGTCGGTCGAACCTCGCCCGCGGCCGCCTCGGCACGAGCGATGGCGAGCGCGGCGAAGCCACGGTCCTGGCTGTCCAGACGGTGGGCGAGCAGGACCGCGTTGGCCATCGCGTCATGGAGGCCCGCGTGTTCGTCTGCCTGAGCAGCGGCTGCCACGATGGATCGATGGCGGGAGAACGCCCAAGCCAGCGACGCCACGATTGCGGCAAGCGCCAACCCGACCACGGCATAGCTGGCCCAAGGCGCGTCCGTGAGCCCACGCGCCACGACGACAAGCACGATCGCGAGGGCTCCGGCAGCGAACAGCCCCCGGCTTGCCCACGAAATTGCATCGGCCAGCCGGTGTCGACGGACGATGAGCCTTGCCAGCCGGAGCGTTCGGGAGGGCGTTGGCAGATTTTGGCGGTCTGGCGTCATGGCCTGCGTGAGAGCCTCGTACAGCCATCTATACGACGGATTGCACGGGCCGGTGCGATGCCGACCGGGACGATCGGGGATCCCTGGACCCCTCCACGGACACCCGCGTGGCTCGCTGAAACCCGCTCTGGTTGGTGGCCAGGACACCGGCGGCGCCGGGCAGCCGCCGCTTAGGGCTGCTGCGGTCAGGCCCTGACCCGGTTCACGTGGCCACCCACGCACCGGGCCCGGCCACCAACCAGAGCGGGAACGAGCGAGCGGATGATACCGGACGCTCGGACCGATAGCAATGCCGTCGCTGGCCGCCCGAGCCACGCCACGGCAACACGGAAGCGTCTGGGAACGTATGGTCGATGGTGGGCATGTCCATTTGGGCACGAGCCATCCAGGCCCGGGGAACGCGATGTCAGCAGGGTTGGACCCCATCGAAAGCCAGCGTCGCCAGCGTTTCCTGCTGGTCACGATCGTTCGCGTCGGGTTCTTTGCACTGTTCCTGACCGTCGCGCTGTTGTTCGTGCTCCGCCCGCCCATTGAGGGCGACCCGGACGAAACTCCCCTGGCCAGCCTGTATTGGTGGGCGACGATGATCGCCGCCGTGGTCATCGCCGGATGTGCGATCGCCATCGACCTCTTGACGCCACGCAAGAAGATCGCCACGCTGGTCAGCGTGTTCGTTGGTCTGGTCCTGGCAACGGTGGCCACGCTCGTGCTCTGGACGGTCATCGACGTCGTGGTCCAGGCCTGGGGCATCGACCTGCCCGAGCTCATGGCCATGGGCAAGATCCTGCTGGGCATCGGCCTTGCCTACCTGGCCATCGTCACCGTGTTCCAGACGCAGGACGATCTCCGGCTCGTCATCCCTTACGTCGAGTTCAGCCGGCAGATCCGCGGCCCCCAACCCTGGCTGCTCGACACCAGCGCCCTCATCGACGGTCGCGTAATTGCGATGGCCGAAACGGGCCTGTTCCAGAGCCGGCTCATCGTCGCCCAGTTCGTGCTCGACGAACTCCAGCGTCTCAGCGACAGCCACGACAAGATGAAGCGGACCAGGGGCCGAGCGGGCTTGGACGCCGTGCGTCGCCTTCAGCGATCCAGCGCCATCGAGGTCAGCGTCGAATCCGTCACTCAGCACGCGCCGGAAGTCGATCAGGCGCTCATCGAGTTTGGCCAGCGCACGCCCGCGACCATCATCACCACCGATAGCGGACTCGAGCGAGCCGCCAACATCCACGGCGTCCGCGTCCTGAACCTGCACACCATCGCCCAGTCCATGCGTTCGAACGTCATGCCGGGCGAGCGGATCGAAGTCCATCTGTTACGCGCCGGCGAGCAGCAAGGCCAGGCAGTGGGCTATCTGGACGACGGAACCATGATTGTGGCCGAGGATGGCGGCGACCTCATTGGCGAACGGGTCATGCTGACAGTCCGCTCAACGCTGCAGACTTCCGCCGGCCGGCTCGTCTTTGCACGTGTCAATGAAGAATCATCTTCGACGGGCGAACCGATCGGGCAGGAAGAATCCACTGCCGACGCTGATCCTGAGCCCGAGCCGACGCCCCCCCAGCCCTCGCGCCGCGTCGGCCCGCCGCCACGAACGCCCGCGCGTCCGCGCACCGGCCGCAATCCGAGACGATGACTCAACAACCGTCCTGGAAGGTCGAGATAAATCTCAAGAAATCAAAGATGTCGAAGATGCCGTCTCCGGTGAAGTCGGCACGCGGGTTGCTCTGCGAGAACAGGATCTGGAAATCGAGGAAGTCGAAGAGGTCCAGCACGCCATCGGCCGTCACGTCGGCGCGGCAGGTGGTGGCAAAGAACGCGCTCGCTTCGAAGTTGGCCGACGCATCGCCGCCGATGGCCGCGGCATTGCTGGAAAACTCCACGCGCAGGCGATACGTCCCGGGCTCAAGGCGTCCCGCCGCGGTCTCTCCCGTCGCGCTGTCGCTCGTCCGTAGCACGATCTCGGACACCCGCTCGCCCGAACTCAGCACGATAACGCCCTCGTCGACGACCAGAAGCCGCAGCGTACCGCTGTTGGCCGCGGCCCCGGATATCTCCGATCTGCCATAGACCGCCGCGAGCGTGAACGGCGTGGAGGCATCCACGTCGATCAGCAGGTTCTCCGTGGCGAACGACGTGGCACGACCGTCGGGCACGCCACCGGTCGTCGCGGTGACGTTGAGTTCTGCATCGACCTCGAAGCTCAAGGGGCCAGTCGGGCCCGAGACGAGATCGACCGACGAGACACTGGCCGGGCTTGCGCCGACCTGGAAGTCCACGTCAAACGGCCGGTACAACTGCTCGAATCGAACCCGCTGCTCACCGTCCGCAAAAGCTGAGGCCGAAGCGGATCGGCCGACGGGGTCGATCGGCTGCTGGCCCAACGCCGATGCGGCCAGCACGAGCCCGACGACCCACGCAAACAACGTCTTCCTGAGAATCATGGCTCTACCTCCCACTAAGCGGCGCTTTCATGCACTCTCACCCCGTATTGTAATCGATCGGCCTCCGATCGTGAAGCAAACCTGCCAAACGAACGCCATTCCCAAATTGATGCTGGCCTGCAGCCTGCCGCTACCGAACCCACCGAAATGCGAACTACGATGCCGGTGGAACAATGGCATCGAACACTCGGGACATCCTGAACGACGTCCGCGGCCTGTTGGGGCGTCTCGACGAGGCAATGGTCGCGGATCGACGACGCCTGCGACGCGAGCTGCGCGCCCTGCGAGACCAACTCGCCCGAGGGCAGAGCGGCCAAGAGACGCCCGGCCTCGTCGCCGCGCTGGGCAATCGGCTCGAAACCTCTATCGATCGCCGGGCCGAGCGTGCCCGCGCCATCCCCACGCCCGACTTCGACCTGGACCTGCCCGTGCTCGAGGCGCGGCCGCAGATCGAAGAAGCCATCCGCGACAACCAGGTGGTGGTCATCTGTGGCGAGACGGGCTCGGGCAAGACCACGCAGCTTCCCAAGATCTGCCTGAACCTGGGCCGCGGCGCGGCCGGACTGATCGGGCACACCCAGCCCCGCCGCATCGCGGCCCGCAGCGTGTCGGCCCGCATCGCCGAGGAACTGAGCGTCGAGTTGGGGGGCCTGATCGGCTACCAGGTTCGCTTCGATGAGCGGCACAGCGAGGACACCGCCGTGAAGGTGATGACCGATGGCGTGCTGCTGGCCGAGACCCAGCGCGACCGCTGGCTGGACAAGTACGACACCATCATCGTCGACGAAGCGCATGAGCGCAGCCTGAACATCGACTTCCTGCTGGGCTATCTCAAGCGGCTCATGCCCAAGCGCCCCGACCTGCGCATCATCGTCACCAGCGCGACCATCGACCCCGAGCGGTTCAGCCGACACTTCGACGACGCGCCGATCCTCGAGGTCTCGGGCCGGACGTATCCGGTCGAGCTGCGATACGAGCCGCCGGGCGTCGACCTAACGGATACCCGCGAGCTGGTGAAGGCCACCGTTGACGCTGTGAACAACGCCTGCCGCGAGGGCCAGGGCGACGTGCTGGTCTTCCTGCCCGGCGAGCGCGAGATCCGCGAGGTCGCCAAGAGCCTGGAGAAGGGAAAGGAAGTCGGTCGCTCGGTGCTGCCGCTCTACTCGCGACTATCGGCAGAAGAACAGAACCGCGTCTTCAAGCCCGGCGGCGGGCGGCGCATCGTCCTGGCGACCAACGTCGCCGAGACCTCGATTACCGTGCCGGGCATCCGCTACGTCGTCGATCCCGGCCTTGCCCGCCTGAACCGCTACAGCCCGCGCACGCGTGTGCAGCGCTTGCCCATCGAAAACATCAGCCGCGCATCCGCCGACCAACGGGCCGGGCGGTGTGGCCGCGTGGGGCCGGGCATCTGCGTGCGCCTGTACGACGAGAACAGCTACGAGAGCCGGCCACGCTTCACCGACCCGGAGATCGTCCGCACGAACCTGGCCGGCGTCATCCTGCAGATGAAGGCCCTGAAGCTGGGCGACATCGAGGACTTTCCGCTGCTCGAGCGTCCGGACCGCCGGGCCGTGCAGGACGGCCTACAGACGCTGCGTGAGCTGAGCGCTATCGACGAGGAGCAGAAGCTCACGAAGATCGGTCGCGAGCTGGCCCGCCTGCCGATCGACCCACGCATCGGCCGCATCCTGATCGCCGCAGCTCGGGAAGACTGCCTGAACGAGGTTCTGGTCATCGCCAGCGCCTTGAGCGTGCAGGACCCGCGCGAGCGCCCCTTCGACAAGCGCGACCAGGCCGACGAGCTGCACGCCGAGTACGACCACCCCGAGAGCGACTTCCTGGCATACTGGAACCTCTGGGAGATCGCCCACGGCGGGCGGCGCAACATCACCACTGGTCGCCTTGGAAACCTCTGCCGCAGCCGCATGCTCAGCTTCACGCGGATGCGCGAGTGGATCGACACGCAGAAGCAGCTCCGCGGGCTGATGGCCGAGCTTGGCTACCACATCAACAGCAAGCCGGCGACCTACAGCGAGATCCACAAGGCGATCCTTGCCGGCTTCCTGGGCGGCATCGGCAAGAAGGGCGACAAGAAGGAGTTCCAGGGCGTTGGCCAGAGCTTCGTGATCCACCCGAGCAGCTCCATCCTCGAGGGCGCTAAGCGGAAGGATGCGCCAGCCCTCGACTGGATCGTGTCGGCCGAACTCGTGCGCACCACCAAGCTCTTCGCCCGCACGTGTGCGCGCGTTCGGCCGACGTGGATCGAGCAGGTCGCCGGCGACCTCTGCAAACGAACCTACGAGAACCCCCACTTCCGCGCTGGAAGCGGCAAGGTCTACGCGTTCGAGCGTGTCTCGCTGTTCGGACTCGAGATCATCGCCAAGCGCCGCGTCGACTACGGCCGCGTGAACCCTGCCGAGGCGCGGGAGCTGTTCATCCATCATGGGCTGGTGGACGGCCAGCTCAAGACCGACGCCAAGGCCCTCGAGGCAAACAAGCAACTCCAGGACGAGCTACGCACGCTCGAGGACAAGGCCCGCAGGCGGGATCTGGTCGCCGACATCCAGCGACGCTTCGCGTTCTACGAGAAGCGACTGCCCGACAACGTGTGGACCGCCGAACGCTTCGAGACCTGGCGCAGGCAGATCGAGAAGGAAGAGCCCGGCCGCCTGGAGATGACCACCGGCGACCTGCTGCTCAATGACGCCTCGGCCATCACGCCGCAGAAGTACCCCGATAAGGTCGATGTCAGTGGCACGCGCCTGCCGCTGACCTATCGCTTCGAGCCCGGCGAGGCCGACGACGGCGTGACGGTGAACGTACCGATCGAGGCCCTCGGCCGGCTGCGCACGAGCGACCTGGACTGGATGGTGCCGGGCTTGCTGGCCGAGCGGGCCCAGGCGATGCTGAGAGCGCTGCCCAAGGCCGTGCGGCGGAACATCGACGCGAAGGTCGTGGCTCAGGAATTTGCCGAGGCAAACAGCCAGACCAAGGACCAGGCCGACGCGCCAACGCTGGCCGAGGCGCTCGCGCTGCACGTGGCGAAGCTCACCGGCGTAGACGTGAACGCCGACGAACTTGCCGCGGCCCCGGTGCCCGAGCACACCCGGCCCAACATCCGCGTCATCGACGGCAAGGGCCATGAGCTTGCGCAAAGCCGCGACCTGATGGGCCTGAAGGCCCGCCTGTCCAACCGCCTGCGCGACGCGCTGCTGAAGGCCGACCGCCGCTGGCCCGACCGCCGCGGCATCACGTCGTGGGACTTTGGTCGCCTACCCGAGCAACTCGAGATCCGTCGACCCGGCGTGCACGTCGTCGCCTACCCGGCCATCGTCGACATGGGCGACTCGGTGCGCACCGCCATGCTCGAGCGCCCCGAGGCGGCCGAGGCGGTCAACCGGCGCGGAGTGCGCCGGCTGATGATGCTCGCCGCCCGCCGCGCCCTGAAGCAGCACGTGGAGAAGCTGCCGGCGATGGACGGCTTGCTGGCAACCTACGCCGTGTTGGGCGCGTCCGACCAGCTCCGAAGCGACCTGCTCGCGCTCGTCGCCGAGATGGCGTTCATGGAAGGCAAGTCCCTGCCACGCACCAAGGACGAGATGGACGCGGCGATCGAAGAGGGGCTGGAGGGCCTGGGCCAGGCCGCCGACAGGGCGGTGAAGCTCGCCGACGAGATCCTGGCCCGGGCCGTGCGATTGCGAGCGCGCACCGAGGCGGACATCCCCCCGCCCCAGCGGGCCGCTGCCGCAGACGTCGCCGAGCACGTGCACGCCCTCACGCCCGGCGGGTTCCTTTCTCGAACGCCGCCGGCGTGGCTTGCGCGCCTGCCCAGGTACCTCGACGCCGACCGCCTGCGGCTGGATAAGCTCCGCGGGACGGCGATCGACCGCGACCACCGGGCCATGCAAAGCATTGCCCACCACGAGGCCCGCCGCCGACGCGTGCTTGCGCTTGGCGCCGACGCCGCACAGGAAGCCATGGACCGCTGCCCGGCGCTGGCCGAGTACCGCTGGATGTGCGAGGAGCTGCGCGTGGCGACGTACGCCCAGGAGCTCGGCGTGGCGGTGCCGGTGAGCGACGCCAGGCTCGAATCGCTGTGGCGGCGCGTGCTCGAGGACGCCGCGGGCGTGGCGCCAGAGTTGGCAACGGTGGCGTAGGGTCAAACGGGAGGCGTTGCCCATGGGCCTGGGGCTCGACACGCTCGCTCGCATTTCGCGCTGCCCGCGCTGCGGCTACGACCTGACCGGCCTGGGCCAGGTCGATCCGTGCCCCGAGTGCGGCGCCGACGCCGACGCGCGCCGGGAGATGCGAGACAAGCGCGAGCGGCGCCTGGCGTTCCTGCATTCCTACTGGGCCCTGGCCATCCTCTCGGCCCTGCCGCTGCTGGCGCTGGGCGTAAACGCCATCGCCGCCACGCTCTGGCAAAACGCCCTGCCCTGGCAGCCCGGCTACCACGCCCACGTGGAGAGCAACGACTTCCTGCTGCTGGACGTCTCGGCCGGCCTGACCATCCTGGGCTTCCTGGGCTCGGTGGTGCTGTGGCCCTTCCTGGTGCTGCTGCTGGCCTACACGCTCTGGTCGCGCTGGTGCGATCGCCACCACCGGGCCACGCCCTGGTGGCTCTGGCTGCTCATGCCCGGGCCCATCCTGCTGCCGTTCGCCATGTGGTGGGCCATCGGCTGGCTGCTGGTCTTCCCAGATTAACGGCGTCGCCCCGAACCGCAACGCGGCGGGCCGATTTCTCGTAGCCCACGATGCAAGGATCCTTCGCCCGGCCCGACCCAACCTGCGCGACACGAAACCGACCACCAACCAGACCCCCGAAAGGACGCACCATGACCCGGACCCCCTTCACCCCCGCGATCCCCACTGCTGCCCTGCTCGCCGCCTGCGCCGCCCCGGCCCTGGCCCAGATGCCCGCTCCGGGCTGGGAGGCCGAGTTGAGCATGATCTCCCACCTGGTCTCGGGCACGGTGGTCGTGGTCGACGAGGACACGATCCGCATCGACAACTTCACCTTCGACGGCCGGGGCCTGGACGTCCGCGTCTACCTGGGCGTCGACGAGAGCAGCTTCGCCAGCGGCATCGCCGTGGGCCCGCAACTCGTTGGCATGCCCTTCAGGGGCGAGAGCCTGGTCATCGACCTGCCCGCGGGCGAGACCATCGACGGCTGGCACGCCGTCAGCATCTGGTGCGTGGACATCCCCGTCAGCTTCGGCCAGGGCACGTTCATGGCCCCGCCCTGCCGGGCCGACATGGACGGCGACGGCGAGCTGACCATCTTCGATTTCCTCGCGTTCCAGAACGCCTTCGACGCCGGCGACGCCATGGCCGACTTCGACGGCGATGGCGAACTCACGATCTTCGACTTCCTGGCGTTCCAGAACGAGTTCGACGCGGGCTGCTGAAGGGAGGTTCGCCTTGCCGGGCGGAGCCCGGTCTGCGCCCTACTCGTACACCGACGCGCACCGCTCGATCCGAGCCCCCGCGGCGTCGCACACCGCGAAGCGGCCGCCGGGCATGATCGAAGCCGAGCCGAACGCTCCGTCCTTGCGCACGGCGTAGAGCTTGACGTCGAAGTTCACGCGCCCATCCTCACCACGCAGCCGCTTCTCCTTCGTCCGTCGCACGATGTCGCCGGCGACCTCCAGGCAGGCCTCGGTGGGCGAGAGCCCGCGCTCCATGGCGCGGACGATGCTGAAGCCCCCGCAGTTGAGGATCACCGCCTCACCCCGCCCCGTCGCGCCCGCGGAGCCGACCTCGTTGTCGCAGTACATGCCCGCCCCGGTGATGGGCGAGTCGCCCACGCGGCCGGGGATCTTCCACGAGAGCCCGCTCGTCGTCGTGCAACTCGCCACGTCGCCCCGGGCGTCGACGGCGCAGCAGTTGATGGTGCCGGTGGTGTAGGGCACGCCATTGCGCCAGCGGACGTCGTGGTCGGCGGCGAGCTTCTTGAGTTCGTCGCCGATCTCGTTCTTGCCGATCGGGCCACGCCCTCGATTCATCGGGTCACGCGGGTCCCAATCGAGTTGATCGTCGTCCAGCCAGTCGTCGCGGTCGTTCAGGTTGGCCTTCCACCGCATCCACAGGGCGCGCGTGCGGTCGGTCATGAGGTCCTCTTCCTTGAAGCCGTGGGCAAGCGCGAACTTCCTGGCCCCCTCGCCGACGATCAGGCAGTGGTCGGTGCGCTTCAGGACCAGCAGCGCGACGGCGGCGGGGTTGCGGATGCCCTCGATGCACGCGACGGCGCCGCTCTTGTGCGTGGGCCCGTGCATGACCGACGCGTCGAGCTGGATGACGCCCTCTTCGTTGGGCAGCCCGCCGTAGCCCACGCTCAAATCATCGGGATCATCCTCGACCAGCGTCACGCCGGCAACAACGGCGTCGGCCGGGTCGGCGCCCTCACCGAGCATGGCGTACGCCCGCTCGACCGCCCCCAGCCCGTTCGCGCTGGCGATGACAACAGGCCCGCCACCCCCACCGTCCTGACGCGGCCGTGGCCCCCCCGCCATCACCCGCCCGGGCAGCCCCAGGCCGATGGACGCCCCGGCCAACCCGGCCGCCCCAAGCCCGCCAAGAGCAACCCCGCCCGAGAGCACGTCACGCCGTGAGATGGTCATGGTCCAGCGTAGCCGGGGGTGCGGGCGACGGCCGCCGGCGGGGAGAGGCCGGGGGTCGGGGAGATTCTCGGGCGTGCGGAGAGGAGCTCCAAGCGCGTCGGGAGGAGCTCCTGCAGCGTCAAGAGGAGTTCCTGACGCGTCGGGAGGAGCTCCTGCAGCGCCAAGAGGAGTTCCTGACGCGTTAAGAGGAGTTCTTGCAGCGTCGGGAGGAGCTCTTGCAGCGTCAAGAGGAGCTCTCGCAGCGTCAAGACGAGTTCTTGACGCGTCGGGAGGAGTTCTTGACGCGTCAAGAACTCTTCCGACTCGTGCAAGAACTCCTCCGACTCGTGCAGGAACTCTTCTCGGGGGCGCCAGGGCGGTTTCTCTATCGGACCGGGCCTTCTCGGACGGTGGCCCGAGGAGCGCCGGGCATCGCCATGCGATCGAGCGCGCCGGCCCCCGGCCCGAGCGCCGAAGGCCCGAAAACGATCTTGGTCGGACGGGCGGCTTGCGGTACACTGGCGCGAACGAAGGAGCATCCCATGCGAGCGAATGCCAACCACGACCCGATCGCCCCCGGCCGGCTGACCACCACCACCCTCGTCGCCGCCGCGGGCCTGGCCCTGACGGTTGCGGTCGCGCCCGCGCGGGCCCAGGGGCCGCTGGGCGAGCCCTTCCCGGCGGTGCTCAACGCGGGCCAGATCCGAGGCGGCATCGGTTTCACGCTCGTGGGCGACGGCGGCGGCAGCATCTCCAGGATGGCCGGCGACGTCAACGGCGACGGGATCGAGGACGTCATCGTCGGCCTCCCATACGCCGACCCATCGGGCATCGATCGGGCCGGGGCGGCGGCGGTGGTGTTCGGCCGGGCCGATGGCTTCCCCGACGTGGTCTCGCTGGACGACCTGGACGGCGTCAACGGGTTCCGCATCGAGAACACGGTCGAGGATCAGGGCCTGGGCTACACCGTGACGGGCGTCGGGGACATCAACGGCGACGGGATCGACGACGTGGCCGTGGGCGCGGTGGGAAACTCGCCGTACACCTCCGATCCGGTCGGCGGGGTCGTCTACGTCGTGTTCGGTCGCCGCGATGGCTTCGCGCCCACGCTCAGCGTCGCCGACATCGACGGCTCGAACGGCTTCCGCTTCGAGGGCGGCCCGGTGCGCGACGGGACGGGCGGGAACCTCTCGTCGGCGGACGTCAATGGCGATGGGCTGGACGACCTGCTGCTCGGCACGTCGGTCGGCCAGAGCGTCGTGCTGGGCAGCCGTGACGGCTTCGCCGCGTCGATCTCTGTTGCGGACCTCGACGGCGACACCGGCTTCGTGATCACGCGCACCTCCGCGTTGCGAGGCGCGGGCGACGTCAACAACGATGGCGTCGAGGACCTGATCGGGCTCGGATTCTCCGAGCGGCTCCGCGTCGTCTTCGGCCGCGACGCGTTTCCGGCCTCATCGAACGTGGACGACCTGATCGCCGGTGGCGGCGGCTTCCGTATCGCGCACACCGGGCTGACGGGCTTCGCCGACCTGGGCTACGATCAGGTTGGCGTGGGCGACGTCAATGGCGACGGCGTTGGCGACCTGGCCATCGGCATCCCCAACGCGGGCGTCGACGGCGGCTACGGGTTCGGGACCGGGCAGACCTACGTGCTCTTCGGGCGCCGAGACGGCTTCGGCGAGGAAGTCGACCTCAACGGACTCCCCGCGAGCGAGGGCTTTCGCGCCGATGGCCAGGCGCTGCACGCCCAGAGCGGGCGGTTCGTCGGGCCGGCGGGCGACCTCAACGGCGACGGCTTCGACGACGTCGTCATCGGCGCGCCGTACCACGGCTCGAGGCTCGATTCGTACGGCTACCTCGATCGCGGCCGCGGCGCGGCGTACGTCGTGTTCGGCGGGACGGACACGCCGGCGGTCGTCGATCTGGGCCGTGTCGACGGCGAGCAGGCGATGCGCATCGATGGCGAATCCGGTTTCGCGGGCTTCGGCTGGAACGTCCATGGCGGCGGCGACGTGAACGGTGACGGCGTCGACGACGCGTTGTTCAACGGAGCGTACGTGCTCTATGGCCGGGCCCTGGGCTGCGCGGCCGACCTCGACGGCGACGGCGAGCTCACGCTCTTCGACTTCCTGGCGTTCCAGAACCTCTTCGACGCGGGCGACCCGCTGGCCGACTTCGACGGCGACGGCGAGCTGACGATCTTCGACTTCCTTGCCTTCCAGAACGCCTTCGACGCGGGCTGCTGAGCCCTCGCCTTGCCGGGGCCGGGCGGCGCGGCCGCCACCCGGGGCTCAGCCGCCCAGCACCCGGTAGCGCAGCCGCAGCGCGTCGCCGTTGATCGGCGTGGACTCGATCAGCCCGAGCATGGCCATGTCCAGCGGCCCGCCGAACAACGGCACGCCCGCGCCGAAGGCCACAGGCTGGAGGTCGAGCACGATCTCGTCGGCCAGCCCCTCGCGCATGAACGCGTGGTAGACCGAGCGCCCGCCCCCGACGATCGCCTCCGGCGCGCCGGTTCCTTCGAGCATGGCCAGGGCCGCGGCGGGCGATTTCGTGTGCCGCCAGCCGTCGCCCGCGAAGTCGATGTCCTTCGAGGAAAGCACGATCTTGTGCTCGGGCTTCAGGATGTTGCCCATCTCCTGGCCGCGGAGCTGCTCGACCGACGTTCGGCCGGCAATGCACGTGCCGACCCGGTTGACCAGGGCGCACCAGTCCTCCCAGGCCGTGGGCGGGAACATGGGGATGCCGTCCTGGTTGGCGATGAAGCCGTCGATGGAGACCGAGGCGAAGAGCGTTGTTTTCATCGAGAATCTCCGTCGTGGGATGTTGGGCTGGCCATCGAGCCGGATTCGGGACCAGTCTATTGCACGGCCGGGCCGGGCCGGGCGGGGCCGGGCCGAGCCGAGCCGCGAACCCTGAAAACCCCGCCGGCGAAATCCGAAAACCGCGATTCCCAGCTATCCTCGAGCACGCTCCAACCCCGCTGCCCCGGAAAGGACCCCCATGCAAGACAGCCCAATGGTCACCGGCTTCGACCCCTCGTTCATCGCCCTGGTCGCCATCGTGGGCGGGGTGCTGGTCCTGAGCATCCTGTTCTTCATGGCCTTCCTCCAGGCCATCCTCAAGGACCGGCAGAAGGAGATGACCACCCGCGAGATCGCCGCGTACGTGGCCGAAGGGTCCATCTCGTCCGAGGACGCCGAGCGCATCCTGCACGGCAGCCGCCCGTGGCACGAGATCCGCGAGATCGCCCGGGCGGGCAAGCGGTACTGCGAGTCGCAGAAGGCCGGCAAGGCCGCGCCCGCCTAACCCACTCGCCAGGGTCACGAAGCTACGGGCGCACGGCCGCCCCGCCCTTGCGCGGGTCGGCGGCGCCGTCGAGTTCGCCCGTCGCGGGGTCTCGGCCGATGGCCTGCACCGCGCCGATGTCCTCGCGCGAGAACACGTCGTGGCCGAGTTGCTCGAGCGCCCGGCTCCACGCCGCCGCTGGCTCGGCTCCTTCACGCACTTCGACGTAGAGCCGGTCGGGCAGCCACTGATGGTGCAGCCGCGGTGCATCGACCGCCTGCCGGGCCGTCGCGCCGCCGCGGAGCATCCGCAGCAGGACCTGCACCGTCGACGTGATGATGCGCGGCCCGCCCGACGCGCCCGCGACCGCCAGGACCTCGCCTCGGCCATCGAGCACGATCGTGGGCGACATGCTCGAGAGCGGCCGCTTGCCGGGCTCGGGCAGGTTGTCGTCGGACTGAACCAGCCCGAAGGCGTTGGCTTCGCCCGGAATCGTCGTGAAGTCGTCCATCTGATCGTTCAGGCAGAAGCCGTAGCCCCGGACGCCGACGAGCGAGCCGAAGGCCAGGTTGATCGTTTCGGTGCACGCGACCGCGCCGCCGTGGGCGTCGATCACCGAGATGTGGCTGGTGCCGCCATCCTCGGGAAGGGCGACCGGAAGAAGGGAGGCCGTGCCGTAGGCCTCAGGCCCGAGCACGCCCTGGGGGTCGATCGCCGCGGCCATGCGGTCGAGCGCGTCCGCTTCCAGCATCTGCGCAACGGGTACGTCGACGAACGCCGGGTCGGCCATGTGCCGTGAGCGGTCGGCGAAGGCGTGCTTCATGCTCTCGGCCAGCGCGTGCGCCTCGGCCGGTGCGGGCCAGCCGGTGGCGGGCATGGCCAGGTCGAGCCGCTCGGCCAGGGCGAGGATCTGCGCGATCGCGACGCCGCCGCTTGAGGGCGGGGGCATCGAGAGGACGGTTCGTCCGCCAACGGCCATGCGCACCGGTTCGACCTCGCGCAGCTGGTAGCCCGCCAGGTCGTCCATGGTCAGCACGCCGCCGTCGGCCCGCACCGATTCGACGATGGCCTCGGCGATCGGCCCGCGGTAGAACGCATCGGCGCCATCGCGCGCGATCAGGCGCAGCGCTGCCGCCTGCTCGGGCAACACGATGCGGTCGCCGACCTCGATGCGCCCCTCGTTCATCAAACGCTGCCACACGAGCGGGAAGCGCTGCCGCCACGCGGCGTCGGCCTCGAACCGGTCAACCAGCGACCGGGCGGTGCGCACGTGGTGGGCGTCGGCCTCGAAGCCGACCTCGGCCAGTTCGATCGCCGGCGCCAGGACGATCTCGCGCGGGAGGGTGCCGTAGTGCTCCAGCGCGTGCAGCAGCCCCGCGACCGTGCCTGGCACCCCCACCGCCATGCCGCCGCGCTGCGACGCCAGCGGATCATCCAGGCCGGCGTAGGTCTCCGGGCCGACGCCCGCCGGGCAGGTCTCGCGGTAGTTGATGGCGACCGTGACATCGCCGTGCGTGGGGTCATCGACCAGGTGGACGAGCATGAACCCCCCGCCGCCGATGCCGCAGGCGTCGCTGCGCACGACCGAGAGGGCAAAGCTGGTCGCGACGGCCGCGTCGACCGCGTTGCCGCCGCGGGCCAGCATGCGTGCGCCGGCCTGCGCGGCAAGGGGGTGGTCGGCGGCGACCATGCCGCCGGCTCGTTGGCCCGCAGGGGCGTCCTGCGCCCGGGCGATGGCCGATGCAATGGCGATGCAGGTGCAGACGGCAAGCAACAGACGGGTCATGGCTGGCTTCCTTTCTCGGCCGTGGTCCGCGGCGCGACGTCCAGGCGGCGGCGGCGGGCGATCCAGTCGGTCGGGCGTTCTTCGGGCAGGGCGGCGTGCTCGCCGCCGCGCAGCGCGAAGCGGAGCAGGCCGATCGCGGCGCGGGCCAGCCCGGCCAGCAGGCCCGCCGCGCGCCGCGGCCACGGCATGAAGGGCGTGTGCGTCCAGCGGACGAGCCGGTAGCCCAGCAGGTGCAGCACCTCGCGGCGCAGCAGCACCGCGTACTCGGGCGCGACGACGATCGCGTGCGGTTCGCCCGCACGGGCCCGCACGCCGGGCAGCAGGCGCGGCGTCCAGCGATGCACCCAGGCCCGGCCGCGCAGCCAGGCCGACAGCCCGAGCCACGCACGCCCGACACGCGCAATCACGAAGAAGGCGTCGTCGCCCGGACGCACTTGCGCCTGGCGATTGGGCAGGAACAGCAGCCCGCTCGCGCCCGCCTTTATGGGCCGGGCGTCTTCGACGGCCACCACGATCTTGCCGCCCCGCACGGGCATGAACGCCACGGCCCCCGGTTGCATGGCAAAGTCGACGCCGCCGATCGCCACGCGCTCGCGGACGTCGTAGAAGTGTCCCGAGCGACCGCCCGAAGCCTGCGCCACGACGTCGCGCGGCGCCTCGCCAGCCGCCGTGCGAACCGAGGGCACGAGCATGCCCAGTCTGGCCATGGCCAGCAGGATCACCGCCTCGTGCACGTCGGCCGAGCGAGGATCGTCGTGCCGCCCGGCCTCGACGATGCACGACACGCAGCCCAACTGGTTGGTCGCGTAGTCCATGAGTAGGCCGGTGAGTTCTTCTTCCAGGCCGAGCACCTTGGGCAGGGGAAGGCCCGACGCGAACCGCCGCGCCGGCAGCGAATCTTCCAGCGCGATGAACGCGGGGCTGGCGCTCGAGACCGTGTGGAGGTCCAGCAGGTAGGCCTCGCCGCACGCTTCGGAGACCAACTCGCGAAGCTCGCCGATCAGCTCGGCCCGCTCGCGATGCTCGGCCGAATCGCCGGGTTCATCGGAGGGTTCGACGAACAGGCGGTTGAGATCGCGGTCGATGTAGCGCTCGCGCAACCAGGGCTCGGGCGCCTCGAGCGCCAGCGCCGCGAGGTTGCCGCGCAGGGACACCAATCGCCCGGCGTGGCAGGAAAGGCCCTGATCGTTCAGCCGGGCGTGGACGCGCCGGGCCGCCTCGATGCCCGCTGGTTCGTTGGCGTGCAGGCCACCGACGACGATCAGCGTCGGCCCGGGGGCCGGTCCGGCGTGTTCGGCGATGCGACGCGGCAGGACGCGAGGGCCAACGCCATGCCGGTCGGCGGCGATCATGCCTTGGAGACCCCACGCAGGGCACGCTCGAGCAGCGTGCGTGCGATCTTCGCGTAGTCGCGGTCGGAGACGATGCCGACCAGCCGCCCATCCTCGACGACCGGCAGGCACGCGACGCGATGCTCGCTCATCAGGCGAATTGCGTCGAGCGTGGGCGTGTCGGGCGTCACCGTGACGGGGTCGCGCACCATGATGTCCGACACCGGCATGGCGGCCGGATCCTTCGACGTTCGCTCGTGGGTCAGCACGCGGAGCAGCTTGCGATAGCTCACGATGCCCACCAGCCGGTGCTGCTCGTCCTCGACGGGGATGTGGCGCACGTGCTCCCAGTCCATGATGGAGGCGACCAGGTCGATGCACTCGCCCTCATTGACGGTGAACAGGTCGGTCGTCATGCACTGGGCGACGCGCGCGTATCCCAGGATGGCGTTGGTTCCTCCGTCGTCGCCCTCATCGGCGGCAATGGTCCACTCGTGCACGGGGCGCTGGCGGTCCTGGCGGTCGAGCATCGCCCGCGTCAGGCCCGCGAGGCTTCCGCGGTGCGAGGGCGCGCCCCGGGCGTGCGACGCGGCGTCGAGGATCCAACGGGCCCCGGTACGACCGGTCGAAACGCGAGCCTGGATGATGCCAAGCATCCGCTGGACGTCTTCTTCATTGACGCCCGCCGAGTCGAGCCCGTCCCGGGCCACGGGCAGGAACTCTTCCAGGATCAATTCGGCGATCGGATGATCGCGCCCGTCCAGCCAGGCCATGTGGGCGCTCAGGCCGTCGCGGGCGGCGCGCAGGAAGTTGTTCCGCGCGTCGCCGAGTTCGAGCCGCTCGGGAATGTCCGGCCAGGCAGCGGGCCCGGCGACCATCAGGCCGATCCAGAACGCCGCGTTGGCGACTTCGTCGACCATGGTGGGTCCCGAGGGCAGGATCCGGTTCTCGATGCGCAGGTGCGGTCGGCCCTCGGTCACGCCGTAGCACGGCCGCATCCACCGATACACCGACGAGTTGAACGCCTGCCACGAGGCGAGCTTGGGCGTCCGGCCGGCCTTGAGTTCTTCGATGGGGTCGGGCTGATCGTCCGCCGATGCGTACAACAACTGGCGGAAGCGGGCGACGTCGGCGCGGAGCACCTCGAGCACCGATGATTCGACCCAGGCCTCGCCGAATCGGACCCGGCCGACGAAGTCACGGTGTCCAACGCCCTCGCCACGCGTATCGACCGATTGCTGGAAGGTCGCGATGCGGGTCTCGCGCCACAAGCGCCGGCCGAAGAGCATCGGCGAGTTGACCGCGGCCGCCAGGACGGGCGCCGCCACGGCCAGCGCGACGTTGTAGGCGTCGGCAAATTCGCCGGGCGTCGTCTGGAAGTGCACCTGGAAGCTGGTGTTGACCGATTCGAGCATCACGCTGGGATGGCGGACCGAGAGTTCATCGGCGCCGTCGATGCGCAGCTCGTAGTCATCGCCACGAAGCTTGCGCAGCGCCGCATCGAGGCTGCGATACCGCGGGTTGGGCATGATGTTGTCGGTCGTCAGGTGCGAAAGGTCCACTGTCGGGCAGATGCCCGTCAGCAATGCCCGGGCGCCGAAGGACCGGCACGCGGCGTCGACCTTGCCGTAGAGGCCAGCCAGTTGCGCCTCGAGCGTGGCCAGGCAGGGACCGTCGAGATCGATGGGATCGCAGTTGAACTCGAGGTTGAAGCGCGCGATCTCGGGAACGACCCGGTCGTCATCGATGCGCTCGAGCAATGGTTCGGCGATCGGCGCCGGCTGCATGGCATGATCGATCAGAAACAGTTCCTGCTCGACGCCGATGCGGCGGCGGTCGGTCTCGAACATCGCGTGTTCGAGCATCCATTCCATCGCGTCCAGGTCGCGGAGGACACGCTGCATGGCCACCCGGTCGGCCTGCCCCCCGTCGGCCGAATTGATCCGTTGTACGCCCATGCCAGGCCGCCCCCACGCCGGAGGCCGTCTCCGACGCGCGAGGATAGCCGGATCGGGGCTCGCAGGGGGCCTCCAAACGGCTTCTGGAGGGTCCTGAGAGGGAAAAACAGTAGCATTTTGTTTGGATTCTCGCTTGCTTGAAAGGACTTTGTAAGGATACTGTCGGTCATGGGCTGGTCACGGTTCATGGCGGGGTTCGAGCGCGGCGTGCACGAGTTCCTGGCACAGACGCCGCCGATATCCCTGTGCGCCGGCATCGCGTCCATGGACCATCGAGAGGGGCTCCCCAAGGCACGAGATTCCACTGGCCTATCTGGCGGCCTGATCGTCTGGATCGGGCGACGGTGCTGGCCCTACCCACCCGCGCTCGTGAGTCCGGGGGTGGGAACCGCAGGCGATGCGGGATTGCTTGAGCGATCGGTGTACGTCGACCCACCCACTCGCGAGGATCGCCTGTGGGCGATGGACGTGGCCCTGCGCTCCCCCGCCGCCGCCGTGGTGGTGGCCGACGCCCGGGGACTGTCGATGGCCGGCTCGCGCCGCCTGCAGTTGGCCGCCGAGGCCGGCGGGGCCGTCGGCCTGCTCGCCCGGCGGCCGGACGAGCGGGGGGAGATCTCGGCGGCCGCCACGCGGTGGCTGGTTTCGCCCGGACCGCCGGAGGGGGCCGACCCCGCCCGACCGACATGGACGCTCCGACTGCTGCGCCGCAAGGGACTGCGGCCCATGACCGAGGACGCGCGGGACTGGACCGTGCGATTGGACGATGCCACGCGCCTTGTCAGTGTGGATGCCGATGCTGCCGATCGACCTGCTGCGGCGGCGCGACCGGGCCGGTGGGCTCATGCGGCCGGCTCGGGGTGAGCACGTGCTCGTTGCCCACACCGCCGGCCAGCGCCGCGTTGTCGCGGCCTGCTGCCAGCGATCGCGCGATGCGGGCGTGCACCCCGGCCTGCCGGTGGCCCAGGCCCGCGCGGTGCTGCCGGCCGGCACGGTGCGCCTGGAGGAGGCGACCCCCGCAGCCGACGCCGCGCGCCTGCGGGCCCTGGCGGTGTGGGCCCGGCGGTTCTCGCCGCTGGTGCAGGTCGATGGGGCAGATGGTCTGTGGCTGGACATCACCGGCTGTGCGCACCTGTTCGGTGGTGAAGAGGGCATGTGCAAGGCCGTGCGCCATGGGCTTGCGAAGCTGGGAATCTCGACGCGCGTTGCCATCGCCGACACGCACGGCTGCGCGTGGGCGGTGGCACGATTCGGTGACATGGACATCGCGATCGTCCCGGTAGGCGGGCAGCGCAAGGCAATGTCACCATTGCCGATCGCCGCGCTGGGGCTGCATGCGAAGACGAACCGCGCCCTGGAAGAACTGGCCATCGACCGCGTCGGGCACCTGCTGGACATCCCCCGCGGCGTCCTGCCCGCCCGGTTCGGCAAGGAACTGCTGCTGGCGCTCGACTGCACCCTTGGCCACGCCATGGAGCCGCTCGACCCCGTCCGGCCCGTGGCGCCGTGCCGGGCCGAACGCGCGTTCGATGGGTACACGACGAATGTGGAGCCCATCGAATTGGCGATCCGCGAATTGCTGGGCGAGGCGTGCGGTCAGTTGGAAGAACGCGGCCGCGGCGCGCGACGGCTGGTCGTCGAGCTGGGCCGGTACGAGCTCGAGCCGGTGCGGCTGGTGATTGCCCTGAGCGTGCCCAGCCGCGACCCCAAGCACCTCTGGACGCTCGTGCGGCCCAGGCTCGAGCGGGCCCATCTTGGGTTTGGGGTCGATCGCGTGGCGGTGACGACGACGCGCGATGCGCCCATGCCTGGCGCGCAAGCCGAGCAATGGGAGGACCGTGCGCGATCGAGCAAGGCAGCGGCGGGCGAGTTGGTCGACGTGCTCGCGGGGCGATTGGGCGCCAACGCCGTGCGCGGCGCGGTGCTGACCCAGTCTCACCTGCCCGAGCGGGCCTTCGACTGGACGGCGCCCCTGGCTGCGCAGGCGCACGACGTTCGCCCACCGGGCACGCGTCCGACGTTGCTCTTCGAGCCGCCGATGGAGACCACCGCCGTGGCGCTCACGCCCGATGGCCCGGTTCACCGCATCCGCTGGCAGGGCGAGGACCGCGTCGTGGTCTCGTGCGTCGGGCCTGAACGCCTTGGCCACGAGTGGTGGCGAGGGCGCGGCTCCACGCGCGACTACTTCCGCGTGCGCTGCGAGGACGGCACGTGCCTCTGGGTGGCACGCGCGAGAGAGACCGGCCGGTGGTATGTGCACGGTGTGTGGGCCTGAGGATCGCCGCGATGCCCGAGAACGAGTTTCCGAAGATCAAGGCCCACCCCTTCCGCGAAGCCCAGCAACGCCGGGGCGATGCCCCCACGCCCGCACAGCTCGCGGCGACGCCCTACGCCGAACTGGCGGTGACGAGCAACTACACGTTCCTCACCGGCGCGAGCCATCCCGAGGAGTTCGTCGATCGCGCTGCCGACCTGGGCCACGCCGCCGCGGCCATCGCCGACACCAACACACTGGCCGGCGTGGTGCGCGCGCACGTGGCGGCAAAGGAGCGCGGCATCCCGCTGGCCGTCGGATCGCGGTTGGTGATGGGCGACGGGCTGGCGATGCTGGCGTTCGCGACCGATCGCCCGGCGTACAGCCGCCTGAGCCGCCTGCTGACGCTGGGCAAACGCCGGGCCCCCAAGGGCGAGTGCCATCTGGAGCTGCACGACCTGCTCGAGCACCAAGCCGGCCTGCTCGCCGTCGTCGTGCCGCCGGCCGTGCTCGACGAGGACTTCATCGCGGTGCTGCACGGCATGCGCGAGACCTTCGATGATCGCCTCTCGATGGCTGCCGCGCGCACCTACCGGCCCGACGACCACGAGCGGTTCGCGCAGCTCGCCGCGCTCTCGCAGTACACCCGCGTGCCGCTGGTTGCCAGCAACGACGCGCACTACCACGACCCCGGCCGCCGCGAGCTGCAGGACGTGCTCACGTGCATTCGCCACGGCTGCACGGTCGACACCGCCGGCTATCGGCTGCACCCCAACGCCGAGCGGCACCTGAAGCCCGCCGACGAGATGGCCCGGCTGTTCCGCGATCTGCCCGGCGCCGTCGAGCGAGCGGCCGAGGTCGCGTTACGGGCGACAGCGTTCAGCATGGACGAGCTGCGATACCAGTACCCCGCCGAGGCCTGCCCCGAAGGCATGAGCCCGCCGGCCTACCTGCGGCGCGAGACGCTGCGCGGGGCCGAGCGTCGCTACCCGGATGGCGTACCCGAGAAGGTTCGTGGCACGATCGAGCATGAATTGGCCTTGATCGCCGAGCTTGGCTACGAGGCGTACTTCCTGACGTGCTACGACATCATGAACTTTGCGCGCATGCGCGGCATCCTGTGCCAGGGGCGGGGCGGGGCGGCCAACAGCGCGGTGTGTTACTGCCTTGGCATCACAGAGGTCGACCCCTCCACGCACAGCGTGCTCTTCGAGCGTTTTATAAGTCGAAGCCGGGGCGAGCCGCCGGACATCGACATCGACTTCGAGCACGAGCGCCGCGAGGAGGTCATCCAGTACCTCTACCAGAAATACGGGCGCGACCGTGCGGCATTGACGGCCGAGGTCATTACCTACCGCGGACGCAGCGCCGTGCGCGAGGTGGGCAAGGCGCTGGGCCTCTCGCTCGACGGCGTCGATACGCTGGCCCGCAACCTCGACCGCTGGGGCGACGACCCGGGAGACGGGCGTATTCGTGAGGCGGGATTCGATCCCGAAGATCCCACGATGGGCCGCATCATGCGCCTGACGCGCGAGCTGATCGGTTTCCCGCGGCACCTGTCCCAGCACGTGGGCGGCTTCGTCATCACCAACGGCCCGCTGCACGACCTGGTCCCCATCGAGAACGCGGCGATGGAAGACCGCACGGTCATCGAATGGGACAAGGACGACATCGACGCGATGGGGATGTTGAAGGTTGATTGCCTGGGGCTTGGGATGCTGACGTGCGTGCGCAAGTCACTGGAATTTAGCGGATCGCAGACGTTCAATCGATTCCGGGGCATCATCGGCAGCATGGCCGATCCGGCCGTCTACGACATGATCTGTCGGGCTGACACCGTCGGGGTGTTCCAGATCGAGAGCCGGGCGCAGATGTCTATGCTGCCGCGTTTGAAGCCCCGGTGCTTCTACGACCTGGTCATCGAGGTCGCCATCGTCAGGCCCGGGCCGATTCAGGGCGACATGGTGCACCCATACCTCCGGCGGCGCGAGGGGGCCGAGCCGGTCAGCTTTCCCAGCGAGGAGGTCCGGGCCGTACTCGAGCGCACGCTTGGCGTGCCCCTGTTCCAGGAGCAGGCGATGCAACTTGCCATCTGCGCGGGCGGGTTCACGCCCGACGAGGCCGATGCTCTGCGCCGCGCCATGGCCGCGTGGAAGCGCAAGGGCGACCAGATCTACCGCTTCGGGCAGAAGCTGGTCGACGGCATGACCGCCAACGGCTACCCGCGCGACTTCGCCGAGCGGTGCTTCGAGCAGATCCGCGGCTTCAGCGAGTACGGCTTCCCGGAATCGCACGCGGCCAGCTTCGCCATCCTCGTGTGGGTGTCGTGCTGGCTCAAGCGGCACGAGCCCGCGGCGTTCTGTGCGGCCCTCATCAACAGCCAGCCGATGGGCTTCTACCAGCCCGCCCAGATCGTCCGCGACGCCAGGGAGCACGGCGTCGAGGTTCGGCCCATCGACGTAAACAAGAGCGCGTGGGATTGCACATTGGAGGGAAGAGACGAAGAGATAGAGAGACGACGAGACGAAGTGAAGAATGAGGATCCAACCTCATGGGGATCAAACGGGCCGGCGGTGCGGCTGGGGATGCGGCTGGCAAAGGGGATGGTCGAGGCCGATGCGCATCGAATCGCCGACGCGGTGGCGATGCACGGGCCGTTCGAGACCGTCGAAAGGTTGTGGCGGGCAAGCCAGGTAAGCGTGCGGAGCCTGCGGGCGCTGGCCAATGCCGACGCGTTCAACTCCATGGGACTCGACCGCCAGCGGGCGCTCTGGCAGATCAAGCCGCTGCGCGATGATCCGCTGCCGCTGTTCGACCCGATCGAAAGGGACGCCAACCGCGACACCGACGCGCTGGACGACCTGCCGGCCGTGCCCGCCAACCGCATGGTGCTGGAGGACTACGCCAGCATGGGCTTGTCGCTCAAGGCGCACCCGATGTCGTTCATCCGCGAGACGCTCGATACCCGAGGCGTGACGCCCACCAGCGACCTCCGCCGCGAGAGGCTGTGCCCGCAGGGCCGGGAGGTCTCCGTCGCAGGCCTGGTGCTCATGCGCCAGCGACCCGGGACGGCGTCGGGCGTGGTGTTTATTACCCTCGAAGACGAGACCGGCATCGCGAACCTTATTCTGTGGAAGGACACCTTCGAGCAGTTCCGCCGCGTGGCACGGCTCAGCCGCGTAATGCTCGCCCACGGCCGGATCGAGCGGCAGGGCGAGGTGGTGCACGTGCACGTACATCGGCTGGAATGCCTGGACGAGCAACTCGACACGCTCGTGGTCAAGTCGCGCGATTTTCACTAGGCCCGGGGCACTATCCTTTTCCCATGTGCGGACGATACACGTACAAGTTCACCTGGCGGCAGATCCACGAGCAGCTCACGGCGTTCGACCTTGCCCTGGCCGACGCGGCGCTGCAGTGTGCCGATCCACCGCCGCGGTACAACGTGGCCCCGACGACCGACGTGCCCGTACTGCGAGCCATCAAGGACAAAACGCACGTCTTCAAGACCGCGCAGATGCGGTGGTGGCTCGTGCCATCGTGGTCCAAGGAACCCAGCACGAAGTACCCGATGTTCAACGCGCGGAGCGAGGACGCGGCGAAGAAGCCGTCGTTCCGCGGGCCGTTCAGGTATAAGCGGTGCATCATCCCCGCCAGCGGCTTCTACGAATGGAAGAAGCTTGGAGAAAAGCAGAAGCAGCCCTACTACATCACCCGGGCCGACGGACAGGTGCTGTACTTCGCCGGCCTGTGGGACTGCTGGCGGGACGAGCTGGAATCGTGCGCAATCCTGACCACATCGCCCAACGCCGAGATGGGCCAGTTGCACAACCGCATGCCCTGCATCCTCGAACCCGAGAACCTCTGGCAGTGGTGCGACCCGGCCCAGAAAGAGCCCGAGGCCGTCCAGCCCCTGCTCGGCCCCGCGCCGGACGGCATCCTCGAGACCACGCCGGTGTCGACGCGGGTGGGCAACGTCCGCAACGACGACCCGGATCTGACCGAGGCCGTCGAGCCGGCGGACTGAGGACGTAGTCGGCGCACAACAAACGGGACCCTGACGGGTCCCGAAAAGTGGGCGATACAGGACTTGAACCTGTGACCTCCTCGATGTCAACGAGGCGCGCTAGCCAACTGCGCTAATCGCCCGGAATGTCGCCGCGAAGCCCTTGCAAGCCTCCCGCGGGGCGGAGAGTATATCGGCCCGCAACCCCCGCGGCGAGAGTCCGTACAATCTTCGGGTCGCCGACCAGCCGGGCCATGCCACTGCGGTGTCCGCCCGGCCCCACCCATCGCGGCGATCGGCCCCGGGCCCCCCTCCCCCCACGCACCCCGCCCGGGCACAGGAGGCCGCCCATGCGCGCCACGACACCCATGCTGCTTGCCCTTGTCGGCTCGCTTTCGACCCTGGCGAACGCCCAGGATGCCCCCGGGCCGGCCGCCCCGGCCCCGAGCTCGCTGCCAACGGTCGAGCCGCCGGCCGAACTCGAACGCCCCGAAGACGTGCAGGAAGCCCTGCGGGCCCACCACCTGCGCCGCGAGCAGCTCGAGGTCGAGCTCCGCCGCATCCGGCACACCTACTTCCGAAACCCGCGCGCAAAGGACCTGCGGGCTGCGGGCATCGAGAAGCTCAAGGAGTACAACGACCCGGCGATCTTCGAGTCGATGATCGAGATGTTCAGCCGCAGCGGCGACGACGTGATCGAGGCGATCATGGGCCATCTGGCCGAGCTCGACACGCCCGAGGCACTGGCGACCATCGCCTGGACGGCCGTGTTCGACACGCACCCGCGCCGCCGCTCGATGGCCACGGACGTGCTGGCCAACTCGCTCAAGAACCGAGAAGCCCCACACACGGTCAAGAGCGTGGTCGCCGACGGCCTGCGCCGCAGCCACGACCCGCACGTAGCCAACGCCGCCGGCCTTGCGGCAACCTTGAAGATGGCCGACGCGATCCCCGCGATGATTGCAAGCCAGGTCGTCGGCCGCGGCACCGGCAGCGACGGCGGCGCGCTCGCCTACATCCTCATCGGCCAGCAGCAGGCGTTCGTGAGCGACCTGGAGCCGGTCGTTGGCGACAGCGCCGTCGCGTTCGACCCCGAGCTGAGCGTCGTGACCGAGGGCGTCGTGCTCCGCGTGCTCGACTCGGTCGTGGTGACCTACCGCGTCGAGGTGCACGAGGCGCTCGTTCGCCTGACCAGCGACCTGAGCGGCAAGGACACCAGCTACCTGGGCTGGGACGTGCCCAAGTGGCGGAAGTGGTATACGAAGGAGTTTCTGCCCGGACGCGGACCGACCTGAGGCAAGTGGCCCGGGCTTGCGCCAGGGTCTCGCTGCGCCCCTACTGCACCAGCCCCTTCGTCAACCGCATGAACGCCGTCTCAAGGTTTACCGCTTCTTCGGTGAAGCTCGCCAGCCGGAAGCCGTTGTTGATCAGGATGCTCGGCACGTCGGCGATGGCGACGGCGCCTTGCTGATCCAGCGTCGCGTGGATCTCGACACCGTCGTCGCCGTCGACCAAGTCGGCCTTCTTCACGCCCGGCAGCTTCTTGAGCACCTCGGCCGCCTCGGGGCTGCGCTCGGTCACGCGGATGTGCAGCACCTGTCCCACGCGGGCACGGCCGAGCGCTTCGCGCACGGTGCCCGTGTAGAGCAGTTTGCCCTGCTCGATGATGCCCACGACGTTGCACAGCTCGGCCAGCTCGTGCAGGATGTGGCTGGAGATCAGGATGGTCTTGCCCATCCGCTTGAGTTCCTTGAGCAGCTCTCGGATCTCGATGCGGGCGCGGGGGTCAAGGCCTGACGCAGGCTCGTCCATCAGCAGCACTTTGGGGTCATGCAGCAGCACCCGCGCGACGCTCAGCCGCTGCTGCATGCCACGGCTCAGGCTGTTCACCTCCGCGGTTGCCTTGTAGGTCAGGTCGGTCAGTTCGAGCACGTCGTTGACCACCGTCTTGCGCTGCTTGCCGTGGATGTCGTACGCGGCGGCGAAGAACTCGAGGTACTCGGTGACGACCATGTCTTCATACGCGCCCATGAAGTCGGGCACGTAACCAATCAATGGACGGATGAGCCGGTTCTGGTAGCCGATCGTGTGCCCGGCGACCTGCGCCTGGCCGCTGCTGGGCTTGAGCAGGGTGGCCAGGATCTTGATCGTCGTGGTCTTGCCCGCGCCATTCGGGCCGATGAAGCCGAAGCAATCGCCCTCGTCGATGGCCAGGTTGAGGTTGTCAAGGGCTACGAGGTCGCCGTAGCGCTTGGTCAGGTTGATGGTCTCGATGATCGGCACGGTCACGTCCTCTGTCGGCGCCTGGCGCCGGTCTCATCAGGAATCGGGGTCGGATGCCTCGTCGCCATCGGACGCGGGCGATACCAGGATCGCCGGCGGCGCGGCATCCAGCGGATACACCCAGCGAACGAACGTCCGACCTTGCAGGTTCGGATCTCGCCCGTCGATGGTCATGGGCGTCGGGCACGGCGCATCGGCTTCCGATCGACCAACACCCATGTGCCCCAGCACGATAATGCATGGGCGGGTCATCCACACGCCAAGATCCATGCCGTGCATCGCCCGCCGCGTAGCGGCAGCGTACTCATCGCCCGCAGCTCCGCGGCCGGTGGGAGGTGGGCCAACCTGGCTCAGCAGGCTTGCGATGACCAATTGGTCGCTGACGGCTCGGGCATCGCCGGGCAGGTCGGCCCGATCGCCTAAACCAATGCGCTGGGCAGCCTGGGCGTCCAGGAAAGCACGCAACGAGACGTCATCTGAACCCGATCGCCGCGTTGCGGCTGCCAGATCAAGCGGCACGCCCGGAGCCCACGCGTCAGCCAAACCAAATGCAGAGGCATCCATGATCGGGCGATTCGGGCTCACGCGCGGCTGCACGTCGTACATGCCGTGATTCACGATGATCGTGACGTCGTACAACGCGCCGGGCAGGTCGTGCACCAGCCGACCGCGTGCCTCGCTGCTGATCTCACTGGCCGGCAGGCCCAAAGCGCGCGGCGTTGCCTCCAGGGCGCCGGGCTGGCCATCCTGGCCCAAGGGGGTGGGCATCGGCCAGCGTGTAGGCCCCGCCCACTGCACCGTAAGTTCCTTCATCGTGGAACGTACGGGAAACGTCATCGCGCTTGGCCGCGCCGCGAGCACGCGGTAGCCACGGTTATCGGGGAAACTGCCCAACCCCGCGGTGAGTTCGGGCGTCAACCAGGGACTCACCAACGCAATCAACGAGCCGGCATCGGTCCGCTCGACATCGCCCACCGCAACGGTGGCTTCTCCGTACCAAGGCACGATGAGCCCGGCCCACGTGCGCGTGCGCTGGACGTCCTGCCCATACACGTGGTCGATGATGGTCAGGTGTGCGCCCCGGATGCTCGCGGGGCTGAGCAACACCGCGCCGCCCCAGGCGATGCCGGTGAAGACCGCCGTAACGCCCACGAAGCCCAGCCACGCATGACGGGCCTTACCGGTCTTCTTCAGCACCGCAAACCCCACCGGACCGGCGACGAGCCAGTAGGCAATGAACACCACGAACCCAAGCAGCACGCCCGCCGCGGGGCTGCCGGTCTGTGCGATTGCGGCGTCGATCGAATGGTCGTACGAACGCACGCGCCGCCGCGGTGGCGAGACCTGCTGCGGTCCACCGGCGGGCCCACGGAGGTTCCAGGGGCGGAGATCGCCGCGTCGGCCCAGGATGCGGTGCCAGAAGCTGGCGGCCGACGGCGCACCAATACGGGCCAGTTGATCCTCGCCCGCATCGATGCCGACGAGCGTAACGTGGCCCAAGCCAGCCTGACGGCGAACAACGAGGGCTCGGCCTTGCGGATCGGCCATGACGACCAGCGCGTCCTCGGGCTCAGCATCCTCCACGGGCTCGAACGTGTGAGCGACGATCGTGGACGGCAGCACGATGTCGGCTCGCTCGGTCAGCCACGGACGGATCGGCCCGGTCGGATAGCTCGCATCGCGCGACGCGGTAACCCGAGGCATCACGTTAAACAACGGGTTGTTCAGTTCCCCCGAGAGCCACGTGCCGCCCACCTGGGGCATGAGCACGACCAGGTGTCCCCCTTGGAGCACCCATCGCCGGAGGGTGTCCGCCCGCTCGGCCCCCAGCGACACCGGTTCTCCCTGCGTCCACACCAGCACGCCGTATGGGCTGAGGCCAGCGAACGCGTCGGGCATGGTGGATGGATCGAGCCGAGTCGCAACGACCGTCGGTTCGTGCAGTCGGCTGTCATAGGGCTCGCCCTGCCCCTCGGCGTACGCCGTCAGGCCAGCCGGCCGGGCGCCGATGACGCCGATGAACCCGGTGGTCTCCGGCGCGATCGCGCGGGGCGAGAGGTATGCCTCGCCGACCAGCCGCCCGGCGCGCGGCATCCCGGCCTCGACCTGCTCGGCCTCGTAGACGCGGGCCAGCAGCCGATCACCCACGGTGAACCGATACGGCAACCGGACGTACGTCCAGATCTCCTGCCGCTGGCCGGGGTTGGAAGCCAAGCCGCGCTCGTAGAGCGTGGTATCGCCGTCGGCATCCTTGACCTCGATGCGGACAAGGAGTTCTCGCTGGCGCACGCCGCGATCGGTGATCGCCAGACGCAAACCCGCCCAGGAGCCCTTGCGGACGACGTCGCCCAGGCCAAACTCGACGACGTCGACCGCCACTTCGCCCTGACCGATCCCCAGGGCGGCCATCGGGTCGGCCGGATCGTCCTGGGCGGCCAGGGGCGAGGCCAGGAGGGCCAGAGCGAGCACACAAACGCTCAAGACGCGCCCCAGCACGCCCGATGCAGGAGGCATGACCTCCGCAATCGAAGCATGGATGCTCGTCGCTGCCGCCGCCACGGTGGGCACTGGCGGCATGCTGTTGACACTCGCAGCCGCCGTCCGCCGGGGCGTGGAACTGGCCGACCTGGAGGTTCGCGTCCGCCAATTGCAGGCCGAGCAGCGTCGCCGGCTAATTGAACGAGGCTTGGTGGAAGCCGACGAGGTCGAGGCGGACGTCATCGAGGTCGAGCCCGTCGAGGACGCGCCCGAACCCGCCGAGGAAGTCGATGTCCGACGACAAGCGGCCTGACTCACGCCCCAGCGCCCCGTAGCAGATCGATCAGCACGGCATGCGAGCGCGCCCCCATGCGGAAGCACGGCAGCTCGAACTTCTCGTTGGGTGAGTGCACGCGGTCATCGTCCAGACCGAAGCCCATGAAGACGGTGTCGAGTCCGAGGCTGTCTTTAAGCATGCCCGCGACCGGGATCGAACCCCCGGTCTTGATCAGCGCGACCTCCATACCTGTGGACTTTTCCATCGCCTCTCGCGCCGTGTCGAGCCACTTCGACGTGGGATCCACGCTGGAGGGGTGCCCGCCATGCATGTCTTCGAGTTCCCATCGGCAGCCCGGGGGCGTGCGGCCCTCCAGCCACGTGAAGAACTTCTTGACGATGTCGTCGGGGTCCTGGTCCGCCACGAGGCGAAAGCTTACCTTGGCCGTCGCGTACGCGGGGATCACTGTCTTGGCGCCCGCACCCGTGTACCCGCCCCACATGCCGTTGATCTCGGCGGTCGGCCGGGCCCATTCACGCTCGATGCTGGTAAAGCCCGCCTCGCCGATGTCGGCCTCGGGCCCGAGTCCGATGTGGCTGAGCATGTCGTGCACATCGATGTTGAGCGCCTTCCACGCGGCACGCTCTTCATCTGTGGCTTCGATGACATCGTCGTAGAAACCATCGATCGTAATGTGCCGGTTCTCGTCCCACATCTGGGCGAGGACTTTGCTGAGCTCGTTCAAGGGATTGGGCATACGCCCGCCCCAGAAGCCGCTGTGCACGTCCTTGTCGGGGCCGTGCAGGCGGATCTGCGTGTACGCCAAGCCGCGCACGCCGTAGGTGATTGCCGGCCGGGTGCGCGAAATCATGCCCGTGTCGCTGATGAGGCAGAAGTCGCAGCCCTTGAGCTCGCCCTCGTAGTCCTTCAGAAACTTTTCGAGGTTCTCCGAGCCCGATTCCTCCTCGCCCTCCAGCAGCACGGTGATCCGCAACCCCCCGGCCGGCTCGCCACCCTCTTCCTTCCAGGCCCGCAGCGCTTCGAGGAACATGGCGACCTGGCCCTTGTCGTCGCTGGCCCCGCGCGCCACGACGTGGTCGGCCGGCACCTTCGCGTCGGCCTTCTTCACGATCGGGTCGAACGGGCCGGTCTCCCACAATTCCAGCGGGTCGGGTGGCTGCACGTCGTAGTGGCCGTAGAAGAGCACGTGGGGGCCTTTGCCCGAGTCGGCGTTGGGCGTCTTGGCCAGCACGCACGGATGGCCCGGCTCGTCATTGGTGCCAGTGGGCAGCACGCGGGCGGTCAGGCCCGCCTCTCCCAACCTATCGGCAGCCCACTGCGCCGCCTCCTGGCATTGGGCCTTGTACGCCGGATCGGCGCTGATGCTCGCAATGCGGAGCCAGTCGCACAGCCGGTCAATGGCCTGCGGTTCGGTTCGCTCGAGATTCTGGAGGACCTGGTCGATCATGCGTGCTCCCTACGCGGCTTCTTACGCCGTCGAAGGGGCATCGTTGCAGCCTCGGGCGATGAGTTCTCCGAACGGAGGGCCTCAGTTGCCGCGTTGCTGGGCTTCCTGGCGATCCAAGGCCTCGAGCATCAACTCCACGGGTGGCCGGGGATTGCGACCGACCACGTCGCGGCCGCAGTCCGGGCAGGTCACGCGCCCGCCCTGGGGCACGTAGACCCACGTGGGCTCCATCTTGGCCCGACCATCGCGGGTCCAGAAGCACGCCTCGGCTGGCATCAGCGTCGTTGAGCCAGTATTCGGGTTTTCCAGAGGATACGAAGCCCCGTCCGGCACGCGGTAGTCGATGAACAACTCACCGGTCTCGGTGTCGATGAGCGTGTGCTCCTGGCTCCATCGTTCCAGCGAGGCAGTATCGCTCTGGAGGGCTCGGGCGCCCAGCACGGCTGCGCCGATGAGGCACCCCAGGATGATGACGGCGAGGATGACGTTCTTGGGCGGCAGGTTTCCCGACCCGCCACCGTCGCCACGCCCCTTGTTCTTGGGCGCTCGCTGCTGATCGAAATCATCGATCAGGCTGCCCAGGCTCTCCTGCTGTGCCGGTGTCATCGCTTCTCCGCTCGGCCACGGTGGGGTCGGGTGGAATGGTCAGGGCACAATGTAGGGGTCTGACGAGGAGATGTTGAGGGCCTTGGCGGGCCAGGTTTCCAGCGTGTGCCGCCAGAAGAAGCCCGGATCCTTGAGCTGGGTGCCGGTCGGGAACCAGTAATCTGGGTTCACGGCATCCGCATCGGTCATCAATTCGACGTGGCCGTCGAAGAAGGCCAGGTGGCCGAGCACCTGGGTTGCCGCGACCTGGCTGGGATCGGTTTGCGTGCCATGGCGGAAGGCCATGCGTCGCATGTCCGGGTAATCGCGCGGGTTGGAGGTGTGCAGACGCCGCCCGTTCTCTCCCGGCGCGACGGTGCGATCGAGTTCCTTGCTCTCCCGCCACACGGCGCCCACGCCGCCGAAGGCGCCGCCGTACCAGCCCCCACCGCCGTCGCGCGTGCCCATCTCGTGGTCATAGTCGGGACGAACGTCGCGATATGCGTAGCGGTGTCCTTCGAACACGGCCACCTTCTGATACAGCGTGCCCACGTTGAACAGGTAGGGCTTGTAATTGCCTCGGTCCTGGCTCGGCCGGGGCTCGGTGCCGCCTTGCTCACGTCGCTTCGTGCTCGAGGTGAACTGGGTTGACATGTTGTAGCCGATCATGCGGCCCGTGGTCCAGAACGGCGTTTCGCTCGGATACGGCGCCGCCTGGAAGCGATTGGCCGGGCACAGGTACTCATCGACCTGCTCGCGGTACCAATCAAAGCGCTCGGAGCGATAGCGTTCGCTGTCGCGCGTTCGCCCCTCGATGCGAACACCCTCGCCCGGACCGATGCGCCCGTTCATGAACGCGAGCGGCCCCATCCAGTCCCACGTCTGCATGGCGATGCCGTTGTAGACGTCGAAGCTCGCGTCGTAGCCGCTGGTGTCCGGGCCGCCGACGATCATGTCCTTATATTCGTTGGCGTAGACGTTGATGCTCTGGACGATCGAGCGCAGGTTGCTGGCGCCCTTGACCTGTCGCGCCACGCCGCGGGCCTGGCCCAGCGCCGGAAGCAGGATGCCGATAAGCAGGGCGATGATGGCGATGACCACCAGCAGCTCGATCAGCGTGAACCCCAGTCGCCCGCCTTGCCTTCGAAGCATGCCGTCAACCCTCCTGGATCTGGATCAGATAATTGCGCGTGAAGTCTAGCTCGGTCTCAGGCGTGGTTTGGCGTCCGGTCTGGGGGCCCGCCACATGATTCAGCCGGTTTAACGCCCCCTTAATAACGATGGCTGTCGCGTGCTGTCGCTTGGGGTCCCGATTTCCAGCAATGTCGCGGCAGCTGCCCCGCGCCCGCTCCGGACAGCCCCTTCCATCGTCGCCGGCCAGCCCGTGGAGGTTGCATCGCCCGCGAGGAAGCAGCCCTGATCGGTCAGGCGCCCCGCTCCCGGGCGCGTTGGCTGGAATGATGGTGAAGCCGCAAAGGTGGCCCGTCGCTCGAGCACTGGCCGCGCCCATTCGACGCGGGCATTGCGAGCCTTGGGAAGGTATTGGGCAATCTCCCCGACGACGCGATCGGAGATCTCCTGTTCCCCCAGCCCGACCCAGGCATCGGCGGCGCTGACGACGGCGTGGATGCTCCGGCCATCGCCGTGTTTTGCGAAGACCCATTGCACCGAGCCGTCCACCAGTACGGCGTGCGGGACGTCGAGCACGGCACGGTCGTAGCGAACATGTACGCCGAGGATCGGGCTGAACGTCACGCCCTCGTACGGCGCGGACCCATCGACCGAGACCAAGCGATTGGCCGACGTGGGATCGAGGGCACAGATCACGGCGTCGCCTTCGAACGTGCTCCCATCGGCGCACGTGACCCGTCCGGGTTCGATCGAGGCGACGCGCGAACCGAGCGCGACACTGCCTCCTGCGTCCTCGAGGACGCCGAACATGGGATCGTAGAGTTCTCCAAGGGGAACCATCGGCATGCCGATCCGAGCGGCCTGCGCCCCGGTGAGCATTGCGCCCTGCACGACGTGCAAGGCGACTTCAGCACTGGCGCGGGCGGGCGCCAGGTTGCACGCGCTGATGATCAGCGGCTCCCAGAATCGTCGGATCGCCTGGGCGGTGGGACGCGTCTGATGCAGCCATTCGAGGAACGAGACGTCCGCGAGCTTCGTGCGGTCCGCCGTGGCCGCCAATCGAACGGCGCGCCCAATGCTGGCCTTGTCGGCGACCGAAAGGAAGCGTGCTCGAGCGAACGATGGTGCGAATGCCAGCGCGCCGGGCAGGGGCCATGCCCGGAGAACGCTGCGCCGGCCACCGGGCTGGATCCAGGTCTGTCGGTTGGTCCAGGCCATCTTGCCCGCCACGCCCAGTCGCTGCAGCAAGCCGATGTACACCTTGCACGCGCCCATCGCGACGTGCTGGCAGTTGTCCAGCACTTCACCGGTTCGAGCGTCATCGAACGAGCCCGCCCTTCCTCCCAGGCGACGGCGGGATTCCAGCAGCGAGACGGCGACGCCGTGATCGGCCAACATGACCGCGGCGGCGATACCCGCCAGTCCGCCACCAACGACAACGACCCGGGGCTGCATTGATTACGCTAGCCGCCCGGCTGCGAGCACACGCCGACCCAGCGCGCCGGCGGCAATGCCCAGCTTCGCGCGCCCGCCGAGGGATGGAGACGCACCAGCCTGCCCCAGCCGCCGAGCCACCAGGCGGTAGGCTCGGGTCATCGCCCACAAGGCCGGCCCCGCGTCCTTGCGAATCATGCCTTCGAGCGGCCCGCTCTCGTCGAGCATGTCCATGGCTTCGCGCACGAGGTCGTCCCGGACTCGTGCGTCCATGGGGCCCGCACCAAGCCTGCTGAGTCGCTCCGTAGGGACGTATCGCCTGTCGGCCCGCGCATCTTCCTCCAGATCGCGCGCGATGTTGATTCGCTGCAGTGCGCGCCCGCGCAAGCCGGCCAGGTCGCAGGCCCGGTCGAATTCCGCTTGGCGACGCATGCCCCAGATGGCGACGCAGCATCGCCCGACGTTGCCGGCTACCCGATCGCAGTAGGCCTCGAGTTGCTCGTCGGTCTCGAACTTTACCGTATGGAGATCTGTTCGAACGCCTTGCAGGAACGACTCGAACCATGCCATCTTGAACTGGTGCTCCGCTGCGGCCCTGGCAAACGCGGGCCAGATCGCACCTCCGGGCTCACCGGAGAACGCCGCCTCGGTGCGCGCTTCGAATCGGTCGAGCATGGCAGCGCGTTGACCGGCGGGCGCCTGAGCGTCGGCGATGTCGTCGGCCAGGCGCATCCAGGCATACACGGCATGCATGGCGTCACGGCAGCGGGCGGGAGTCAGGCGGATTCCCACCGCGAAACTCGAGCCTGCCTGCGCGGTGATCTGACGACAGAACATCGTCGACGTGGTCAGATCAGCTTCGACCCCGTCGATCAGGGTGCTGATGTGGTCGAACTGGCTCGGGGATTCCGCCACGATGGAAAATATAGCGATGCAAGGCCACGCAACGCAATGCCCCCCTTGCCGATCCTGCCAACTTCGGGCCGTTTCCATAGGGTGATGCACCCCTGGCGTTCGATGCGATTCAGGGTCGCCCGCCCCCCTGCTGCCATCATCCCTATAAGAACTCCGAGTTTCCCCGGTACGTGGGAGGGAAGATTCCACCCACGTTGGTAAAGCTCTTCGATGCGGTGTATCAGCGGCCTGGTGGCCTTGATGAAGGCCAGCCGTGCCCGCGGGTCCTCGGGCGTGTGTGCCCAGGCGCGCAGGGTCTGAGCGTCGAGGCCGGTTTCGTGGGAAGGAAGGTACACCCGATCGCGATCGAGCAGGTCTCGCCGGACGTCCTGGAGGTGATTGGTGAGTTGCAGGGCCGTGCAGATCGCGTCGCTCATTTCCCATGCCGGGGCGCTGTCCGGGCTCTCGCTTGGCGGTCGGAGGCCGGCCATCATCAGGACCATGCGTCCGACCGGATCGGCGCTCAGCTTGCAGTAGCCCAGTAGTTGTTCCCAGGTTTCATAGCGGGTGAGTCTTTGGTCCTGTTCGAACGCCGAGATCAGCTTGTCGCACTCGCCCTTTGGAATGCGGTGGCGCTCGAGCGTTGGCCCGAGCGCCACAAGCACCGGGTGGCTCGGTCGTTCGGCGTGGAGTTCGTCTCGAAACCAAGACAGCAGTTCGAGCGCTCGCTGGCGCCTGGTCTCGGGGGCGACCTCCGGGCCCAGGGCTGGGTCGGTCTCGTCGCCCAGATCATCGGCCCAGCGGCAGAAGGTGTAGACCGCCGCGAAGTCTTCGATTAGTTCGGCTGGGAGCAGGCGGCCCAGCACCACGAAGTTCTCGCTCGCCCGGCGAGCGAAGGCGACGGCGTAGGCACGAGCGTCGGCCATAGCCACGGGGGAACACCCCGGGCCGAAGGAGGCCAGCATCTCGATGGGTGGTCGGGCTGGGTCCAGTCCGGTCATGGCGAACCAACCGTACGCAATCCACCTACAATGCCTCGTGCGACTGATCCTCCCCAATCCACGCGGCTTCTGCGCCGGGGTCAGCATGGCCATCGACGTCGTGAACCAGGTGCTGGACCTGTGTCCGGGCGAGCCGGTGTACGTCTACCACGACATCGTGCACAACACCCACGTGGTGGAGCGCTTCAAGGCTCGCGGCGTTCGCTTCGTCGAGGACGTGTCGCAGGTGCCCGAGGAGTCCATCGTCGTCTTCAGCGCCCATGGCATTCCGCCTGCGGTCCGACGGCAAGCCCAGGCCCGGCAACTACGGATCATTGACGCAACGTGCCCGCTGGTGACCAAGGTGCACAACGAGGCGATCCGGTACGCCCGCCTTGGCTATCAGATCCTGCTCGTAGGCCACCGCAACCATCAGGAGATCATCGGCACGAGCGGGGAAGCGCCCGAAGCCACGCAGGTGGTCGAGAGCCCTGCAGACATCCCTCACCTGCAGATCGATGACCCGACCAAATTGGTCTATCTGACGCAGACGACGCTGAGTACGGACGATGCGGGCATCATCATCAATGCGCTGAAGGAAGCATTCCCGCATATCAAGGCCCCTCCGAGCGAGGACATCTGCTACGCGACCACAAACCGCCAGCACGCCGTACGAACGCTCGCGCCGATGTGCGACCTGACGCTGGTGGTTGGCTCAACGCACAGCAGCAACAGCAAGCGGCTGGCGGAGATCAGCGATCATGCGGGCACGCCCGGCCGGCTGATCGACGACGCAAGCGAAATTGACCTTGCGTGGTTCCCGGATCCGTCGGCCACCGTGCTGGTCACCGCGGGGGCCAGTGCGCCCGAAGATCTGGTCGCGGGCGTCTGCCAGATGCTGCTGGAACGCTTCGACGGCGACATCCGGACGTGCGACGTCTTCGAAGAGGACGTGTATTTCGCGCCTCCGGCCGGCCTGAAGCACATGATGCGAGAGCAGGGGATCGACCCAAAGAGTCGCGCCATCCGAGTCCGAACGCCCGAGGTGACGGCGTCGGCGTATGGGGCGACCGCGTTGACCATCAATGCCACCGGCGCCGGTTGATGCGGCGTCTTCGCTGACGAGTGGTGCGTTATGCCTCGGTCTTTGGTGGCGCCGCCTGATCTCGGCCCTCGGCCTGATCGGCGATGGCCTTGAGCGCCCGTCCATTCATGAGTGGAATGCTGGTGCGGCCCGTGGTCAGGACGACGCGGACGTAGGGCTTACACATGCCGCAGCCCGTGCAGCAGCCGGTGCGTTCGCTCAGTTCTTCCTGGGTCAGGCCTTCTTCGCGGGCCATGCGTAGGAGCTTGTCGAACGGCTGATCGAAGCAGACGCACCGCTCGACTCTGACGCGCGAGGTGGGCGCGTCCAAGTCCGCAATCGTGGGTTGTCTTCCGTTGACTGGCGCCATGCGTTAGCCACACTATCGGCACTCGATGAACGATTTCTCAGCGCCACGACCGCCAATCGGGTATATAGCGAGGATCATTGTGGACCCCCACGGACCCGATGCCCTGCCCCGGCTGCGTGAGCCAATCCGCCGTGGCCCGATAGGCTCTCGAACTGCCATCGGCATGCACCGCAAGGCATGAAGCGCCCGCACCCAGGCCGCCATGGCGGAAGCACGTAGTGGGATACTCGTTGTCCCGCCAACGCCCGGCGCCGACGTAGAGCATGGGCGGATCGAGCAGCGCATTGCTCGTGGGCATCGCATGGGCGCCCCGGCTCATGAGCGTGTCCGCAAAGACCATCAGGTTCGATGGCTGGGCGATGGTGCTCAGCCGCTGATGCGGCCGGTGCTTGATGCCACGCGACCAGCCGGGCGTGTAGGCCGGGCTCAGAAAGTAGCCGTTGTAGCCGTAGGTGCTGTTAGGCGCTCTGGTCGCGCCCTGGTGCTCGTAGGTGCCCGGGCGCTGCGCCGGGCAGGCGTAGACGCCCACCTCACCGAGCCCGGCGTCGAGATAGGGCGAGAGCAGCCCGCGGCCATGATCGAGCGTTCCGCTCTGCGACCCGTCGGCGCCCCACCAGAAGATGTTGTCGCCCCCGCCGGTGTCGCGGTGGTCGGTGTAGGCAAGGGGCATGGCCACGCCCTGGTAGTCGCCGGCATACATGGCCCATCCGATGCCAAGTTGCCGCAGGTTGCTGGCGCACGCAGCGCCCCTGGCGGCATCTCGCGCGCCCGAGAGCGCCGGCAGCAGCACGCCGACGAGCGTGCCCACGATGGCGGTCACCACCAGAACCTCGATAAGCGTGAAGGCGCGTCGCATCAGCACCCCGCGTCGAAGGCGTTCTGGAAGCACAGGAAGTCGAAGAGCGTCAGCGAACCGTCGCCATCGCAATCGGCGGCGAGATCACCCGCGTCGAAGGCATTCTGGAACCCGAGGAAGTCGAAGATGGTCAAGGCGCCATCGCGATCGAAGTCGGCATAGCACGCCCCGCCCAGTGCGAACGCGGCCACGTGGTCGCTCCAGGCGCTGACGGCAACGCCCTGCGCAATGGCGGGCGATCCGCCGCCCAGGTCGCTCGCGCCAATGACCAGTTCCGGTCCGCGAGGGTCTGCATCGAGATCCAGCAGCGCAAGGCCGCCCGCGGGCGAGCCGACGAGTATCGCGAAGCCATCGGGCGTTTCGAGCACCGCGGGCTGGTGGTCCCAGCCGCCCAGGGCGAGGTACTCGCCCGGATCGATGAACCCGTCGCCGTTCAGGTCTTCCCACGTGGCGCTGGCGAGATCCCAGAGCCGCTGGGCCGAGGTGCCCAGATCCTCATAGACCTGCACGGTGGGCAGCGATCCAAAACCCGCCAGCCCGGCCGAGAGCACGATACGACCATCGCCCAGGGGAACGGGCATCGCGTCGGTGCGCTCGGTGGGGACGGACCATTGCTCGCCGCCGGTGGCCGCATCGAGTTTGACCATGGCGCTGTTGTCGCGGCCGCCGCTGAACGCATAGCTGGCGGCGTAGACCGCGCCGTCGTGGTAGACCGTGCCCCCGAAGAAGCCCAGGGGCGTGGGCGTCGTCCAGAGTTCGCCCGCGGCATCGAACGCCCTGATGGCGCCATCGGTCAGCGCGACGAAGCTGCGCAGGCCGTACAACGCCGGCGAGGCGCCCGAGGCCGAACCGATGGAGGGCTCCAGCAGGATCTCGCCGGTGTCAAGGTCGAGCGTGACCAGCCGGGCCGCACCGCCGAACGGGTCGTACGTGGTCAGGCGGACCACGCCCGTACGTTCCTCGACGGCCGGGGACGCGTTGACCACGCTCTGGCCCAGCGACGTGCGCCAAGCCTCGGCTCCACTGGAAAGATCGAGCGCGACGGCCACCGAGCGCGTCGCGACGATTACCAGGCCGCTCTCGCTGATCGCCGGGCTCGACCATGACGAGAACACGGGCGAGACGATGGGCGATCGCCACAGCTCATCACCGGTGGCCGCGTCGAGCCCCACGGCGTGCGCACTGCCGGCGATGTCGCCCAGCACCACGACGACACCGTTGGAAGAGATCACCGGCGTCGCCTGCGCGAAGGGCTCGAACAGGCCCTGGGCGTCGTACACCCAGCGTGGGTCGGCCAGGTCGGGCATCGCAGATTGGACGGCCGACACGCGGGCGGGCGTGCGGCCGGCATGGGTCCAGGCGTCTGTCCAGGCGTCCTGGGCAAGCGTGCTGCCGGCAACAACAAGAAGAGTAATCGCGCTGCGCACTTAGCACCCCCCCGCGAACGCGTTGGTGAAGCACAGGAAGTCGAAGATGTCCAGGCGTCCATTGGCGTCGCAGTCGGCCCGGCCATCCCCATCGTTGAACAGGTTCTGGAACTCGAGGAAGTCGAAGACCTCGAGCACGCCGTTGCCATCGATGTCGGCGGCGCAGGCGGCCCGCACGACCGACACCGCGTCGATGTCGGGCGTCGCACCGTCGCCGGCGGTGATGCGGACGAAGTTGACCTCGAACAGGCCCGCATCGGCGATGTCGATGCCTACGCCGCCGCCCGAGCCGTCGTACGCGGCCAGCAGTTCATCCCAGTCCATGCCGTCGGGGTCGATCGCCGGATCGACGGGCAGGCGGAAGTCGCTGGGCTCATCGCCGCGCACTTCGGTGAAGGGCGTCGCCAGATCGAGGTAGCCCAGCGTTGGGAAGTGGCTTTCGGCCATGGGCGGCACGGGGAAGAACTCGACGCCGTCCTGGGAGACCTCGATCGCCCCGCCGTCGAAGAACGTGCCGCCAACCACGCCCGCGGGGAAGGCCGCGTCGATGTAGCCGCCGTTGTGAAAGACGATCAGGTCGACGCCGAAGGGGTTGGTGGCCGCGTCGATGGCCGGCGTGCCCAGGCGCAGCGTCAGGCTGCCGCCCGCGCCGATGGTGACGACCTCTGACCCAAGGAACGGCGGGTTGAAGGGCGTGACCACGCCGGGGAACGAGCCCACGCCGGTGTAGCGGGCCGGCTCGCCCAATGCGCTTGCGGGATCATCGAAGCCCGCGGGCACGTCGACGCCCGGCGCGTACTGGACGACCTCGGCCGCGAAGGGATCGAGCAGGCCCTGGGCGCTGGCGATGGCGGAAACAGACGACACAACGACAACAGCAATGGTGCGCATCGCGCACTCCTTCCGTGCCGGCTCTTCACCGGCGTGCGTCCCGATTCGCGCGGGACGGCCCCGGACCCGTGCACGCGCTGCCATCACGGCACAACGCGGGCGGTCCATCCGTCGCTTCTCGCTTGGGTTCACCTGGCACGGCAGCGCGCACGCCCGGGGCACACGAACTCGCACCGCGCCACCCCGTACGCGAGGGCGACAACGCAGGCTCGTGGCAGGTCTTCCGGCTCCGGGCCCGATCCTCGGCTGCCTTCCCGCGAGGGAGTCAGAACTCCCCGCAGTGGCGTGCTCCCCGGCTCGATTCGACGAACAAATCAGTCTGGGGGCCGAGGTCGGAAGCTGCCCGTTACGGCGGCGCGTCCGCGGTGGCTTCTCACCACGCTTCCCTCTTCGCTTCGGAACAGCCAGCGGCCAATCCCGAAGAACCATGAGCGCCTAGAGATTACCCCCAGCGGGCATGGGGATCAAGCCGGACATATACCCATACGCTTGCAGGCCGGGAGCAGTGCCGCATGATCACGATCGGGCTCATCGTTTTTCTGTTCGGCCTGGCGATGTTCATCTTCAATCGCGAGGTGCCCGAGCACCGGGCAGCCGGCCGCAAGGGATTGATGATCTTCCACACCTTCATCGGCCTGGCCAGCATCGCCGCAGCCCTGGTGATCTTTTGGAACCGTTTCGGCGAGAATTTCATCGAAGGAACCAAGTGGTTCCACTAGCGCAAGCCTGGCTAGAGCCCCTTCCACCCCGCGCGCTGCGCCTCCCCCCGGCCGGGCGTCTGCACGCCCAGCGAGCGCAGTTGCCGCAGCAGGCGGTCGCTCATGTCGGCGGTGACGACCATGACGCCGTCCTCGTACTGGCGGTCGCGGACGGTCGCCTGGGTCTCGATGAGGTTGATGGCCTTGGGATTGCTCATGGGCACGCGCAGGGTCACGTCGCCCACATCGCCCTCGGCCAGGCGCCGGATGCGTCGGGCGAGTTTATCCTGGCCCGGGCGCTCCTGATCGGTTCCGTCCGCGTTCCTGGTCGGCGGCAGCGAGCACAGCGCAATCGCGTCGGGCAATCGCTGCTGCCACACGAGCAGTTCGCGGTTGTCGCGCAGCCGGTCGATCTTGTTGAGCACGATGACGCGGGTGGGCGGCGACCACGCGCCCGCGTCCTCCATCTTCGCGGTCTCGGCGTCCAGATCGTCCAGCGTCTTCATCACGGTCTGGTATTGCAGCTCGCACGCGGGGTCGGAAACGTCCAGAACCACCAAGAGCACGTCGGCGTGTGTCGCTTCTTCCAGCGTTGCCCGGAACGACGCGATCAGCCGGTGCGGAAGATCGCGCACGAATCCGACCGTGTCGCTGAGCATGACCTCCAGCCCGCCGCCCAGGTCCCACGCGCGCGTGCGCGTCATGAGCGTCGCGAACACCCGATCGTCGGCGTAGGCGCCGCCCTCGGTCAGGGTGTTGAACAGCGTGCTCTTGCCCGCGTTGGTGTAGCCGACCAAGCCCACCGTGAACCGCTCGGCGTTGCGC
Source organism: Phycisphaerales bacterium (assembly GCA_040221175.1). Taxonomy (NCBI): domain Bacteria; kingdom Pseudomonadati; phylum Planctomycetota; class Phycisphaerae; order Phycisphaerales; species Phycisphaerales bacterium. Next base: position 182,957 of record JAVJVK010000004.1, read on the forward strand.
TGGCGCACGGCCCGGCGCTTACGCCCCTGCACACGCTCCAGCTCGCGTTCGAGTTCTAATCTTCGCCGCTGGACCAGCCGGCGGTCGATCTCCAACTGCTGCTCGCCCGGCCCGCGCGTGCCCACGCCGCCGATGCCCCCACTGCCCACGATGCGCTCCAGGTGGTCCCACATCGCACGCAGGCGCGGGTACGTGTATTCGAGCTGGGCCAATTCGACCTGGAGCTTGGCCTCGTAGGTCGTCGCGCGGCTGGCGAAGATGTCCAGGATGAGCTCCGAGCGGTCCAGCACCTTGCGCTCGGTCACGCGCTCGATGGCCGAGATCTGGGCCGGGCTAAGGTCGTGGTCGAAGATGATGGTCGTCGCGCCCAGCGCCTCGCACAGGCCCTTGAGCTCGTCGACCTTGCCCTTGCCCATGTACGTGCCCGCCACGGGCCGCTGCAGCCGCTGCTCCAGTTCGCCCACCACCACCGCGCCGGCCTGCTCGGCCAGGGCCCGCAACTCGCCGAAGGGGTCGGCCGGGTCGTACGTCGAATCGGGCAGGCGCGCGGCGGCCAGCACGGCCCGCTCGCTGCGGACCTCGATCGAGGTTCGCTCTTTATTCGTTTTGCTGTATCCTGGCGGCATGCGGCTGCGGAATCCTATAGACGACGGGCGTATCGTGGGACGCATGGAGTCTACGAGCGTCGTGAAAGCCAGGCCAAAGGATCGCAAGGCCGGCGGACCGTTCTGGGGGCCGGGCCGCTTCCTGCTGGTCATCGCCCTGCTGGTCACCGTCTCGGCCTCGCTCCTGGTGCTGCGCGAGCGGCTGCTGGGGCTGGGCCGCTTCGCCCAGGCGGCGGCGGTGCTCCAGATCATCCAGGACAACTACGTCCGCCAGACCGACCCCGACGAGCTCAGCCGGGCGGCCATCAGCGGCATGCTGGGCAACCTGGGCGACCCCAACAGCATCTACGTGCCCCCCGCCGTCGCCGAGCAGTTCAACCGCATGGTGATGGGCGCCGACTTCGTGGGCATCGGCGTGCAGGTGCAGCGGCGCGACGGCTTCGTGACCGTGACCACGCCCATGGCCGGCACGCCCGCGGCCCGGGCGGGCGTCCTGCCGGGCGACCGCATCGTCGCGGTCGATGGCGTCGACACCCGCGAGCTGGACACCGAGGAAGTCACCGCCCTGATTGCCGGGCCGCGGGGCGAGGCGGTCACGCTCACGGTCCTGCGCGGCGAGGACGGCCAGGACGAAGAGATCGACCTGGAGATCATCCGCGGCGACATCCGGGCCGAGTCGGTCAAGGGCCTGCGCCGGCTCGATACCGAGGGCGCGTGGTATCACGTGCTCGATTATGAGCGCGGCATCGGCTACGTCCGCATCACCCAGTTCGTCGGCGGCACGGCCGAGGCGACGTACGCCGCGATCGAACGGGCCCGGGCTCAACTGGCCGAGCCGGGCAGCGAACTGAACGCGCTCATCCTCGACCTGCGCTCCAACCCCGGCGGGGTCATCGGCGAGGCGGTGGGCGTGGCCGACCTATTCATCCCCGGCGGGCCGGTCGTGCGGACGGAGAACCGCGCGGGCGAGTCGGTGACGCTCAGCGCGGCGCCGGGCGTGGCGTTCGAGGGGCCCATCGTGGTGATGATCGATGGCGTTAGCGCCTCGGGCTCGGAGATCGTGGCGGGGGCGATGGCCGAGCGCCTGGAAGACGCCAAGGTCCTGGGCACGCGCAGCTTCGGCAAGGCCAGCGTGCAGACGGTCTACGGCCTGCCCGACGGCGGCACGCTCAAGCTCACCGAGGCCCACTACCTGCTGCCCAGCGGCCGCAACCTGCAGCGTGTGGCCGGCTCGGCCGAGTGGGGCGTGGACCCCAGCGATGGCATGCACGTGGCGCTCGAAGCCGGCGACGACCTGCGCCTGGCCGAGCTCTTCGCGCAGCTGGACGCGGTGGGCGCCCAGGGCAACGGCGGCATCGAGGAAGACGCGTGGGACTCGGCCGAGGCGCTGCTGGAGGCCATCGGCGACCCGCAGCTCTCGGCGGCCCACGAGGCGCTCGCGGGGAAGCTGGCAACGGGCGACTGGCCGCGCGTGGGCGGCGACCCGATCACCGGCGAGCGGGCCCTGCGCCTCGAGCAGCTCGAGCGCACGCTGGAGCGCATGGCCAGCGAGCGCCAGCGCATGCTCGAGGAGATCGATCGGCTGCGACGCGAGACCAGCGACGACGAGCTGAGCGAGCGATGATCGCGGGCTGCTGATGCGCGAGCCACGGCTATGCTGACGCTGGGATTCGAGACCTCCTGCGACGAGACCGCGTGCGCCGTCGTGCGCGATGGGCGGCACGTGCTGAGCAACGCCATCGCCACGCAGACCGAGCTGCACGCCGGCTACGGCGGGGTGGTGCCCGAGATCGCCGGCCGGGCGCACGTGGAGCGCCTCATCCCCGTGCTGCGCAAGGCCATCGCCGACGCGGGCGTGTCGCTGAAGGACATCGACGCCGTCGCGGTCGGCCACCGGCCCGGGCTGATCGGCAGCCTGCTGGTTGGCGTGAGCGCGGCGAAGGCGGCTTCTCTTGCGCTGGGCGTGCCGATCGTCGGCGTCGATCATGTCCAGGCCCACCTGGTCGCCGGCACGCTGGACACCGACGAGGACACGCCCATGCCCGCCCTTGGCCTGGTGGTCAGCGGCGGCCATACGGCGACGTACCACGTCCCGGCGCTCACACAAGCCCACCGCCTCGGCTCGACGCGCGACGACGCGGTGGGCGAGGCGTACGACAAGGCCGCGACGATCCTCGGGCTCGCGTATCCGGGCGGGCCCCGGCTCGACACGCTCGCCCGGGACCCCGCCGCCGATCCCTACGCGGTCGAGTTTCCCGTCAGCAGATTGGAGGACGGCTCGCTGGACTTCTCCTTCAGCGGGCTGAAGACCGCCGTGCTGTACGCGGTCCGGGGCGTGCCGGTGCGCAAGGGCCGGCCGGGCCCGCCGCCCCCGCCGCCGCTGACCGAAGCCCGCGTGCGCGACCTGGCGGCGTGCTTCCAGCGCGCCGCGTGCCACGCGGTGATGCTCAAGGTCGGCCGCGCGCTCGATGCGCTCGCAGACAGCGGCATCGAGTGCCGGTCCATCCTCGCCGGCGGCGGCGTGACGGCCAACAGCCGCCTGCGCAAGGAGCTGACGTCTCTGGCCGCCGAGCGCGGGCTCGTGCTGCGGTTGCCGAAGATGGAATACTGCCTGGACAACGCCGCGATGATCGCCGCGCTGGGCGGGCTGCGCTTGCTCGCCGGCGAGCGCGACGATCTTACGTTACGCGCCCATCCCTCCAGCGATATCCCGGCGTTCACGGCCTTATGAGCGGCGAGCCCCCGGACATCGACTACTTCGCCCAGCCCGAGCGGGTCGACCGCCCCGCCCATCCCGCGTCCCTTCCGGACGACGCCATCCTCGCCGACTGCACGCTGGAGCGCGGCCGCATCGGCGGGCCGGGTGGCCAGCACCGCAACAAGGTCGAGACGGCCATCACGCTCACCCACCGGCCAACCGGCCAGAGCGCCCAGGCCGGCGAGCGGCGCAGCCCGAAGGACAACCAGCGCATGGCGCTCCGCCGCCTGCGGCTCGCGCTGGCAACGCACGTTCGCGTGAGCGTCCCCGCCGGCGAGATCCGCAGCGACCTGTGGCTGGAGCGCACGAAGGGCGGCAAGGTCGCCATCAACCCGAATCATCGCGATTTCCCGACGATGCTGGCCGAGGCGATGGACGTCGTGTGGGCCGCGCGCATGGATATACGAAAAGCCGCCGCGCGCCTGCAGGTCAGCCGCACGCAACTGGTCAGGCTGATCGCGAAGCACCCGGCCGCGCTGGCGGAAATGAACGCCGCCCGCGTGCAACGCAAGCTCCGCCCGCTGCACCCCTAGGTCCTCCGCCGCGGACCGCGGCTAGGCGACCGGCGGGCGGACGATGCGGCGAGGTTCGCGCCGGGCCGCCAGCAGCAGCCCGCCCAGCACGGCCACGCCCGCCGGCGCTGGCACCACGCGGATGGTCGCCTCGCCCTCGGCGAAGTCGTCCAGACGAGACTCTTCCGAAAATTCCCAGGGGTCCGTGTGCACGTCGAAGCGAGTGGTCAGCGTCTCCAGTTCGACCGACAGGGGTGCCGCTACGTCCGTCGGGGCGGTGTACGTCACCTCCCAGAACGCCATGGGATTGGTCGGGTCGCCAAAAATACCCGCGCCAATGAACCCGTGCAACTGGCCGGCAATAATGCCGCCCACGCCCGCGCCGTCGATCACGCCAGCCGTCGCGCCCGGCCCGTCCATTGGTTGGATGAGGCTCGGCCCCTCCAGCCCCTGCGCCCCCGCCGAGGACAGCAGCGACGTGGCCACCCAACTCATACAGAAGTCCCTCGCGTCGAAGTACGCCTCCATCCGCACCGTCGTCGACTGCCCCGGCTCCAGGACCGGGTCGTCCACCAGGATCGTGATGCCGTTGGCGGCGATCTGGGCGCCGGCCGCGCCGGCGGTCAGCAGCAGGGCCAGGGTGCTCAACATGCTCGATCGGGTGCGCGTCATGGGCCGTCCTCCTCCCAACACCATACCGGACGTTCCGCCCGCGTGCCAGAAAAGCACGGCGCTCGGACGCCGCCTCTACCGCCGCCGCCCCGCCGCCACCAGCAGCCCGCCCAGCACGACCACCCCCGCCGGCGCCGGCACCACGCGGATCGTCGCCTCGCCCTCGGCGAAGTCGTCCAGGCGGGATTCATACAAGTGTGAGTCGCGCTCCAGGTACACGAAGAACCCGCTGGTCTCGGTCGTCAGGCCGACATCGAACGCAGCGGCCACGTCGCTCGGGGCGGTGTACGTGGCCTCCCAGAACGCGATGGGGTTGCTCGGGTCGCCGTAGATCCCCCCCAGCATGTGCAACTGCCCGGCGATGATGCCGGTGACGCCGGCGCCGTCGATCACGCCCGCCGTCGTGCCCGGCCCGTCCATCGTGCCGAGCAGTCGCGGGCCCTCGAGCCCCTGCGCCCCGGCCGAGGACAGCAACGACGTGGCCACCGCACTCATGCAGTAGTCCCTGGCATCGAAGTACGCCTCCATCCGCACCGTCGTCGACTGCCCCGGCTCGAGCACCGGGTCGTCCACCAGGATCGTGATGCCGTTGGCGGCGATCTGGGCGCTGGCCGCGCCGGCGGCCAGCAGCAGGGCCAGGGCGCTCAGAGTGGTCGTCCGGGTGCGCGTCATGGGCGGTCCTCCTCTGAGCACCATACCGGACGTTCCGCCCGCGAGCCAGCAATGCGCCACGGCCTTTTCCCGCGCGCTGACGGCCCCCGGCGGGCCCTACGCGGCGTCCTGGCCGCTCGTCCCGGCGCTGCGGCCCTGCGTTGTCGCCGTACGGACCGATCCCAGTTGCACCAGCAGCACGTCGCCGCGGACCAGGTGCCGGCCGTGCTGGGCGTCGATGGCGTACTGCACCTCGCCCACGCCCACTTCGAGTGTTTCATCGGTGAACCGCTTGCTCGTGGTCGTGCCCAGGATGGTGTAGTCGCCCTCGCCGGGCAGCAGCCGCTTGACGATATAAAAAGTCCCCTGCGGCCCGCCGCCCTGCCACGAGACCTCGACCAGCCCGCCCTGGCGCACCACGAACCCGGCGTTGCTCGGGCGCTCGGGCGGCCCGGCGTCGCCCGGCCTGTCGCGCGGGCTCAGCCCCGCCAGGGCGTACACGCCCTCGTCCTCGGTCACGGCCGCGTGCGTCTTGATGGCGGCGATGGCCGCGCGGGCGCGGTCCATCGTCCGGCGGATGCTCATCCGCCACGCCCGCGTCGCGGCCTTGGCCCGGCTGGCGGCCCGGTCGGCCTCGAGCCGCATCTGCCGGCTCTCCAGCACGAGGTCGCGGATCTCCTCGGCGAGCTCCTCGCCCAGGCCGATCGCCTCGGCGTGGTCGATCCACCGCTGGGTATGGGCCCCGATCCAGTCCAGGGCGTCGGTGGGGTTGCGGGGCAGGTTCTCGGGCATGGCTGGTGTCCTGTCTGGGTGTGGTCGGGAGCGCCCCGGGGCTTGGCGGGGCTTGCGGCAGCCCCCGCGTTCCCTTGCATCGACCGGCACGGCCGCCCGCTTGACTGCAAAACCCCACCGACGGCCAAGAACGCCCCGAACCGGCATGTTTTGCGCCCGTTTCGGTGTTTCAACGGGCCACGGACACTCTGAAACGCCCCGACTCCACGCGTCAACGGCCCATTTCCAAGCGTCAACGCCCCGTTGACGCGTCGCATCGGTGCGTTGACACGTCGCATCGGTGCGTTGACGCGTCGCATCGAATCATTGACGCGTGGGCGCGGGCCGTTGAAAGCCGTCTCGGGCCCGTTGCCGTGCCCCGATGGCTTCGCGGCGCACGCCAGTCGCTCCGCTCAGGGACCGCCGGGCGTCCCGGCGGCATCCGCCCCGCCCTCGCCGGCACGCCAGCGGGCCTCGGCGGCTTTGAGGAGGTCGATGATGCGCGCGAAGGCGTCCGGGTCGGTCTGCGAAGGGAAATGGGGGTTGTGGTTCGGGTGGCCGGCGGCCCGCTCGGCGCGGACGAGCAGCCAGGCCCGCAGCGTCTGGTCGTCCTCTTCGAGCGTGGGGTCGACGCCGGCGTTCAGCAGCAGCGCGACGGCATTCGCATCGGCCTCGAGCGCGGCGGGCAGCAATGCGTTGAAGCCCCGGCGTGCGGGCGTATTGGGATCGACGCCCAACTCGAGAAGGCGGGCGAGCATGGCCGGACCGCCGCGAACGGTGGCCCGCGCGACCTCCTCGCCCTCGATGTGCAGCGACTCGATGGTCAACCCCGGCTGGCTGGCCAGCAGCGCGTCCAGCGCGGGCAGGGCGCCCTCCTCGATCGCCGATTCGACCAAGGGGACGATGCCCTCGACCGAAGGGGCCGGCCCGATCGCGAGCATGCGCCGCGTCAGGCCCAGGTCCTTCCGCTCGTGCCAACGCCAGGCCGCCGCGTCGGCCCGGACCGCGCCATCGAGGACGTCCGCCGGCCAGCGGGGATCCTCGGTCAGCCCGCGCTCGGCCAGCCCCTGAGCGAACGCCGGGTCGTTGGCGCTCATCGCCGACGAGGCCGCGCTGCCCAGCACGAAGGGGTGATCGCCCAGGATCACCAGCGCCCGTGCGCGCGTGTCGTCGCTCGCGTAGACGAGCATGGAGGCCAGGTCGATGGGCAGTGGGCCCGCCGCCAGTTCGTCCAGGAGCCGCCGGGCGATCGCGTCGTGGCCGTGACGGATCGCCATCGCCAGGGGCCCGCGCCCCCAGCCGTCGGCGGTGGTCGGGGCGCCCGCGTCCAGCAAGCGCTCGACCACGGCGGCGTGCCCGCGGGCCGCGGCCCACTCCAGCGTCGTCGTGTCGGTCAGGGCGCCGGGCAGGCCCCCGCGCCGGCGATGGACCACGCTGGCCGAAGCGCCGGCGGCCAGCAACCGCTCGACCTCGACCAGGTCCCCTACCGCCGCGGCCCGGTGCAGCGGGGGCAGCCGATCGACGGCCATCGATCGGTGCAGCGTCAGCGCGGTGCTCGCGGTGACGACGAGGACGAGCGCCAGCGCCGCGCCGAGCACGGGCGCGCGGGCGGTGAGCAGCTCGGTCGTCGTCGTGCGCTCGTCGCGGGCGCGGCCGCACTCGGGGCAGGGCGCGCCGTTCGGCAGGCCGTCGCGGGCATGACCACAGCCAGCGCAGCGGTTCTTCCGTGCGCGTCGCCAGCGACGAAGCGGCCGCAGCGCGAGCAGCGGCGACAACGCGACGAACCACACCGCCGCGAAGACCACCGTGTTCACCAGCAGGCCAACGGGCATCGGCCGCAGCGGCACGATCGGTCGCCGCCAGTGGGTGACCCACGGGCGCACGACCGACGCCGCCTCGGGGCGACCAACCTCGTGCGGCAGCGGCCAGGCGTACGCCTCCGCCTCCACGCCCCCTCGCACGAACTCGCCGGGCAGGACGAGTTGGGTCGGCCCCGCGTGGCGCACCGCCCGCACGCAGCGCATCGGCCACCCGGCGCTCGCCTCCCACGCCATGTCCCGCGTCCGTTCCCGCGCGGGCGCGAACGGCCCGGGCTGGTCTTCGAGCTGGTGCCCCACGCTCCATGCGGGCAGCTGGACCGTCGCGCTGCGGTCCGGCGGCCGATCCCACAGGCTGAGCGGAATGAACGTCCGCCACGTCAGCGTCCGGTCGCGGCCGTGCTCGACCACCCACCCGCGCATCTCGGTCCGGCTGCCGACTGGCTCACCGGTCAGCAACGTGTCGGGCCACGCCGAGCGATCCAGGAGCGCGCCCGCCCACGCGACGAGAAGGCTCGTGCACAGGCCCAGGGCGAGCAGCAGGATGGGCACGAACACGAGCCGCCTCACGGCGCGCCCTCGGCGTCGCGGAGCAGGTCGTGGATCTCCTTGGCGCCCGGCGTGCCGCCGCGGGCCGCCCACCAGCGCGTGCGGGGCGTGCGTCCGTCGGCGTCCTTCGCGCTGGCGTCGGCGCCAAGCTCCAGCAGCACGCGGACGTTGGCCGCGTCGCCCTTCCCGGCGGCCACGTGCAGGGCCGTCAACGAGACGTCGTTGCGCGCCTCCAGCGGCACGCCCAGCCCGACCAGCCGCTCGATGGCCCCGGGCGCCTCGCCGCCGAAGCACACGTGGTGCAGGGCCGTGTTGCCGATCCAGTCGCGCCACCGCAGGTCGACGCCCTCGGCCACGAGCACCTCGATGGCCGCCAGCGGGTCGGGCACGCGGCCCAGCAGGGAGACGAAGTCGTCACCCGCCGACCTGGCATCGAAGCCCCGGTCGAGCATGGCCTCGAGCAGGTCCTGGTCGCCCCAGCGGTACGCCGCGAGGGCCACGTCGCGCTCATCGCGGAACGTGCCGGTCGTGCGGTCGAGCACCATCCGCCAGATGGCCTCGTCGCGCCCGGCCAGCGCGACGCTGAAGAGTTGCAGGCGCACCGTCCCGCGGCCCAGCGCGTCGACCTGGTCGAACATGGCCTCGAGCAGCGCGGTGTTGCCCCGCCAGGCCGCGATGGCGATGGGCGCGGGCGTGGTCTTGGGGTCGCTGGTGACCGAGGCGCCCGCGGCGATCAACCGCTCGGCGATGTCGTCGTGCCCGCACGCGACCGCCAGGGCCAGCGGCGAGCGCCGGTCGCCGAGCATGTCGTAGTACGCCCCCGCGCCGATGAGCTCGTCGACCACCTGCGTGTGGCCCCGCGCGGCGGCCCACTCGATGGGCCGGGCGCCCTGCATGGGGCTGACGTTCAGCGGCCGCAGGTCGGGCGCGTCCTTGTCGGCAAGGGCCCCCGCCGCCAGCAGCTCGCGCACGCGCTGGGCGTCGCCCTCGGCCGCGGCCCGGTGCATCGGCGGCAGGCGCTCGGCCGTGGCGATGCGCTGGGCGCCCACGGCGGCGACCCAGCCCACGACCAGCAGCAGGGCGAGTACTGGCAGGACGATCATGCCGCGCAGCACCCGCCGGGGCTTGGTTCCCCACTGGGTGTTGCACTCCGGGCATGTCACGGTCGGGTCGTCGACGGCGCCCAGGTCGTACCCGCAGCGCAGGCACCGGCCCCGGCCCGCGCGCCGCCCGGTGCGCCAGCGCAGCCACAGGTGCACCGGCAGCATCAGCATTTGCAGGATGGCCAGCCAGACAAGAGCCCAGAACACGGCGTTGACCGCAAGCCCCGCCCACATGGGCGTCAGTGGGATGGCGTGCTCGTCCTCGGTGTCCCAGTGCAGCATCGAGGCGTCGAACGAGGTCGAGCCCCACGGGTACACCCAATACGACGCGAGTACGCCGCCGCGGATGCGCTCGCCGGGCGTGTCGAGCCGGTCATCGCCGGCGACCCAGCGCACGCGCAGGCACCGCACGGGCCACCCGGCCTCGCGTTCCTCGAAGCTGGGCAGGGCGTTGACCAGGAGGGCGATGGGCGCGGGCTCTTCGGGCGGCGGCCGCTGCGCACGGCTGAATCCGGGCACGTCGATCTCACCCCACGTGCGCTCTTCGGCATCGCTGCCCAGCGTGACGCGGCGGAGGTAGGCGTTCCGCGGGTCCGTGAACCATTCGTCCCGCCAGCCCCAACCCCATCGGCGGGTCAGCGTCGCGTCGGTCCACTGGGCGAGGCGCCACTGGTTGAGCTGGCCCACCTCGACCCGCGGCTCGTAGAACCATGCGCTGGTGAGCGGATTGCGCAGGTCGTAGCCGCGCCACATCGTGGCCGATGTCCACGCCACGCCGATGCTCGTCGCAAGCCCGAGGGCCAGGAGCAGGACAAGGATGACCATCACGCGGCGCACGGGGCATCCTTGGCCACCACCACGCGCCGGGCAGACCACTTACGCAGGCTGGGGCGTGGCCCCCGCGACCGGCGTATCGCCCGAGCGGGGCGAGCGCGCCAGCGCCCGGCGGGCGCCCACGCGCATGTCGATCACCAGGCTGAAGAGCAGCGGCGTGAGCAGGAGCGTGAACAGCGTGCTGACCAGCAACCCGCCCACGACGACCGAACCCAGGCCCCGGTACATCTCCGAGCCCGCGCCGGGGAACAGCACCAGGGGCAGCATGCCGCCCACGCTGGTGAGCGTGCCCATGAAGATGGGGCGGATGCGGCTGGTGGTGGCGCGGGCGATGGCCTCGTGGGCGTGCTCGACGTCGACCGCCGGGTCCTTGAGCGGGTCCTTCTCCATGAAGTTGAGGCTCTGGTGCACGATCAGGATCGCGTTGTTCACCACGATGCCCACCAGGATCACGAAGCCCAGGATCGTCAGCACGTCCAGGTTCTGCGGGGCGATCGTCGGGTCGGCCGCCGACACGGCGTGCACCCACGCCAAGGCGGCGAACCCGCCCACCACGGCCAGCGGCACCGTGAACATGATGACCAGCGGGTACAGGAAGCTCTCGAAGAGCGCGCACATCAGCAGGTACACCACCGCGAGCGCCCATACGAAACGGGCGGTCAGCATGGTCGGGTAGCTGGCCAGGCCGCCGAAGAGCAGCAGGAAGATGGCCCCCACCAGCACCAGGCCGATGGCCCCGTAGGCGTAGAAGAGCTTCTTGCGGCGCACGGCGATCGCGAGCGTGACCACCGCGAGCGCCAGCCCGCCCACCTGGGCGATCCAGCCGAAGATCCACAGGGCCCGCGTGGGCGTGCCGGCAGCGGCGCCGTTGGTGGCTTCTCCGCCAAGCCCGAACATCGCCTGCTGCACCTCGTCGAGCTTGGCGGCGGTGCCCTCCATCCTGATGCGCATGGTCGAGTCGATCTGGCCGCTGGCGCGCAGGGGCGTGATGATCTCCTCGCGGATGACCTGGATGACTTCGGCCACCGGCACGCCCTCGGGCGGGCGCACGTTGATGGTGACGCTGGGCAGTTCCTCGACGCGGCTGATCTCCTGGGGGGCCAGGCCGCGTCTGATGTCCACCACGCTGTCGATGGGCACCACCGGACCGGCGGGCGTGGCGATGGGGATGCTGAGCATCTTCTCCATGTATTCCAGCCGGCCGCCGAAGGGCAGCATCACCAGGTCCACCTGCTCGCCGTCCAGCTGGTAGTCGCCCACGAAGACGCCGTCGAAGAGGCCTCGCACGGCGAGCCCGACGCCCTCGGTGGTCAGCCCCAGGTCTCGCCCGACGTTGTTGATCTCGGCGCGGACCTCGGGCTGCTCGAGCGTGAAGTTCGCCGGGCTGGGCTGGACGCGGCCGTACCCGTACTTGCCCGCCGCGGCCATGAAGGCCTGCTGGGCGACGCTCTTGACCTTGTCCAGGTTGGGCCCGCTGATCTCGATGTCGATTGTGCCGCCGCCCGCGGCGCCGCGGCCGAAGAGCGAAGCCTGGCTCGCGCCGCCAAAGATGTCGCTGTTGAGCTGGTTGAACGTGTTGGTGAGGATCTGGCCAACGGGGATCACCACACGCTCGTTGGCGCTGGTCGCGCCGGCGAACATCTGCGTGCCGAAGGCGCCGATGAAGAAGTTCTCGATCGCCACCGGTTCGTACGCGGGCATCTCGCCCGTTTCGGGATCCGGCGCGTAGCCATACGGAATCTTGGGCAGGCCCGACGCATCGGTACCGCCGATCTGCTGGGTGGTGTAGGGACCGACCTGCGCCTCCATGCGCTCGGCAAGTTCGGTGCGTGCTTCCACGCTCAGGCCCGGGGGCAGCAGCAGCCCGCCGAAGACCAGGTTGCGGTTACCCGCGGGCAGGTAGTCCAGCGGCGGCATGAGCACCCACGAGAGCAACAGGCTGGCCGCGGTGAGCACGACGATGGCGAGCGGACGCAGCGTTGCGCCGCGCCAGGCGCCCATGAGCCACGCGATGCCGCGACCGAATGCCGCGGTTGCGGCCGTCCCGAGCGTTGCAAGCCCGCCCAACGAACGGATGGCTCGCCCGGCCCGAGTCTTGGGTCGGCTCGGCTCGCCCAGCCACGCCGCGCTGGCCGAGGGAATCACCGTCAGGGAGACGATGAGCGAGAGCGAGACCGCGCCCACGATGGCCAGCGAGATATCGCGGAACAGCTGGCCCGCTTCTTCCTGGATGGTCAGGATGGGCACGAACACCACGACGGTGGTCAGGGTGGAGGCCAACACCGCACCCCAGACTTCCTTGGCGCCCTCGTATGCCGCGACGGCCGGCTTCTTGCCCATGGCGCGGTGGCGGTCGATGTTCTCGAGCACCACGATCGCGTTGTCGACCACCATGCCCACCGCGAACGCCAGGCCTGCCAGCGAGATGACGTTCAGCGTACGCCCGAGCCCCAGCAGCACGAGGAACGTGCCGATGACAGAGATCGGGATGGCCAGGGCAATCACCAGCGTGGCGGGAACGCTTCGCAGGAAGATCAGCAGGACCAGGCCGGCCAGGATGCCGCCGATCCACAGGTTCTCGAGCACCAGATCGATCGCCGAGCTGATGTACGTCGTCTCGTCATACACCTGCCGCATGCGCAGGTAGGGCCCGACCTCGGGGTGGAGGTTGGGCAGGATGTCCTGGCGGATCTGGTCGAGCTGCTCGCGCATATCCGTCATGACCTCGACCACGTTGGCGTCGGTCTGTCGCAATGCGTTGATGGCAAGGCACGGCTGGCCGAGCGAGCGCACGAAGCCACGCGGCTTCTCATGGCTGAGCTCGACCGTGCCGATGTCGCGCAAGTAGACGGGCTTGCCATCGCGATAGGCCACGATGGTGTCGAGCACCTGCTGCGGATCGCTGAACTGCCCGATCACCCGGACGCGATAGTCGCGCTTGCCCTCGGCGAGCGTCCCGGCCGAGACATTGCGGTTCTCGCCCCGCAGGGCGTCATAGACGTTGACGTGGTTGAGCCCGCGCTGGGCCATGGCGTAGGGATCAAGCAGGACGCGGACCTCGCGCTCCCGCCCGCCGTAAACGTTGACCTCCGCCACGCCGCCCACGCGCTCGAGGAACGGTCGGATCTCCCGATCCACCGGGTCGAACAGGGTCGTGATGTCGAAGTCCTTGAACCGGTCGATGTGCTCCGGATCGATGTCGATGATGATCCAGGCGATGGCGTTCTCGGGCCCGCCGCTCGTGTCGGCGATGATTGGTTCGTCGACCTCTTCGGGATAATCGGGCACCTGGCGGAGGGCGTCCGAGACCTCCTGGAGCGCCCGGTCGATGCTGGTGCCGATGTAGTACTCCAGCGTGATGGACGCCGAGCCCTCGCTGCTCAGGGAACGCATCGACTTGAGATTCGAGACGTTCTTGAGCTGCTCTTCCTGTTCCTTGGTGACCTCATCGACGACTTCCTGCGGGCTGCGGCCCGGCCAGTTGGTCGTCACGGTGATGATCGGCCGATCCACCGTGGGCGTAAGCTGGATCGGGATGGCGCCCATCCCGATCAGCCCGAACATGACGACGATGAGAACGGCAACGACCACGCCCACCGGGCGCTGGATCGCAAGTCGAACGAAATCCACGGGTCACGCCCCTCCGGCCGGATCGCCGCCCGTCGCGGCACCGGCGTCTTGCTCCCCCGAGCCTTGTGCGGCCTGCTGGTCGCTTGGAAGATTCACGATGTTGAGCGGTTGCATGGGGAACATTCGCTCGTTGCCTTCGACGACCACCATGGCGCCCGGAGGCATCGCCCCCGCACGGATCGCCACGCGATCGCCGGCGGCGAACAGCCGCGTGACCCGGGCGGGTGCTGCAGCGAAACCGCCATCCTGCCCGGCAACGGCAAAGTACACGTACTCTCCCGCGTCGTCGCGCAACATGGCGTCCTTGTGCACCGTCAGCGTCGGCTCCGTCACGCCCGTGGGCGTCAGACCGATCACGCTCATGCCCGGGCGGAACCGTTCCTCTTCGTTCGCGAGGACAACCCGGACGGGAAACAGCCGGCTCCTCGGATCGGCATCGGGAACGATCGTGAATCGCTCGGCCTCGACCTCGTCGCCCGTGGCCGGCACCCGGACGCGGACGCGACCATCCTCGCGCGTCAGGCGATCGATGAGCCGCTCGGGCACGTCGATCCATGCCTCGACGGTTTCGAGGGAAACCATCTCAGCGACGGTGTCTCCTCCCCCCAGCCACTGACCCGCTTCGGCCACGCGGCGCACGATGCGGCCGCCGAACGGTGCCCGCACGATCATGTCTTCGACACGGGTCTGGGCCAGATCGACGAGCACCTCGTTGAGCACGACGTCTGCGCGGGCCGCGGCCAGCCTCGCCTCGGCGGCCTGGAGGTCGGTGCGGGCCTGGTCGACCTCGCGCTCGTTTCCGCCGCCGCGGTCAAACGTCTGCTGGACGCGCTCCAGGTCTCGCTTGGCGTTCTCGACGAGTGCTTCGCGTTCGGCAACCACGGCTTTTACGCTCTCGAGCACGGCGCGGGCGCGGCGGAGTTCGAGCGCAGCTCGCTTGTCATCCAGTCGTGCGATGACTTGACCGGCTTGGACCTTGTCGCCCTCGCGCACCAGCACGTCAGCGACCAGTCCTTCTTCCTCGGCGGCCAGCACGCTCCGTCGGGCCGCACGTATCTGTCCGGTCGATTCGCGCCACGTCTCGAGCGGCTGGCTGCGGGCCTGGTCGATGCGCACCGTCGCGGGAGGCGCCTGTGCGAGACCGACATCGATTCCGAAGAAGAACACCCCCAGCGCCGCCAAGAAGACGGCCGCATTCCATCGCATCAGTTGTCCTCCGAGGCTTGTCGCTTCGAGAGCGACGCCCCCTCCATCAGATACATGCCGTACAGCCACTTGCCGCGAACGAACGGATCGACTTTCAAGCGTCCGCTCAAGACGCCAAACTGCGGCCGGCTCTCGATCGGCGCCGCGAGCGATACTTCGATGGCATCATACGGGGTCGGGGGGACGCCGAGGCAGCATCCATCCCATGGATGCTGCATCAGGAGCAATTCGCTGACAAATCGCTCGGCGAATGGGATTGCGAGGTTGCCCTCGAACCGCACCCACTGACCATCGAACATCGTCACCCGCTCGGGCAATACCAGTCGCCCGCGCGAGGGATTAAACGTCTCGCTCGCGGACACCAATAGATCCCACGGCAGCACGTAAGGATCGGCCTGCGTCCCCGCGCCGGGAACCGTAAAGCGATCATCGACACGCAGTTGTC
This sequence comes from Phycisphaerales bacterium, assembly GCA_040221175.1. Taxonomy (NCBI): domain Bacteria; kingdom Pseudomonadati; phylum Planctomycetota; class Phycisphaerae; order Phycisphaerales; species Phycisphaerales bacterium. Next base: position 198,510 of record JAVJVK010000004.1, read on the forward strand.
CGTCCACGACTTCGATCTGGGCGGGTCGAACGTCGAACCCGGCGAACTTCTCGGGCGCCGGGCCAAAGCCCTCCGGCCGCGGCATCGCACGGATTTCGGCCCAGAGGTCTTCGGTTTCGGGCGGCGGCCGGGTCGACTCAACGCTCGTACCTGCCGTCCACTCTGTCAGCGTAAGTCCGGGTAGAGGATCCACGCGCAGCAATCGCTCGGCGCCAAACGCCTGAGCCTGCCCGTCGGGCCCGCGCGCGACGTACCCGGCGAGCTTGCCGGTCTCGTTCAGCAACGCCGCGCCCAGACGCTCCGACGTGACAGGCTCGGCGAGCACCACGCGGACGACCTGATCCATCACGCGAACCCGTGCGACGCGGAGCACCTCGGTCGCGTGACTGGGATCTTCGGCGCCCGGATTCGTGGGACGGTCGATCAAGAGCAGCTTCTCGTCGGGAAACGGCTCGAGGATGGCAATCTGGAAGCCGCGCATCAATTCGCTGGGCAGATCGACGGTGAGCAGCACAAGATCGATTTCCGGAACGTCGGCGACGATGCGCTCGATTTCGAAGCGCTGGCCGGTGTCCAGGACGACTTCGCCCCGAACCGCACCCTCGACCACCGACCTGGGTGCTGCCAGGCGCCCGGGCCCGACGAAGAAGCCCGTAACAACCTTCGGCGTCTGGGCATCGGGCGCGAACAGTTCAACGCTCGCGACGGCCGGGGCGTAGAGCGGAGCCATCGCGCTCAATCCGAGATCCTGGTGCTGGGCGCTCTGGGCGACCTGTTCGCGGACCGACGCCGACTCGATGGCTTCGGTCGTGCGTCCAACCGGAATGACGTCGACGTCGGCCTCGGTCGGTCCGCTGGAATGCCGCGACGAGCTTGCCTCGAATACCGCGATTCCTGCCACCGCAACCACCACCAGCGCGACGAAACCTCCGACGAAGACCGCCGGCGGTACCTTTCTCTCGTTCCCTTGGTTCATCATGCCCGTAAGGCTAGCCCAGCGGCCGGAGGTGTTCCGCCACAGGGGTCCGATAGGCCAGTATCGCGGGCGCCACGCCTGCCAGGGCGGCCAAGGCCACGGCGGCGATGCCCACCATCCCGAACGCTGCCGGGGAAACCGCGGGCTCCACGACCAGCCCCAACTGCACCCGCAACCCCCAGGAGACCGCCAGGCCGCCGAGCACGCTCATGCCCACGCCCACGACGGCGCCCGCCGCCCCCAGCAAGATGGCCTCGGCCAGCACCCACCCAACGATCCGCCCTCGGCTTGCACCCAGCACACGAAACGTCGCGATCTCCCGTCGGCGCATCTGCCCGGCCGAATAGAGCGCGAGCATGATCGATACAGCGCCCGATACGAGCACGACGAACGCAACGGCGATTAGGAGTCGATCGACCCGACTGACGATCCGGAACAGGGTGTCGATCTCCGCAGCCGGCGAAGCCACCGTCAGCGACGGATTCCGTCGCAACTCGCTGGCCAACTCTGCGACGGCTGAACTCGCCTGGCGGCCCTCGCGCACCACGCCGCGCAGATACACGCCCGTCACGAGTCTGTCGGCGGCACTGAGGTCGTCCTCGCCTACGCGTCCGGCGGCCCCGCCCGACTCACGATCGCGCTTGTCCTGGGCGTGGATGATCCACCCCGAAGCGAGATCGCTGAAGATCACGCGGTCATGCGGCGTGCCGCTGAGCTCGAGCACGCCAACGACTTCGTACGAGAAGCCTTGGTGCACGAATCCCGCCCCGGCGAGTCCACACGTCAGTTGTATTTCGTCGCCGACTCGAAGGCCTGTTTCCCGAGCGACGCGCGAGCCGAGTACGACCTCAAAGCGTCCTTCGAGGCGCCGACCCTCGGTGATCTTCCAACGACCGCGCTCTTCGTCACGCTCCGGGTCGTAGGCCGCGTCCGGGCTGAAGAGTTCGAAGAAGTCCGGCTCGACCGCCATAACCGGGTAATTCTCGAACGAGTCGCCCTGCTGGATCGGCAGGGCATATGCCACGCGAGGGTCTCGCTGGAGTTGCTGCACCTGGAGCCAGGTCATCGCGCGACTGGGCGTCCCGGCATGGAACACCGAGTTCAACACGCTGACCAACGGCGATGGCTCGGCCGAAACGACCAGGTGCATGTTGCCCGCGCCGCGTTCGAGGGTCTGCCGCGTCGCGTCACGCATGCTCAGGATGGTCAGCAGCAGCCCGACGGCGATCGCCACGGTGAGGGTCGTCGTGACGGTCTGGAACCGCCGGGCAAGCAGGGAGCCCAGCACCACTCTCGAACCACGCAAAGCCATCAGGCCGGCCCTGCCGCATGGATGCCCGCCAACGAGGCCAGATCCTCGACGCGTTCGAAGTGCGACGAAGCGGAGGGGTCATGACTCACGCAGAGCAACGCGGCCCCCGCTTCGGCACACGCTTCCTTCACGAGTTCGATCGCCGCATCCGCGTTTTCAGGATCGAGACTCGCCGTCGGCTCATCGGCCAGCACGAGCGTCGGGCGTGCCGCGACCGCCCTCGCAACCGCCACGCGTTGCTGCTGCCCGACGCTCAGTTCTTCCGGCCGTGCATCCACGCGTTCGATGCCCAGACGCTCGAGGAGTGCCGAGGCTCTGGCTGCGTGCTCGCTCTTGGGGATATCCGAGAACATCATCCCTGCCAGAACGTTTTCCCGTGCGCTAAAGCCGTGCAAAAGATTGAACGTCTGGAACACCACGCCCAGATGCCGGCCCCGGAAGTGATCGCGGGCCGCACCGCGGAGGGCGTGCAGGTGTTGCCCAGCGATCTCAACCCGGCCAAGCGACGGCTCCAGCAACCCGGCGATGAGCCCCAGCAGCGTGGTCTTCCCGCTACCCGACCGACCCCGCAGCAAGGCCATCTCGCCCGCGCCCAACTCGAAGCGATCAACGCGAACGACCGGCGGGGCGTCGATCGCCCGCCGGTCGTAGCGGAAGCTCAAGTCTTCGATACGCAGGGCTGTGGCCATGGGCCAAGCTTACGCACGTGAGCGATTACTCGACCCGGAACTCCACGTCGTCCAAGCCGATCCGACCCTCGGTCGAGCCGAACCCGGGCCCGAATTCGAAGCGCACCTGCTCCACGTCGCTCAGGTCGATGTCCGTGCCATCCCGCAGGAAGTCCGCGAGTCTGATGGTGATGGTCTCGAACTCGTTCGACCAACCGTCAGAGCCAGTAGGGCTTCCCGTACGCTGGTACACCTCTTCGATGCCCCCGCCGTACGCCCCGATGTTGATCGAGCTGCGCCCGCCCGAGCCATCCACGAGCGTTACCGTGAAGGTCAGGTCCTCCAATGCGGCCGCCGTCTCGGGCGCCCGGCTGATCTGGCACGCCCGGAAGCTCAGCGACGCGAAATCGCTGACGTCGCGATGGATCGGCAGCAGCGTGTACGCGAACGATGCCGGCACGCCGTCCCACCCGAAGGTCACCCCGTTCGAACTGTCAATGGAACTGGGCCTGTTCCGGCTCATGCCGTTCATCGGCTGCGAGGGATTCCACGTGTACGTGCTATCCAGATCACGCATCAGTCCTTCGAACACGCCGAAGACGTCGAACGAAATGGATGCGCCGCTGCTGGCCAGCGTGGTCGAGCCCTGGCTCTGGAAGTCATCGACCACGGAGTCGCTGCCGCCGCGGGCGGGCCGATACTCGTTGTCGACCACCGTGCTGTCGTTGATGGCCGGGAAGTCCAGGCTCTCCCACTGCCGCTCGTTCACGTCGCGGGCCGGCTCGTTGCCCCGCACGTAGAGTTGGATGAGCGCCAGCCAGTCGATGAGCGCCACGCGCTGCACCTCGGGCCGGCCGATCTCGGTGCCGGCAGGGCCAACGAAGTCATTGAACCCACAGCAGTTGAAGTCATTGTGGTCGGCGCCCTGGATGTAGGTCACCTGCTTGTTGCCCGTGCCGCGCTCGTAGATCGCAAATGGCTTGCTACCGCTGGCCACGCTGCCGCGCACGTCACCGTCCGACGAGCCATAAATCAGGTGGAAGTTCGAGTTGCCCGGCCGGGCCCGGATACCGAAGTCCGTCGGCGCGATGCTCGAGACCACGAGGATGTCTTCGAGCACGTAGTTCACCGGGCTGTAGCTGCCCGTCACGATGCGGTCATACGCACGAGCCACGCCCTCCCCACCGCGGCTGTGGCCGATCCACACCGTTCGACTCTGGTCGAGCCGGCCGTCCAGCGCACCGCCAGCGATCGTGTCGAGGTTGCCGAAGAAGTAGTCGGTGTGCGTCAGCGTCGTGGTCGAGGCCGTCTCGATGCCCGGCACGGTGTCGTTCTGGTGGCTCATCACGACCCAGCCGTGGCTGGCGAAGTGGTCGTGCATGTAGTCGTACCAGCGATAGTCCTGACCGTTGCCGTGGCTGATGATGACCACGGGCACGTCGCTGCGGCTGGCGATATCGCTGGGATAGGTCAGCCGCTGCTGGTTGCGCGAGCTCGGAATTCCCGGGAAGGTCGCCGTGTACGTCTCGACGCGCGTAAATGCCGCCGGCCCGAGCGTCGTCAGGTCCTTGAAGAGCCAGAAGCCCACGTCGTCGTAGCCGTCGATCAGGTCGCCACCATCGAGCATGCCATTGCGGTTGACGTCGATCACGACGTCGTAGGGCACGCCGATGCTCTCGCCAGCATCAGCGTTCAGGAACGCCGTTCCGCCCATCATGGCGATGTTGTCGGCCGTCGAGGCCCCACCGCCAAACGTCGCCGGCTGCGCCAGCCCCCGCGCGTCGATGAGCATCGGATCGGACGTCCACTCCGAGGCGTCCTTGTCTTCGACCAAGTAGACGTCCACCGTGCCGCCGGGCACCGTGGCGCGCGAAGGGTCGATCGCCACAGAGATCACCTGACCCGCATTGAACGCCCGGACATAGTCGGCATGCGGAAACTGATCCAGCGCCACGGAGGCGAGTTGAACGATCTGAAAGTCATCCGAGCAGCCGAGCGTAAAGAGGTTCTGGAACTCGAGAAAGTCGAAGATGTCCAATCGACCGTTACCGTCGAAGTCGGCCCGCAGGTCACCCGCGTCGAACAGGTTCTGGAACGCCAGGAAATCGAACACGGTCAATTCACCGTCGCCGTCGATGTCCGCCGGACAGCCGGACTGGGCCATCGCGGCCGGACCGGCCAGCATTCCAGCCGCCACCGCCAGCATCGCGGCGGTTCGTGTGGTGATTCGCATATCTCTGACTCCTCTACTCCCCCGAGGTGTTTCGTGATGACGCTCGTCGGTGACGTATTCGCTCAGGGCAGCAGGCGGACGTCGTCTAACCCAATGCGACCGGTCTCCGACCCGTGGCTGGGCCCAAAACGCAGCCGGATCGTCTCGATGTTCCCAAGGTCCAGCGTCCGGCCGTCGCGCGTGAAGTCAACCAGTCGGATGCGGATGGTCTCGAACTCGTTCTGCCAGCCAGGGGCGCTCGTGCCATAGTCCCTGCGAGGATACGGATCACGCACGCCCGCGTATCCAGCGGTGGACACCGCGCTCGCGTTGCCATCGCCATCGATCAACTCCACGGTGAAGAACGTGTCGTTGAGCGAAATAGTGGTCAGCGGGTGCCGCGTGGACTGGGCCGCCCGGAGGCTCAGGCTGCCCAGTGCGCTGAGGTCCCGCTGGCCTGCGGGCAGTGCAAACGCATAGGTCGCGTCGTCCCCTTCCCACTCGAACACAACGCCGGCGGTCGTATCACTGGCCGAGCCACTGGCGCGCGTCATGCCGTTCATCGGATCGGTTGCCACGGCGGTGAAATCGGAGTTGCGGTCTTCCAGCCGTCCCTCGGTCAACGAGGAGACATCGAACGAGACCGCCGCCCCACTGCTGGCAACGAGCGAAGAGGGTTCGCTCTGGTAGTCATCGATCACGACGCCCACGGCAGGCCCCGGATTGTGCTCGCGGATGATCTTCGAACTCTGGGCGATGCTCGGCGACTGCAACGAGGTCTGGTGACGCCAGATGAACTCCTCGGCCCAGCCGTTGTCGCGCAGGTATCGCTCGGCCAGCGCCAGCCACGTGGCGTTGGCGATGCGCTGCCCTTCGGCGCGACCGATCTCCGTGCCCGGAGGACCCGTGAAGTCATTAAAGCCGCAGCAGTTGAAGTCGTTGTGGTCGGCGCCGTGTACATACGTCACCTGCTTCGAGCCCGTGCCGCGTTCGTAGAGTTGGAAGCTCTGGCGATCATCGCGATGCGGGCAACCGCACACGTCGCCATCGGCTGCACCGAACAGCAGATGGTAGTTCTGGTCATGGATCTGGCTGGTCGTGCCCTGCCACACCGTGGGCGCGATGCTGCTGGTGACCTTGAAGTCGCTCAGCGAATAGTGCGTCGGCACGTACACGCCGTCCACGATCTTGCTCGTCGCCCGGACCACGCCCTCACCGCCGCGGCTGTGGCCGATCCACATCACCCGGCTGGTATCAACCCGGCCGGCCAGGTCGGGCGCGAACGCGGCGTAGTTGCCCAGGAACGCGTCGGCATGCCGAAGCATGCTGTCACTGGCCGCCTCGATGCCGGGTATCGTGTCGTTCTGATGGCTCATGACCACGTAGCCGTGGCTGGCCAGGTGCTGCTGCACGTAGTCGTACCAGCGATAATCATGCCCATTGCCGTGCGCGATGATGACCACCGGCATGTCGGTCAGGCTCGGATCGTCGGGATACACCAGCAATTCGCGGACGCGATGCGAGGGCAGGCCGGGCCAACTCACCGCATAGTCACGCGATGGAGCCCGGTCGTACGGGCCAAGCCGCGTCAGGTCCTTGGCATACCAGATGCCCGTGTCGTCGCCAAGGCCATCGATGACGTCTCCCGGCGAGAGCATGCCGTCGCGATCGGCGTCGATGACCACGTCGTACCCGGCCGCAACACGCGATTCGGTTTCGGCCGGGGCAAGCAGGGCCGTCGAATTCAACGCGAAGACGTTGGCCTGGAATGCGCCGCCGGGAAACGTCAGGCTCTGCGGACCCGTGGCTCGGGCATCGACGAGCGCCGGATCGGCGATCCACTCCGATTCACTCCGCGCCGGAACCACGTACACGTCGACCGGCACGCCAACGAGCGTCGCATGTTCGCTCGGGTCGATCGCAATCGAAGCCGTCTGTCCGACTACGAACGTCCCGACGATCTCGATGTGCGGATACCCGCTCCGTGCTCGCCCCAACAGTTCGGCGCCCTGCACGGCGGACGGACATCCGGCATCGAATGCGTTCTGGTATGCCAGGAAATCGAACAGCGTCAGGTCGCCATCGCCGTCGAAATCAGCGATGGGATCTCCGGCGTCGAAGAAGTTCTGGAACGCCAGGAAGTCGAAGATGGTCAACGAGCCATCGCCGTCGAGGTCCGCTGGGCATGCGTTGCTGACGGATGCGAGGCCGGCAATAGCCAGCACGGCAAGGACGGTTCTGCGCATGGGTACTCTCCCCGGCGAGTCGGAGGTATGCGGGACGGCCTTGGCCCCGCTGCACAGATTACAGCAGCCGGGCTGCGACCGCGACGCAAAAATCCGAAAAAGTGGCTCTGGTGCTCGAAAAACGCATCGGGCCCGGCCCTACGCGTTCCCCAATGCCCCCAGGCGGTCCAGCGCGAACGTGCTCGCCAGCGGATCCGCATCCGGGCCGTCCAGCATCGCCGACACCGCACCGGCCGCTGTCCGATAAGCCAGGGACATCCCATGCCCGGTAAACCCGCCACAGAACCAGACGGCCCCGTCGTCGCCAACTGGGCCCACCAGCGGCATGCCGTCGGGAGAGAAGCCCATGGTGCCCGCCCATCGTGCCGTGATCCGGATGGGCTTATCCAGCAGCATGCGCGCGAATGACTCGATGGCCTCCTGCACCTCCGGCGTCGCGCCGTCCTCCAGCGTGCGCTCGTGCTGCGCAAAACGATCGCGGCAGCCGCCGACCACGATGGTCCCGTCGGGCGTCTGACGAATGTACTCATGCCCACGATTGACGTAGTACGCGTAGTCCAGGCGCGCACCCTCGGCCGAGAGCGCCAGCATCTGGCCCCGGTTGGGCCGAACCGCAGCCGCCAATTGCGGTAGCAGTGAACCAACGTATGCGTTGGTGCACACCAGAACCCGGCGACAGCGGACATTCGTCGAGCCCGTTCGCACCATGCATGGTGCTCGATCTCCGGGCGATCGCTCGATGGTGTGGACTTCCTGGCCGGCCAGAACGGCCGCGCCGAGCTTCGACGCGAGGAGCGCAACGAGCTCCGAGGGATTGATCGTCGCGTCGCCCGGATTCACCAGACCGAGAAGCGGAAGTTCGCTTGCCCAGGCGCTGTCGCCGCCAGACTCGACCAGCAGCACCCCAAAGCCATCGTCCTGCAACAGCCTGGCGGACGCGACCAGATCATCGGCTTCGGCCTGTTCAAGCGCAAGCAGGCAACTTGGCGTGTGGCGATACGACGCGAAATCACCCGCGCCCTCGGATCTCAGCCCGCGAAGGTTCTCTTCGCTCCACCGCCAGATGTACTGGGCCGCCTCGGCGCCCAGGGTTTCACGCGCAACCTTGTAGCTCTCGGCCATGCCGCGCATCAGGAAGCCCGCATTCCGGGCGCTCGCGCCCGAGCCTGGCACATGCCGTTCAAGCACCACAACGGACAAGCCGCGGCGCATCAGATGCAGCGCCGCGGACAAGCCGCACACACCACCCCCGACGACCGCGACATCGGCGTCGATGAGTTGTGGCTTCGAAGATCGCTGCCAGTACGAAACGGTCATCTGGCGTCAGCCAGAGGCCGGCCGGTCAGGCGGAGGCCAGGCGGGTGGCGCGGAGGTTCCACAGGCTTCGGCCGGCGTACACGAGCAGGCCTGCGCCGAGCGCGACCGCCAGCAGGGTCGGCACGGAAAGCGAGAAGCCCGCGGCGTGGACGGCCACGCAGTCGGTGCAGAAGCCGGCATGGGCGTGCGAAGCGTGGCAACCGTGGGTCGAGCAAATGTGCATCGTGCGTCTCCGTATGGCGCCCCGGGCGTCATTGCTTCGGGGAGGATCGAGTGTACCGCGTCGAGAATCCAGTTTCAAGAACGGACGCCTCTCCAATCGGCAATCCGGAATTCGAAGTGGAGCAGAATCTTGGTCGTTGCGCTCAAAAACACACCGCGGCGAGCTTTCGGGCTCGCCGCGGCGCCTTGGTTCGCGGGAAGTAGCCGGAAGGGGCTACTTGCGCTTGATCTTGTGGAGGGTGTGCTTTCGCAGTCGGGGGCAATACTTGTTGATGCCCTCCTTCATGCCCTCGGGCAACCCACCACGGACGTTGACCGAGGTGCGGTAGTTGAGGTCGCCGGTCTCGCTGCACTGGAGCCAGACGTATTCGCGGGCAGCGCCCTTCTTCTTAGCCATGGGTCACGTCCTCTTGGGCACAAGCCGAAAGGTGCTTACTCGATGATCTCGGTGACGACGCCCGAACCGATGGTGCGGCCACCTTCGCGAACAGCGAAGCGGAGGCCGGCCTCCATGGCGACGGGCTTGCCCTCGAGGTCGACCTCGATCTCGACGTTGTCGCCGGGCATGCACATCTCGGCGCCGCCCAGCAGCTTCACCGATCCGGTCACGTCGGTAGTCCGCATGTAGAACTGCGGCTTGTAGCCCGAGAAGAACGGGGTGTGGCGGCCGCCCTCTTCCTTGGTCAGCACGTAAACCTCACCCTTGAACTTGCGGTGGGTGTTGATGCTGCCGGGCTTGACGATGACCTGGCCGCGCTGGATGTCGTTCTTCTCAACGCCGCGGAGCAGCAGGCCGCAGTTGTCGCCGGCCATGCCCTCTTCCATGGACTTGTTGAACATCTCGACGCCGGTGATGGTGGTCTTCAGCGGCTCAGCACGGAGGCCGACGACCTCGGCGGCATCGCCGACCTTGATCACGCCACGCTCGATGCGGCCGGTGGCCACGGTACCGCGGCCCTTGATGCTGAAGACGTCCTCGACCGCCATCAGGAAGGGCTTGTCGGCCTCACGGGGCGGCTCAGGGATGTAGCTGTCCAACGCGTCGAACAACTCGTCGACGCCCTTGTTGGCAGCGTCATCGGCGGGGTTCTCGACGGCGGCCTTCGCGGTGATGTGCACGATGGGCGTGTCGTCGCCGGGGAAGTCGTACTTGCTCAGCAGGTCGCGAACTTCCATCTCGACGAGCTCGAGCAACTCGGGATCGTCGACCAGGTCGACCTTGTTGAGCGCGACCACGATGTAGGGCACGCCCACCTGGCGGGCCAGCAGCACGTGCTCGCGGGTCTGGGGCATGGGACCATCGGCGGCCGACACCACCAGGATGGCGCCGTCCATCTGAGCGGCGCCGGTGATCATGTTCTTCACGTAGTCGGCGTGGCCCGGGCAGTCCACGTGGGCGTAGTGGCGGTTGTCGGTCTCGTACTCGACGTGCGACGAGTGGATCGTCACGGTCTTGGACGAGTCACGGACGGTACCGCCCTTGGTGATCTCGGCGTAGCTCTTGGCCTTGCCGCCGCGCTTGGTGGCCGAGCGAGCGGCCATGGCGGCCGTCAGGGTGCTCTTGCCGTGGTCGATGTGACCGATCGTGCCGACGTTCACGTGCGGCTTGGTCCGCTCGAAGACATCTTTTGCCATCGCCGTCTACCTCCAGCATTGCCTCGTCGTCGGCCGCCCCGCTGTAAGGGCGTCTGGCCGACCGGTTCCTCATGAATCACAGCCGGAATCCACACGGAACCGGCGATGTCTGCCTGTTGCTCGGCGGTCGTCCGAGCCCTCGAACCCGCCCAATTAGAAGCGGGCAGGATTATAGACTGTTCCAGACCCCGAATCGGGCCACGTCGCCCGCCACCCCGAGAGGCTCCCCGCTCGGGTCGGAAGGCTGCCAAAGCCGCTGGTGAGACTTGAACTCACGACCTCACCCTTACCAAGGGTGCGCTCTACCACTGAGCTACAGCGGCGCCAAGGGCTTCCCCCCGACGGGCGGGAAGATTGCTCACCCAACGGCGAGCCAACATCGTACGCCACGGCATATCGGCGTCAACCCGACGGGCCGTCGCTTTGCGTATCGGTCGTTTCGTCGCCGCCCAACAGCTGTGTTCGGGCCAGGTCCTGATAGAGCTCGCACCGGGCCATCAACTCCCCGTGCGTCCCCACGTCGACCACCTGCCCGGCCCGGAGCACCACGATCCGGTCCGCCCGCCGGACCGTGCTCAGCCGGTGGGCCACCACCACCGTCGTCCGCCCCTGGCTGAACTCGTCCATGGCCTCATTGATCCGGGCCTCCGAGCCCGCATCGATCATGCTGGTGGCCTCATCGAGGATCAGGATCGCTGGGTCCCGCAGGATGGCCCGGGCGATCGCCAGACGCTGCCGCTGACCGCCCGAGAGCGAGGTGCCTCGCTCGGCAATCTCGGCCCGGATGCCCCCGGGCATCTGCTCAACGAACTCGGTGGCCCGGGCCCGGTCGAGGGCCGAGCGCACCTCGTCATCGGTCGCCGTGGGCTTGCCGTAGGCGACGTTGTCTCGGACGGTGCCCTCGAAGAGCACCGTTTCCTGGCTCACCACGCCGACCTGCTTGCGAAGGGACCGCACCGAGACGCGCTTCAGATCGTGGCCGTCGACGAGCACCGAGCCCGATTCGGGGTCGTACATGCGATACAGCAGGCCCAGCAAGGTGGTCTTGCCCGAGCCGTTGGGCCCAACGATCGCGACGCGTTCACCGTGGTTGATGGTGAGGCTCACGCCATTGACCGCGGGCGAGCGCGCGCCGGGATATCGCACCGCCACGTCCTTGAGTTCGATGGTCTGGTTGTGGCGGGGCAGACGCTCGAGCCCAGGCTCGTGGCCCGGCTCTACGCTGGCGTGCAGCAGTTCCTCGAGACGCTCGGCTGCGCCCGCGGAAGTCTGCATGTCGTTGAGCAGGCCCGTCAGGGGCTTGAGCGCGGCACCACCCAGCGCCAGGCCCGCCAGCACCTTGATGAAGTCCGGCACTTCGAGCTTGCCCTCGGTGATGGCCCAGAAGGCGACCAGCACCAGCACCACCAGGATGAACACCGTCAGCACCTCGACGAAGGGCTTGGATAGCGCCCGGGCCGTGCGCGCCTTGAGCATCTGGTGGTACACCCGGCGGTTGGCCAGGCTGAATCGATGGGCCTCGCGCCGCTCGGCGGTGTATGCCTTGACCACCCGGAGGGCCTGGGCCGACTCGGTGGCGATCGACAGTAGTTCAGCCCGGTGCCCCATCGCCGCTTTGGACGCACGCTTGATGCGGCGGCCGAAGTAGCGGATAACGCCCCATACCGCCGGGGCGATGACCAGCGCCAGCAGCGAGAGCTTCCAGTTGATGATGAACGCGAACACGAGCGCGCCCAGGCCCTTGGTCACCTGCGTCACGGCCTTGCTCAGAAGCGCCTCGAACCCATAGGCGAGCTGATCGGCGTCAGTAATCAGGCGGCTGACCGCGTCCGAGCCATCCACCGGGCCGGGTGGGGTTGCGGCGCCGGGCTCTCCCACGCTCCGCTGAGCGGCCAACAGCGGCATGAACAACAGCGAGCGAAACGCCTTTCGGCGAACACGCATGACCGTCCTGTGGACCACCGTCAGCGCGAGGAACGAGTGCGTGAACTGGAACAACCCCGCGGCCACCGCCAGAACCGCGATCACCACCACCAGGAAGACGATGCTGGGCCAGGCGTTCTCGGGAAGTTGCTCGACGAACCATGTCGGAAACGCCCACCCGCCTGACTCGGCCGCATCCGAATTGTGGTCCAGAGCGATCTGCCGGAGGCCTTGCTGTTCCTCGAACAACCCGTCGATGATGGGCGAAGATGTCAACAAGCCGCCCGACAGACTGCCGCCCGACAGCACGGCACAGAGCAGGGCCAGGACGATGCGTCCCTTGAAGTCCAGCATGAGCTTGGCGAGGCGCCAGAAGGCGGGCATGGGCTGGGAGTATTGCCGAGGGCGGCCGTCGGAGCAACGCAAACGACCGACATAGCCTCGGCGACTGGCCATGGCAGGCCATCCCGGGTCCGCCAAGGCCTGCGATGGCCACGACTTGCAAGCCACCAATGCCACGGCCGGGTTGCGGCGAACGAATGCCCCGATGGCACACGATTTGAAGTATTTTCAGCCAGGGTTCGGTGCTCTTGGTAGACGAGCGCCCGAATCCCACCTCAGGAGGATCTTTCCATGCGACCCAACCAGAACCCGACAGCCAGCCGTAGCCGTGCAAACGTCGGAGGCGACTTCGACCTTCAGCCGCTCGAGCCTCGCGTACTGCTCAGCGGCGTTTCCGTGCTGCCCGAGGCATTGTTCATGCCCGAAGGATTCAGTTCGCCCACCGCCGTGCAAGTGGTCGAACTGGCCTACGCCGACGACAGCGGCAGCGCCGACTGGCAGCTCTGGGCCCACTACGAACGCGAGGGTGCCGGCGACGAGATCGTGTGTATCGCACAGGGCACCCTCGGCGCAGGCGACACCGACCGCGTGGCCGTCTGGGGCGATGGCGCCGCGCTGGTGCGGCCCGACGAGCCCTACAGCCTGGTGCTGCGCAGCAGCACCGACGACGTGACGGCCCTGCTGCGCCACAGCGACTTCGGGGCCCAGACGGCCCAGTACTTCAGCGATCGCAGCGACGACGACTTCACGCTCGCCGGGGTTCGTCGAGACGATGATTCATCGCGCGACTTCGTGGTCTTCTTCAACAGCAACGACGACGACGTGACCGTGCAACTCGAGCTGCGCGACGACTCGGGCAACACGTACCGTTATACCGCGCTGGTCGAGGCCCAGCGCCGCGGCGGCTGGAACATCCAGCAGTTGCCTGATCTGCCCGAGGGCGTGTACCAGGCCCGCGTCAGCAGCGATAGCACGATCGTGCTCGGGGGCACGCGATACGCACTGGAGCGCCAATCGGCCACCATCGAACTTCCCGCCCAGACAACCGCCCGCGCGGGCGTGATCCTGGACGCGGAGTTCGACACCGACGACGACGACCGCGACGACACGTTCCTCTTCATCGCCAACCCCGGCAGCACCGACGTCGAGGTCCGCTTCCGCGCCTTCGCGGGCGACGATGGCCCGCTCTTTGGCCCGACCACGTTCACCGTGAACGTATCGGCCGGCGGCTCGGAGCGCCTCTCGCTTCGGGGCGAGGGCTTCACCGACGACGACGACGACGTCACGCTCGCCTACGTGGCCGATGCGCCGGTGGCCATCAACGTCATCAGCGAGCGTCGCAGCCAGCTCGCCTTCTACCAGCCCGAGACGCGCGCCAGCGACGCGTGGTTCTTCGACCAGGGCCTGATCGAGGAGATCGACGACGACGAGATCGAGACCGAGGACGTGCTGCTGTTCAACCCCACGGGAAGCTCGGTGGACGTGACCATCACCTTCACCTTCTCCGATGGCACCCGCATCGTCGAGACCAAGAGCCTGGCGTCGCTGGAGGTCGAGGACGTCGACGGCGAGATCGAGTTCGACGAGGGCTTCAGCTTCCCCACCGAGGGGCTGGACTTCACCATCAGCATCACCAGCACCGGCCCCGTCGTGGCCATGCTCGAGCACTGGAACCCCCTGGGCCGGGCGCTGCAGAACACCGCCCTGGGCGTGCCCACGGGCACGGTCCTCGACCTGGTGGACATCGCGGTGTTCTGATCTCGAAGGCCAACGAGCTGATCAAAACGAGCTGATCCGGGAGATCGCCGAGCGCTCCACCGTGCCCATCGTGACCCACACCATGCGGCAGGCCATGCGCGTGAGCGACGACACCGCCTTGACACGGCCTTCATGGACCTGGGCCGCCTGGTCGAGTACGGCCCCACCAGCGGCATCTTCCGCCGGCCGATCCTGACCGAGACCGAGGAGTACGTGACGGGGCGGTTCGGCTGAGGCGGGTTTCTGCCACCCGTTGGTGTGATTTCTCTTGCGTTTGCCTCGTGACTCCGTCATACTCCTGGTATGGGAAGCTCCAAGCCCATCCTGCCTTCGCTTGCGTGCCTTCTGGCCTGCTCGGGTTCGACCCTCGCCCAGTGCGATGCCGAACGCCTGGTCCGCGCTCCGGAGGAAACCGGCTCGTTCGGACTCCAGGTGCACGTGGACGACCGCTGGCTGATCGTGGGCGACTGGACGGCCTACACCGCGTGCTCGACCCCCGACCCCTTCGCGTGCAGCGGGGGCGCGACGTTCGTGTACGAGCGGGAAGGCGACCAATGGGTATTTCTCCAGAAGATCGTGCCCGGCGACATCGCAGCGTTCGATCAGTTCGGCAGCTTCGCCATCGATGGCGATCGGATGCTCATCCCCACGCCGCGGAAGTTCTCCGACCCACGCCTGGGGCGCGTAGACGTGTACGACTACGTCGAGTCGGCCGGGCAATGGGTCGAGACCGATCGCTTCTACCCGCCCGACACGCCCGAGGCCGACGCGGCCTTCGCGGCGCCCATCGCCCTGGGCGGCAGCCTGGCCCTGGCGGTGCAGGGCGACCTGATCCATCGGTACGTCCAGGGCGCCGAGGGCTGGGAATATCGCGAGAGCTTTGGGGCTCCAGATGGACTGCCGTCGGATGCGAACTTCGGCCAGCAGGTCGAGATTGATGGGGATTGGGTGTTCGTCGCGGCACCGCTGGACAGCACGCACGACGATCGTCATGGATCGGTATACGTGTATCGGCGCAACGCTGATGATTCGCTGACGTTCACTCAGAAATTGCTGCCTCCCGGCGACTCGATATCACTGGCCTACTACGGACTGTGGATCGCATCCAGCGAAGGAGAGGTGGCCATTGCAGCTCCGGGCCAGTCTCGCACATTTTCTGGGCAAGGAGCCGTGTTTACGTATGAGCTTGTCGGCGGGCAGTGGACACTGAGTCAGGAGCTTGCATGCAGCGACAGCGCGACCAGCGGCGTATTTGGCGCGGGTTTGGCCTTCCACGCTGATACTTTGGTGGCCGGAACATGGCGGAATTGGGACTTTACAAGTTACGTCTTCCAGCGCGGCGGCAACGGCCAGTGGCGCGAGGTGGCGAAGCTGACACCCGACGACGCCACGCCCGAGGGCTGGTTCGCCGACGGCTTCGGGCAACGGGCCGCCACCGATGGCCGGCACGTGGTCTACGGCGTGCCCGGGGAGCGGACGACGCGGTCGCCGGTCATCCGCACGGGCGCGGTGTATGCGTTCGACCTCGACTGCGAGATCTGCGAAGCCGACCTCGACGCCGACGGCGCGCTCACCATCTTCGACTTCCTGATGTTCGCCAACCTCTTCGACGCTGGCGACCCCCAGGCCGACTTCGACGGCGACGGCGAGCTGACGATCTTCGACTTCCTGGCGTTCCAGACGGCGTTCGACGCGGGGTGCGCGTAGGCTGGGGGGGCGTCTGGGTATCGAGCCCCTGTCATGCCGCAAAGGAGCCCCACGCGGGGCTCGTTCTGTGCGCGGGCGTCCGCCGGGGCTCGCGTGGCCGGGGGCGCGTTCCTGGTGGCCCCCTGAACGGCTCGGGTCAAGCCCGGAAAGCCTCAGGCCAAGCCCGGAGAGCCTCAGGTCAAGCCCGGAAGGCCCCAGGCCAAGCCCGGAGAGGCTCAGATCAAGCCCGGAAAGCCCCAGGCCAAGCCCGGAGAGGCTCAGATCAAGCCCGGAAGGCCCCAGGCCAGGCCCGGAGCGTCCCAGATCAAGCCCGGAAAGCCTCCCTTCGAGGTCCTGCGCGCCGATGACCGTGCCCCGGGCCGGGGAGAAGCTGCCCCGGGGGGCGGGACACGTTCTTTTGACTGGGGGGCACGGGCCTTGCCGGGGGTTGCCCGGTGGCCCGTGCGCGGTGCACGGTCGCCCGGGGGCGATGCCCGGTCGCCGGCGGGGGGCGACCGGTGGCCGGGGGCGATCGCCCGGTGGCCGGCGGGCGAGGGCGAACCGGCCGGAGCCGGGGCGACAATCGGCCGATGGCCCGTTGGGACACCCGACGCGGGCCATGGGCCGGGCCGGGGGCCGGGCCGGGGGCGATGCCCTTCCTTTCGGCCACGGCATGGCGGAGGCTGGAGCAACTCTTGGCCCGCTGGGCGCCCGCACGGGCCGTTCCTGCCCCCGATGGCCGATAGCCTTGGGCATGCCCACCGCGAACCGCACTTCGATCGCCTTCGCCCTGGCCGGCCTGCTCGCCATGCCTGGGTTTTCCCTTGCCCAGGACGCCCCGGCCGGTGGCCAGCCAGCGGAGAACCCACCGGCCGGAGATGTTGCCCACCCCGGGCCCCCCGAGCTGCCCGAGGCCATCCGCGAGTTGCTCCTGGGGGTCAGCGAGCCTGGCGCGACCGGCATGGGGGTGCTCGCCGTCGAGGGGTCGGTCCTGCCCGAGCGCCCTGGGCTGCTGCGCCGCACGCCGTATGGCGAGTGGGCATTCGTGTTCATGGGGGAGGACGACCAGCCCAAGGCCATGGTCTTGCTGCCCTGCCGCCAGCTCGAACGCATGATCGAGTCGGTCGAGTCTGCCGCCGCGCCGGCCGTCCGGGTCACCGGGGCCCTCACGGCCTACGACAGGGTGAACTACCTCTTGCCGACGAACTATGCGATCATCACGGCTCCCACCGTTACGCCGGTGGATACGCCGGTGGACGAAGAACGCGACGACGATGGCCAGGGCGCCGATCCGATGAGCCGCATCGACCCCCGCTTGCGCGCGATCGCCGAGGAACTGGAGTCCGGCCGGCGCCGCGCGCGCTCGCTGGAAGCGCCGTCGGTCTCGCCCCCGGCCTTGCGCGAGTCGTCCGACGGCGACGGCGCCGACGAGCAGGAACTCATCGAGCGGGAAGGCCTCCAGGAAGGTGATCGGCTGCTTCGACGCCGAGCGAGACTCGAACGCCAGCGAGGGCTCTGGGTCCTCGCCTTCGACCAGGATGCCGATGCCCCGCGAGACGATGCGCCGCTTCTCGTGCTGCCGAACAGTTCCCTTCGCGCCATGGAGCGGGCGATCGAGCGATACGGCGATCAGGTCGCGTTCGAGGTCAGCGGCACGATCTACCGCTACGGCCGCCAGCCCTACGTACTCATCTCGATGCAGTTCGCCCAGCCGCTCGAAGGGCTCAAGCCCCGCGGCTAGCGCGTCATCCCGGTGGCGTCGACGGTGGCGGAGCTTCTTCCGGCGCCAACTCGGGCTCGGCTTGTGATTCGGCCGGCTCCGCCCTGCGCTCGGGCAGATTCAAGAGCGACCGGGCGCGAGCAAGGTCCCGGTCTCCGGCGGGACCATCGGCGAAGTCTTCCCGGCGAGGCGTGCCGAGAATCGCACGAATCGCCAATGGGTGACCCACGAGTGTTTGCGATGCGGCCAATCGCTCGGGCATCGGAAGCAATCGAGCCAACGCCACGGTAATTGGCAGAGACTCGGCCGACTGCGCATCCATCGGTACACGCATCTCCAGCATCGCAACGCGGCGGAGCGAGGGCGCCCAGGGCTTGTGGATTGCGACCGCGTCGGCCGCACGCTGGAGCAGCGACGGGTCGGCCTCGGCTGCCAGAAGCAGGTCGTTTACGTGCGTGGCATCGGGCAACAGGGCCTCCACCGTGGCACGTCGAATCTCTGGCCTTGGCGAGAACAAGAGCGAACGCAAGACGTCGCGATCGGTTCGATCGCCAAGGCGAGCGAGTACGTGTACGCCCGCGGGCGTCAGGGCCGATGCGTTCTGCGGGTCGATCTGCGCCAGCACCCGCTCCCGCTGCTCCACCGATGGCTCGAATCCGGCTTCCAACAGGCTCGCGACGGCGCGGATGGCCGCGACACGCGTCGGCTCGCCATGCTCGAGCCATCGGAGCACGGCATCGATCGCCGTTGCATCGGGCGACCGTCGGTAAGCGCGAAGCATCACGGCCGCAACGTCTGGGTTCGCTTCCCGTCGCAATGCGACGCTTAAACGAGCGGCGGAGCCTTCGGGCACGATGCGATCGACCAGGACGGCTGCCGCCTGGCGGATGTCGGCTTCGGGATCATCGAGCAATCGAACGACAGCCGCGGATACCTCCGGCACGGGTGCAACGCCGCGCTCCAGGTCCCGCAGCAACAAGTCGGTCGCCGCCAGCCGGATGGCCGCTTCGGAATCGGCCAGCATGCGAGCCAGCGCGGCGGGGCGGTCGGCCGCCGGCAACGCGGCGTACAGGCGGCGGGACGAATCAACCAGGGCGCGAAGCAGGTCTCGCTCACGCTGATCGAGTCGTTCGGCGCGGGTCCGCAGGCCATCGACCAGCATGGATCGCCAGGCAATGGGCGGCAGGTGTCGATGCCGCGCAAGCCACTGACGCCAGGCCTCGGGAGACTGCCCGAGGTCTGCCCGTCCGGACAGGCTCACCAACGCATCGACGATCTCAGAGCGTTCGTCTACGGGCGAAGACTCGAGCCAGCCGACGAGCACTTCCGCGGCCGCCGGATCGCTCGATCTGGAGAGCAACGTGACGCACACAAACCTTGCGTCGGATGACATGTCCGCGGGCGCCGTCACGCGGGCGCCGTTCTGACCATCCACGGGCCGACTTGCACGCACGATGGCCGACGCGAGTGCCTCGGCGGCTTCGGGCGAGGACGCGGCTTCATCGAGCAGCCTCAGCGACGCTGCCGGTTCTTCGGCAAGCCATGCCTGGGGCAACGAGAGGCTGGCGTCGGCCGCGAACCGTTGGAGCACCTCTCGGGCTGCTTGCCGGCGGGCGTCTGGTTCCGCCGCCGAGGCGAGCAGTGCCGCGGGGTCGAAGGCCTGGGCGGGCGCGTCGTCGGACAGCGGCGGATCGACCGGCGAGGCGGTCGTCTCGGCTTGGGAAGATCCCATCGCCGCCCCAGCAAGCAAAGCGACCAGCACGGTTGGCAACACCCCCCGCATCCTCAACGGGCGTCGTCGAATTTCCTTGCCATCCCACGGTTGCATCATGGCAGCATATGCCCGTTGCGAATCAACTCCCTCTTTCGGGCCACCAGCGACGGGCCCAACACTCGATTCATGCGAGAATTCGCCCCGGGGAGCGCAGGCGACTTCGCCGCGGAAGAATGGTTCTCGTACGCCGTCGCCCGCCGCCGGGATCGCCCTCATGGATCAGGCGGACTGATCTTCGTTCCCAGCTTCCTCGCGGCGAATCGTGGCCCTCGCCTCGATCGCACGGTGGATGGCTTCGGCCTGGGGCGCCGCGTCCCAGCAACTGGCCCGATCTTCCCGATCCACCACTTCTCGCAACGTAAGCACCGTTTGCGTCAGTGCCGACCAGAGCACCGCAAGGGCGACGAACACCCCCACCGTGCTGGGCAGCCAGACCAATCGGGGCGCGGGATCGAAGCCGGCGGTCGCGGCCGCCGTGGCGAGCCCCACCAGGAAGATCGCAGCAAGGGTGGCGATGCCCGCCGCGAACAGGCTCAGCCCCAACAGGGCCAGAGACAAGCCGGGCCGGGCAATGAGGTGCGCCGCCGCTCGCTGGATGGCGTCGGGGGCATCGGCGTCGTTCGTTGCGATGGCCGGAATGGCAAGGAGCAGCATCAACGTGGCGAGCACGACGGCCAGGAGACCAACCAGGACCACGAGCGCGCCAAGCGTGGCTCCGAACCCGCCGCCGATCCACCCCCCCAGGGTCGAGCCGAGCCATGCGCCGAGCATGGCGCCCAGCAGCGCCGCGACGTACGTCGATACGCAAAGGCCGGCGCTGGCAAGCATCGTCGGCAGCGCGCCCCAGACCTCGGCCCGGGTGGGCCGGGCGGCGATGGTGCGAGCGGCAATCGTGCCGCACACGCAGGCGACCAGCACGATCCAGAGCAACCGGACCCACGCCCAGACGACGGCGCCGACGCCGGCATCACCCAGCCAGGGCAGCAGGTCGGTCAGGCCAAGCGGCAGCGCCCACGAGACGGCCAACGCCGCCACCGCCGCCAGCGCGAGCGTGAGCGGGTGCAGGGCGAGTCCACCGGCACGACAGACGAACGCGGTCGACTCGGCCAGTTCCGTCCAGGATCCCGGCTCGGCGATCGACCACGGATGGGCCGAGCGGTCGCTCTGGTCGAATTCGGGCGGTCTGGTCGGCATCGTGGGTGGTCTCCCCCTTTTTCCGCTGGATGCTCCGATCCTTGGCCTCCAGAGGGTCGAAGTGGCCGACGGAGCGGCAACAATCAAACATCGGATCGGGTTCTCCCCTCTCGCCGTTCGTCTGGCGAGGGCCGAGCCCGCCGGAGTACGCATGGTCGACGCAACGATTCGCTGGACTCTTTACATCGTCTCGTTGGTCGTCGTCGGGCCCGTTGCGGGCATGCTGATGCGGCTGACCAACGCGCCCGATGGCTCGGCCGGAACGCCCTTGGCGTCCTCCAGCCCGGTCGTCGGCGCCGTCTGCCTGATCCTCGGCGCGGTCCTGGCGGCTGCCATCGGCGGCTTTGCCGCGTGGCGCTGCGGGCTTCGGCCCGGGCTGACCTGCGCGGGCATCGTGGTGGCGTGGATGGCCGGAATGTCGGCGAGCACCCAGTCTGCCATTTCCGCCTTCGGCGAGGGCCCCTGGGGCCTGCTCGTCGTCGAGGGCGTGGTGGTGGCCGCGTGCCTGGTGGGCATCGGCGTGGTCATCACGCTGGCGGCCCAGCGGCACGTGCCGGTTCCGGGCGAGCACATCACGGCCCAGTCCGCCGAAGCGATGGAAGCCGAGAAGACGCTGACGTTCTCTGGCCGCTCGGCGGGCGCGATGGCCATCGCCGCGGCCGGCGGCGCGGCGGCCGCATGGTTCCTGGCGGTAACCGACCTCAAGGGGCAGGTCATCGCCGCCGCGGCCCTGGCCGCCATCGTCATCGCCGTGCTCGCCAAGCTCGTGGACCTGAAGACCCCCGCGGTGGGCGCCATCGGCGCGGCGGCCCTGCTGGCCGTCGTGGCGCCCGCCTACGCCTACGCCACCGTCGCCGCCGACACCGCCCTGGCGGCCGCCTACGCCCAGGCCCTGCCGGGCATCGTCCGCATCACGCCCCTCGATTGGGCCGCGGGCGCCCTGCTCGGCACGCCGCTGGGCCTGGCCTGGGCCGCGTCCATCGTCAAGCGAGCCGAGCACTGATCGTCTACGGAGGGCCGGGTCCTGCCGGCCCATTTGCAAGGCATATTCGTGTGCCGTGAGAGGTTGATATTGAGCATGACCCAGAAGCCCGCCGACGCCGCCATGCCCGACATGCAGTCGAGCGCCGACCCGCGTGAGATCGCCATCGACCGCGTGGGCGTCCGCGAGGTCGTGTATCCCATCCGCCTGCGCACGCGGGCGGGCGGCGAGCAGGGCTCGATCGCCAACATCTCCATGTACGTGGCCCTGCCCCACACCCAGAAGGGCACGCACATGAGCCGCTTCATCGAGGTGCTCGAGGCCCACGCCTGCGAGCCCATCACGCCCGAAGAGTTCCCCGGCATCGCGCGAGCGATTCGCGACCGCCTGAACGCCAAGGAGGCCCACATCGAGGCCGGCTTCGTCTACTTCGTCAAGAAGAAGGCGCCCGTCACCGGCATCGAGAGCCTGATGGACTACAAGGTGACGTTCGCCTGCACCGCCAACGGCGACGACGACTTCGTCATGACCGTCGCCGCGCCCGCGACGAGCCTCTGCCCGTGCAGCAAGGAGATTTCCGAGTACGGCGCCCACAACCAGCGCTGCGAGATCACCGCCAGTGTCCGGTTTACGGGCGAGATGTGGATCGAGGACCTCGTCGAGATCTGCGAGGGTGCGAGTTCATTGGAGGTCTTCGCCCTGCTCAAGCGGCCCGACGAGAAGTACGTGACCGAGCACGCCTACGACAATCCCAAGTTCGTCGAGGACATCATCCGCGACCTGGCCATCGCGCTGGACAAGGACGACCGCGTGCGCTGGTACGCCATCAGCAGCGAGAACTTCGAGAGCATCCACAGCCACAACGCGTATGCGGAGCTGGAGCGCGACAAGCGCTGAGATACTCTCGGATTCGAAGAACTTCCTTTCCCTGCTCAACTCGACCGAGTTAGACGTCTCGCTCAATAATGCGTCACATTGTTAGCGGCGCTGTGGATTGCTATCGAACTTGGACGCTTTGATCGAAGCGCGGTAGTGCTCGAATTCGCGATCGTTCATGAGATCGACGAATTCGACAACGCCATAACGATCGGTGTGCACGACAACCCTCGGTTCCAGATACACCAGCATGAACCCGTCCGTCCGCCACGGAGGCATCTGCTCACCCGGTCGTCGAGATCGCGCAATGTCGCCTGACTGCTCGAGCAACTGGTCAGGCGGCCCGAAGCTGCGGAACAACTCTGAGAGCGGGGCGCCCTCCAGATTCTTTACGGTGCGAATCGGCCATGCTCCGCTTCGGCTCGTGCATCCCAGAAGCCCTTCAAGAAGCACAAGCCACGGAAGCATCAGGACGAATCTGCGCATCGCCCAAAGACTATGCGTTGACAGGATGTCTCGAGCTACCAACAAAAACCCACGTCTCACGACGTGGGCTCGTCTTCGTCCAGCGAAACTGACTTCTCTTAGGACTCCGAAGACTCGCCCGACTCTTCCGCCTTGGCCTCGGGCTCGGCCGTCGCCGTCGCGGCTTCGGCCTTCTTCTCGCCGGCCTTCTCGCCGCCACGGTCCTTGCGAAGCTTCGCGTTGTACGCGCTGCGCTTGTCGGCCTGGCGGCGGCGGCGGCTGGGGTTGCCGCCGATCTCCGGGCCCTCCTCGGCGCCGACGAACTGGATCACGCACATCTCGGTGGCGTCGCCCAGCCGGTGGTAGCCGATGCGGACGATGCGGGTGTAGCCGCCCTGGCGGTCCTCGAAGCGCGGGGCGACGTTCTCGAAGATGTGCCGAACGAGCCTGGGGGCCTTGCGCAGCTCGCCGTAGCGGTTGCGCTCGACCTGGTCGCCGCTTGGGATATCGAAGAACTTCTCGGTGCGCTCGCGCTGGTCGGCGATGCGCTGCCTGAAGGCCTCGTCGGCGCCCTTGGGCACGTACATCCAGTCGAAGGCCTTGCGGTCTCGCCCGAGCATGGCGATGACCTGCCGGCGGCTGTGCAGGTCGCCCTTCTTGGCCTTGGTGATGATCTTCTCGACCAGCGGCTGGAGGGCCTTGGCCTTGGGCACGCTCGTGACGATCTGGCCGTGCTCGAAGAGGGAGGCGGCCATGTTGCGCAGCATCGCCTCGCGGTGCGAGCGGGTGCGGCCGAGCTTGAAGCCTGCTTTGCGGTGACGCATGACGGGAGTCCTTCAAAGAGCCGCAAGGGGCTCGAGAGCCAATTGGCCCGCCGGGGGCGATCTCCGCCGCCGGCCGGGTCGAGATTCTAGGCCGCCTGTCTGCCAGCAAACAGCCCGGTGGAGCCGCGATAACGCGGCCAGAGAGCCCGGAAACGCCGGATCCGAGAGAGCGAGTGTGCGGCCGGAGGCCGCTACGGAGCGCTCGAATTAGAGCTGCACCACCTCGGGCGCGTAGCCCTCGGGCAGGTCCATGCCCAGCTCCAGGCCCATCTCGGACAGCTTCTTCTTGACCTCACGCAGGCTCGTGCGGCCGAAGCTGCGGAGCTTGAGCAGCTCGCTCTCGGTCTGCATGATGACCTGGCCGACGGTGTAGAGCTTGGCGCTCTCCAGGCAGTTGCTGGCCCGGACGGAGAGCTCCAACTCGCTGATGGGCAGGTTGAGCTTGCGGATGAGCCCCTCGTCGACGCCGGCGGCCGCGGCGGCCTCCTCGCTGACGCGCTCCTGGCCCAGCTCGAAGTACTGGACGAAGGGGTTCAGGTGCTTGCGGAGGATCTTGCCGGCCTCGACCAGCGACATCTCGGGCGTGATCGTGCCGTCGGTCCAGATGTCCATCGACAGCTTGTCGTAGTTGGTGCGCTGGCCCACGCGGGTGTCCTCGACGTGGTAGCGCACGCGGTGCACGGGGCTGAAGATCGAGTCGACGGCGATCAGGCCGATGTCCTGCTCGTCGCGGCGGCTCAGGTGCTCGGCGGCGGGAACGTAGCCGCGGCCCTTGGCCACGTGCAGCTCCATCTCGAAGTCGACCTCGCTGGTGAGCGTGCAGAGCACCAGGTCCTTGTTGACGATGGTGACGTTGGTGTCGGCCTCGATCAGGTCGGCGGTGACCTCGCCGGGGCCCTGGGCGGCCAGGTGCATGACGCGGGGCTCGTCGCCCTCGAGCTTCAGGACGAGATTCTTGATGTTCAGCACGATGTCGGTGACATCCTCGAGCACGCCGGGCAGCGTCTCGAACTCGTGGCTGGCGCCCTTGATCTTGACGGCCGTGACGGCGGCGCCCTCGATCGAGCTGAGCAGGATGCGCCGCAGGCTGTTGCCGATGGTCGTGCCGAAGCCGCGCTCGAAGGGCTCGACGGTGAAGCGACCAAAGGTCGTGTTGTTGAACTTGGGATCGGACACCACATGGGTGGGCAATTCGAGACCACGCCAGCGAACACGCATGGGCATACCTCTTTCTGCTCGAGCGAGCACGGGTCGGTGGTTGGCGGATCAGGCCTGCGCCCAGCGGCTCTCGGATCCGCCCGCCGCCACCGACCCGGGTGGCGGGCGTTCCTGCTGTCCGCGGACGCTTCGTTTCAGACAAGCCGGTCCGGGGCTTTCGGGCCACGGGCCGGGACGTTCAAATGGATCGAATCAGACGCGGCGCTTCTTCGGCGGGCGGCAGCCGTTGTGGGGCACCGGGGTGTGGTCCTCGATGGCCGTCACGCGGATGCCGGTGGAGACCACGCCGTTGACGGCGGCCTCGCGGCCACCGCCGGTGCCGCGGATGCGGACTTCGGCCTCGCTCATGCCCATCTTGCGGACCTTCTGGCCCACGCTCTCGCCCGCGCGGGTGGCGGCGAAGGGCGTGGCCTTGCGGGCGCCCTTGAAGCCGATGGTTCCGGCCGAATCCCAGGCGAGCGTCTCGCCGTTGGTATCGGTGATGGTGATCATCGTGTTGTTGCTGGTTGCCTTGACGTGGATGATGCCACGGACGACGTTCTTGCGGACCTTCTTGGTCTTCTTGGCCATATGCGATTCGCTCCAATCGCTTCCACTTTGGGTTCCCGGCTAGCCGGGCTGGAAGCTGGCGATGAGTGTGATGCCCGACAGGGCCTTAGCCCTTGACGCCCTTCTTGCCGGCCACGGTCTTCTTGCGGCCCTTGCGGGTGCGGGCGTTGCAGCGGGTGCGCTGGCCGTGCACGGGCAGGCCCCGGCGGTGACGCTCGCCGCGATAGGCGCGGGTGTCCTTGAGCCGCTGGATGTTCTGGCCCACCTGGCGGCGCAGGGCGCCCTCGACCAGGTAGTTGTTGTCGATGATCGCACCGATCTGGGCGACTTCCTGCTCGGTCAGGTCGTTCGCGCGGCGGTTGGGGTCGATCTGCGCCTCGGTCAGGATGTCCGCTGCGTACTTCGGCCCGATGCCATGCACGTACTGCAGGGCGTAGTAGATCTTCTTGCGGTCTGGGATGTCAATACCTGCGATACGCGGCACGCGTGCACTCCCTGGCCCCGGGCCAGTTCAGAGGTTTCTCAGCCCTGGCGCTGCTTGAAGCGGGGGTTCTTCTTGTTGATGATGTAGACCCGGCCGCGACGGCGCACGATCTGGCAGTCCTTCGACCGCCGCTTGACACTTGCTTTCACCTTCATCGGGCACCTCGCACTGACAATGGCCTACCGACAGGGCAGACAACGATACCATCACGCACCCAGGCACGGCCCGGTGCGAAGAGGATTGTACCCGGCTGCCCCGCTGGAGTCATCAATTCAGGCCCCGCCGAGCACACGGATTCCGTCGTTTTCGACGGCAATCATGGCTTCCCTTGCGGCCGAGGGGGCGCCGTCGGCCGTCCGGATAGCCCAACCATCCTCCGAATCGATGGTATTCCCGTCGCCCGTGGTGACCGCCGGCTCCAGCGTGAAAACCATGCCCGGGCGAAGAACCACCGGCGGGTCCCCGGGCTCGGGCACCAGGGGTAGGACGGGAAGTTCGTGGGGGGCGAAGCCGATGCCGTGGCCGGCCAAGCCGCAGACCAGCCGAACGCCGTTGGTCCTGGCGGACTCAGCCATCGCCCGAGTGACCTCCGTCCACGCTGCGCCGGGCCGAATTTCAGCCAAGCCAACATCCCATACCGCGTCGAGGGCGTCGAGCAGCGGATGCCCCCCACCGCCGACGACGATCGTCTCGGCAACGTCGGCGTGCCAGCCGTCCAGGGACAGCATGAGGTCGATGGTGACGACCTGGCCCCGACGAAGCGGCTCATTGTCCGGGCGGCCGTGGGTAACCACGTCGTCGACACTTATCGAGCAGGCGAAGCCGAACCCGTCGATGTCCGCCATTGCCGACTTCGCACCCGCGGCGTCGATTCGTTCCAGGCACAGGGCCTCGAGTTCGAGCGCGTACACGCCGGATCGAGCTCGTGAGATCAAGTCGTCGAGCACGCCTCGCGCACGAAACGCCGCGCCCGAGAGCGCGGCGAAATCAGATTGCGTGTACAGCTGTGGTCCCCGGAGCCTGGAACCTGTCCTGATCACCTCGGCCCGCGGAGCTTGGGCCCCTTGCCGGTGCCGTCCTGGCCGCCGAGGAAGCCTGCGTAGTTCCGCATGAGCAGATTGGCCTCGATTCGCTGGACGAAGTCGAGGATTACCGCAACCACGATGAGCAGGCCCGTGCCGCCAAGGAACTGGGTGACGTGGAAAGGCACGCCCATGGCAACGCTCACCAGCATCGGCAGCACCGCGATGACCGCCAGGAACGCGCCGCCGACGTATGTCAGCCGCTCCATGACTGCCTCGAGATACTCGGCCGTTCGCGGACCGGGACGCAGGCCCGGGATGAATGAGCCGTGATCGCGCATCTGCTTGCTGATCTCTTCAGGGTTGAACTGGATGGTGATCCAGAAGTAGCTGAAGAAGTACACCATGATGACGTGCAGCATGATGTAGGGGAACTGGCCGTAGTTGAGCGCATCGCCGAACCAGTTCGATAGCGTGAACAGGATGCCGCCGCTCTGCTGGGTGGCCTCCGAGATGCCGCTGAAGATGACCGATGGGAAGATCATCAGCGAGCTGGCAAAGATGATGGGCATCACGCCGCCGTGGTTCACGCGCAGGGGCAGGTAGCTGCGCTGACCGCCGTAGGTGCGGCGGCCGCGGGTGTGCTTGGCCTGCTGGATGGGGATGCGACGCTGGGCGACGGTCATGAGCACCGAGCCGGCGACGACGCCCACGAAGCCGCCGACCAGCAGGATGATGCCGATCCAGTTCAGGCCATCGGGGGCTTGCGGGTCGAAGTTGCTGTACACCCAGCCCACGGCCATGGGCATGCCGGCCAGGATGCTGGCCATGATGATCATGCTCATGCCGTTGCCGATACCGTGGCGGTCGATCTGCTCGCCCAGCCACATGAGGAACACCGTGCCGGCGGTAAGGACCGAGACGCCCATGACCCACCACAGCGGGCTCTGGCGCCACTGGCCGTAGACGATCATCTCGCCGCCCGGGCCGGCCTGCTGGCTGATGTAGTAGAGCCAACCGATGGCCTGCACGATGCACAGGCCGACGGTCGCGTAGCGCGTCCACTCCTGGATCTTCTGCTGGCCGGTCGGGCCCTCTTCCTTGAGCGCCTTCAGGCTTGGCAGCACCGAGCCGAGGAGCTGGAAGATGATGGCCGCGGAGATGTAGGGCATGATGCCCAGCCCGAAGATGGTCGACTGTGAAAGCGACCCGCCACTGAACACCGACATGAAGCTCATGGCGCGGCCGAGGGCCCCGCCGGCCTCCTGCTGGAGCTCGGCCGACAGCGAGAGTGCTTCCTGGTTGACGCCCGGCAGGGGGATCCACATGCCGATTCGATAGACCGCCAGCATGCCCAGGGTGAAGAGCACCTTGGTGCGCAGCTCGGCGATGCGGAACACGTTGAGCAGGGCCTGGATCATCGATCCTCCGCCGGCTCTGGCGCCGGCACTCGGCGGCCGGCCCCATCCGAAGCCAGCCGCGCGGCCGGCCAGAGGGGTCGGCCCGAGGCGTTACTTCTTGGCCTTGGCCGCCTGGCGACGCTCGAGATTCGGGCGACGCAGTTTCTTGGTCAGGTTCTTGGGGGTCTTGTCATCGCTGTTGCGATCCACTCCGCGGACACGATCACGACGCGTGCCGCTTTCGGTCACGGCTCCGCCGGCATCCTCGATGATCTTGCGGGCCGAGCCACTGACGCGGCTGACGTTCACGGTCAGCTTGGTTTTCAGGCCACCCTCGGGCACGTTGCCCAGGATCTTGACGTCGCGGCTGGTGTCGCGGATCAGGCCGGCATCGATCAGCGACTTGGCGTTGATCTCGCCGCCGTTCTTGAAGTTCTCGTGCTCGACGATGTCCTTGATGTTGACGATCCAGAACAGCGTCTTGAACTTGACGTTCGTGAAGCCGAACTTGGGCATCGTGCGGAACATCGGCATCTGACCACCCTCGAACTGGTGGAGGGTCGAATGGCCCTTGCGGCTGCCGGCGCCCTTCTGGCCCCGGCCGGCGCGCTTGCCGCCGCTGCCCTGTCCGCGGCCGACGCGCTTGCGCTGCTTGTAGCGACCCGCTTGGGACGTGATCTCGTGGATCATCATGGCTTCAAAACTCCTGGCCCGCCCGAGGCGTTGGCCCGTCGAGATCAATCAATTATCGTTGGCCTTGTCGGCATCGTCGGAAGAGTCGCTGGTGTCGGCCGCCTCGGTGCTGACGCCGATGCCAGCCCCCGTCAGGGCGCGTGCACGCTCGATGCGCTGCTCGATTACCGAGTCGCCCAGGTCGACGCCGCGGCGCTCGGCCACGTCCTCGATGAGCCGAAGCTTCGCGAGTCCATCGATCACGGCCTTGACGACGTTGAGCTTGTTGCCCGAGCCCAGGCTCTTGGTGATGCAGTCGCTGTAGCCGGCCATCTCGAGCACGGCGCGGACGGTAGCGCCTGCGACAATACCCGTACCGGGCGTGGCGGGGATCAGGCGGATCTTCGAAGCCGAGAAGCTCGTCTCGATCTCGTGGGGCACGGTGGTGCCCAGCCGCTTGACGCTCACCATGCTGCGGCGGGCCTTGCGCTGGGCCTTCTCGATCGCCACGGGCACTTCCGTGCTCTTGGCGTAGCCGTAGCCCACCTTGCCCTGGCGATCGCCCACGACCACGAGCGCTCCAAAGCTGAAGCGGCGGCCACCCTTCACCGTTGCGGCGGTGCGGTAGATGTTGACCGTGGTCGATTCGATCTGCCCGGCTTCGTCGATCATCTCAGGCATTGAGCGCCCTCGTTTCCATATCCGCGGGGTGGCTCGCGTGAGCACCCCGAATGCGTCAGAACTTCAATCCGCCCTCGCGGGCCGCGTCGGCCAGCGCCTGTACACGCCCGTGGTAGCGGAACCCGCCACGGTCGAAGACCACCTTCTCGACACCCTTGGCCTTGGCCCGCTCGGCAATGAGCTTGCCCACGGCCTTGGCGGCCTCGGCGTTGCCGGTGGCCTCGCCCTTGAACCCCTTGTCCATCGTCGAGGCGGCGCAGATGGTCGTGCCGTCCAGATCGTTGACAACCTGGGCGTACACGTGCCGCAGCGAGCGATAGATGCTCAGGCGCGGGATCTCGCCCGTGCCCGAAACGCGCTTGCGGATGCCGATGCGGCGGCGGGTTCGGCGTGCTTGCTTGGCTTGCTGCCTGTCCATTGCGTCAGAACCTCAAAGAGAACCGGAACACCTGTCGAATCACATGCACGATCGGAGCAATCGGGAAACCGCGGGCATCACGCGCCGGCGGTCTTGCCCTCCTTGCGGATGATCGTCTCGTCGCTGTACTTGATGCCCTTGCCATTGTACGGCTCGGGCTTGCGGACTGCGCGGACCTCGGCGGCAAACTGGCCGACGGCCTGCTTGTCGAAGCCGCTCACCGTGACGGTCTGCTTCTCCACCTTCACGTCCACGCCCTGGGGGATGGTCTTGAAGATGGGGTTGGCGAATCCCACGATGAGCTTCAGGCGGTTGCCTTCCACCGCGGCGGTGTAGCCCACGCCCTGGACCTCGAGAACCTTGGTGTATCCCTGGCTGACGCCCTGGATGTTGTTCTCGACGATCGAGCGGCTGGTACCCCACAGGCTCTTGGCCTTGCGGTCGCCTTCCTTGCCCTCGGGCACGGCGAAGGACAGCGTCTGCTCACCTTCGTCCCAGGCAACGCTCACCAGAGGATGCACCTCATGGGTCAGCGATCCCTTGGAACCCTCGACGCGCACGGTCTGACCGTCGACGTTGACCTTGACGCCCTTGGGCACGGAGATGGGCTTCTTGCCGATGCGTGACATTGCGAATCAACCTCCTCGGCGTGCCGGATTGCCGGCCGCCGATCATTGCCCCTGGCTTACTGGACCACCGCCAGCAGTTCGCCGCCCACGCGCTCGTTGCGGCACTTGCGATCGCTCATCACGCCCCGGCTGGTAGACACCACGGCGATGCCCATGCCCTGCAGCGGACGCGGCAGCTTCTCGACGCTGCTGTATACGCGGCGACCAGGCTTGCTCACGCGAGTGAGCGAGGCAATCAGCGGCTCGCCAGCCGAGCCGTACCGCAGCGACACCCGCAGGATGCCTTGGCGGCCGTCCTCGACCACTTCGAAGCCTTCGACGTAGCCCTCGTCCTGGAGGACCTGAGCGACGCCACGGCACACCTTGCTGTTCAGGCAGTCCACCTGGCGGCTGCGGTTGCGCAGGCCGTTGCGGATCCGCGTGAGCATGTCCGAGATCGGATCGTTGACCGACATCGTTTCCGATGACCTCCTGCCCGGCCCCACGGGGCTCGAGCCTTACCTGACCGCCGTTGCCGCCCGTCGTGGGCGCCGGCGCGTGTGCCTGACGAAAGAGTCTTGTCGCCCGCCGAACTTACCAGCTTGCCTTGCGCATGCCCGGAATCTTGCCCTCGTGGGCAAGCTTGCGGAGCATGATGCGGCTGATGCGGAACTTGCGGTACACCCCGCGAGACCGCCCGGTCAGCTCGCACCGGCGCACCGTCCGAGTCGAGAACTTGGGCGTCTTGTTGCTCTTTGCGATCTGTGCCTTGGTCGCCATACTTCTACTTCACTCCCGGCGGCCCTGTCGGCCGCCTTGGTGGTTGGATCTCTTTCAGCTGGCCTTCTTCTTCGGCGGCGCGGGCTTGCGGAAGGGCATGCCCAGGCTCTCGAGCACGGCCCTGCTCTTGGCCTTGTCCGAGTTGCGGAAGACGAAGTTGATGTTCATGCCGTGCGTGAACGTCACGTTCGCCATATTGATTTCGGGGAACACGCCCTGCTCGTTCAGGCCCAGCGAGTAGTTGCCAGCCTTGTCGAACGAAGTCTCCGAAACGCCACGGAAGTCCTTGATTCGAGGCGTTGCGAGGTTGATGAAGCGATCGAGGAAGTCCCACATGCGATCACCACGCATCGTGACCATCGCCGAGGTTTCCATGCCCTCGCGAACCTTGAAGTTCGAGACGCTCTTCTTGGCCTTGACCACCACGGGCTTCTGGCCGGTGATCTGCGTCAGCGTGTCGATCACAGTCGAGCGGATGTTCGGCGGAATCTTCGGACCATCCAGGAAGCGTCCCATGTTCACGTTGATCACGATGCGATCGAGCACGGGCATGGCCATGGGGTTGGACACGCCGAACTGCTTGGTGATCTCGGAACGCGCCTCTTCGAGGTAGCGCTTCCGCAACCGCTGCATGCCCTCGCGGGGCGCGGCCGCCGCCTTGATGGCGGGATCGTCCTGATTGGGCTTGTTCTTAGCCATCTCGTATCAGTCCTTCCGAAGAACCGCGTGGGTTACAGGGTGTCCTTGCTTGCCGACTCGCCGCCCTTGCGCCGGGCCTGGACGGACAGGACCTTTCCGCCCCGCACCGCCACGCGCTGCTTCTTTCCATCGTCGCCCGTCGGGAAGCGCACCCGCGTGGGCTTGCCGTCGACCGCCGGACTTAAGTTTGAGATGTGGAAGGGCGCTTCCTTCGTGACGCGGCCGCCCTCGGGGTTGATTCGCGTGGGCTTGACGTTCCGCGTGCGAAGGTTGAGCCCCTTCACGTACACGCGATCGCGAGCCGTATCGACCCGCATCACCTCACCCGTACGGCCCTTGTGGTCGCCGCTGGTCACGATCACGTTGTCACCCTTGCGGATATGACGCGCCATTACACCACCTCCGGAGCAAGCGACACGATCTTCATGTAGTTCTTCTCGCGAAGCTCGCGGGCCACCGGCCCGAAGATGCGCGTGCCGCGGGGGTTGCCATCAGGGTTGATGAGCACCACGGCGTTGCTGTCGAACTTCACGTACGAGCCATCGGGGCGACGCGTGTTGCGGGCGGTCCGCACCACAACGGCCTTGGACATGTCGCCGGGCTTGATGTCGGCGCCGGGCAGGGCCTTCTTGACCGAGATGAGCACGCGATCGCCCACGCCGGCCGCCGGGCGGGTGTTGTTCCCGCTGGCGCTGGTCCGGCCGTAGACGCGGATGACGTAGGCCACCTTGGCCCCCGAGTTATCCGCGACTTCGCATCGTGATTCTTGCTGAAGCATGGCTTGCTACTTCCTACGTGCCCAACACGGGCGTGCGAGACTTGGGTCGGACCCTCAACGGCGCGGGCTCGTTCAGCCCGGTGTGTGCTCCAGAACGCGGGCGAGCTTCCAGGACTTGGTCTTGCTCATGGGCCGGCACGGCACGACTTCGACACGGTCCCCCACCTGGGCCTGGTTGCCCTCGTCGTGGGCGTGGAGGACGGTTCGCCGGCGGACGTACTTGCCGTACTTGGGGTGCTTGGCCACGTAGCTGACGACGACCTTGATGGTCTTGTCGCGGCCGGCGGTCGTCACCTCGCCCACGCGGGCGCCCTTGGCCTTCTCGCCGGTGGTCTGGGTCGTGCTGGCGGTGTTGTCGCTCATACGTTCACGTTCTCTTCTAGTCGGTGTGCCGAACCGCGATACCTGCTGTTAGCTGGCCTTCTTTGCGTGCTGCCTGGCCGAACGCTCGGTCATCAGGCGGGCGATGTCCTTGCGGGTCTTGGAGAACTCGCTGTTGTCCTCGACCTTCTCGGTGGCCGCCTGTACGCGCAGCTGGAACAGACGCTTGCGCAGCCGGACGAGCTCGGCCTGGATCTCGTTGTTGTCGAGCTTGCGAACTTCTTCGCCGGTCATGACGCCTTCTCCAACTGCGTGCCCCTCGAGGCCCGCGATTCATTCCAGGGACTCAAACCCGTCCTATCAACCCACCGTGGTGCGACGCTTGACGAATCGGCAGCGGATGGGCATCTTCATGGCCATGCGCTTCATCGCCTCGCGAGCCATCTCTTCGGGCACTCCGGCCAGCTCGTAGAGCATCGTCCCCGGGCGAACCCGAGCTGCCCAATAGTCCACGTCGGCCTTGCCCTTACCCATGCGCTGCTCGAGGGGCTTCTTGCTCACCGGCTTGTCAGGAAACACGCGGATGAACAGCTTGCCCTGACGCTTGAGGAAGTGCGTCGACGCGATGCGTCCGGCCTCGATCTGGTTGCTCTTGAGCCAGCAGCCCTCGAGCGCCTGGAGCCCGTAGTCGCCGAACGCGACGTAGTTGCCCTTGGTCGCCTTGCGATCGCGGACGCGGCGGAACTCCTTGCGGAACTTCACTCGCTTTGGGATCTTATACGGTGGCATCGATCAAACCCTTCCTGGCGGCCTCCGAACGCTTCGGATGACCGAGTGTCTTGCTTACCTGCGGCCCCGGCTGCGAACGCGGGCGCCCGCGGCCTTCGAGGTGGTCTCTTCGTCCTGGGCCTCGTACTCACCCTTGTAGATCCACACCTTCACGCCGATGCGGCCGGCAGTGGTGCGGGCTTCCTCGAAGCCGTAGTCGATGTTCGCCTGCAACGTCGAGAGCGGCAGTGCTCCCAGACGCACGTCCAGGCGGCGGCTCATCTCGGCGCCGCCCAGGCGACCGGAAATCTGGATCTTCACGCCCTTGGCGCCATTCTGCATCACACTCTCAGCACGCATCTTCACCACGCGGCGGAAGCTGCTGCGCCGGCTGAGCTGTTCGGCCACGTTGGCAGCCACGAGCTGGGCGCTCATGTCGGGGTTCTTGATCTCGATGATCTTGATCGAGACCTTGCGGCCGGTCATGAGCTGGAGCTCTTCGGTCATCCGCTCGACCTCAGCGCCCTTGGGGCCGATCACCACGCCCGGGCGAGCCGTACGGATGAGCACGACCAATTCCTCGCGGGTGCGCTCGATCTCCACGCTCGCGACGGCGGCGTGGGGGCGACCCGGGTTGCGGTTGAGCCGCTTGTCCAGGTACTCGCGGATCTTCTGGTCTTCGACCAGCAACTCGCCGTAGATCGCCTTGGGGGCGTACCAGCGGCTGCGGTGGGCTTCGGTGACTCCCAGGCGGAAGCCGAAGGGGTGGATCTTCTGTCCCATTACGCTCGCTCCTGGACGCCCACGGTAATGTGGCTGGTCTGCTTGATGATCGGGTGGGCCCGGCCGCGGTCCTTGGGGCGGAATCGCTTGATCTGAGGGCCCTCGTCGACGCGGCTCTCCACGACGAACAACTCGGTCACGTCCGCGTCGGCCTGCTCGGCGTCGGCAATGGCCGCGTTCAGGGCCTTTGACATGTTGTCCGAAGCACGCTTCTGGCTGAAGTTCAGCAGGTTGAGCGCCTCGTCCACGGACTTGCCGCGGATCAGGTCGGCAACCAGCCGAGCCTTCTGCGTGCTGCCGCGGTGGAAGCGGACCTCGCTGACGAAGCGGGCGATGTCCCGCGGCTCGGCGTTAACTACGCGGGCCAGGGCACGAATATGCGCCGCCTTGCACGTGGGCTTGGGGCGGCCCGCCAGCCAATTGCGCACGGCGCTCTCGGCCTTGGCGCCCGGCAGCCCGAGCGGACGGACAGCCTCGGCGAGGGCCTCGACGCTGGCGCCGGCCTCGTCGGCAAACTTCTTGAGTTGATCGCTACGCAGTCTCACCGATGGATCTCCGAAGTCGTCCGTTTCCTGTCACGCATCGAATCGAAAAGTCACGAATCCGCTCTTGCCTCAGGCCGGGCCTACTTGCCCGACTTGATGCCTTCCTTCTTGTTCGTGTGGCCCCGGAAGGTGCGCGTCAGCGAGAACTCGCCGAGCTTGTGGCCCACCATGTCCTCGGTCACGAACACCTCCAGGAAGGCACGGCCGTTGTGCACCTGGAACGTGTGGCCCACGAACTCGGGCACGATCGTGCTCCGCCGGGCCCAGGTTTTGATGGGCTCGCGCTCGCCCGACTCCTGCTGCTTCATCACCTTCGTGTACAGCTTCTCGTCGACGAACGGACCCTTCTTGAGGCTACGACCCATGCTTCACGCTCCTGCCAGTGCTTCCAACACTCGTCCGAATCACCTGTGCCCCTGCCACACTCACTTGGACAGCTGCCCGTACCGCTTGCTGCGGCGGCGACGGATGATCAGCTGCGTGCTGTACTGCTTCTTGTTACGGGTGCCACCGCCCTTGGCGTCCACGCCCGTCGGGCTCACCGGTGTGCGGTTGCCCTTGCTTCGGCCCTCACCGCCGCCCAGCGGGTGGGCGTGGTGGCTCTTGGCCACGCCGCGGGTGATCGGCCGGCGGCCCAGGTGCCGCGTCAGGCCGGCCTTGCCCAGGCGGCGGTTCTGGTGGTCGCTGTTTCCAACGGCCCCCACCACGGCCCGGCAGTCCAGGCTCACGCGACGCGTCTCGCCCGAGGGCATCACCAGGGTGGCGTACTTGCCCTCGCGGTTGGTCAGGCGGGCGGACGAACCGGCCGAGCGGCACATCTGGGCGCCCTTACCCGGGGCCAACTCGATGCAGTGCACTTCCATGCCCGAGGGGATGTACCGCAGCGGCATGCAGTTACCAACCGTCGGCTCCACGGCCGAATCGCTGGACGTCAGCACGGTCATGCCCGT
This sequence comes from Phycisphaerales bacterium, assembly GCA_040221175.1. NCBI lineage: Bacteria > Pseudomonadati > Planctomycetota > Phycisphaerae > Phycisphaerales > Phycisphaerales bacterium. The sequence continues at coordinate 235,318 of JAVJVK010000004.1, forward strand.
CTTCATGCCCTTGGGGGCAATGACGTAGCGCTTCACGCCGTCGGCATACTCGATCAGCGCGATATGGCTGGTTCGGTTGGGATCGTACTCGATGCCCACGACCTTGCCGGCGATGCCGTCGCGGTCCTTGCGCTTGAAGTCGATCTTGCGGTACATGCGCTTCGCGCCGCCGCCACGACCCCGGACGGTGATCACGCCGGTGTGGTTACGACCGCCCGTCTTCTTCAGCGGGCTGAGCAGCGCCTTTTCCGGACGCTTCTTGTCGACCTCGACGTGGAGGTTGACCGAGGCGTTGCGCCGGCCGGGCGAGGTTGGTTTGTAGACTCGGATGGCCATTGAAAATCTCCGATACTCAGTCGTTGCCTACGCCCGATTCAGAACAGGTCGATGGTCTGGCCCTCGGCCAGCCGAACGATGGCTTTCTTGGTCGGCGGCGCCTGCACGTAACCGTACTTCAGGCGACGCTCGCGGTTCTTGCGAACCTGGGTGGTGATGCCCAGCACGCTCACGCCATAGAGCGATTCGACGGCACGCTTGATGCTCGTCTTGTCGGCCCGGCGGTCCACCAGGAAGGTGTAGCGGTTCTCGTCGGCCATGGCGGCGGTGCTGCGCTCGGTGACGATGGGCTTCTTGATCACGGTGCTCGGGTGCATCAGGCGGCCTCCCCTTCACTCGTCTTGGCCTGGGCGGCGTCGCGGCCGCGGGGCTCGAGCTTGGCGTCCTTGCCCGTCTGCGTGTGCGGACCGGCCAGGAAGGCTTCAAGTTCGCTCTTCTCGATGATCACGTAGCGGCTGTTGAGCAGGTTCCAGGCCGTGAGCTGATCGCTGCGGCACATGGTGATGTCGTCGATGTTGCGAGCGCTCAGGCGGGCATCAACGGCGCCCTCGGACAAGGCCAGCAGCACCGTGCGATCGATCTTGAGCGCCTTGAGCAGGTCGGCCATCGCCTTGGTCGAAGGCTTGTCGAAGCTCAGGCTGTCGACGATCCGCACCTCGTTGTCCACCAGCTTGGCCAGCAGGGCGTTGAGATTGGCCTTGCGACGCATCTTTTTGGGCATTGACAGGTGGTAGTCCTCGCGGGTGCGACGCTTTTCGTGCGCGTGGCCACCCTTGCGGAACTGCGGGGCCTTCTTGTTGCCGTGGCGTGCACGACCCGTGCCCTTCTGCTTGTAGATCTTGCGCGTCGAGCCGGCGACATCGCCGCGGCCCTTCGTGCGGGCAGAGCCCTGACGCAGGTTAGCGTGGTAGCAGACGTAGGCCTGCTTGATCAACTGAGGGTTCAGGGAACCGCCCAGGATGGCTTCGTCGATCGACATCGAGCCGACCGAATCGCCTTGCATGTTGTAGACCGGCACATCCATCGTGCTCGCTCCTGACGCCTGTGCGACCCTCTTGAAAACCGAGGAGGAGTCGCCTGCCGCACCGGCCCACTCCTGTTGGGAGTCTTGCTCCCCACCTGGCCGACGCAGCCAGGCGGGAATGGGCTCGGATCAGACTCGGCCGTCTGTTCCACGGGGCCTTGCCGAACGAGCGAGGCCCCAACCTGTTTGTCCATACCCGGCGGTTTCGCTTGGTGCGACCTTCCGGGCCGCCCCATCGCCGTCGTTTCCCGACGAAAGGGCGTCCATCATTCCGCGTGCCCCATCAGCCTGAAGCGGCCTGCTGGGCGGCGGCCTTGCTCGGCCGCAGTCGAATCGCCGGACGAATGTGGACCACACCGCCATTGGCGCCAGGCACGGGGCCCTTCACCAGCAGCAGGTTACGGTCCGCCTCGACCCGAACAACGTCGAGGTTGCGAACGGTGACGCGCTCGTTGCCCATCTGGCCGTTCATCTTCTTGCCCTTCTTGATCCGGCCGCTCATACCAGCGTTATTGGCATGGCCGCCGATCGAGCCGGGCGAACGGTGCTTGCGCTCCACGCCGTGGGTGGCGCGCATGCCCTTGAAGTTGTGCCGCTTCATGGTGCCGGCAAAGCCCTTGCCCTTGCTGGTGCCCGACACGTCCACGAACTTGTAGTTCTGGAAGTGGTCGACCGTGATGGTCTGGCCCAGCTCGAACTCGCCGGCCTCGGCCTCGTCCATGCGGTATTCCACGTGGACGGCCTTGGGACCGGTTCCGGCCTTGTTGTCGTGGCCCATGATCTGGAAGGTCGAACGGCGGGGGCGGGCGTCTTGGCCACCGATCTGGATGGCCGAATAGCCATCACGCTCGGGGGTGCGCACCTGGGTGACCACCGCGGGCTCCACCTCGATCGCCGTCACGGGAATGGACACGCCGTCCTGATAGACGCGCGTCATGCCGATCTTGCGACCGATGAGCCCCAGCTTGTCGTTTCCGCCTGCCATGGTCTGTTCCACCTTGCTTCATGGCTCTCGGAGTGCCCGGGCCAGAGGAAGCGATGATTCCCGTCTGATGCTGACGCCTGCGAACGGGTCCGTCAGGCCTTGATCTTCACGAACACGCCCGCGGGCACCACCAGCCGATTCAACGCCTCGACCGTGCGGGCGTTGGGCTCGTGGATGTCGATGATCCGCTTATGCGTGCGGATCTCGAACTGCTCGCGGCTCTTTTTGTCAATGAACGGACCACGGAGAACCGTGTACCGCTCGATGCGAGTCGGCAGGGGGACCGGACCGGCTACGCGAGCATTGGTCCGCTTGGCGTGGTCCACGATCTCCCGAGCCGAAGCATCGAGGGCGATGTGGTCGTACGCTTCCATCCGAATTCGAATGCGACCGCCTTGCATGAGCCGGCCAACCTCCTGCCTGCTGGGTTTCGCGTCAACCGTCCGGCAACCCCGAACGGCACTGACCCGCACCAGAAGGGGCCGCAGCCCCCCGCCACCGGCGCGGAGAGAAGGATAGATCGTCGCGGATCCCCGTCAACTGCCCAGCGACAGGAATGTGAAGATCGGGCGATCTTGCCACGTATCCTATCCTTTAAGACAGAGACGCCACGCAGCGACGCGTTCGACCCAAGGAGGGGCGCATGACTTGTCCGGCACCGGCCCGATTGATCAGATTCGCCCTGCTCACGCTGTCGCTTGCGGCCGCGTTTGCACTGCAGTGCCGGGCTTGGGGGCAACAAAGCGGGCCCTCGAGCATCATCATGTCGAACGACCCGGTGGCCCTGGACCCGGTCGGTCTGGAGATCCAGATCCCAGAAGATGCCACGGCGTTTCGCGCTGATCGCGGGGATATACCTACGATCGAGGTCAGCCCCACCCTGGGCCACTGGTTCCTGCTCGTCCAGGCTCCGCAGCGCCGCGCCGCCCGGCCGAGCGACGCCCAGACGCAGGTCGGCGGGAATCTCCGGGTCGACGACCTGACCGATCGCGTGCTCGACAACCTCATGGGCAGCTATCGGGTGGATCAGACTGGCACCGAGACCATCGAGAGCCGGGCCCGGGTGCTACTCCGCGAAACCGGCCTGACGGTCGCGGGGCGGCCCGCTTCGAGGTTCTACGTGGCGTTTCCCGAAGCAGACCGCGAGCGCGTTCGGATGTACACGCTCGTCGACGCGGGCGCCGGTCAGATGGTGAGCTTCGACCTCATGTGCGACCCGCGCGACGAGCGTGAGGCCCGTATGGCCTATCTGGCGGTGCTCGCCAGCGCCCAGTTTTCGGGCAACACCGAAATTGCCGCGGCGCGGGCCGTCGCCCTCGAAACGACCGAGGCGCTCATCGGCTCGCTGACCGAAGCGGACTACCTCGAGGCACTTGACCAGATCGACGGCCGCTGGGATCGGCTGAGCGATGCCTCCGGGACGGGCCTGGAAATGGACGACACCGAGCGGGGCTATCGGCGCATCCGTACCTGGAAGGGGCATCGAGGCGAGATCAATCCCGAACGCAGCAGGGAGTCCTGGTCGCAGGAAGAGCAGGAAGAGGGCTATCTCGTCCGCATGGATGGTCGGATGATCGAACGAACCCTTGGCGGCACGTGGAACATCATCGACACTCGAATCATCTGCTTCATGAGCCCGGATCGGAGCAAGGAGGCCTGGACCGCCTCGACGACCTTCCGCCAGGGAGAGCAGAAGCCCATCGTGAACACCGAATTCGGCGTTCGCGTGGGCGAAGAAATGCGGGTCGCCCGCCGCGGCATCACTTCGAACACCTTCCAGCCGGCCGTGCCGCCCCGCGGGTACGTGAACCAGGTGGAGTTCTATCTGTTGCCCCAGTTGCTCATCGGACAAGGCGCCAAGGCGAGCTATGGCGTGTATGCATACGCCAGCGGTGACACGAGCGTCCGCTACCGCCAGTTCGACCTCGAGGAGGGCGCCGGCGCCGCGTCGTGGCAACTGAGCACCGAACTGGGCGACGAGGCAAGATCCGTCTCGCTGTACGACGAAAACGCCGAGTTCCTTGGCAGCGACCGAGGCGATGGATCGCAGTGGACGCCCTCGAGCCAGCGTGACCTGCTGGATCTGTGGCAACGCAAGGGCCTGCCGACGAGCACTCGATGACGGTCGCCCCGAGCGACCGAACGAACCTATAACTCACGCATTGCACACTTCCGGGCAAGGAGTCGCCCATGGCCCTGGATCGCGTCATCGCCCCCACCGCCACGGACACCGCCGACGAGCACGCCGGCTGGGCGCTTCGCCCCCAGCGGTTGGCCGAGTACGTCGGGCAGCGTGACACGCTCGAGCGGCTCGCCATCGCGGTGCAGGCAGCCCGCGGCCGCGGCGAGTCACTCGACCACGTGCTGCTGCACGGCCCGCCCGGGCTGGGCAAGACCACCCTGGCCCACGTCATTGCTGCCGAGATGGGGACGAAGGTGCACGTCACCAGCGGACCGGCGCTGTCCCGCGGCACGGACCTGGTGGCAGCGCTGACGCGGCTGGAGTCGGGCGACGTGTTGTTCATCGATGAGATCCACCGCACGCCGGCGGCTGTCGAAGAGTTCGTCTACCCAGCCATGGAGGATTTTCGGGTCGATGTCACGCTCGATGCCGGCCTCAATGCTCGGACGGTGCAGATCAAATGCAAGCCATTCACGCTGATCGGCGCCACCACGCGGGCCGGCCTCCTGAGCGCTCCGCTGCGCAGCCGCTTCGGCCTGATTCATCACCTGCGGTTTTATGAAGTCGCCGAACTGGCAGCCATCGTGGAACGCAGCGCGGGCCTGCTGGGACTGAAGATCGAAGCGTCCGCCATCGATGCGATCGCCCGCCGCAGCCGCGGAACTCCCCGCATCGCCAATCGCCTGCTTCGCCGCGTACGAGACTTTGCATCGGTTCGTGCCGATGGCACCGCGACGGCCGCGACCGTCGACGAGGCGCTGTCGCTCGAGGGCGTCGACGCGCTCGGCCTGGACGAACTGGACCGCGGCTACCTCCGGACCATCGGCACGACCTACAAGGGCGGACCGGTCGGCCTGGAGGCACTCGCCGCCACGATGAACGAGGACCCGGGTACGCTGGAGGACATGGTCGAGCCCTTCCTCCTGAAATTGGGCTTCGTCGCCCGCCACCGGCGCGGCCGGGAGCTGACCGAAGCCGGCGCCTCACACGTGGGCGTCGACGCCCCGGTCAAGCCGGCCACGGACGCTTCACCGCTCTTTGACGACGAGCGGAGCGCGTGACGGGCGGGATCCAGGCATAGAATCGTCGCACCGCTGGCGGGTGTAGTTCAGTGGTAGAACGTCAGCTTCCCAAGCTGAATGTCGCCGGTTCGAGTCCGGTCACCCGCTTTCCCCTCCATATCCCTGGATGCGAAGTTCGCGGGGTCGTCGGCTTATGCCAGCGACCGGACGCGTTCACGCGACAACCTCGATCGGGCAGTGAGCCCGTCGATTTTCGGGTACACGCTTTCCATCGCTTTGACGACGTCCGGGGCATACTCGCCCCTGGCCGAGTTGCAAGCGTGCACGAGCACGTCGGCGCCGGCCTCCACGCCCAGTCGGATCGTCTCCTCGAGCGACCAACGTGCTCGCACGCCCTCCATGTCAAGCGCATCGGTAAACACCGGACCGGCAAACCCGAGCTCCTCGCGGAGCAGCCCGGTCGTCACCGCGTACGACAACGAAGCCGGAAGGTCCGCATCGATGGCGTCCAGCAAGAGGTGCCCCGTCATCACGCCCACACGCTCATCCGTCAGCAAGCGGTAGGGTGCCAACTCGCGTTGGCGCTCCCAACTCCGCGAGATATCGACCAAGTTGTGATGCGAGTCGAGAGACGCTGACCCATGCCCGGGGAAGTGCTTAAGCACGCAACGCACCTCATGCTCCTGGTGCGCTCGAATGACACGCTTTGCACACGCCACGACCTCATCGGGATCAATCGAGAAAGACCTGCCGAGCGCCCCGATGACCGGCGACGCGGGATCGACGTTCACATCAACGCACGGTACGAAGTTGAGGTCGATGCCTACACCGCGGAGCGCGCCCGCCATCGTGAGCGATTGCGATTCCTGCTCGTTCACCGTCAGAGATGCGAACTCTCGCGGCGAGGGCCAGCTCGCGAAACCGTGCGCATGCGAAAGTCGCTGCACACGGCCACCCTCCTGGTCGATCGCAACCAGTACATCGTCGCCAAGTCGCGATCGCACGTAATTGGTGAGCATCCGGAGTTGCCCGGGCGATCGCACGTTTCGTTGACCTCCAGTGGCGAGATCGCGATCGAACAGGATCACCATCCGCACGCCCGCATGGGCGCAGGCATTGAGATCTTCCTCCAGCCCCGGTTCGCCCGGTGTTGCGCCGCGGATGCCCAGCATCATCATCGAGCCGACGTCGCGTAGCGCCGCGTTCATCGCTGCGGGCCCTTGATGAGCGAACAGACCACGAGACTCACGAGGAATCCGCCGAGCATGCGCCAGCCCAGCGACGGAGCCGGATCGACCACGAACTGCAGCACCGCGACGGTGCCCGCCCCACAAATCAACGCGTATATGACCGTCAGAGCGCTCCCGCGGCCAAGCAGCAGCGTCGATACGAACACGCCCAGCAGCCCCGCGTAGGCGTAGATCATCACGCCCAGGGCGAAGGGAATCAGCCCTTCGCCCTTTCCGCCCTCGGCGAGCACGAAGACACACGCCATTATGATCAACGCCGAGCCGCAGAGCGCGTTGACGATTCGGGCGGTGCGAGCGCCGGGGTCGTTCTTGCCAAACCCCAGATCGACGACCACCGAGCTCGACATCGCGTTGAGCGCCGAATCGGTGCTGCTCATCGCGGCGGCGAACAGACCGGCGACCAGCAGCCCCCGTAGTCCCGTCGGGAGATCGTCGAGGATGAACGCGAGGTACACCCCGCGTGTATCGCCCTCCACCACCGCGCCGCCCGAGGCGTCGCGCACGAACAGCAGCAGCCCCACGCATAGGAACAGCCCGACGACGAGCGTCCCAAGCAGGCTCGACGCGATGAGCGACCACGCCGCCCGGGGCGCGCTCCGCGAAGTCAGGAGCCGTTGCGCGAGATCCTGGTCGGTGCCAAATGCCGCGGCGTTGAAGAGCGTCAGCCCCAGCAACACCGCCCACAGCGTAAAGGGAGAACCGAGATCCCACGACAGGTCGATCAGCACGAGCTTATCGCCCGTCGGGTCAGCGTCGGCAATCGCCCCGGGCAGGTCGCTCGGCACGACGCCGATCTGCCCCACGAGAACCCAGATGCTCGCGACCACCGCGACGACCATCACCAGGGCCTGCAGCGCGTCCGTCCAGATGACGGCCTTGATTCCGCCCCAAGACGTATAGATTAATGCCAGTGCTCCCAGGGCCACGACGCTCGCCAGCAGGTGACCGATCGCCAAGTCGCCGAACACGATGAGGCTGCACGGCACCGCCGCGATATAGAGCCGCGAACCGCTCGCGAGCAGGCGTCCGAGCAGGAACGCCGCGGCACAGGATTTCTGTGCGAGTACCCCGTGCCGTGCGCCGATGGGCTCGTACACCGTCGTCGCTCGCGCCGCGTAGAACTTTGGCAGGAACAGCCACGCCACCAGCACCGCCCCGAGCACCGACGCGATCGATGCGGAGAGGTATGTCAGGTTCGACGCGTACGACTGCTGCGGCCCGCCGATGAATGTGGCGCCCGAGACCGACGTGGCGACGACCGAAACTGCGATCGCCCACGCCGGCACCCGCCGATCGCCCGTGTATAGCGCCTCGGCGCTTCGCACCCGCCGGGCCGCGAGCCAGCCGATCGCCAGTACCGCCAGGGCGTACGCCGCGAAGACAACGAAGTCGAAGGCCGTTAGCACGACGCCTCCCAATCCAGCGCACTCCGCAGGCTTCCGCCCGATGCCTCGAGCATCGCCTCCGCGTCGTCTCTCGAAATGCGCCGCGAGCGCATAACCACCGCCGTCTTCACGTGCCCACCGGCCTCGTCGAGCAGCACGAGGGCCTCTTCGCGCGATCCACCGACCAGACGTACCACGATCCGTGCCGCCCGGTCACGAAGCTTGTCGTTCTTGGCGCTCACGTCCACCATGAGCCCGTCGTGCACCTTGCCCAGACGCACCATCAGGGCGGTCGAGATCATGTTGAGCACGAGCTTCGTCGCGGTCCCAGCCTTCAGCCGCGTCGAACCCGCCAGCACCTCAGGCCCCGTGTGGATACGGATCACGTGATCCGCGGCATGATCTTCCGGAAGGCTTCCGCACGTCACCAGAGCCGTCAGTGCACCCCGCGAGCGCGCTATGTGCAGCGCCCCAAGCGGGTAGGGCGTGGTTCCGCCCGCAGTCAGCCCCACAACGGTATCGAGCCGGCTCAGGTTGAGCCGATCCAACTCGTCCTGGGCGCCCTGCGGATCGTCTTCGAGCGACTCGCTCGAACGACGTAGAGCGGCATCGCCGCCGGCGATGATCCCAATGACGCGAGACGGGTCCACCAGGAAGGTCGGCGGGCACTCCGAGGCATCCAGTACGCCGAGGCGACCCGACGTTCCGGCTCCAACATAAATCAGGCGCCCGCCCGCCCGGAACCTCGGCACGACCTCCTCCACCAACGCGGCGATGCGCTCGGTCTCGGCGCGCACCGCACGAGCCGCGCGTTCATCCTCTTCGGACATCAACGCCAGCAACTCCGAGGTCGGCAGCGCATCCAGACCATCGCTTCGCGGATGCACGCCCTCCGTGGGCACGTCCGAACGATCCGGCGGCGCCTTCATGGTCGCACTCCGATCCACGATCCTTCGGTCATCAGCGGCCCCTTCCGCCCGGTGATCGGGGCTTGGGTGTAGATGACGCCATCGAGCGCGAGCAGTCCAAGAACCGCGATGCACGCCGCCTCGCGTTCCTGCGCGTCAATGCCGAACGCATCAGTTGTCCGGCATGGACCGACAACATCCTGAATCGCGCGCAAGAGTGCAGCGTTCCGAACTCCACCGCCAGCGAGTACGGCTGCGCCCGTGGCCCGCACCCGCTCGCCGATCACGGTGCCCACCGCCCGGGCGGCACTGGCCAGCAGGTCTTGCCCAGCCAGCGAGGCGTAACGGTCCACCCATGCCCCACACTCATCACCCGTGCCGAGCGACCGTTCACCCGAAGATTGCGCACGGAGCATGTCCAGCAGCGAGCCAACCGCGTCAGCGTCGGGCGTCCCCGCCAGGGCGGCTCGCCCGTCCACGTCGTACGACTCATCCAATGCCCGTCTAGCGCAGGCGTCGAGGACCTGATTGCAGGCACATACGTCGTACCCACGCACGCCCTCGGGACCCGAACCAGCGGGCAACGTGGTGACATTGCAGAACCCGCCCAGGTTCACGATCGCGCGGTCTTCGTCCTCGGAGCGAAACAACACCCAGTCGGCAATCGGGGTGATCGGGGCGCCCTGGCCGCCCGCCGCAAGGTCGGCGCCGCGAAGGTCGTGCAGCACCGGGCAACCCAGCCGCTGAGCGACTGGCCATGGGTTGATGAGCTGCATGGAGACTGGGGGCGCGTGAACGATCGTCTGGCCCGGTAAGACGCACACCGATAGCTCAACATCCGCCGAGTCGAGCAACTCTCCCACCACCTGGGCATGCAGCTTCCCGAACTCCAGCGCGAGGCTCGAAAACTCCCCGGCGGTCATCGGCGTGCCGCTCGCGGCCGCCCGGAGCCCGTCGGAGAGATCGCCAAGCCCCGATCCGACGTGTCCGACCGTGTGCACGCGTAGTTCCAAACCAGTTCCCGATGCCTTCACGAGGACGGCGTCGAGCCCGTCGAGGCTCGTCCCGGTCATGCAGCCTATCGCGTAGCGCACCATCGGGACTGTATCGGCGACCGCCCCCTTGCGCCCCCAACCCGGCCCGTCTTTGGCATGGCCAGTTCTGCCGCCGAACCTCGCAGCGTTGACTCCGGCCAAGGGACGTGGTCCGCGTGGATGGACTCGGGGCGGCGCTCACTGCCCCGCAGGGCAGTGCTGCGCGACCTCTTCGGCGCGGCGCGCGGCCGCGAGCCGAGACCCGAGTTCTGCCGCGTCATGCAGGGCCTGTTCACGCGAGCGTTCGTGCCGTTCATCGTGGAACTCCTGATACTCCGAGGCGATCTCGTAGATGTCCTCGGGCGCGATGCCGAGCAGACGAGTCGCAACCGTCCGAAGGTGTGGATTCAAGTGGTTCCACCCGTCGCGAACGCCGCCCGGCTCGAAGCCGAACTCCCCCCTCGAGGAAAGCACGACGAGCGACTTGCCGCTGAGCGTGCTCTGGATCGGGAAGTTCCCCCGCCGACGATCGAACGAGAACGTCTGCCCGACCCGGATGATCTGGTCGATCCACGCCTTCAAGGACGCAGGGAGTCCATAGTTGTAGAGTGGCGCGCCAAGCACGAGAACGTCTGCCTTCCGGACCTCTTCAATGAGGGCCGTCGATTCTGCGAGGGCATTCCTCATCTCCGGCGTCCGATCTTCGCCCGGCGTAAACGCCGCTCGGATCCAGGCCTCGCTCACCGCAGCGGGCGGCCGCTGGCCAACATCTCTGAGCGTGACCTGAGCATCCGGCTCGCTGATGCGCCACGCCTCAATGAACCGGTCGGCCATCTGGCGGGTGATCGAACGATCGAGGCTTGCGCTGGCGTCGACTCGGAGCAAGGCGGTCATCATGGCTCTCCTTCGTGCCTGGGGTTGGTGAACGCGTGTGGTGATCGAGCAGACATCACCTCACGGCGATATGCGGAACTCGCATTCGCCCCGCTCAGGGCTTCATCTCGCGGGTTCGGATGGTTCCGCGAATCGGCCGACGAGGCGTGTCCGCCGCGCCAGCCGAGGGGGAAGAGGAGAGTGATGCTCGTGGCTACTCGGCGAACTCGCTGAAAAGCCCGGGCCAGTTGGCATTGGCCCGTTCGACGCTGCCCTCGAAATCGGCGTTGAACTTCTCCAGGATTTCGGCGTTGACGTTCAGGTACAGCTTGCCGTTGCGCACCTGTGCCGTGGTGATGTCGACCGGCAGCAGGATGCCCAGCGACACGCCGTAGGCACAGAACCCGCCGTACTGCGGTGCGAACCGATCCGGATTAGCCAGGAAGCGGTCGCGATTACGCTCCGATGCGAAGAGGTACGTAGCGCCCGCGTGCTCGCCTCGGATCATCGGCGAGCCGTTCAGCGGCGTGTCGCCCTCGAAGAAGCTGACCGGGTCGAAGCCCGCCAGGCCGATGCCGCTGGCGCCCGACGTATTGACCAGGTTGCCACGAGCCGCGCCGATCTTCGCGACCGCTTCATCGGTGCTCCAGACGTCGCTGGCGATCATGCGGTAGTTGACGAACGCTGCTTCGAACCCGTCGTAGCCGGGCAACTTGGCGGCAGCCGTCGCGTCAGACACGATGGCAACCTCGAAGCCTTCCTCGATCAGGTCTCGCATGTGCGACTCGACGCACAGGTTGGCCGACATGCCGGCAATCACGACCTGGCTGATTCCCGCCTTGCGCAGCTGCAGCGCCAGATCGTTCGACTCGGGACCGTAGACCTTGTGCGGCCCGACGATGATGGTTTCGCCGTCCTCGATGTAGGGCTTGTACTGCTCGAGCCAGTCGGCGCCCGAACCCTTGATGCCTTCGGTGTCCAGCGGGCCGGCGCGATCGAACATGCCGATGTCGTGCATCAACCGCTCGAGCGCCCCCTCGAACTGCCACTGGTGGTCGTGCGGGTAGTAGTAGTGCGGGCTGATAACCACCTGCGCGTCGGCGCCTTTAGCCGCCTTGAACAGCCGCTCGATGTTGTCGACCGTGCCGTTCTCGGTCACGCTCTGGCCGACCACCCCCCAGGCCACGCCATCAGGGCTGAGAAAGTCGTTCTGCGGATCGATTACCAGCACGGCAAAGCGACCAGGCGCCAGCTCCAAGCCGGGGCGGGGAATGGGCGCATCCTCTCGAGGTCCGTCGATGTAGTGAACGTGGCCGGCATGGTCGGCGTGAGCCCCGTCCTGGGCAAGCAGGTCGTACGGAGCCGCGACGAGGCAGGCAATCGCGGCGAGCTTTACGGCGAAGGTCTTGCGGTTGGACATCTTCAAACTCCTGGTCGTTGCTTATTGTGTCTGAGTCGGGTGCAGAACATCGCGGCAGGACACCCTCCGGCCGCGCGGGTATTGGTCCGTTCAACGCACGGCGGGAATGCCTGGGTGGTCCTGGGGGCGGGGACCGGGCGCACTCCAGCGGAAGCGACGCTGCCGCTCGAGGATGGGCACGTCGTTGATGCTGGCTTCGCGGCGACGCATCAAGCCGGCCTCATCGAACTCCCACAGCTCGTTGCCATAGCTGCGGAACCACTGGCCCTCGCCATTGCGCCACTCGTACTGGAAGCGGACGGCGATGCGATTCTCGCGAAAGCCCCAGAGCGCCTTGGCGAGCCGGTAGTCCAGCTCCCTTGCCCACTTGTTGCTCAGGAAGGACTTGATCTCGTTTCGGCCACGCAGGAACGTGTCTCGGTTGCGCCACTCGCTGTCGGGCGAGTAGGCCATCGCCACGCGTTGGGGGTCACGGCTGTTCCAGGCATCCTCGGCCGCACGCACCTTTGCGGTGGCCGTCTCGAGCGTGAAGGGCGGCACGAGCTTCTTGGAAGTCCCGGCGGCGGGCTGAACGGCGGGGTTCATGGGGGTCTCCTGTCTTGGCCGCCCACCCCACAAGGGTTGGACGACAGAGAACTATACTGACTGATCAGTATGTATCAACGTCTGGCCAGCAAGAAAATTCGGCCTGGGCACAGCAAAAAGCGCAAGTATCCCAGAATCAGGAGTTTATAGGGGCTAATTTTTTTGGAAGGAAGCCGTCCAAGATCCAATTATCTATACTGGTTGGTCAGTCTTTATGCCAACCATCGAAGGAGCCACGCTTGCCCCCCAGCCGCCGAGACGAACTCATCGATGCCGCCATGCGGGTCTTCTACAAGTACGGCTTCCACGCCACAAGCCTGGACGACATCCAGAAAGAGGGCGGCATCAGCCGCATGACCCTCTACAACCACTTCAAGTCCAAGGACGAGCTCATCGTCGCGGCCATGCGTCGACGCGACGAGATCTTCCGCAATCGACTCATGAAGTTCGTCGATGCCAACGCCAAGACGCCTCGCGAGCGCATCCTCGCGGTCTTCGACTTCCACGCCGACTGGTTCGACGGCGACGAGTTCTGCGGCTGCATGTTCATCAACGCCGCCGCCGAGTTCTCCGTCGCCCAGTCCGCGCCGCGTCGATTGGCGGCGGATCACAAGCAGGACATCGTGCAGTATCTGCGAGAGCTGTGCGCCGCGGCCGGCATCGAAGACCCCGGCGAAGTAGCAGATCAACTCAACATCCTGCTCGAGGGCGCGATCGTCACCGCACGCGTAGTCGGGCAGGTCGCCAACGGAGGCGCCGAGCCGGCAACCGCGGCCCACCTAGCCCGGCGCATGGCGGTCGACGTGCTGGACCGCGCGGGCGTGCCGAGCGACGCCTAACGATCCGCTTCCTCGGCCGCGATGCGCACGACGGCCTGAGCCGCACCCCGGGCCGACGCGGGATTCTGCCCCGTCACCATGCGGCCATCGACGACGACGTTCTCTTCGAAGTTGCCCGCCCCGACGAACTCGGCTCCAAGCTCACGAAGCCGAGTCTCGAGCAGGAAGGGCACCGCGTCAGTTAACTCCACCGCGTCTTCCTCGGCATTGGTAAACCCCGTGACGCGGCGGCCGGCGATCAGCGGCTGGCCGTCCTTGCCCCGCAGGTTCACCAGGGCGGCCGGGCCGTGGCAGACCGCGGCGAGGACGCCCCCGCTCTCGTACACCCCCTCGGCCGTCTCGCGTAGGCCCGGGCCGTCTGGAAAGTCCCACATCGTCCCGTGGCCGCCGGCGAAGAAGATCGCCTCGAAGGCGCTGGCCTTCATGCTCGTCAGCCGGGCCGTGCCTGGCACGACCATGCCGTCCTTGCTCTCGCGCGCGAACTTGTCCAGGAATCGCTGGCTCTCCTCGTCGACGTTCTCCAGGCTCCTGGGGTCGATGGGCGCCTGGCCACCCTTGGGGCTCGCGAGCACGACGATCCAGCCCGCCTCGTTGAAGACGTGCCAGGGGTGGGCCGCCTCGGACAGATAAAAGCCCGTGGGCTCGCCGGTGTCGCCCGGCCCCCCACCCAGTTGGTCATGGTTGGTCAGCACCAGCAGCACGGCGGGCCGGGCGTCGCTGGGGGCCAGCTTGCCGCTCTGGCAGCCTGTGAGCGCCCCGGCACACGCCATGGCTACGAGCAGGGACAGGGCGAGGCGGAACGTCCGGATAGGCAGCATCGGGGGCCTCCAAGGGCAACGATGAAAAACGCCGCGGCGGGCCCCCAACAATACCGCCGGGCGTGTTGCCGGCCGGGGCCCACCGGCGGAGGGTATGGCCATGGAATCGATTCTCCACGAGATCGTCAAGGACGGCGGGGTGTTCTGGATCGTCGGCGGGCTGATCGCGATCATCGCCATCGTGTTCGGCATCATCGGCGGGACGATCAAGGCCGTCGCCCGTGAGCGGACCCGCCGCGAGATCGCCGCCTACATCGCCGAGGGCTCGATGACCCCCGAGCAGGGCGCCAAGCTGATGAAGGCCGCGCCCAAGGACGAGTGCTGACTCAGCCGCACCCCGCCTGAAACGCGTCCTGGAACGCCAGGAAGTCGAAGATCGTCAGCTCGCCGTCGCCGTCGAAGTCGGCTTGGGGGTTGCCGTCCTGGAAGAGGTTGAGGTAGGTCAGGAAGTCGTAGATGGTGAGCGAGCCGTCGAGGTCGAGGTCGGGGGGGCAGATCTCGCACGAGAGGTCGAACGCGTGGGCGGCGCCGCGCTTGTCTCCATCGATCATCGTGTACGACGCGCCGACCACGACATCGTTGCCACGCATCGCCACGGCGCCGCCGTACTCGAGCACCCACTCGGGCGTGCTGGGCGGCAGTTCGGCAACCTGCGCCCACAGCCCGCCCGCGCCGCGTGCGAACACGTAGGCCGAGCCGGTCGGCCCCGCCGCCGTGTCGCCTTGCATCGACGTCACGACGAGGCGATCACCGTCGAGGGCCATGGCCCTGCCGAAACGGTCGCGCTCGTTCGAACCTTCCGCCGTGAACTCCTGAACGAGCTCCCAGCGTCCTTCGATCAGGCGATAGGCGTAGGCCGCGCCCTGGGCTGTTTCCGGGCGATCCGAGAGCATCCCGCCCAGCACCAGCGTGTCGCCCTCGATAGTGACCGCGGTTCCCAGCCTTGGCCCCTCCAGCACGTCGGGCGCGATGAGCTTCTGCTCGAAGGCCAGCGTGCCGTCGGGCTGGCGGCGGAAGACGTAGGCCGCGCCGCCGTTGGTCACTGTGGAACTTTCCAACTGCGCCCCGATGACCACACGCTGGTCGTCGATGGCGAGGGTGTAGCCGAAGCCTGCGTCCTCACCGACGGCATCGATCGACTCGAGAATCTCAATCTGATTCCATCTCTCGCTATCAAAGTGATAGACGATGGCGCCGTTGCCGCCGGTTGGCCCTACTCCGCCTTGGATCACAGCGATGTCACCGTGAAGCACCGCGCTATAGCCAAAGTCAAATCGAGATGGATTGAACACCTGCTGCCGCTCGACCC
The DNA here is from genome assembly GCA_040221175.1 of Phycisphaerales bacterium. Classification (NCBI taxonomy): domain Bacteria; kingdom Pseudomonadati; phylum Planctomycetota; class Phycisphaerae; order Phycisphaerales; species Phycisphaerales bacterium. Next base: position 251,288 of record JAVJVK010000004.1, read on the forward strand.
ATTGCTCGCCGTCGTGCTGGAAGAAGTAGGCCGCGCCGTGCCCGCCCATGCCGGTTCCATCGCCCGCCGCGGTGGCCACCATCCAGTCCTCATGCACGGCCACCGCCGCGCCGTAGGCGAACCGCGGCCCCAGGTCGGCCGGCTCGACGCGCTGGGCCAGCACCCAGCGCCCGTCGGCGTCCTTCTCGTAGGCGTACACCATGCCGTTCGAGCAGGTGGGGTCGATCGTGCAATACCGGCTGTCGTGCCAGTCGCCGATGAGCAGGTGCCTGTCGGTCATGGCCACGGCCCTGCCGAAGCTGCTCGCGCTCGCGTCGGGCGTCAGATACTGCGGCTCGCACGAGGTCTGGACGGGGGCGGCACTCGACAGCCCATAGATGCAGCAACCCGCGATCAGCCATAACGAGTTCGTGTTCATGTCGTCATTGTGACCGAACCCCGACCGCGATGCAACCCCATGTCACTCCAAACACCCAACACCCCCTCCCCTACCATCCCCCATGGCCAAGAAGCCCCGCAAGCCAAAGCCCGTCATGATCGAGAACCGCAAGGCGCGGCACGAGTATGACATCCTCGACACGCTCGAGGTCGGCATTCGCCTGACCGGCAGCGAGGTCAAGAGCGTCCGCGACGGCAAGGTCTCTCTGGGCGAGGGCTACGTGCGGGCCCAGCTCACGCCGCTGGCACTCGAGCTGCACTCGGTGAACATCGCCGAGTATCCGCCCGCCCAGGGGCACCAGCACATCCCCACCCGAGTGCGCACGTTGCTGGCCCACAAGCGCGAGATCAGCAAGCTTGCCAAGGCCAGCGACGAGAAGGGCATCACCCTCATCCCGCTGCGGCTCTACTTCCAGGGCCCCTACGCCAAGCTCGAGATCGCCCTGGCCCGGGGCCGCGGCAAGGTCGACAAGCGGCACGCCATCGCCGACCGCGAGATGAAGCGCGAGCTGGACCGCTCGATGAAGAGCCGGCTCAAGGGCGGCGCCGGGGTGGTCGGGTAGCGAGGCACGAAGGCACGCAGGCACAAGGGGCGGGGAGGCCCAGGCCCGAGAACGCCGCGACCACGACCCCGCCAGGCCCGAAGCCGGCCACGCGAAGTGCGACATTCCTTGCACGGGGAGCGGTTCCGGGCGTGCACGGAGCGACGCCGAGCGTACACGGCACGGCTCCGGGCGTACACGGAGCGACTCCGGGCGTACACGGAGTGGCTCCGGGCGTACACGCAGCGACTCCGGGCGTACACGGAACGGCTCCGAGCGTACACGGAGCGGCTCCGAGCACGCTCGGAACTCTTCTTGGGGTCGCCAGGGCGGTTTCTCTATCGGACGCATGGTTTGTTCGGGGGCTGCCGAACATCGGGCTGCAACCGGGCGCGCTGGCCGGCGGAAGAATGGGCATGCGAGGAATTGCCCATTGCGTGTGCGCCCTGGCGGTGGTCGTGGGTGGTCCGGGAAGCGCGCTCGCCGACGAACCCTGCCAGCTCCAGCGGCTGCTGGCTCCCGGGCCGTACGCATCGACATCGTTCGGTAACGCCGTCGCTCGAAGTGGGGAGTACTGGTTCGTCGCCGACTACCGCGCAGAGGTCCTCTGCACCGGCTTTGGGTGCGGGGCCGGGGCGGTCTACGTGTACCAGATGATCGACGGGCAACTCGAGCATGTCCAAACACTCACGTCCCCATTCCCGCAGTCGCCGGACAACTACGGCATTTCGATCGATGCGGACGATGTTCATCTGGTTGTTGGGGCACCGTTCAGCGGACTTCCAGGGCGCAGCGACCGACCTGGTGCCGTGTTCGTATACCGTCTTTCAGATGGGTCATGGGCGGAGAGCGCACGAATAGAGCCACCCGCGGAAGCCCTCGAATTCGGCACGGAGGTGGCCGTTGATAATGGCCAATTGCTCGTATCAGAAAACTACAACGACCGCCTAGGCCGTCTACCCCGCGTGCTGGCTTATGAAGCGCGGGGTTCGAATTGGGAACTACGCGACATTGTTTCCCGTCCCGACGACGTTTCAGAGAACTCGTGGTTTGGGATTGCACTCTCGCTCAGCAACGAACGGCTGGTCGTCGGAGCTCCTTTCGACAGGGCCGAGCGAACCAATGGCGGTTCCGTGCACGTGTACAGGCGTTCGGTCGACGGCACATACGAGTTGGAGCAGAGCCTTCGCGTGGACGCCGCCGAGCGGATCGGCCGCAGCATTTCAATCAGCGGCTCGCGTCTGCTGGCCGGGGCGCCGCTCGCCACTCGCGATTTCGAGTTCCAGGGCGTGGTTTACGAGTACGAGTTCGATGGCTCGCAATGGGTGCAGTCAGCGGAGATCCGCAGCAACGAGCCCGATCAGCAGGATACGTTTGGTACGACAGTCACGCTCGAAGGCAACCAACTCTTTGTCACGGCGGAGGGCGACAGCGTGGGCTCGGTCCAGGCGTTCGGGCGATCAGCCGATGGCGACTGGCAGCAGCAATCCCGCATCGTGCCCGACACCACGACGCTCGCTTTGCGCTTCGGGTGGAGCATGGCGACCGATGGCCGATTCCTGCTCGTGGGCGCCCCCGAAGAGAGCGACGTCTTCTCCAGCGACGACTACGGCGCCGCCTACTTCTTCGACCTCGCCTGCACCGACTGCCAGCCCGACCTCGACCTCGATGGCTCTCTCACCATCTACGACTTCCTTACCTTCCTGAACCTCTTTTAAGACGGCGACGCGCTTGCCGACTTCGACGGCGACGGCGAGCTGACGCTCTTCGACTTCCTGGCGTACCAGACAGCGTTCGACGCAGGGTGTTGAAGAGAGGCACCGAGGCACTGAGGCACAAAGGAATCAGAGATCCGCCCCTTCGTGCCTGCGTGCCTCGGTGCCTTCGTGCCTTCCCCTAAAACTCCGCCCCCGCCAGCCACTCGCTCGGCAGCGCGCCCAGCGCCTGGGCGATCATCAGCAGGCTCTCCAGGCTCGGCAGGTGCGCGCCGCGCTCGATGCTGCTGAGCTGGCTGACGCTGACGCCCGACGCCTCGCTCAGGTCCTTAAGCGTCCAGTCTTTCGCCGAGCGCGCGAGGCGTATCTGCCGGCCGAGCGCGGCGCGGAGCTTGTCCTGGGGCCGCACGCCCAGCGCGTACTCGCTGGCCGCCTGGGCGAGCACGCGGGTCAGCTCGGCGGGCTCGAAGGGCTTGGTGACGTAGTCGAAGACCTGCTTCTTGAAGGTCTGCCGCATCGAGTCCATGGTCGGGTGGCCGGTGATGACGATGACGCAGAGCTTCTCCCAGCGCTCCCGCAGCTCGGCCAGCACGTCCTCGCCGCGGTCCTTGCCCATGTTGATGTCCAGGAGCACGACCTCGGGGAGCCGGGCCTCGCACGCGTCGTAGAGCGCCGCGGGCGTGGCGACCGTGCGCACCTCGTGGCCCGCGTCGGCCAGCAGGCCCTCGAGGTACTCGCGAAAGTCCGCGTCGTCGTCGAGCGCGACGATGCTGAGGCTGGGAGCTGGGTCGTTCGTGTCGGGGCCGGCCATGGGCGGAGGATAGGGCTTCAGCGCCAGGCGCTCTGGGCCGGGTCGACCGACCAGTCGGGCCCGAAGAAGCCGGCGCCGATCACCCCCTCAAGGCCCTTCTCCAGCACGTCGGGGGTGAGGAGCAGCCAGTCCGGATAGCCCACGCCCGAGATGAAGTACCGCGGCTCGTCGGCCAGGCGCCGGCCGATCGCGCCCGTGCCCGCGACCACGCCCACCAGTGCCTCGTCGGTCCCGGCCCGCGGGTAGGCGAAGAACGCGGCCACGTCGTCGCGCTCGATGGTGCGATCCCCCACCGTCGCCGAGCCCCGGCCGATGCGTACGGGCCCGTCGCCGAGCAGTTGGTCCCACAGCCGGTGCGAGTCGGCGCAGCCGTAGAGGATGACGTTGCGATTCGCGTTGACCTCGGCATCGGGATCGAAGGCCGTGTCGGGCACGACGTCGACCGCGCCGTTGGCCCGGTACTGCCAGGTGTCGGCGTCGTAGCGAGCCTTGGCGAGCGCCCAGGCGTTCTCTTCCTCGGTGCCGCCGGTGGCGTAGACGAAGGCCATGTTGTTGTCGAAGGCGTGCTTGAAAGGGCCGGCGCGGTGGGCGCCCTTGAGGGCGGGGTCGTGGAAGGGCGCGATCGCCTTCCATGGGTCGTCGAGCGTCGCACGCTGGAAGTCGTACAGGATGCCGCCGCCCATGCGGTGCACCTCCTGGCCATCGATCATCACGGTGTCGCGGAAGTGCTCGCCATCGATCACATCGTGATCCAGCGAGAAGGCCAGCACGTTGCTCGTGGCGATGTCCATGGGCGCCTCGGCCGTCGGGCGCACCACCGTGAGCGTCGCGGGCTCCATGGACCGCGCCTGCCGCTGGATCGTGAACAGCCTCGCCTCGCTGCTGATGGCCGGGTTGATGGTGGTGAAGCGCTCCCGCGCCGGGGTCATGTCGATGGCGCGATCCTCGAAGAACCGCATCATGGGCGGCCAGTCGACGCACTGGTTGCCCCACCAGTGCCCGGCCCCGGGCCGCTCGTAGTACGCAAAGTCCGGGTGGAACTTTGCGAGCCGCTCGCGCATGAAGCGTGCCTGGCTCACCGGCACGTTGTTGTCCGCGTCGCCGTGGAGGACGTAGACGCCCAGGTCCTGGTAATTCTCTTCGAGCAGCAGCGTGCGGCTGGCATTGTTGGCGGTATTGAGGATCCGGCCGATGGGGTCGCCCTCGTCGAACTCGCCCGCGCCCCCATAGCTCCAGAAGTCCCGCCAGCCCGCGCTGGGGCCGATGGCGGCGAACTTCGGGGCAAAGTGGGCCCCCACCTGCCACGTGCCGTGGCCGCCCATGGAGTGGCCGGTGAGGTACGTCCGCTCGGGGTTCTGGTGCCCGTACGCCTCGCGGGCGTGGGCGAGCACCTCGATGGCGTCGAGCCGGCCCCAGTCCTCCCAGTCGAAGCCGAAGGGCCGGCGGTTGGTGGGCGCGACGATGATCGTGCCATCCTTGTGGCCGTAGGCATTGGCCTGGTTTCTCGCCTCGACGCTGGCGCCGTGCAGGGTCAGGATGAACAACTCGGGCCTGGAGCCCTCGACCGGCGGCGTGACGGCGTAGTACTGCACGCTGCCGTCGATGTCGCTGATGAAGGTTTGAGAGTGCTTTTCGTGGGGCTGGCGAACGCCTAGCGATATCGGCATCTGGACCCGTGTCATCCCCGACAGGGCCTCCAGATTCGTAGTGATCTCGCCGGTCTCCGAGGTCGCGGGGAGAACCATGTGTACTGGCAGCTTGCGGACGCCAAGAGGTGCGATTCCTCCGAGCCCGGGCGCGACCTGGGTGACAAAGCGTCCGCCATCCCACACGCCCTGCACGCCAATCAGTTGCTCGGCCGTGGCGTTGACCAGAGGTGCAGCGGCGATGTATTCGCCATCATTGACAACGTCGGGCTTGGTCACGTCGCTGTCGAGCCAGAACAGCTCGGCTTCGGGCTCGCGCAGCTCGATCCGCATCCGCCCGCGTCCACCCTTGAACAGCAGCTCGTTGTCACCCTCGCGCAGCTCGATGGGCAGGGCCGTGATGCCCAGGTTGTAGACGTCGCCTCCGCGGCGCTGGCCGTTGACCACCACGTGCCGGTGGCCGCGGGCGTGGAGCATCGCGATGCGGCGCTGCGGCGAACGAATGACCACGTGGGCGTAGCCCCCGGCGAGCGCGCGGTCGTTGAACACGCCCTCGTCGTTGGCGCTCAGGGGCTTCCAGCTCGCCGACCGTCCGTCGGGGGTCGTGACCTCGTCGCCCTCGGCGGGCGGCTTCCAATCGCCGCGGACCAGGCTCAGCTCGACCGGGTCGCTCACGATCAGGCTGCGCCCGCCGCGCGAGAGGCGGTCCAGGGCGAGCACGTCCTTGACCACCAGCGTGTCCGAATCGGCCGGCCACGGAACGACGGCCTGGGCCAGCGCCTGGAGGCACGAGATGGATACGGCAAGGACGGCGGCAATGGTTCGCATGGGCATCTCCGTGCCCGAGCGTATGGCCCCGGCCCCGCACCGGTCAGGCCGGCACGTCGTCCAGCACGGCCCGGGCGCACCGCTTGCCGCTGGACAGCGCGCCGTCGATCGAGCCGTTCTCCAGCCAGTCGCCGCAGGCGTAGAGCCCCTCGCCCAGCCGCGACGGCCACTGTGGGGTTTCCATGCGTGCCGGGCCCTGATCGGGCAACGCGTGCTCGATCCGATCGAGGTTCAGCAGTGTGGCGCCCTCGACGGCCTGGCCGAACCAGCGTTGCAGCTGCGGGCGGCACGCGGCATCGAGCGCTGCGTCGTCGGCGTGCTCGGCCAGCACCGCGGGATCGACCACGTTGGCGTAGAGCAGGTGGCGTCCGGGCGGGGCGTAGTGCGGCGACACGTCGCTCATCACCGCCAGGTGGTTGATTGGCCCCTGGCCATCGCCATCGAGCACCAGGATTGGCTCGTCGGTGGGCGAGGCGTCGCAGGCATAAGCCAGCGTCGCCGTCGAGCGCCACGCCTGCGGGGGCGTCGGGGCCGTCGCGCGGCCCTCAAGCAGGCCGGCGGCCACGCCGCCATCGGTCGCCACAACCACCGTGCGGGCACGCCACGAGCCGCCCTCGGCATGCACGACCCACTGCTCGCCCGGGCGCTCGATCCGCTGGACGGCCGTGCCGGTCAGCAGCGCGTCGGCGGGCAGGCCCTCGGCCATCTGCGTGGGCAGGCGCCCCATGCCGTGGGCGGGCACGCACGCCCGCCCCTGCGCAAACATCCGGAACACGAACTCGAGCATCCGGCTGCAGGTGTCCAGTTCGCGGTCGAAGAACACCCCACCGAAGAACGGACGGAAGAATCGATCGATCGTGGACTCATCGAAGCCCGCGTCCCGCAGCGCCTCGATCGCGCTGCGGCCCGGACGCTTCCAGATGTTCTCGACCGGCCCGGCGAGCACGCGCAGCGACCACTCGGCCAGTCGGAGCTTATCACGCGTCGTCGCGATCGGCGTCCGAAAGCCCCGCAAGGCATCCCCGGGCCGTCGACGCGGATCGGCCACGCGGTGAAAGTCTCCCGAAAGAATGACCTTGGCGCCGGGATAGAAGCACCGCAGGTCCAAGGACTCGTAGTCGAACGCCTCGGCCGCGTGCGGGTACGCCGTCAGCAACACCTGGAAACCCCGGTCGACGAGGTACGCGCCCTCAAGCGTCTCGATGGTTTCGGTTCGCACGCGTCCGCCCATACGGTCCGACGCTTCGAGCAGCACGAACGGACGCTGCGCCGCGTGCAGCACCCTGGCGCAATTCAGCCCGGCGAGTCCGCCGCCAATGATCACCGTCTCAGTGTCCATGCCCGCCTCGAAACAACGGAGTGAGCCAGGAAATGCGAGTGATCGTCCAGCGTGTCATCGAAGCCAGCGTCACACTCCCACAAGAAGGCGATATTAGCGGCCACATCGACCAAGGCCTACTGGCCATGGTTGGCCTTCAACGCGACGACACCGACGCAAGCCTCGACTGGATGGTGGAGAAACTCATCCATCTTCGCATCTTCCCCGACGAGAACGGGAAAATGAACCTTTCCATTAAAGAGTTGGAGGCCGCCAGCGTCCTCCTGATCCCGAACTTCACGGTTGGCTGCCACGTCGGCAAGGGGCGCCGCCCCAGCTTCGATGGTGCGCTGCCGCCGGATGCGGCCGACGTGATGTTTTCCAGATTCGTAGAGAAATTCTCACAAAAGTTTGCACGGGTGCAGACCGGCCGGTTCGGCGCACACATGCTGGTCCGCTCGTGCAATGACGGACCGATTACGTTTGTTATTGAGTCTCAGGCTCAATAACCCCCGCGTCGACCAGGAGCGACAGCATCGAACGCCACTCCATGTATCGGTATTCGATGCCGAGCGTCTCGTGGAGTCGCTTGACCATGGCGTGGGCCCGTTCGGTCAGATCCTCTTGCCATGCATCGGTCCCGGCGTCGCAGAAATAGGTTCGGCAACCCACGGGCTTGATGGCGTGGACGCCGCAGAGCTTGCCCACCTGGAACGGGCATCCGCCCCGCAGCCGGGCCTGCTGGATCGTGTCCCTGGAGAGCAAGGGGTGCTCGCCTCGCAGTTGTCCGACGCACCAGGCCGCTTCGAGCCCGGTGACGTAGAGCCGATGGCCGTAGGACTCGAAGTTGCAGCAGCGCCCCGAGGCGACGCACATCGGCGCCCGGGCGGCCACCTGCTCGGCGATCATCGCATAGATCGCTTCGAGCCAGCAACCGACCTCGTCGCGTTCGGCAGCACGCAGCCACCCCCGCGCGACGTCCAGATCATGGGCATCGAAGCGATCGTTCGGGAATCCGTTCATCAGATCGGGCTCGCGTCGCGCGTAAGCCGGACGAGCGAGGCGGGCGTCCGCGGGCCGGAGTTCATGCCCGGGCACGTCGTCGCGGCACGATCCCATGAGCGTTCATCGCCCAAATTGCGCTTCCAGAACGGCCAGGTCCGGCATTGGAGGGGGCGATGGTCATACACCCCGCAGACGGCCCTGCCCGGCATCGACGTTCGGTCAAGGAAGACGCAGTCCCATCCAAACGCCGTGAGGCGTTCTCGCAGCGACGCCCCGCCGTCCAGGGGCTTGGTGAATTGCTCGACGAAGGCGGCTTCGGAAAGCCCCAGGTGGGCCGAAAGGTCGGCCAGTTCCGACCCGTCGAGCATGACCGATCCGGGCGCCCCGGTGCAGCAGTTGCCGCACATCGTGCAGCGGAACCGCAAGCCGTCTTCGGGGGCTCGCCGCCCCTGGTCGTCGGCAGGCCCAAAGGGGGAGGCTTCGAACCAGTCACTGCGATCTTCGCTCATGCCAGCACGCCGGCGGCGGTCTCGAAGGTCGCTTCCTGGAGCTGCGGCACCGGGGTATAGCGCAGCGCCACGATGGTCTGGTCGTCCTCTCGCGTCCGAGACTGGGTATGCTCGTACACGGCGCCGTGCACCGAATCGACGACGCAGGCGGGCTGGCCCGAGCAGCTCTCGAGCGACGCGTCCAGCCCTTCGACGCCGAACATCTCACGCTCGGCGTTGAACGATTCGGTGATGCCGTCGGTGTATAGCACGACGGTGTCGCCCTCTTCCAGCCGGATCGAAGCGCTGGTTGCGCCCAGCGGCTCGAAGACGCCCAGCGGCAAGCTGCCCGCTTCGTCCAGGGGAACGACCTCGCCCGTGGCGCCCTTCTTCCAACGCGGCGGATTGTGCCCGGCCCTGCTGAACTGGAACTCGCCCGTGGAGGGGTCGTAGATCGCCAGGAATGCCGTCGTGAAGGCGCCCTCAAGCCCCGCGGCAACAAGGCGGCTGTTGGCATGCTCGAGCACCAGGTGCGGGTGCATGCCGCTCCCCTCGTACGCATGCAGGATGGCGTGCAGCATGGCCATCACGGTTGCCGCCGCTGCGCCATGACCCGAGACGTCGGCGATGAGGATGCCCCACCGCCCGTCGTCGAAGGGGAAGAAGTCGTAGTAGTCGCCGCCCGCCTGGTCGCTGGTGAGATAACTCGTGGCCAGCGACAGTCCAGGAATATCGGGGAGCGTCCGCGGCAACAGGCTCTGCTGGACCCGGGCAACCTCCTCGAACTGGGAACGCAGCCGCATTGTCGCGCTCTCGGCTTCACGCACCGCCACGAGGTTCCGCGTGGCCGTACCGCTGAGGTTCGCGAGCATTACGAACATCTCGAGCGTTTCTTCATCGAACGACTCGGCATCCCGCACGAACTGGAAGGCCCAGTTCAACGGCCGGCCTCGGTCGAAGATGGGCGTGGCAATCAACGACCGCATGTCGGCGGCCGCGTCGCCCAGCGCAGGATCCGACGGCACGCCGTCGAGCGACACGATGGCGGGCTCGCCCGCCTCGATGATCGGGCCAAGCAGGCCTGCGGTGTGGACGGGCAGCTTGGCCCAGTCTCGCCAGGGATCAAATCGCTGGTAGGCCGCGGCGCCCCCGTCGTCGGCGCTGGCCACCTCGCGGGTGTGGATGAGCCGGGTGATCTTGTACTCGCCCTGCCCGAGCCCCCGCGTCGAGGCCGACACGTACAGGTCGACCGGGTGCAGCCGCCACATGCGCCGCAGGGCGGTCTGGATCTGCCCTGGCTCCTCGGCGCGGCTCACGTCCTCCAGCAACTCGCGAACGAGCGCCAGGCGGGCCTTCGGATCGGTCAGGACGTGGTCCATGCTGAATGATATGGATTCCGATTCGCCCGGCCCTATTCCCAACCGCAATCAAAGGGTGGGCCCACGGCCAATCGGGGAGAGCAATTACCGGGCTTGGACGACGCTCGGCTCGCCAACCCGCCGGGCATGATGGCCGTGCCCGGACTCATCGACCACGTACGGCCCCATCGACCGGTCGAAGGTATACAGGGCCAGGGTGTGCTCATCGGCTTCCAGTCGACGCGCTGGGCTGAAGCGCTCTCCGCGATAGCGGGCGATCCCCGACAGGCGGACCTCGTCGATCTGGCCCTCGAAGAAGCTCATAGGGCTGCCTGAACCATCCGGGTCGGCTCCGATGATCAACGGCAGGCTGTTGGTCGTGCGATCCCACGCCGGGTCGACGCCCTCGGTCGAGACCAGCACGCCGTCCAGGTAGACCCGGGTGGCGTTTCCGTCGTAGACCGCGGCAACGTGGTGCCAGGCGTCGGTTCGGATCGAATCACGGACCCGGTTGTTGCGGTAAGCGCCCCCGAGATGGTTGCTGAAGCCCAGCACGCCATCGCTCACGAAGAAGCCGTACTCGCTGCTCTGGGTCTTGGTCAGCAGGCCCCGGCGGCCCTCGAAGTTCCGCGCGTTGAACCAGCACTCGATGGTGAACGGTCCTTGCTCGAAGCTGGCCACCTCGCTCGGCACCAGGATGGCGTCGTCCACGCCGTCGAAGTTCAGGGCCATGTTGGTCTCGGGTCGAGCGCCGCCCAGCAGGCTGGTCAGATCGACGGGCGCTTCCACTTCGGTGGTCGGCAGCGCGTAACGGGCGGTCTGGCCCAGGTAGTCGGCGTCGACCGCGAAGCTCAGGCGATCAAGATACGCGTCGGCGGTCTGCGCGGGACGGCCCACGAGGAAGCCGACGTCCCTGGTTTCGCCGGGCTGAAGGATTGCATGCACGTGATCGGGCCGCACGAGCCAGCGGTTGTCGAGGCTGCTGGGGGTGACCTCGACCTGGAGTTGCCGATCGGTTGTGTTCTTGACCGTCAGGGCGACCTCGCCTCGGGCGCCGCCCTCGGATCCGAATGCCACGACGCCGTCGACTTCGATACCCTGGCGCGCCTGCCGGGCCAGACTGTCGGCCATCTCTCCGGTGATCTCACGGACGTTCATCGCAGCGCCCACGGGATATGCCGTCATGGCAATCTGCTGGGGCCGCACGGTGATGAGGTGGTACTGGTGCAGCCAGCCGGCCTGAGGAACCTGATGGCTCTGTCCGCCACCCACGGTCGCCAGCGTGACGTATTCGATGCCATCGTCGCCGTTGGGTCCGAAGTCGTGCCGCATGCGGTGAATGTGCCCGGCAAAGACGGCCCGGACGTTGCCAGCCTCGACCAGCATCGGATGCACGTTCTCGTTCCAGTCGCTGCCGTAGTTGTTGCCCAGCCATCGCGGATGGTGGACGAAGATGAACTGGTGGGTCGCGTCCCTGCCGCGCTCGAGGGCCTGGGCCAGGAACTCGCGCTGCTCGACCGTCATCTGCTGGCTCTCGGGCTTATGAATGCTCTTTTCGCCGGTCTGCTGGTTGCCCTCGTCGGTATAGAGCGCGATGAAGTGGCAGCCCTTGTGCATGAAGCTGTACCACAACGGACCGAAGTGCATTTCGTAGGCCGTCTCGTGCTCGCCCTCGGGCTTGTTGTCGCCCCGCCAGTAGACATCGTGGTTGCCCGCGACGGGGAACCAGGGGCACAACAGCTCGCCCATGACCGCCTTGAACTCGCCCATCTCGGTCATCCACTGGGCGCTCTGGTTGTAGCCATCGATCATGTCGCCGACGGTCATGACCAGGTCGGGCTCGATGAGGTTCACGTCGCGCACGGCGTCGGCCAGCACGTTGATACCGAGGTCGGGCCCGCCCGTGCGGTCGCCGAAGATCGCGAACACGAACGCGTCATCCTCACCCGGGAGGGGCAAGGTCACCGACGAATCTCGCGTGGTGAAGAACCGCGTGCCATCGGGCGCCACCGTCGTGTGCGGGCGGTTGTGGGTGTGCAGGTGTCGTTCGTGGAAGAGGAAGGGTGTCTCCACATTGGGCTCATAGCCATCGTCCATGGCTCCCGGCTCGCGCACGCCGTCGCTGGTGCTGGCGCCGCTCGGCTCGCCGTGCTGAGCGATGGCGCTCAACGGAGTCGCGAAGCAAGACAACAGCAGCACCGCGGCCGCGGAATGGGCTTGACGCATGACAATCTCTCCGGAAGTGCGAGGCTGGACGGGGCGTACCGGCCCCAGCGTACCGCCCCAATATCCTCGCGTCCGCCATCCGCGCTTCAAACCGCGCACACTTCACGCAGCGCTTGCCGGATCTGAACACCACGCTTGCCATGCCCGCGTTATCCCCCGAACAGGCCGCTAGCATGAAACTCGATGGGACGCCGCCAGATCCATTACGAGCAGGCCTTCAAGGCCATGCTGAGCGAACGGGGCGTTCCGTTCGTAGCGGTCGACGAGGCTCGCCGGGCCATCCTGCCCGGCGAGCAGGCGCCACTCGAGACCACCCTGGCCGGGCAGACCAGAACGCTCAAGGCGTTCGACTACGTGCTGTATGGCACGCCCAATCTCCTCGTGGAGCTCAAGGGCCGCCGCCTGCCCGCCGGCTCGACGCGATTGGAGAACTGGGTGACCGACGACGACGTCGACAGCCTTCGCCGCTGGTGCACCATGTTCGGTCGCGGCTATGTGGGGTGCTTCGTTTTTGTGTACGAGTGCCCGGGCGAACCCCCCGCCACGCCGAGCCCGCTGTTCGAAGACGTGTGGATGTACAAGGACCATTACTATGCCCTGCGGGCCATCGACGTGGAGGCCTACGCGGCACACATGAAGGTGCGCAGCGCGCGCTGGCGCACGGTGTGCCTGGCCAAGCCTGACTTTGAACGCTATAGCGGGCCGCTGATGGGACGGGCCGCGATGGCCTAGCGCACCGGTCGCTCGAGCAGCGGATAGCGAATCACCGCACGCGACGGCATCGGAGGGTGCTCGACGACCAATCGCAAGCAGTGGAAATCCTCGGCAGACCAGCCCGCGCGCTCGAACGACAGCCGCATCACCTCCGCGTACTGATCCGCCAGGGGCGTCGACACGTCGGCTCCTCGCCCCAGGTGCACCGGGCGATCGTTGATGGGCAGCTTGGCCGAGGGTGGAAACTGCGGCGTGTTCTGCCAGGCGCCGCCGTAGATCGACGTTTCGGCCTGCAACGCCTCGGGCATGTCCTTGTGTACGAACAAATCGAAGAGGAGCGTCTCGACGGGCATACTTACCGCCGCGGCAAGCCATGCGGTTTCATCGGGCTTGGTCTGGTATCGCGGTACGTCGGCGCGATATCCGAAGCCGAAGTAGCAGCCAAACTCTCCGGTCTTGCCCACCGGTCCGTCGCCGACCTCGTACGTGACTTCGTCGCCATCCTCACGCACGTGGATCTCGGGCATGGGCCCGCGGGAGAACGAGGGCAAGAAGCCCCATGGCGCGTCCGGCGCCTCTTCGACCGCGAAACGCTGCACCTGGCCCTCGAACTCGTAGCGGCCAAGCCGGAACACGGGCCATCGCGGGATGGGACGGAACCGTCGGACCTTCTGCAACCCGGCGATGAGCATGACGTCGAGCATGTTCGGATCGTCGGCGTTGGGCGCCAGAACCTGCGCCGAAACCCGGGCCTTGGCCATCACGCCCCAGATGCCTGCATTGCCCCGAAAGGCGAGCTTCCGACTCTTCTCCAGGCCGGTCTCGGCCATGCTGTCCAGCATCAGATCCATCGTGGCCCGATCGCCACCGTGCGTAGCCACCATCGCCTCGATTTCGGCAATCGCAAGCCGGGTGCGCTGAAGGGCCGCGGCGTCGGCCCCAGCCTTCTCGGTCGCCTCCATCACCAGATCCAGCCCGGCCATTCCTGGCAGGAGCGGAAGGGCCTCGAATGCGTCCTCGGCCTGCAGCACCCGAGAGATCTTCCAGGTCAGGTTCTTGTTGAGCCCCAGCCGGCGCGAAACGTCCTGCGGGCGGTCCGGATCGGCCCCAACCTGCGAGTACAAGCCCAACAAGGCCCCGCGCAACTCACGGACGGCGTCGCGGCAGTGCTCTTCGAAGGTGGACCCGTTTGAAGTAGTCGTAGTACTCATTCTGTTCAAATACCGAACAATTAGGGTCGTTGACGAACGTGACGCAGTTGCGACGACGCATGGTACCCGCTTGGGGGCCACACGCAACAATTTTTCCTGAATTTTCTCTGGGGAAACTTGTGGAGATGGAACCAGGCGGCATAATCTCTCGGACCGATTTCGCATCCCTGGGGCAGCGAGCCCTTTCACGGGCACGCCATGAAGCGAGCCCCACCACGCACACGAGCGAGCCGCTCGCGGCTCCGGAGGCACGAGAAATGCAGATTCGAACCATTGCAGCGGCCGCCGCCCTGGTGTCGGTGTCCGGCCTGGCACTCGCCCAGGAGTTCTACACCATTCCCGTCGGCCAGGGCTTTGCCGACGACATCAGCAACACCGGCGTCGTCAGCGGCTCGAGCGGCTTCGGCGAGCAGTACTTCATGTGGACCGCCGACACCGGCTCGATGCAGATCGGTGGCGTCACCCCGGGCTTGGGCGTTGGCGGCCAGGGCAAGATCTCTGCCGACGGCCTCTTCATCAGCGGTACCACGTTCAATGCCGATCAGGGCTGGCACGAGATGTCGCGCTATGACGTCGCCGCCGGCGAGTGGACCGGCTTCGGCATGATCCCCGGCGTTGGCACGCAGATCGATGCCGAGGTCTCCAGCGGCTGGGCCATCTCGGGCGACGGCCGCCACGTCGTCGGGCTCGGCTGGACCAGCCTGGGCACCGCCGACACCCACGTCATGAAGTGGACCGAGGGCGTGGGCGTCATCGACATCGGCACCATGGCCGACGGCCAGTCGGCCCGCGCCAACGGCGTCAGCCACGACGGCGAGGTCATCGTCGGCTGGCAGGACGCGCCCGACGGCTTCCGCCAGGGCTCGGTCTGGATCGACGGCGTGCAGACGCTGATCACCGACGACATGGGCACCCAGCTCTCCGAGGCCATGGACGTCTCGGACGACGGCGTCTGGGCCTTCGGCATCGCCTTCGGCGGCCTGTTCGATCCCACCGACACGTGGCGCTTTAACACCAGCACCGGTGAGTTGCAGACCATCCCTCGCCTGGCGGTGGGCGCCGACAGCCGCATGGCCGCGGCGGCGGTCAACCACGACGGTTCGCTCGCCGGCGGCGGCACCTGGGGCTTCGGCTCCCCGGCCAGCTTCGGCCGCGGCTTTGTCTGGCAAGAGGGCGTGGGCACCACATCGGTGGCCGACTTCCTCGACAGCAAGGGCGTCAGCTACCCCGCGGGCTACACCTTCGCGTTCGTGAGCGCGATCTCGCCCGATGGCAACTGGATGGCCGGCTGGGGCTACCCCGACACCCTACGCAACCTCCAGACCTGGGTGGTCCGCCTGGACGCGTCGTGCCCGGCCGACTTCGATGGCGATGGTGATTTGACCCTGTTCGACTTCCTCGCGTTCCAGAACGCTTTTGACGCCGGCGAAGCTGCCGCCGATTTCGATGGCGACGGCGAGTTGACCCTCTTCGACTTCCTGGCGTTCCAGAACGCCTTCGACGCCGGCTGCGAGTAAGCCGCGCCCCGCCTGCTCACAAACTCTCACTTAGACAAGAAAGAGAACCATGAACAAGACGATCATCCTGGCCCTGCTCGCCGCCACCGGCGCCGCGGCCCATGCGGACCCCATCACCGTCACGATCACCGGCGAGGTTGCTTCCAGCCGAATCACCGAGGGCGATCTTGCGGCCGTCTCGGCCGGCGACATCACCACCGTCACGTTCCAGGTCGATTCGGACGAGTTCTTCGATGTCCTGCCCGGCGACCTGCGCAACTACCCCGTGAACAATGACTCATTCCTGCTGGACTTCGGCTCGGTCAGCACCACGATCGTGTCGGGCACCGAGGCGTTCTTCACGCTGGTTGACGGCTTCCCCGTCTCGGACGGCTTCATCCTGTCCACCTCGCGCACCTCGCCGGGCGGCGTACCGCTCCAGACCTCCCCCTACCAGCTCGGCTTCGACCTGGGCTACGAGGGCTCGACGCTCGACTCGCTGGACATCGCCGATGCCCTGGGCCTCTACGAGTTTGCCGGCCTGACCCGCTTCAATTTCACTGTTTGGAGCATCTTCCCAGACAACGTCGCGATGGAGATCAACTTCGTCTCGATGGAGATCGCCAGCGACGTGTGCGCTGCAGACTTTGATGGCGACGGCGAGCTCACGCTCTTCGACTTCCTGGCCTTCCAGAACGCCTTTGATGCCGGAGAGCCGGCCGCCGACTTCGACGGCGATGGCGACCTGACCCTCTTCGACTTCCTGGCGTTCCAGAACGCCTTCGACGCCGGCTGCGAGTAAGCCACGCCCCGTCTCCCTCGGCCAGCGTCCCCGCGCTGGCAAGACCGACTCCGCCGTGGCCGCACCCGCTGGCGGGGTCGGTTTTTGCGTGCGCGCTCCATACTCTGTGGGCTTCCCCCCTGTTGAAACGAGGCCCCGTTCATGACCCAGGACCCGGATCGCACGCCCGCCCCACCCGCCGCTCTCCTGGTCGTGGGCAACACCCGCGCCCGGACCGCAAGCTACGCCGACGGGGCCGTCCACCACTCGGCTTCACACGCAGCCACCGACGCCGCGGCCATCGCCGACGCGCTCGCGCCCTTCCTGGACGATCACCACGGCGCTCCGCTTTTGATCGCCAGCGTCAACCAGCCAGCCGCCCAGGCCGCCGCCGGGGCGCTCTCGGCGCACACCGAGCACGTTGCGTACGCGGGCAAGGAATTCGCCGTCCCGCTGGTCACCGCTGCGACCAGGCCCGATCGCGTGGGCATCGATCGACTCCTCTGCTGCCTGGCTGCCTTCCGCATGGCCGAGCAGGCATGCATCGTGATCGACGCCGGTACCGCCATCACGGTCGACTTCATCGACGGGCAGGGCACCCACCACGGCGGCGCCATCGCCCCGGGCGTGGGAGCGATGCTCGCCGGCCTGAACTCCGCGGCGCCAGCGCTTCCGAAGCTGAGTGCCGCCGACGCGTTCGCGATCTCAATTCCTGAGGCCGAACCCTGGGGACGCGACACCGAGCCCGCCATGGCTCTTGGCGTAAAGCAAGCCGCCATCGGGCTCGTGCACGGCCTGGTGGATCGCTTCGCGCTCGCCTACGGAGGCTACCCACGCGTCATCGCGACCGGCGGTGACGCCCTCCCGTTGTTCGAGAACGACGAGATCGTCGAGCATGTCGTGCCAGACTTGCAACTGGCCGGCCTTGCGCGCGCGTACGAAGCGATGGTGAACGCCGATGAGGACGACGACGGCTGAACCATTTCAGCGGACCTGGTTTTCCCAGCTCCACTGGAGCGACTCATCCAGCGGCTCGACACGCATCGCGGCCCGAAGCCGCTCAAACAAGGCCGCCATTGCGCGCTGCTCGGCGTCCAGTTCCAATCGCTCGATCAACTCGCCACGCACCGATTCGGGCGGCGCCTGATCCGCCGAACGCTCATTCACGACGTACGCCACCGCGAATCCCTCGTCGAGTGCGATCACCGGCGTCAGCGTGCCCACGGCGGTTTCGAAGACGGCCTCACGGAACGCATCGGGGTACGTTGCGTCGAACCGTCCAACGGGGTCAAGCAATCCGCCGCGTGAGGCCGAGACGTCGCTGCTGTGCCTGGTTGCCAGCATCATGAATCGCGCCTCGCCCGACGCTCGCGACTGTGCGAGCGCCGCGGCAACCTCGGCTCGGTGGCGGGCAACCTCGCGCTCGCTGGCCATGACCAGCACCCGCACCTCGCGCCGCGCGCCATAGAGCACCTCATACAACCGGGCGATGTCGGCCTCGGTCGGGGCGGCAGCGTCATCCCTCGTCAGCTTGCGCGCCAGGGCATTGCGGCGGAGCAGGCCTTCGAACCACGTGGGTCCCCACCCACGTCGCGCCCGCGCCTCCGCCACGATGCGGCCGCGCTGCTGCCGATCGGTCAGACCAACACCCGCCAGCGCGCGCTCCACGATCGCACGCTCCGCCTTCAGGTCATTTTCGTCGACCTGCACGCCCGCGCGGTCAGCCTCGCGCGCCACGGCTCGATCAAGGGCGATGGCCTCGAGCCCGGCAGCCCCAGCTCGCTCGGCCAGCAGCGGCCAGAGGTCTTCGCGGGTCACCAGCGTGCCGTCGATGAGAGCCGAACGCGAAGCGGGCTGAAGGCGTGTCGGTCCGGCGTCGAAATCGCTCCCACGTTCGGTGGAAGAGCAGCCAATTCCAAACAAAATAAGAACAAGCGTCGCCGGCTGGCCGATTTTGAGGATTCGGGACGAAAAAAGGGAACCGGAACGCTGCAAAAAGGTTTGTGGCATTCCGGAATGATCGGGTACACTGCCAAGACGTCAAGGGCCGACCCGAATATGTGTGATGGTTCCGATCAGCCATTCGCCGGGTCGTAGGGGGTTCTTGCTCGGGGGCCTCGTGGCCTCGCCAATGCCCGGTGATCGGCGGGCAGATCCAGGAAGGATGGACGACATGCTGCCAACCTCAAGGCTGCACCGGCTCGGGAACCGCCCGGGCTTCACCCTCATTGAGTTGCTGGTGGTCATCGCGATCATCGCTCTGCTGATCAGCGTCCTGCTGCCCGCCCTTGGCGAAGCCCGCAAGTCGGCCCGCCTGGCCATCTGCATGGGCAACATGAAGCAGTTCGGCTTCGCGACGGGTACGTACGCCGCCGATTACCAGGATCGCCAGTGGGGCTTCACCTGGAACGACAGCAACGACTGCGCTCAATCGGAGTTCGGCGATCTGCGGGCGGCGGCCAATCCGATGCAGGCCGCGGCCAACCAGGCCATCGACATCCTGCGCCGCCGAGCGACCCGCGACGACATGCCGCGTGTCACCGGCTGGATCCCCTACGTCTACTACAGCCACCTCGTCGTGAACGACTACCTCGCCCAGAAGCTGCCCGAGAAGATGGTCGTCTCGCCCGCCGACCGCGACCGCCTGAACTGGCAGGAAGATCCGGAGAACTTCTTCGATCAGAACTACTGGTTCCCGCGCCAGCCCACGGCCTCGAGCCGCAACAAGCGCTGGCCGTACAGCTCCAGCTACCAGCTCGTGCCCGCAGGGTACGACCGCACCGCCAACCCGGGAGATCGCGTTCGCCAGGCGAGCGCCCACTACTCCTACGGCAGCACCAGCCGCACCAAGCTGGGCGACGTGCGCCTGACCGCCGTCGACAGCCCGGCCCAGAAGGCCCAGATGCACGACGCCGAGGGACGCCACTTCGGAAAGGAGCCCATCTGGACCGGCTACGACCAGTGCCGCCAGCCCGTGCTCGCCTGGGACGGCTCGTGCATCGTGCGTCTGAGCCAGGATTTCAATCTCGGCTGGATTCCCACCTCGCCGACCAGTTCGCAGTACACCCGCATCAGCTACCAGCCCCGCGCGTGGGAGGCCCCCACCTTCACGGGCGCCACGTCTGACATCACGCCCGGCAAGCTCCGCTGGACGCGTGGCGGCGTGAAGGGCATCGACTTCGGCGGCACCGAGATCGATACCGGCCAATACTAAGCCCAACAGGCCGGGCCAAGTAGACCGGGCCGAGCCCGTGTCACCAACATGAATCTTCGCATAAACCCGCATAATGTGCGGGTTTTGTTATAGTTACCCTGAAAATTCTCTGGACATGGATCGAACTCTCTGGTAATCTCAAAGTGTCGGGCTTCCCCCCGATGCGACGCTTCGGTGTTGCCTCGTGTTCTGGCCGCAACGGCGCGTCGCCCAAGGCTCTTTGGGGAGTACGAACCATGTTGCGAAACATCTTGAATCACACCGGGACCAACGGCGTTCGCCGCGGCTTCACGCTCATCGAATTGCTGGTGGTCATCGCCATCATCGCGCTGCTCATCAGCGTGCTGCTGCCCGCGCTGGGCGAGGCTCGCAAGACAGCGAGACTGGCCATCGATCTGGGCAACCTCAAGCAGTTTGGGTTCGCACTTGGAACCTACTCGGCCGACTATCAGGACCGCATCTACGCGTTCACCTGGAACGATCAGGACGACATCCGCCGCAACCGACAGAGCGATGCGGGTGGGCCGCTGACCGGCACCACGGCGATCCAGGCTTCGGCGGCTCAGGCCACCGACATCATCCGCTACCGCGCCAACCGCCCGGACTTCAACCAGCCCTCGAGTTGGATTCCCAACGTGCTGTACACGCACCTGGTGGTGAACGATTACCTGGCCCAGAAGCTACCCGAGAAGATGGTCGTCTCGCCCATGGACAAGTACCGCCTCCAATGGCAAGAGGACCCGCAGAACCTGTTCGACCAGAACTACTGGTTCCCATACCAGGAGCCGGCGAGCAATCCCAACATCCGTTGGCCCTACAGCTCGAGCTATCAGGTGGTGCCGGCGACGTACGACGCCTCGCAGGAGGGCAGCCGGATCTACCAGAACCCCAGCAGCCATCGCTCCTATTTCATCCCCGGCGGCGCCAAGATCGGCGAGCTGCGAATCACCGCGGTCGATGCGCCCGCCCAGAAGGTGTTCATGCACGACAGCAACGACCGCTACAGCAAGCAGGAGCTCTTCTTCGCCTTCCCGGATGCCAAGTCCACGATCCTGATGTTCGACCTTTCGGCCGGCCAGCGTGTCACCGACGACGCCAACCTGGGCTGGGATCCGCGGTCGCCGCGCTCCACGACACCCATGCGCTTCGTGTTCGACGCTTCGTCATCTGCCTGGGAGCCCCAGGCCCGCAGCCCCTCGCCGGTCAACGGCTACTACCGCTGGACCCGCGGCGGCCTGAAGGGCATCGACTTCGGCGGCACCGAGATCGATACCGGCCAGCTCCGCTGATCAACTCGTGAGGGTGCCGATTCGACCCGCGGATTGGCAAAAATCCGACATGAAAGCCGTTCGACCCGCGATTTAGTCTGGAATCGCGGGTCGTTTTCGGTTAGTCTGAGGTTCAGATCGTGTAACGCCCGAGTTTGTTCGGTATTCTTCCGGATTATCGCGGGATGTGTTCAAGGACGACCTGGACCGAAGGGGACCCATCATGAAGAACACGCGTGCCGCTGCCACGGCCAGCCTCCGCCAGAAGATGCGCGGATTTACCCTCATCGAGCTGCTGGTGGTCATCGCCATCATCGCGCTGCTCATCAGCGTCTTGCTGCCCGCCCTTGGCGAGGCCCGCAAGACCGCCCGCCTGGCCATCGACCTGGGCAACCTGAAGCAGTTCGGCTTCGCCTTGGGCACGTACTCGGCCGACTACCAGGACCGCATCTACGCGTTCACCTGGAACGATCAGGACGACATCCGCCGCAACCAGCAGTCCGAAGGCGGTCCGCTGAGTGGTGGCTCGCCCATCGCCGCAACGGCCGCTCAGGCTACCGACATCATCCGCTACCGGGCGAACCGCCCGGACTTCAACCAGCCCGGCGGCTGGATCCCCAACGTCCTCTACACCCACCTGGTGGTGAACGACTACCTCGCCCAGAAGCTGCCCGAGAAGATGGTCGTCTCGCCCATGGACAAGTACCGCCTGCAGTGGCAGGAGGATCCCAAGAACCTGTTCGACCAGAACTACTGGTTCCCGTTCCAGGAACCGGCCTCGGGCTCGAACAAGCGCTGGCCCTACAGCTCGAGCTATCAGGTGGTTCCCGCCTCGTATGACGCGTCGCAAGAGGGCAGCCGCATCAGCCAGGCCACCCACCGCTCCTACTTCGTTCCGGGCACCGTCAAGCTGGGCGACCTGCGCATCACCGCGGTGGATGCGCCGGCCCAGAAGGTCTTCATGCACGACAACGTCGATCGCTACGCCAAGACCGAGCTCTACCACGCCTTCCCCGACGCCAAGGCGACCATCCTCATGTTCGACCTCTCGGCCAACGTCCGGGTGACCGATGATTCGAACCCGGGCTGGATGCCCAATTCGCCTCGTTCGACCAGCCCCACGCGCTACCAGTTCGTGGGCGGCTCGGCCTGGGAGCCCCAGGCTCGTGCCGACTCGATCGTAACGGGCTACTACCGCTGGACCCGCGGCGGCCTGAAGGGCATCGACTACGGCGGCACCGAGATCAACACCGGCCAGCTCCGCTGAGCCAGGCTCGCCAACCGATCCTCCAGAAGGAAACTTGCCGGCCGGGGTGGGAACACTCAGGCCGGTTTGCCTGTTAAGATATCGTGACGGAAAATTTGCGCGTGCCACCTGTCTCCATGCATCCAAGGCGGCATGACACGCGTACAACCACCGTTTGGAGCCTGCCGAGCCGCTTCGATCCGGACTCGGCATCCCACCTGTTCGGCATACGGCCGGATCGAGAAACGACCCGAGCAACGCTCGGCACGGTATCCAAGGAGCCCCCCTCGTGGGAGGCAGTGGAGGACACACGCAACATGATCACTCTCGCTGACCGCATCCGCCGTTCTCGCGGCGCCACCTCCGGCCGATCGGGCTTCACGCTCATCGAGCTGCTGGTGGTCATCGCCATCATCGCGCTGCTCATCAGCGTCTTGCTGCCCGCCCTTGGCGAGGCTCGCAAGACCGCCCGCCTGGCAATCGACCTGGGCAACCTGAAGCAGTTCGGCTTCGCCCTGGGTACCTACTCGGCCGACTACCAGGACCGCATCTATGCGTTCACCTGGAACGACCAAGACGACATCCGCCGCAACCAGCAGTCCGATGGCGGCGGCCTCACGGGCGGCACGGCCATCCAGGCGTCGGCGGCTCAGGCCACCGACATCATCCGCTTCCGCGCCAACCGGCCGGACTTCAACCAGCCCGGCAGCTGGATCCCCAACGTCCTCTACACCCACCTGGTGGTGAACGACTACCTGGCCCAGAAGCTGCCCGAGAAGATGGTCGTCTCGCCGATGGACCGCTACCGCCTCCAGTGGCAGGAAGACCCCAAGAACCTGTTCGACCAGAACTACTGGTTCCCGTTCCAGGAGCCGGCCAGCAACCCCAACATCCGCTGGCCCTACAGCTCGAGCTACCAGGTCGTGCCCGCCTCCTACGACGCCGGCCGCACCGCCTCGGAGCGCCTGTACCAGAACCCCAGCAGCCACCGGTCCTACTTCGTGCCCGGCGGCGCCAAGATCGGCGAGCTGAAGATCACCGCTGTCGACGCACCGGCCCAGAAGGTGTTCATGCACGACAGCAACGATCGCTACAGCAAGCAGGAGCTCTTCTACGCCTTCCCCGATGCCAAGACGACGATGATCATGTTCGACCTGTCGGCCGGCCAGCGCGTCACCGACGACTCGAACCTTGGCTGGGACCCTCGCACGCCCACGCAGGATCGTGCCATGCGGTTCGTGTTTGACCCCACCGGTTCGGCCTGGGAGCCCCAGGCGCGCGGCCCGTCGGCGGTCGACGGCTACTACCGCTGGACCCGCGGTGGCCTCCAGGGTATCGACTACGGCGGCACCGAGATCAACACCGGCCAGCTCCGCTGATCTGAAGCCTGCATCTTCGCAGAACACGCACTCGGCCCGCCACTTGGCGGGCCGTTTTCGTTGGTGGTGCGCTAGGATTCCGCCAACGCCCGCGGGGCGGCCCGCGCGGGGCCGCACGTGGTGGCCGAGGAGGTTTGCCCGGTGCGAGTGCTCATCG
Organism: Phycisphaerales bacterium; assembly: GCA_040221175.1. Classification (NCBI taxonomy): domain Bacteria; kingdom Pseudomonadati; phylum Planctomycetota; class Phycisphaerae; order Phycisphaerales; species Phycisphaerales bacterium. Next base: position 275,129 of record JAVJVK010000004.1, read on the forward strand.
CCGACAAGTTCGAAGATTCCGGAATCAAGGCCTTGAAGCAGGCCGGTTGCGAGGTGGTGGTCGAGCCCGGGCTCGGCCCGGACACCTTGCCCGAGGCGCTCTCGAAGCACCAGCCGGAGATCCTGATCGTTCGTTCCACGAAGGTGCCCGCCAACGTCATCGAGGGGCAGAGCTCGCTCAAGGGCATCATCCGTGCGGGCGCCGGCCACGACAACATCGATTCGGCCGCCGCCAGCTCAAAGGGCGTGGCGGTGTGCAACTGTCCGGGCATGAACGCCGTGGCTGTGGCCGAACTGGCGATGGGCCACATCATCAACTGCGACCGTCGCCTGCCCGCTCAGGACGCCGAGCTGCGCACGGGGCACTGGAACAAGAAGGAGTACGCCAAGGCCCGCGGACTCAAGGGCCTGACGCTGCTGCTGGTGGGCATGGGCGCCATCGGGCGCGAAGTGGCCTCCCGCGCAAGCGCGTTTGGCATGGACGTGGTCGGCTGGTCGCGCAGCCTGACGCCCCAGAGCGCCGACCAATACGGCGTGCGCTTCGGCGGTAGCAGCCAGGATGACCTGAAGAAGTTGCTGGGGCAGGCCGACGTGGTCAGCATCCACGTGGCCGCGACGCCCGAGACCAAGGGCATGTGCGATGCGGCGTTCTTCGCAGCCATGAAGGACGGCGCCTACTTCATCAACACCGCTCGCGGAACGCTGGTGGACGAGGCCGCCCTGCTCGAGGCCATCAAGACCAAGGGCCTGCGCGCTGGCACCGACGTGTACCAGAACCAACCCGGCACGCCCGACGAGGCGTTCCAGACCCCCCTGGCCGCCGAAGGCGTGTGCTGCTCGCACCACTGCGGCGCCTCGACCGATCAGGCCCAGCAAGCCGTGGCGGACGAGACCGTCCGCATCGTGACCGAGTATCAGAAGACCGGATCGTTCATCAACGTGGTGAACCAGCTTCAGCCGGCGTGAGCACCGACCAAACCAGAAGCACGACGCAGATTTCATGCGAGAGGAGATCGATACCATGACGGCATCGGCAACGCGCGGCACCCTGATCGATTCGGCACAGACGCGCAGCACGTTCAATTTTTCGGCAGGTCCGGCAGCCTTGCCCGAGGCCGTGCTCCGGCGCGTGCAGCAGGACATCTGGGACATCGATGGCAGCGGCATCGGCATCATGGAGCACAGCCACCGTGGGCCCGTGGTCGACGGCGTGTGGGAACGTACCGAGGCCGCGTGCCGGAAGCTTGCCAACATCCCCGATGACTACGCCATCCTCTACCTCCAGGGCGGCGCATCAACGCAGTTCTCGATGGTGCCGGCCAATCTGCTCCCCGACGGGGGCACCGCCGACTACATCAACACCGGCACGTGGTCGAAGAAGGCCATCAAGGAAGCCAAGCTGTATGGCTCGGTCAACGTGGCGGCCAGCAGCGAAGAGAGCAACTTCGACCACATCCCCACCGACTTGAAGTGCTCGGACAATCCGGCCTACCTGCACTTTACCAGCAACAACACGATCTTCGGCACCGAGTTCAGCACCGAACCCACGTGCCCCGATGGCTCGTTCCTGGTGTGCGACGCGTCAAGCGATATCTTCAGCCGACCGATCGACGTCAGCAAGTACGGGCTCATCTACGCCGGAGCCCAGAAGAATCTGGGCCCCAGCGGCGTCACCCTGGTGATCGTTCGCAAGGACATTGCCGAACGCTGCGAGCGCACGCTGCCGAGCATGGGCATGTACAAGACCCACGCCGAGAACGACAGCCGCTACAACACCCCGCCGGTGTTCGGCGTCTACGTCATGGGCGTGGTGTTCGACTGGATTCTCGAGAACGGCGGCCTGGAGGGCATGGGCGTTCGCAACGCTGCCAAGGCATCGACGATTTACGATGCCATCGACGAGGGCTTCTACAAGCCCCATGCGAAGACCGGTAGCCGGTCGATGATGAACATCACCTTCAACTGCCCCAACGACGAGCTGAACAAGAAGTTCCTCGAAGAGGCGCAGGCCCAGAACTTCGACGGCCTCAAGGGCCACCGATCGGTCGGCGGCATCCGCGCGAGCATCTACAACGCCTTCCCGCCCGCTGGCTGCCAGGCGCTCGCCCAGTTCATGCGAGACTTCGCCCAACGCAACGGTTAACGCTGCCGGAGTCGAGTCATCGCCGCCTCGATCACTTCGTCCGCCGCGATCGCCCGCATCATGCCGGCGTTCGCGGCGTTCTTGTGCGCGCTGGCATGATCCGGCCGCTCGTGCTGCAGGACGTCGGCTTCACGCCGATAGGGGCCGACCAGCCCGGTTAGCGTCGGGCCGAACAGGGCCACCAGAGGCCGTTCAAAGCCAACCGCCATGTGCAGGACGGCCGAGTCGTTGGCGACGACCAGCGACGATCGCTGGACGATGGCCATGAGTTCTCCGATGCCGGTGCGACCCACAAGATCCCGGACACGAGGATGTCGATCAGCCAGTTCGCACGTGCGTGGACACTGGTTACGCTCGCCACGACCTCCCACGATGACGATGGATGCGTTGGACTGGTCCAGCAGCGCATCAGCCAACTGGGCAAATCGTTCGTCTGGCCACTGCTTGGCGGGCCACCGGCTGGTCGGCGCGAGCACCACCAGCCGCCCATCGGCCGGTTCGCCCACCATGGCGGCCGCCGCCGTGCGCGCCGCCGCGGTCGTGTACAGCCGCATGTCGGGCGCGTCGATCGGCTCGGCAGCGCCGTACGAGTCGATTGCCGCCTGAGCCAGGGCGAGCATCTTGTCCACCGCGTGTTGTCCCGGTGGTGTCGGCACGCGACGCGTATACGCCAGGTGGGCGAGCTCCCGGGCATCGGCCGCACCAACTCGCACCGGAGCCGCCGTCGCCATGGTCATTAGTCCGCTTCGCATGAGCCCCTGGCAATCGACGACCAGGTCGTAGCGGCGGCGGCGCAGGCCGTTGCCCCAACGCAAGGCGGCAATGAACTTGTCTGGTCTGGCCAAGGGCGAGAGATCCCGGCGTGGGAACGCAACCGCCTCGCTCAGCGCCGGATGGGCGACGATGGCCTCGGCAAAGGCGTCCTGCACCAGCCAGTCGATCGTCGCGTGCGGCCAGCGGGCCCTCAGGGCGGCCAGCACCGGCACGCTGCGGCACACATCGCCCAACGCGCTCGGGCGGATGATCAGGATTCGCCGGGGCTGGCTGTCTGGAGGCTCCACCGCCCAGTGTATCGGTGATTGTCCCGTGTGGGAGCGGCGTCGGGGCTCTATGCTGGAGGCATGAAGCAACGCGTTCTGCTGGCGTGTCTGACCCTGATCATGCTCCTCACCCCGAGCACATTGGGCCAGGGCACCGAGATCGAGGTTCAGCCCACCCCACCACCGCAGCAGGCGCTCGCGGCCATTCGCACGTCGGGGCAGGTTCCGCCCGAGGACGTGCAAGAGGCCGTCGAACATCTACGGGACGCCATGCTCCACATGAGCCAGTTCCGATCCCTGGGTGAGGCCGACGGCGTCGCCGCCCTGGTGCGGCTGGCGTTGGCCACCATGAGCATCGGTTCCGGCGCCACGGTCGTGGTGACGGGGATCGAGCCGGACCCACAGAATCCGGCACACGCCAGGAAACTCCACATCGCCGCATCGCTCTCGCTAAGCGGTGAAGCCGACGTTGATCGACTGGTCGGCGCATGGCCCGCTCCTGACGGGGATGGCCTCGTGTTCATCCGAGAGAGCGATGCTGGCATCGAACTCTGCTTCACGAAAGTCGACTTCAAGGAAGGGTTTCTTCGACCTGACGCACTCGATCCCTTCGCTTCGCACACGCCCGAATCCGCCGGTGGCGTCGAGTTGATGCTCGATCTGGAAGGACTCCGACGCGCCTGGCCGCAGTCCCTGGCCGATGGTCCCGCTCGCCGAGTCGTCGCCGTGACCGGTCTGGCCAACGCCCGCAAGATTCACGTACACGTGCCCGAGTCGAGTGCCGTGCGCCTGGCATATTCGAGCCGGGCCCTCCCACCCGAAGACGTCACGACCCGCAGCGGCCCCGTGCCCGACGCTGGGAATGTTGGGGCCCGCTGGCCGGCCCTCTTCGACGCAGGCCTGCGTACCTATGCCGTAGCGCTCGAGCCGGACGACCGCGAGGCGTTTGGCCGGCAATTCCAACAGTGGATGGGCCAGCACGGCAACCGGCTGCGCGGCATCGTTCAGGCCGTCGAGATCGGCATGAGCTGGTCGATCGACTCGACCGAAACCGGGCTGCGCACACGCATCGTGGTCCCGGTACGCGAGGGCATCGAAATCCCAAACCTGACCGAGGCGCTCAAGGCAACGCTCACCGGCGCAGGCTTCTCGGTCGAAGGTGATGCCGGTACGCTCTCGCTGCCTCCGACAGTTGCAGACGCCTTTGGCGGTTCCGCACTGACCATCCAACTCGAACAAGTGGAACAGGGTGAAGGCCAAGACGCTGATGCGGCACCCGCACGCATCGTGGTGACGATCGAGTAACGGCTGTCGTACGGGGGACTGACCTATACCGTCAGCACGCGCATCACTTCGGAAATAGTCGTCTTGCCCGCCCGGGCTTTTGCGAAACCGTCCTGGCTCATGCGGGCCAGCACGCCGTCTTCCAGGGCGTGGGCAGCGATCTCGCCCGCGCTGCGACCGTGCATGATGTCGTCGCGCAGGCGATCGCCGCTCTTCATCAGTTCATAGAGCCCGATGCGCCCGCGGTAACCGCTCTGGCGGCACTCGCGACAGCCCGTGCCCTTGGTGAGCGTCCCGTCGTCGTTGGGCGTGAATCCCGGCGGCAGGTCGGTTGGCTCGGGCGTGTAGCTTTGAGCGCAGTGCGTGCAGACCCGCCGCACTAGCCGCTGGGCCAGCACGCCCTCGACGCTGCTGGAAACCAGGAACGGCTCCACGCCCATGTCGAGCAGTCGCGTCATGGCGCCCGGAGCGTCGTTGGTGTGCAGCGTGCTGAACACCAGGTGGCCGGTCAGCGAGGCCTGCACGGCCGTCTCGGCCGTCTCCTTGTCGCGGATTTCGCCGATCATGACGACGTCCGGGTCGTGTCGCAGGATTGATCGAAGGCCGGCCGCGAACGTCAGGCCCACCTGCTGGTTCACCTGGATCTGATTGACACCGGAGACGTGGTACTCGACCGGGTCCTCGACCGTGATGGCCTTAATCTCATCGCTCACGATGCGGTTGAGCGAGGCATACAGCGTCGTCGACTTACCCGAGCCGGTCGGCCCGGTGACCAGCAGGATGCCATAGGGCCGCTCGATCAGTTGATTCCAGCCATCCTCGATCCACTGGGGCATGCCCAAGTCGCTCAACGCCATGAGCACCGCGGACTTGTTGAGGATGCGGAGCACCACGCCCTCGCCGAAGAGCATGGGAATGACGCTCACGCGCAGGTCGAATTCCTGGAGCACCATTCGGCCGTTTGCGTCGGGTACGCGCTGCTTGAGCGTGATTCGGCCATCCTGCGGCTTGCGCTTCTCGGCGATGTTCATGTTCGACATGATCTTCAGGCGACTGATGATGGCCGCCGAGAAGCGGTTGATGGTCTCGGGCACGTTGGCACGCTGGAGCACGCCGTCGATGCGATACCGAACCACTAGCTGGTGTTCGTAGGGCTCGATGTGGACGTCGGTTGCGCGTTCACGGACGGCCTCGAGCAGCAGGTCGTTGACCAGCTTGATGACGCTGGCTTCCTGGGCCTGCTCGATCTCGTCCTCGTCTCCCTTGGCCTCGACCTGAACGCCGGCCTCGGCCGAAAGCGCATCGAGCGTGTCCGAACCCACACCGTAGTTTGCCCGAATGAACCGTTGCAGGCCATCGTCGTCGGCCAGCACCACCTCGATGCTGTGGCCGGTCAGCAGACGAAGCTCGTCGAGCACGCCCAGCTCGAAGGGATCGCTGGTCGCGACCGTCAGCGTGCCGTTCTCGCGGCGGATGGGCACGCACCGCTGCTTGTGCACGAGGCTGGCCGGCAAGGCCTGGAGCACCTTGGGCTCAACGACCATGGAGTCCAAGTCGACCACGTCCAGGTGGAACTGGTCGCCGATGGTCTGGAGGACCTGGTCGGGGTCAACAAGCCCCATGCGGACCAAAACCCGGTCCAGACGCTCGCCCGAGGACCGCTGCTGGTCCAGGGCGCGGTCCAGTTCTTCCTGGGTGATGACCCCACGGTCGAGTAGTACGGTTCCGATTCCCATGGATACACAGAGTGTATTGCCCCCTGGCTCAGCCGTAACGGGCCTTTACAGCCCGCCGACCGTTTTTCTGGTTATGGGGTTGACACGCCAGCATATTCATGTTACTATTTAGTCACATATTGGTCCACGCTCAAACGCGGCCAATGCTGACCAAAGACCGCATTTCCCGCCAGGAGTTTCGACATGCCCGACGCACCCTCCGCCGCCCAGTCCTTCACCCACGTTCGCGACGGCCTGCGCAACATGGAGTTCGCCCGGACCCTGCTGCTCGAGATGGCCAAGGCCACGCCCGACGAGAAGTTCTACCAGCCCCCGGCCCAGGGCGGCAACCACGCGGCCTGGAACCTCGGTCACATCGCCGTCACCGACGATCTGGTCCGCGCCCAGTTGGGCGGTGGCGAGCCCGTGCTGCCCACGGAGTGGCACGACATGTTCAAGGGTGGCAGCGAGTGCAAGCCGGGCGCGGAGGGGCACCCCAGCCGGGAAGAACTGCTCGACGGTCTTGCTCGATCCCGCGCGGCCGTGGTTTCCTGGTTCAGCGGCCTGAGCGAGAGCGAACTCATGGAGCCGCTCTCGGGCGGCATCGCCCAACTGGCAGCAGACCGCATCATGCTCATGGGCTCGCTGGCATCGCACGAGGCCTTCCATGCCGGCCAGATCAGCACCGCGCGACGCGTGTTCGGCATGCCTCCGCTCTTTTAGGCCTGCTGGTCTGAATCGGCATGGACGCGAGCACACATCCGCCGCAGGCCGGCGTCGCCGACGCCGTGTGGAAGGCCCTGAGCGATCCCACACGGCGGGCCATCCTCGATCGCCTGCGGCAGGGCCGATCCACCACAGGCGAGCTGGCCGGCGCGTTTCCGGCACTCAGTCGGTTTGCCGTCATGAAGCACCTTTCGGTACTCGAAGAGGCCGGTCTGGTCGTGGCTCGCAAGGAGGGGCGCCAGAAGTTCAACTACCTCAACGCGGTACCCCTGCGCAGGGTGTACGAGCGTTGGGTGAGCAGGTACCAGGACCGGTGGGCGGGGTCGCTCGTCGGCCTGCAGCGGCTCGCCGAGGGCGAGCATGCCAGCCAGGGAGAACGCGAAATGTCCACGCAGACGATCAACGTCTCGGCTACGGTGGTGCAGGCCGAAGTCACCATCGACGCACCGCCCGCCAAGGTGTATGACCTGTTCTTCGACCGCCCGAACGACTGGTTCTACGAGAGCGAGGAAAGCCGCAAGACGCAGACCACCATCGCCGAACGCAAGATTGGCGGCCACTTCTACATCGAAACCAAGCGAGATGCGGGCCCTCCCGACCAGAACGTCATCGGCACGTTCACCATGCTCAAGCCCGGCCGGAAGATCCGGATGCGTGGCGATTGCACCATCCCAAGCGCCTTCATCGCGAACATGACCATCACGTTCGAGCCGGCAGGTCACGGCACCCGGGTCAGCGTCGAGCATCGCATGGCGGGCGAGTACGACGAATCGTTGCCCGCTGGCTTCGAAGAAGGCTGGCAGGACGGCCTCCAGAAGCTCAAAGCGCTGGCCGAGGGCTGAAGACCCCTACCGCAACCGGACCACGTAGTGGTCGGGCGAACGATCGAAGTCGCGGGCTCGCATCGTCGGCAAACCGACGCACTACAAATGCGATAAACAACCCAACGCCCTCTGTCGGCTTCCTGCTCTGCGGCTTGTTCGGCCGGGGCTCGACCATTCTGGCGACTGTACGACTCTTGCTCGATGAGGGCTGGGCGCGACGGGCGTGCAAGGCCGACCGACTCTCTGCCAAGAAGGAGGCGAGTGGATCCGCAAGGAGGATGCAATGGCACGCGGGGTGAAGGGATTGGCAGCGGTGGTCGGTCTTGCCGTAGGCTTGTCGGTGCTGGCGATGTCGCCGGCAGGCACGCAACGGAGCACGGGCATGGCCGAACAAAGCTCACATGGGAACCTGGTCGTCGACGGCTCGCGCCACGTGGCCGACGCCACCGATCGCATGATCGTCGAGTCACGCATCGTGCCGGCCACCCCGGCCGAGTGCTGGGCGAGGTGGACCACGGGCCAGGGTGTGGCCGGGTTCATGAGCAAGCACAACTCGATCGAACTGCGGATCGGCGGGCCCTACGAGGTGTACTTCGCCATGCAGTTGCCCGAAGGCCTCCGCGGATCGGAAGATTGCCGGATCCTCAGCTACCTTCCCGAGCGCATGCTGAGCTTCGAGTGGAATGCGCCGCCGACGTTCCCCGAAATTCGTCAGGAGCGCAGCCGCGTGGTCGTGCTCTTCGAACCGGTCGAAGGCGGGACGAAGGTCGAGCTCACGCACCTTGGCTTCGGCCGCGGCAAACAGTGGGACCAGGTCTATGCGTACTTCACCAAGGCGTGGCCCCGCGTGATGGACGGCTTCGCGATGCTGGCCGAAGCCTGAAGCTTCAGGCGGCCTGCTCTCGTGACTGGGCGACGGGCTTGAGCGCGATGGCAACGGCCGTCAGGTCGTCCTGTTGATGCAGCGAACCCGCCTGGCAGTCCACGCGCTCGGACAGCCGGCGGATAGCGCTGGCCGTACAAGCCTCTTCGCTGCGCCCGATCCACGGGAGGTTCGCAAACTCGGTGAGGTACGCCTGCACGTCCAGCTTCCCGTTTGCCGAACCCAAAGCCGCCTCGTCCGCGTCGGGGAAGGCAGTCTCGAATCCGTCGCTATACAGGAGGAGCGTCTCGCCCGGCTGGAGCGTAAACGTAATCTGCTGATAGGGCTCGCCTTCGAAGACGCCAAGGAGTGCGCCTCCGGAGTCGTAGGATCGCTCCTCATCGCCGCCCAACACCAGTGCCGGCGGGTGGCCCGCGGTGCACAAGGTGACCTCACGCGTACGCAGATCGAGCGTCCCGCAGATCGCCGTCGCGAAGCGCGAACGTCCCCGTTGGGTGCGCACAAGGTCGGCATTCAGCGCGGTCATCGCTTCGGCCGGGGATCGCGTCGCCGCACCGCTCCGAAGGCTCCGAGAGATCACCATCGTGAGCAAGGCCGCGGGAACGCCGTGCCCCACGGCATCGGCCACGAAGAACCACAGGCGATCCTCGTCGATCCGCGTGACGTCGTAGATGTCGCCGCTGACGTACGTCGCCGGGCGGTACATCACGCCGAACTCCAATCCGTCGGCTTCGGGCAGCTCGGCAGGCAGCAGCTCCTGCTGGATGGCCGCCGCCAGGTTCAATTCCTCGTGCATGCGGTCCATTTCCTGGCGCACGCCGCCTTGAGCGCCCGTCAGGATGCGTAGCTCCTGTTGCAGCTCGACGATGGAGTCCTGGCGACCCAGCAGCGCCTTGAGGGCGGTGGCGATCGCGTGCGGGTCCAGGGCCGTATCGGCCCCGAGCAGCCCGCCACGGGAGATCTGGCTGCGCATGTCCGCCGGCATGCCAGGCATGAGCACGAAGCCAAAGGACGACACGTCGTGGAGCAGATGGGCAAACGCCACGATGGTGGCCTTGGGCGTCCCCTCGTCAAGCAAGACGAGCACGGCGTGCGCCCGAGCGGCATCGCTCGACTCGCTCTGGGCGATGAGCGTGTCGGCCAGATCCCCCACATCCACGAATTCGGCCTGCGGAGCCTCTGCGCCCCAGGCAGCGCGGATCGCCTCCCAATAGGCCAGCGAATCACCGCCCGAAGGGTCGGAACTTGCCACGATGATGCCCGGTGTTGCCAACGCGCGCCCTCCCGAGGCGCGCCAAGGCGGCGTGCCCCTCCTCTGGAAGGGCTATCGGCTCAGCGAGCCATCTTCTGAAGCCGAGCGAACTCCAGTTCGACGGTATCCCCGCGCTCCAGGCCGAGTTCTCGGAGCTTGCCGGCCTGAAACTCCAGGGCAAACTGGGCGGCCGCGTTGCTGGGGTACCTCGTCAGCCGCTGTTCGTAGGCCTGGCGGCTCTCGCCCTCCAACTGCGGCTCAACGGGCATCTCGTGCGTCGCCACGACCGTGCCGAACTGATCGAGAAACGCAATGTCGATGGGCACCAGACAATCACGCATCACGAATTCCAGCCGACGGGGCCTGGGAAACACGAAGATCATGCCACCGTCGGGCTCGATCTGCTCGCGTCCGCCAAGCCCTTTGAGCCGCTTCGCATCGTCGGCCGCGATTTCCAGGAAGAACGTCTGCCCGTTGATCGTGATCGTCTCGACGTCGTTCGAAACGGCTTCGTTTGGCACGCAGGCGCCAAGCAGCACGCAGGCCACGGTGAAAAGGAAAATCAGGATCGTCCGAGAAGCCATGCGTCGTCCTCCGGCGTAAAGCGGGCGGGCCCGCGGGGCATGGTATCGAGGTCAAAGCGCTCGGCGAACTCGGCCGCGTCCATCGCCACCCGTGGCTGCTCGGGCATGCTCCACGAGGCCAGTAACCCCCAGATGCGCTCGATCGGCACGCCCCGCGCCCGATACGCCACCAATCTGCTGTCGCCGTGCCGCTTGGCAAGCCGACGGCCATCGGGCCCGAGCACCAGCGGGAGATGGGTATATATGGGCGTTGGAGAGAGCCCGAGGGCCTGGTACAACAGCGCCTGCCTTCCGGCCGAATCGAGCAGATCATCGCCCCGCACCACCTGGGTCACGCCCTGGCGGGCGTCGTCGACGACCACGGCAAGTTGGTACGCCGGCATGCCCCGCTTGGTCCATATGACGAAGTCACCAGCCTCGGCTGCCGGGTTGATCCGGGAGGGCCCCAGGAACGCGTCGTCGATCTCGACATCGCCCTCTGGCGTGGCAAACCGCCAGTTCGTTTCCCGGGCTGTGAATGGGGCTGGAGCGAGCGGCACGGGTCGGGCGACCGCAGCGGGCGCGCCATCGCCAGCATGCGGCGCCGATGCGGCCGCGGCGATCTCTCCCCTGGTCAATTCGCAGGGATAGGCCATGCCGCCGGCCGCCAGCGCCTGCATCGCGTCAACGTGAGGGTCCAGGTGCTGGCTCTGGATCACGGGCCCCTCGTCCCAGTCAATCCCCAGCCACGCGAGGATGTCGAGGGTCTGGTCGATCGCGCCGGGCTTCACACGCGGGCCGTCCAGGTCTTCGATCCGCATCGCGATAGCCCAACCGTGCCGGCGCGCGAGAATCCAGTTCACCGCGAAGGTCCTCGCATTGCCCAGATGCAGGGCGCCGGTGGGTGACGGGGCCAATCGCGTCTTCTGGGCTGGCAGGGCGGGGTTCACGGGGGCATTTGTAGGGAAGGCGTTGGGGCCGGGTTGGTTGGCCCGCCCCGGGCGCTACCGTTGAGGCCCGGCGGGCGGCACGTGGAGGAGTCGCGGGCCCCCGGATTCCGGCGGGATGGAGTGTGGCACGATGGAGAAGCTCTCCGAAGCCGAGGTGAAGGATCGCCTGGCGAATCACCCCGAGTGGACCGAGGTCGGCGGCGAGATCCAGCGGACCTTCGAGTTCGCAGACTTCAAAGCATCGATCCGGTTCGTCAACGAGGTGGCCGAAGAGGCCGAACGCGTGCAGCACCACCCCGACGTGCTGATCCGCTATTCAAAGGTGACCCTGACGGTCTCCACCCACGACGCCGGAGGGATCACCGTCAAGGACTTCGATCTGGCGAGTTTCGCCGATCAGGCGGCCGACGCAATCACCGCCGCGACCGCCTAAGTATCGCAAGGGGCCGCTAGTGCGGCACTTCCTTGACGGCGTTTCGATTCCAGGCGGGCACCCGGACCACGATGGGTCCATCGCCCTCAACCTCGCATTGACAACTCAGGCGGCTGTTCATCTGGAGCCCGGGAGCCTCCTCGACGCGGTCTTCCTCTGCCTCGGTGGCCTCAGCCACGTCGTCCATGCCCTTCTCGACATAGACGTGGCACGTGGAGCAGGCACACACGCCTCCGCACGCGTGCTCGATATTGATGCCGTTGTCGATGGCGACCTCGAGAAGATGCTCGCCCTTGGCGGCAAGCACTTCCCATTCCTGCCGGTCCGAACCGGTCAGGGCCTCGGGGTCTTCCAGAATAAACTTCACGGGAACCTCCTTGGGCCCGTGATCATGATCGCTATGGCGTAGGTGCATACCTCAGGTTAGGCTCGCTGATTGCGGCTTGGAATCGTTCCAGACAACACCATTCGGGATGTCTGGTATCCGCCTGCTCAGTCGCCCGCGAGCGCCTCGAAACGCTCGATCTCTGCTTCGCTCGGCTCGGCGTCCCGGCGCTGCATGGCTGCTCGCGCCACCTCCAGGAACTTCTCGGTCCGGTAGGCCTTCTCACCGGCGTCGGTGACCCATCGCATCGCACGAACGCGACCGGTGATGGGCTTGGCGGCCGCCCACATCGTCCCCGTGCCGACCACGGCACCGGTCATGATGCGGGTGCCGATCGCGGTCTTGACGTGGTCTGCCAGGATGCAGCCCATGAACGTCTCGCCCGTTCGCTGGCGGTCGATGACGACCTGGCCGTACGTGTTGAGCAGATTGCTGTTGGTGGTGCCCGCGCCCAGGTTGCACCATGCGCCAACGTAGCTGTCGCCGAGAAACCCCTCATGCGCCTTGTTCGCGTAGCCCTGGAAAATCACGCCCGTGATCTCGCCGCCGACCTTGCAGACCGGACCAATCGCCGTGTACGGACGGATGGTGGCGTGCTCGATGATCGTCGACCCCGGGCCGACGTATGCCGGCCCGATGACGACGGCATGGTGGCCGACGCGTGCGTTCTCGTCGATCACGATGGCGCCGTTGCTCGCGTCGAGTACGGCACTCTCGGCAACCCTGGCTCCTTCCCGCACAACGACGCCCTTGGCCGGAGCCATCGATGCGAGATCATTAGAAATGCACGCGTCCCGGTGCGTGCGCACGTGCCAGCATCGCTCGAGCAGGCCGGCCCGGTGCTCGCTGGTCGAGTATGAGGCCGGGTCCAGCGCATCGGCCCCACCACCACCGACACGCGCCGCGAGGAGGGTGTTACCGCTCACCAGCGCCTGGCCCGCCTGCAGGGCGTCGATCGCATCCAGGTCTCGGGCCGCCAGGGGCCATCGGCCGTTGACGACTACGGATTCCTCGGGCGGCGCGTCGTTCACGGTCTGGCGAGGATGAATCACCTTGGCGATCGCCGCCAAAGACTCGGGCACGATGAGCGCACTGGGCTGCATGCCCGCGTTGGTCCACCGCTCGAATGCGGTCCACGCGCCCGTGCGGATATCGAAGGCGGGCCGCAGGTCATTCAGCGGCGCCAGTTCGCCCTTGCCGTCATCGAAGAGGATCAGCTTCACGCCCTGCTCCTTTAGAAGTCCACGAAGCCTATGACCGACGTTGCCAGGGCCGGGGGCTGTTTCCGGTGAAGCCCAGAAGCGGTGCGATGGCGATGAGCAGCAAACCGAGCGGCAGGGCAAGGATCGCGGTGTAGCCGGCGGACCCGAGGCGAACGAGGATCTCGCGCCCGGGTTCAAACGCCAGAGGGGCGCCGGTGAGCTTCTGGATGGTCAGCAGGATGACCACGACGACCTGTGCCGCCAGGACGCCGAAGAGCGTCAAGACCGAGAGCGTGGCCAGGTGATGGCGCACCAGCTTGCCGCGGAGCGTCAGGATGACCTGCGCCATGAGCACGCTGCCCAACGCATACGGCCCGATGAGCGGCTGGGCCGCACCGGCGAGCATGGGCCAGCCGCCGGTCAGGTCGAGCGTGAGCCCAAGCACCAGGCATGCCCACACCGCATGCATCGGCGGCGCGCTCAGGGCGATGTAGGCGCCCATGGCGAGCAGGAAGCTCGGCTGGACCGGGCCGATGGCAAGGGCGTCTCGCAGCCCACGCTCGAGCCCCAAGAGGAGATACGCGATGATGGCAAAGACGGGCCAGTTCACGGCGTGCCATCCTCCGACTCGTCTTCCTGCGGATCGATCGGTACGCGCAGCACGACTTCGCTGACTCGCTCGAGCGGCACCGTGGGCGCGACGGTGATGATGGTTCTCGTCGGTTCGTCGGGCGCCGGCGCCACCTCCACGACCTCGCCCACGATCAGCATCTGAGCGCTGCGCGGCCACGTTTCGTCGCGCAGTCGCACGGTCATGCCGATCGAGATCTCCACTGGTGCGCGGCGGGTCTCATCAAACACCCAGGTCGCAGGGCCTGAGAGCATGCCCCCGCCCGCGGGCTCGAGCCGGCACTGGATGCCGCTTTGCAAGTCCTCTCCGGTCATCACCAGGGCCATCAGTCCACCGGCGGCATCGTCGGTTATGGGGCGCACGACGCACCAGGCCCCCGTCACGCGCTCGACGCGCCCCAGCAACTGGAGCCCCTCCACGACGGCCACCGAGTTCTCGACCACGCCTCGACCGGTGCCGGCGCGTACCTGCAACGCGCTGCTCGAAGCCTCGCTGAAGCGACCGATGACTGGCGCGGCAACCTGCTGCACGCCCAGCTCGGGCGTCAACTCAGCGCCGCGCTGGAGCTCGAAGACCAGCCGCCCGAGTTCGCGGACCTTCAGCTCCAGGTCGAGCGCACGCTGGCGGGCGACTTCGAGTTCCTGCTTGTACTGTTCGGCCAATGCGGGATCGGCCATCCGCCGGAACGGGCGAGTCAGTGGGTCGCTGACCCAGCGGACGGCGTTGCTGACCGGCGCCGACACGGTAACGGCCACGTCGGCAAAGCCCGTCGTCCAGCGCGTGTATCGCATGGGCGTGATTGCGAGCAGGAACAGCACGACCAGGCTGGCACGCAGCAACGTTCGAGCACTGGGTCGTCTGGAGAATGGTCCGGCCATGTCGCCCCGGAAGTCACGGGCTGATCAGTCGACCGGCCCGTTACACGTCGATGTCGTTCTCGAGGGTGGCCTTCCACTCCTCGATGTGCTCCAGGTAGATCGCCGTTCCGCGGGCCACGCAGGTCAGCGGATCGTCTGCCAACTTGCACTCAAGCCCCGTGGCCTTGCGAAGCACCTCGGGCAAGCCACGGAGCAAGGCGCCGCCACCGGCGAGCATGATCCCGTTCTCGACCAAGTCGGCCGCGAGTTCCGGCTCGACCTTTTCGAGCGTGCGCGTCACGGTCTCGATGATCTGGCTGATCGGTTCGCTAAGGGCCTCGCGGATCTCTTCGCTGGTGATGGTTGCCTTTCGCGGCAGGCCACTGATCATGTCTCGACCACGTACCTCGATCGTGCTCTCATCGCTCGACTTGCTGGCCGAGCCAAGCTCGATCTTGATGCGCTCGGCGGTCTGCTCGCCGATCATCAGGTTGTACGTGCGACGCATGTGGTTCATGATCGCCTCGTCCATGTCGTCGCCGGCAACACGCACCGACTCGCACACGGCGATATCAGCCAGCGACATCACGGCTACTTCCGTGGTGCCGCCGCCGATGTCCACGATCATGCTGGCGGTCGGCTCGGCCACCGGAAGCCCGGCCCCGATGGCCGCGGCAACGGGCTCCTCAAGCAGGTACGTCCGCCGGGCGCCGGCGTGCTCGGCGCTGTCGAACACGGCCCGCTTCTCGACGGCCGTGATGCCGCTGGGCACGCTGATCACCACGCGAGGGCCGATGAAGCCCCAGTTGCGTGTGAGTTGGTTCACCTTGCGGATGAAGTAGCCCAGCATGGCCTCGGTGATCTGGAAGTCGCTGATCACGCCATCCTTAAGCGGGCGCACGGCAGCGATCGAGCCGGGCGTCTTGCCCAGCATCTCCTTAGCCATCCAACCGACGGCCTGCCCGTTCTTAAGCACCTCGTTGGTGCCCTTGCGCACCGCGACCACGCTGGGCTCGTTGAGCACGATGCCCTGGCCTCGCACGGCAACCAGCGTGTTACAGGTGCCCAGGTCGATACCCATATCGACACTGAACAAGCTCGTGATACGGTCTAGGTACCGCACTGCCGCGTCGCCCTCCTGGCCAGCCGCCGCGGCGTCATTGCGACGGATACTCCGCATGGGGCGATCCATCGGCCCCGGCGGACGGCAGGCGTGAGATTATAGGAATCGGTCAGCATCCTCAAGCGTGCTTGGGGCCACTTTGGTGCGCACATTCTGCGAACAGCATCGAACTACCGAACAAATACCGTTCTATAGATCGCTCGCAAGAATCGCTGCATTCCGCTCAATCCTCGCCTCTGGTCGACCGATACAACAAGCAAGGCCGGCCCGAAGGCCGACCCGGACAACCAAACGAGGCGACGGAAGCCGCCGGGCGACCATGGGCATGACGCCTACGGTGGCCCGTTGCCATTTGGGCTGGGTGCTATCAGCCTGCCGTGGGCGGAAGTACGACCTGGAAGGTCAAGGACGCCCAGAAGCTCTTCCAATCGGCGTCTTCACGATCATCGGTCCGAATCATGTGGAGGCACGTCAGCATCCACGGACCGGATTCGTCCAGCGGAACATCTGCAAATCCGTCTGCGTCGGTCTGTAGCACGCGACTGGCCGATTCCTCGTGCATCCGCTGCTGCGAGACCGCGACCACCCGAGCATTCGGCAGGGGATCGCCCCGGTACAGCACCCGCACACGAGCCTGCCCGCCGGCAAAGGCCTCGTCGAGCGGCTCGAGCACCAGTTCCAGCGGCAATCCAACGATGCGGTCCCGCAGGCTGGTTGCCCCTGTCGATGGCTCGTCGAAGACGCGTACCAGCGCCTTGGCGCATCGAACGTACACCTCGATCCCGGGCTGGTCAGACTCTCCCCGTGCCTTCCGCTGCTCGACCACGTGGTCAAGCCCCTGCTCGTCCAGGTATGCGGCAAACCGCTCAGCACCTAGTTCGCTGCGCACCTCCTCGCTCTCGTACACGACGATGTTGGTTCCGGCGTCTCCAAAACGCGCCACGTTCGTCGACTGTCCATGGCGTCCCAGGACGGATTGCACTTCGTTCGACGAAATCAACTCGAACCGCTTGACGTACGGGTTGTTTCGCGGCACGAATTCGCCGTCGAAGCGGTGCCCGTGCATCAGGAAGAACTTGCCCAACGCACCGGGTCTGGCCTCGAACGTGCCGGGCCGGATCCAGAACTCGTGGGCGTTGACTTCGCCAACGAGCGAGAGAAGGGCGCAAGCGATCGACAGCATGATTCGCACGGACATGGCCAGATTCCTCCCATTGCAACGATGAAGATCCGCGATGCGTGTGACCGCACCGCGGAACAATGAACGCGTGATTAACGGAAGGCCCCGGCGCGCTCCCAGATGTTGAAGAACTCGAGCACGTCGAAGATCGTGATGGCGCCGTCGCCATCGATATCGGCAAGGTCAAAGTCCGTCGGCGTGCGATCCTTGCTGTTGTTCGTCCCCGCGTGCGGCGTCGCGGCGTACGGGAACACGGCGTGATAGGGCAGGTCGTTCTCGGTGACGTTATCTCCGACGAGCGTGATCTCGCCGTAGGACGGGCCGCTGGCGACGGCGGTCAGCGCGATGTCGACGACGTCGTCTCCGAAGCGGCGCCCGTTCGGCCAGCCGCTAGAGACGCCGTCCACGTCGGCAGTGAGATCGCCGCCGATGAAGCCCAACCGGCTGAAGCCGTCGTCGCCCTCGAGACGAACCGGGCCGGTGGTGGTGGCGACGCGGATCACGTCGGGAATGAACACCGCGAGCAGGTCGGCGCGCCCTTCGGTCGCGAATTCGGTGCCATAGACAAGGTTGATGAGCGAAGCCACCTCGGGGTTCTCGGCGTAGCTTGCAAACTGTGCGTCGTCGATCGGATCGGTCGCGTTGAATCGGTCCTTGTCGGCCAGCGCCACCAGCACCTCGTTGAACAGCGGATTGCCCAGGCGATTGACCTGCACCCACGGCCCGCTGGAGCGGATGTCGTCGCCGGCGACGCGTTCGGTGAACTGACGGCGTGCCACCGATGCATACACCCCCACCCCCTGCTGATCGCCGAAGAAGGCATCGGTGTATGGCAACTGGGGCAACGCATCGAGCGGGATCTGCACGGCCAACGTCAGCACGTTGAAGCCCTTGAAGCCGTCGACGCCGTTGCCGTCCTGGCCCAGCCCATCGCCCAGATCACCATCGCGATCCAGGATCCTGGGATTCAGCAGGTCGAACACCCCCGGCACGTCGGCAAAGAAGCTATCGTCACGCGTGCCAGCGAAGAACACGGTGCCTCCGGTGCCATCCGTAATGGCCTGCTGCGTGTACGCATCCAGTTCGTCGAACGATCCGGCGCCAGACAACGCTGCCCCATCGGCGTCGTTGTACAGCGGCGTCACCCGATTGCCCGGATTGGGTGGCCCGGTCACGGCATCGCTCACCAGCACGGTCGACCCACCATCGTCGACGCGCTCGACCGCGTAGGTCTGGGTGAAGTTCTGCCGCGCGTCGCCGATCTCCATGATCGCCCCCGGCTCGGTGCCCAGGCCATAACTGAGGATGGTGTCGGGATTCTTCAGCCCGCCATCGACGTCGGAGAACGTGAAGTCATAGCGAACGAGCGTTTGCCCGGTCATCGGGTCGGCAACGTGCAGGCTGTACCGCGCGTCGTCGGCGAATCGCTCGTAGTGCGGACCATCGCCCGGCTCGACGAACGGGCGGACGTTGGCCACGATATTGAGCACTTCGACGCTCGGGTCGTCGTACTTGACGCCCACGAACGCGTAGACGTCGGTGAGATTCGCCATGGGATCCTGATCGATCAGCGGAGCATCGCTGTGGCTGGACGCATGGCTCGCAGGCGTGATCATCGCGGCCACGCCTGCCAGGGCGATCATGGACGCGGCGGCGGTGACGCCGGTGGAGGCACGCGCCAGTGTTGCTCGATTCAAAAGCATCGTCATCTCCTTCGCACGTTGGCGTGTGACAGCAGCCGGGGGCAGCGTTGCCCCTCCCCGCATCGATCGCACACCCGGAAGTGGTTCTGATGACCGGTTCGTGGCCCGGCCAATCGGCGATGCACCTCTGGCGAAACGATGTGGCCCCAAACGCAAAACCGGCCCGCAGCGATCTGCGGGCCGGTCGACGTTGGGAGGGATCCGACGCTGGCGGATTCAGCTCAGGCCAAGTGCCGCACCGATGGCCGGGGCAAACTTCACCACCAGGCCAGCGAACACGACCGCCACCGAGCTGAGCAGCTTGATGAGGATGTTCAGCGAAGGACCGCTGGTGTCCTTGAAGGGGTCGCCCACGGTGTCGCCCACGACGGTGGCCTTGTGGTCGTCGCTTCCCTTGCCGTAGACGTACTCGTCCCCGCGGCCGCTCTCGACCATCTCACGGGCACGGGTCAGGATGTCGTCGCGGATCTCGGCGGGAATCTTCTCGCGCTTGGCCGAGTCGTTGAGCGCGGCGGTGGCCGTGATGCGGCCGTAGCTCTCCAGCAACTTCTTGGCGTTGTCCCAGGCGCCGCCGGCGTTGGCCATGAAGACCGCCACCGCGAAGCCCGTAATCAGGCCGCCGGCCAGGAGGCCCATCACGCCGCTGACGCCCAAGATCATGCCGGTGCCCACCGGCACGAGCACGGCCAGGATGCTGGGCAGCACCATCTCCTTCAACGCGCCATTGGTTGCGATCGTCACGCAGCGGGCGTAGTTGGGATAGGTCTCTTCGCCCGAGCCGACCTGGTTCGGCCAGCGCTGCGGGTCGGCGATGTCCGCCTCGCTCATGCCTTCCTTGCGGAACATGCCACGCATGACGCCGAACTGCCGGCGGCACTCCTGCATCATGATATTCGCCGCGCGGCCCACCGCGTCCATGGTCAGGGCGCAGAAGAGGAAGGTCAGCATGACGCCGATGAACAGGCCGCCCAGCAGGCTGGGGTTGGTCATGGTCACGTTGTAGAAGGTCAGAATATCGGAGATCGTGATCTGGCCGGTCGACACCGCGCGGATCGTGATCGCGTGGGCGTGGTCGCCGTGGTTCAGGTCGCCCACGAGCGTGAGGTTGCGCGCCGTCGCCAGGTCGCCCTCCCACATCATCGTGAACTCCATGCCCGGCTGCATCAGGTCCAGTGCGCTGCCGTCGAAGTGGCCGCGCTCGGCGATCTCGTCGAACTGCGTCGGATCGAGGATGATGGCGCCACCGGCGTAGTCGCCGCCATCGCGGCCTTCCTCGGCGGCCATGATGCCAAAGCGGCGATGGCCCTCGTACACCGCCACGGCGCCCTGCAGCGGGGCCGTGCCCTCGGAGGTCACGATCGCGATCTGCTCCTTGGCGAACTTGGTGGTCTGCTTATCGACGTGGTACTGCACCACCTGCACGTACGCGGCCAGCAGCGCCAGCGCGGTCAGGGCGGCCGAGCCGATGGCAAAGCCCTTGCCAGTCGCGGCGGTCGTGTTGCCGATGGAGTCCAGAAGGTCGGTGCGCTCGCGCACCTCGGGGGGCTGGCCGCTCATCTCGGCGTTGCCGCCCGCGTTGTCGGCGATGGGGCCGTACGCGTCGGTCGCCAGCGTGATGCCCAGGGTCGCGAGCATGCCCACGGCCGCGATGCCCACGCCGTATAGGCCCATCAGCAGGTTCTCGTTGCCGCCCGAGATGCCGAAGGCAACCAGGATGGCCACGACGACGGCGAAGATCGAGAGCCAGGTGCTCTTCATGCCCTCGGCGATGCCGGTGATGATGACGGTGGCCGGACCGGTGATGGCCTGCCGGGCGATGCGCTTGGTGGGCGGGTGCTCGTAGCTCGTGCAATACTCGGTCCACCAGGCGATCACCAGGCCGCTGACCAGGCCCGCCGAGATCGAACCGCCGAACTGGTACCACTTCACGCCCAGCAGGCGGGCCGTCTCGGCGTCGCCAAGCAGCAGGAAGGGCACGCCGAAGGCCGCCAGCAGCAGCAGGCCGCTGGCCAGCCACACGCCCATGTGCAGGCTCTTGAGCAGGTCCTTGAAGCCCGCGTCTTCCTTCGTGCGGACGGCGAACACGCCGATGATCGAGGCGATGATGCCCACGCCGGCCAGCACGATGGGCAGCGTGCCCACCTTCATGGCCAGGTCGAAGCCGCCCTCCATGCCCCGGAGCACGGTCACGCTGAAGGCCGCCGACACGCCCAGGGCGATGGCGGCGATGATGCTGGAGTAGTAGCTCTCGTACAGGTCGGCGCCCATGCCCGCCACGTCGCCGACGTTATCACCAACGTTGTCGGCGATGGTCGCCGGGTTGCGCGCGTCGTCCTCGGGGATGCCGGCCTCGACCTTGCCCACCAGGTCGGCGCCCACGTCGGCCGCCTTGGTGAAGATGCCGCCGCCCACGCGGGCGAACAGGGCCTGCAGCGACGCGCCCATCTTGAAGGAGATCAGCACGGTCACCATCGCGGCCAGCAGGCCCTCGCGGTTGCCCTCTTCGGCCAGGCTGAAGGCCCCGAGCTTGTCGCCAAAGCCGATGAAGAAGAAGTACCAGAAGCTCAGGTCCAGGATCGCCACGCCCACGCACGTCAGGCCCATGACGGCGCCCGAGCGGAAGGCGACGGTCAGGCCGTCGTTGAGGCTCGTCTTGCACGCCGTGGCCGTGCGGGCGCTGGCGTTGGTGGCCATCCGCATGCCGAACCAGCCGCACAGACCGCTCAGGAAGCCGGCGATCGGCACGCCCAGCATGGCCCACACCGGCTCGAGCTCGGCCCACACCATCAGGCCCAGCACGGCCACCAGGGCGATGAACACCGCGCCCACGACCTTGTACTGGCTCTTCAGGTAGGCCATCGCGCCCTCGCGGACGGCCTGCGCGATGCGGACGGTCTCGCCCTCGCCCTCGGACTTGCTCATGACGCTGCCGCGGAGGTACACGGCGGTGGCCAGGGCCGCCACGCCGGCGATCGGGGCCACGTAGTAGGGCGCTGGGATATCGCTGATGGCGCCCAGCGTCAGGGGCAGCGATGTCGTCGATGGAACGGGCATGACGGGTCCCTTCTCCAAGGTTCAGGTTTGGTCAATTCTGGCTGAGTTCTGGCGTGGACGAATCCTGAGAAGGGCCGATCATAGATCGGACAACCCCACTTTCCGACCCGCCCGCGCGGGGAATCTGCCCCCATCGCCATCCGGAGCATCCCGCCCATGCCCACGCCCATGCCCACCATGCCCGACACGCTCAAGACCATCGTCGGCGTCGCCCTGGCCTTCGCGCTGGGGGCCGCCTGCCGCTGGATCGACATCCCCGTGCCCGCCCCCAACCGGCTGATCGGGGCCGTCCTGGTGCTCGCCGTCACGCTGGGCTACCTGGCGGCCGACCGGGCCCTGCCCCCGCTGCCCGGCCCGGCCCAGACTGAACCGGCCCAGACAGAACCGGCCCAGGCTGACCCGGCCCAGGCTGACCCGGCGCAGACAGAAAAAACCCGCGACGATCGGTAGACCGCCGCGGGCGAATGACCCCACCGGGATTCGAACCCGGGTTTCCAGGATGAGAACCTGGCGTCCTGGACCAGACTAGACGATGGGGCCAGCCGGCAAAACGAAAACGCCAGAGGCAACCTTAAGACGGATCGCGATCGCGGTCAACTGAGCGGGCGGCCGCGTGCGAACCGCCGCGTGGCGCCCCCCGCGGCGGCCGATACCCCGAGGCGGCCGGGCGAGGCCGAGCCGGCGGGCCCCGGACCGGCCCCGCACGCGTCCGAAAACCCAAAGTGCCGGTCCCCGGCATCGCGATGCCGGCTCCGGGTACCGCGATCCCGAGCCCGGGCACCGCGATGCCAGCCCCGGGCACCGCGATCCCCGCCCCGGGCACCGCGATCCCCCAGTCCGGCACCGCGATCCCCGGCGTAGGGATCGCGATGCCCCGAGCGAGTGACGCGAAGCCGGGAGAGGGCATCGCGACGGGTGCGGCGGGCACGGGTCAGGCGAAAGCCCCCGGCGGCGGGCGAGATTCCGTAGGAGGGGCGGCGGGTTTCGGGTATGCTGGCGGCAAGGAGGATCGATATGCCCTACATCCGCCGCTTCGTGCCCGCCATCCTCGCGATGGCTCCCTCGGTCGTGCTGGCCCAGGCATGCGATCCCTCCGAGATCTTCGCATCTCCCGTGCCTTACGACGCGGGTCCCGGTGGAGCCTTTGTCGCCTTGGGCGACCTGGACGGCGACGGCAGCACCGACCTCGCCGTGGCGAACTTCAGGACCGACGACGTCAGCGTGCTGCTGAACAATGGCGACGGCACGTTTGCTCGGGAGGTGCGATACGCCGGCGGGCGGCTGCCGCGGACGCTGGCGATCGGCGACCTGGACGGCGACGGCGATAACGACGTGGCCGTGGCGTTCCAGTTAAGCAGCGGCATCGTCGTCATGCTCAACAACGGCGACGGGACGCTCGCGCCCGGCGTGCTCTACGGCGCGGGCGAGGACGCCTTCGGCGTGGCGATCGGCGACCTCGATGGGGACGGCGACAACGACATGGCCGTGGCAAATCTCACCACCAATGATATCAGCGTGCTGCTCAACAACGGCGATGGCACGTTCGCGCCCCAGGTTGTTTACGGCGTGGGTGCCGATCCCCAGTCCGTCGCTATCGCCGACCTGGATGGCGACGGCGATAGCGATTTGGCCGTGATCAACTCGGGCGGGTCGGGCGGCGGCGGCGACAACGCCAGCGTCCTGCTCAACAACGGCGATGGCACGTTTGCGCCCGGTGTTTTCTATCCGGTGGGTAACTGGCCCTTGTCCCTGGCAATCGGCGATCTGGACGGCGACGGCGACGCCGACATGGCCGTGGCAAACTACCGGATCGACAGTGTCAGTGTGCTGTTCAACAACGGCGACGGCACCTTCACGCGCCCGGCCTTCTACGACGCGGGCATCGAGCCTTCGTCCGTGGCGATCGGCGATCTGGATGGCGATGGCGACCTGGATGTGGCCGTGGGGCACGCAGACCGGGATGGCAACGACGTGAGCGTGCTGGCCAACAATGGTGATGGCACCTTTGCGGCCCGGGCGGTGTATGGTGTCGGCGACCGGCCGTACGGGGTGGCGATCGGCGACCTGGACGGCGATGGTGATGCGGACGTGGCTTCTGCGAACTTCGAGAGCGGCGACGTCAGCGTGCTGCTCAACCGGTGCGCCTGCCGCGCCGACTTCGACGGCAGCGGCGAGCTGACGTTCATGGACTACCTGGCCTTCCAGACCGCCTTCCTGGCCGGCGACCCGGCGGCGGACTTCGACGGCGATGGCCGCCTCAGCGTGTTCGACTTCCTGTTCTTCCAGAACGAGTTCCTGGCCGGCTGCCCCTAGACCAGCCCCTACGCCGGCCCCAGCAGCACCAGCACCGTCACGTTGTAGCACGCGTGCGCCCCCACCGCCAGGCCGAAGCCGCGCAGCAGGTAGATGGCCCCCAGGTACAGCCCGCCGACCAGATACAACAGCGCGGGGGCGAGCGCCAGGCCGAAGACCGGGCCCGAGCCCGTCCACACGTCGTGGTAGAGCATGAAGGCGATGGCGCTGATCGGCAGCGCGATGGCGACCGTCACGCCGGGCCTCAGGCGGCACAGGTCGGCCAGCACCGCGTGCAGCAGCGCGAGCAGCGCCATGCGGAAGAGCAGTTCTTCGTACAGCCCCGCCCCGATGGCGATGACCAGCCGCGCCTGCCAGCTCAGGTGGCCCAATGCGTCCAGGCTCGCGGGGACCAGCGGCGCGGGCGAGGGGCTCGGGATCGCCTGCACCGGCTCGCTCAGCCGCGTCAGCACGCCGGCGAACAGCAGCAGCGGCACCATCCACGCCACCGCCTCGGCGAACATCAAGGGCACGACGAGGGGTTTCAGCCGCCACCGCCGCTTCTCGAACGCGTGCCACAGCAGCAGCACGACCACGATGACCGCCGCCGGCAGCGAGTAGCCGACGACCGTCGAGGGCGAGACCCCCAGGGTCTCCATCGCCCCGGCGATCATTGCCCACGCCCGCACGCCGCCCGAGGCGGCCAGCTCCTCGTGGTGCAGCGCCAGGCCAACCTCGTAGATCAGGATGAGCGGCAGCAGGAAGGCCAGCACGTGCAGCGGCGTGCGCGAGGCGCGGGCGTACTCGGCCAGCGCCGGGCCCTCGGGCTCGCGATCGTTCGGCCTGGTTTGGTCGCCCCGGGGCGCCGGCGTGCGTGGCATGCGGCCAATCGTAAACGGCGTGCGCCCGAAAACAAAAAAACCCGTCGCGATGCAACGGGCTCGGTCATGGTCTTGCGTGCCGCCGGTGGGCGGGCTTCAGCCGCCGGTGGCCTTGGCCTTCAGGCGGGCGTTCAGGCGGCTCTTGCGGCGGGCGGCCTGGTTGGGGTGGATGACGCCCTTGGAAGCGGTGCGGTCGAGCACCTTCTGCACGGTGAGGAAGGCGGCCTTGGCCTCGTCGACCGAGCCGTGGGCCAGCTTCTCGTTGAAGTCCTTGATGGCTTCGCGCATGGCCTTGAGGCGCCAGCGGTTGCGGGCGCGGTGGCGTTCGTTCTGGCGGATGCGCTTGCGTGCGGAAACCGTGTGGGCCATGTGCGAATCATTCCTCCCTAGAGGGCGCACCCCACATCCGGGGCACGCCAGCCGAGCCTGCGGCAGCGTGTGGGGCCGTTCCCCGCGGTCGCGTGACGCCGGCCTCGTCGCTGGGGCACGCCTCGGGTGAAGGGATTATTGCCGCCCAGCCCCCCGCCGATCAAGCCTGACAGCACGAATCCCGGCCCGATGGGCCCACAAATCGCCCCGGGAATCACGCCCGGCCGCCCCCGGACGTTGCCCCGGGGTGGGGGTCCGTGCTATCATCGCCCCGCGTTCGCGCGAGCGGGTGTAGCTCAACTGGATAGAGCACCTGACTACGGATCAGGAGGTTTGGGGTTCGAATCCCTACACCCGTGTTTGCTTCACGATCGTGCACGGCCCCGGCGGCGACGCCCGGGGCCTTTTTTTTGTGCTCGCCCGGCCGCAGACCGCCCGTTCGCATGCTCCGGCGCCCGAACAATTGCCCATGCCCTCTTCCACGCCCTCCAATTCCCCCTCGCCCCCCACCGTCACGTCGGACCTGGCCCGCGATCAGGCCGCCGTGCTCGACGCCCTGGCCCACGCCTGCCAGCGCGTAGGCATGGGCGCGCACCATGCTGCCGGCCAGGCCCTGGCCGAGCGCTGCGGCTCGACCGCCGGCGAGGCCGACCTGGACCGGGCCGCCGCGGAACTGGCCTCGATGGACCTGGACGCCCTGGCCGGGCTGATCCGCATCGGCGCCGCCCGCTTCCATCTGCTCAACAAGGCCGAGCAACTCAACATCGTCCGCGTCAACCGCCAGCGCGAGCTGGCCTCGGCCGACGGACCGGCCCGGCCCGAATCGATCGAGCAAGCGATGGAGCAACTGGTCGAAAAGGGCATGGACGCCGGCGGCATCGCCCGGCTGCTGTCCAGCCTGGACATCGGCCCCACGCTGACGGCCCACCCCACCGAGGCCCGCCGCCGCACCGTGCTGGACAAGCAGGCCGACGTGGCCGCCAGCGTCGTGCGGCTGGGCCGAGACGACCTGACCGCACGGGAGCGGGCCGAGGTGCACGGCCGGCTGGAACGCGCCATCTCGCTGCTGCTGACCACCGACGACGTGCGCGTGCAGCGGCTGGACGTGCCCGCGGAGGTGCGCAACGGGTTGTATTTCGTCCGCACCACCATCTGGAAGGCCGTGCCCCGGCTCGTCCGTGACGTGGCGTGGGCAGCCCGGCGCACGTTCGGCCACGACCAGCGTGACATCATCACCAACGACCTGCCGGCAATGCTCCGCTACCGCTCGTGGATCGGCGGCGACCGCGACGGCAACCCGAACGTCACCGCTGACGTCACCCGCCGCACGCTCGAGCTGATGCGCCAGACGGCGCTCGAGCTGTGGAAGGGCGAACTCTCACGCCTGCATGATGCGCTCTCGGTCTCCAGCCAGCGTGCAGATCTGGGCGGTGACCTGCCCGCCGACGATGAGGGCCAGCATCGCAACGAGCCACTCCGCGTGAAGATCACCGAGATGATCGGCCGGCTCGACGACGCCCGCTACACCTCCCGCTCACTGCTGGACGACTTGCTCTCGCTGCGTTCGGCCCTGAACCATACCGCCATGCCCGGGCTCGTCCGCGTGGCCGAGGAGGGCCTGCTGGCCGACGCCATCACCCGGGCCCGGGCCTTCGGCCTGCACCTGGCCACGCTGGACATCCGGCAGCATTCGGGCGTGCACGCCGCCGCGGTGGCCGAACTGCTCTCGCTCGCGGGCGTCGAAGACAACTATCAAGAACTCGACGAGGCCGCGAAGCTGGCCGTGCTCCGAAAGGAACTGGCGCACGACCGCCCGCTGGCGCGCGAGGATGCAAGCCTGAGCGAGGACTCCGCCGAACTCATGGCCACCCTGCGCGTCGTCCGCAATGCCGTCCGGCGCGAGCCCGACTCGGTTCGCTGCTGGGTGATCTCGATGACCAGCCACGTGAGCGATCTGCTCGCCCTGCTGCTGCTCATGCGCGAGGTCGGCCTTGCGATCCAGATCGTGCCGCTGTTCGAAACCGTCGACGATCTGGCCAACGCACCTCGCCTGATGGATGAAGCGCTGGCCGACCCGATCTTCCGCGCCCACGTCGAGGCCACCAGCGATGGGCCACCCGAGCAGGAGATCATGCTGGGCTACAGCGACTCGAACAAGGACGGCGGATTCCTGATGGCCAATGCGGCCCTGCACGCCGCCCAGCGGCAGATCGCCGAAGTCTTCGAGAAGCACGACCTGCGGCTGCGGTACTTCCACGGCCGCGGCGGCACCATCGGGCGGGGTGGCGGCCGTGCGGGCCGGGCCATCCTGGCCGCACCACCCGCGGCTCGCAGCGGTCGGCTTCGCTTCACCGAGCAGGGCGAGGTCATCACCTTCCGCTATGCACTTCCGGCGATGGCCCGACGGCATCTGGAGCAAATCGTGCATGCGGCGATGCTGGCCGAGGCCTCGCGTAGCCGCGGGGCCGGCGCCGACGAATTCGAGCGTCTGATGCTCGAGCTGGCCGGCCACGCGCGTCAGACGTATCGCGCGTTGATCGACGACGAGGCCTTCTGGCCGTGGTTCACCGGCGCAAGCCCGGTCGAGCACATTGCCGGCCTGCCCATCGCCTCGCGCCCGGTCTCGCGCGCCACCGGCAGCAAGCTGGTGTTCGACAAGCTCCGCGCCATTCCCTGGGTCTTCTCGTGGGTGCAGATGCGGGCCCTCGCTCCGGGCTGGTACGGACTGGGCTCGGCCATCGAGCACGCCAGCGATGCGCAGATCAACGCGCTCCGCGGCGCCGCCGACCAGCGGGCCTTCCTGGGCACGGTACTGGACAACGCGGCCCAGGAACTCGCCCGGGCGCGAATGCCGATCTTCAGGCGGTACGCCCTCCGTGCTCAGGGCGGCCAGCAGATGTACGACACCATCTCCCAGGAACACCAGCGGACGGCCCGCGCCATCGCCACGCTGACCGGGCGAGGCGATCTCATGGACCATGCCCCCGTCGTCGGCCGGTCGATCCACGAACGCAACGCCTGGACCGACGTGCTGAACCTGGCTCAGATCGAGTTGCTCACTCGCTACAGAGATGCGCCCGAACAAGACCGCCAGCGCCTCGGGGCGGCGCTACAGGCCAGCGTCAACGCCATCGCAGCCGCCATGCAGTCGACCGGCTGAACAAGACCGCTACTCGCTCAGCACGAAGCCGCGGTCGTCCCAGATCTTCTGGAGGCGTTGCTCAATGCCACCGCCGGGCGTGAGTTCGCGGCCGCAGGCAACCAGCAGGTCGACCAGGCCATCAAAGTCGCTCAGCGCGATCTGCTCGCTGCCGATCGCCGGTGGCGTGGTATTCGTGCCGGCCTGCACGGCGGCAAGGTCGGCCATGTTGTGGTAGTTGCCCAGCGGCAGGCACACGCACGTCGCTTCGTACCCGGCCGCGCAGAACACCGTCGCCTCGCACGCGCCGCCGGCCATGAGCTTGCGCTGCCAACGCCACTTGGGCATGTCGGCCTGCTTCTGCGCCGCCGTAGGCGTCGCCGGACCACCGGCAATCGCTTCGGCACGCGCCGCAACCGCCGCCGTCAGCCGCGGCGTGAAGACCGTCAGCCGATCTCCGACCCGCACGATGGGTCCACCGCCGATCGGCGAATCATCGAACGCCCGGCTGTTCTCCAAGGCGATCACGGGCGAGTCTTCGGGGATCGTCTTGCTCCGGCATGCGCCGATAGCTCCGACGAAGCCGATCTCCTCAGCCCGCGTAAAGAACACGCGCGCATCGCGCCCGATGGACTCGCCCTCGGACTTGAGCTTCAACAAGGCATCGAGCGACGCCAGTGCGGCAGCCGCCGCCGCAAGATCATCGCACGCCGGAGCGTGCAGGATGCCCTCGGTAACGAACGCATCCGGCAACGCCCACGTTGCGATATCTTCGGTGGACAGGCCCTCCGTCGTGTGGCCCTCGTCCAGCCTCGCTCGATATCGGCTGAACAACTCGTTGTCCGCGGACTGCGGCACGACCCGTTCCACGATGGTGGCGGGCATGCACTCGCCCTGCGCCGGGTGGACGTGCACCCGAGCATCCTTGAAGTAGTCCTCCATCACGCCACCGCGGAACGCGAGCACCAGTTCCTGCTCACCCTCGATCGCATCGACTGCAAACCCAGGATGATCCAGGTGGGCTGTGATGTAGACCGGGTCGCCCGGGGCGAACGGCTCGGTCCGCCGGATCGTCATGTTGCCGTGGACGTCGGTCGAGATCGTCAGTTCGGGCCGCTGCGAAACCCAGTCCCGGATCCACCGGATCACGCGGCCCTCTCGGCCGGCCACCGTGGGGATGCTGGTCAACGTGGCCAGCCAGTCGTGATGCACCTGGCGAGCCTCGGCGGACAGTTCGGGTGTCTGCGTTGTCGTCATAGATCAGCATAGGTCGGCAGGCCCCGGGCCTTCGCCGAACCTCGGAACCGCAGCATTGGTATCGCCTGGCCATGGCGTGGCGGTCGCGACGCAAACACCGGTGTGAAGCCGTGGCGACAGCGAGCCACGTGATTTAGCGAGATCGGGTTCCTCGACTCGCGTTCGGTTGGCGCCGTCCTGGAGCGTGGGCGTGCAGGTCATTCGCCGGCGGGCGCTCGATCCGGGAGATCTGCTGCTCTTCGGAACGAGACAGGGCGCCGGCCGCGTCGTTCGCGGTGGCGCCCTGCTGGTGCTTCTCACCCTGGCATCGCTCGCCTGGGGCCTGACCCGGCGGCGTATCGACACGTCGTCGCGCCCCGATTAGCGTGTGCCGACGGCGACCTCGACGCCGGGTTCCCAGGTCGCCACGACCATATTGCCGGCGACCATCGCCTGGATGTTCACCCCACCACTCACGCGGTAGATGAAGTACGTCTCCTGCACGGCCCGGCTCTGGCTCACCGTGAAGGGCAGTCGGCTGAGGTCGGTGATGGGCTGACCGGGCGTAAACCCGATGTACGTGTTCGCATCCTCGATGCAGATGTAGCCCACCGGCGGATAGAGCTGGCCCTGATCATCCACCAGCATGGGCGCCTGGTTGCCGTCGAGGTTCTGGAACACAGGACCATTCAACGCCAGCGGCGAGTCGCGACCGACATCGACCTGGACGATCCGCACGTCGCGCGACTGGGCAAAGCCGCCCACCCGAAGGGCCGGGTCGATGAACTGGCCCCGCAGCGAGTTGGAAGTGTACTGCTCGATGCCACCCACGATGGTGTAGTAGCGATCGCTGTCGCCCTTGAACACTTCCAGCCCGCGCTCGGTGCCCTTCTTGATCAGCAGCCGACCGGGCAGCGTGTTCTGGAGGTACATGTAGTACTCGGACGGATCCAGTTCCTCACGGCCACGCATGGTCTCCAGTCGCACCGCCATGCTGGCGTCCATGTCGGCCAGATCGACGCCACCGTACTCGAACGTCGGCACCGCGTCATCGCGCGCCGTCGTGGTCGAGAAGGTCATATCCGGCTGCTTCTCGAGCTGCTGGCGAGCACCGCGGATGTAGATGGCAATCGGCCGATACCCGCGAGGCAGCGCGAAATCAAACGCCATGATGGCCTTGGCCCCACCGCCGACCGACGCGATGAACGTCTCGTCGGCATCGAAGCGGAACCGTGCCAGCGTCGGCTCTTCGGCATCGGCCTGGCTGATGACCGCCGAGGGATGGAACGCCCGGGTGTACCCGGTATCCCCCTGCTCGGCCACGAGCCGCACCTGCGCGTTGCCCAGCACGATCTTGGCGCCACCACCCAGTTCGCGGGCCAGCGCGTCGAACTCAACGACCACGCCGGCGACGTAGCCGTTGGAGATCTCCTCGCCATCCAGGCCTATTACGCGCTGCTGCACGTTCTGCCAGCGGTCTCGCATGAGCTCCTGGATGCTTCCACCGCGATCGATGTCGCCCAGCGCGTACCACTGGATGACCTTAAACTCCTCGGGCCGAGACGCATTGCGGCTTTGGCCGGCGAACGTCGTCCTCATGGCCGAACCCATCTCGTGGAAACCAGGATGCCACTTGGCCAGCGGCTGGCTCGTCGCCAGTGAACCGCGCGACATCCACGAATACAGCTCCGCGGTCCATTCGTCGACGTAGGGGCGGAATGGCGAGGAGTTGCGCACCACGCTACCGCGAGCGCCGCCGCCTTCCTGCGTGAACACCAGGCCCTGGACGGGCTTGTCGGGCCCGAAGCGCATCATGCTCAGCGACATCAGGATGAAGCCCACCGTGATAACGCCCGTGCCCAGGCCGCACACGCCCGCGCCAACGTACTCAACGTTCTCGTGGAACTTAAGGTTATTGGGCACGATCTTGTCGACCACGACCCGGAACAACGCCAGCGAGATCGCAAAAGACAATCCCAGCGACACGCCGTGGGCCGTATCACGAAGGATCGTCCCGATGCCGCGGCTGGGAGCCTGGCTGAGCACCAGCATCGTCAGCGGCTCGTAGACCGCAAAGGCCACCGCACCCGCGGCAAGCACGCACAGCAGGTGCAGGAACGCACTGAAGAATCCGCGGATTACCCATACCCACGTGAAGATGAGCACGGCAGCCAAGGCAAAGACGGTAAAAAGCATCGCAAAACTCCTTGCGGGCAGGCTGTTCAGGCGCCGGCGGCTGCGGCGGGCTTGGGCGACGAGGCAGACTTGCTCTTGGAAGAACCAACCGTCACGCGGATCACCTCGTCCACGCTGGTCTCGCCTTCCACGGCCCGGATGATGGCGGCCTGCTGAATCGTGGGCACGCCCTGCTTGCGGAATGCAGTGGCCAGGGCGTTCATGTCGCCCTGCTCAATCGCTGCCTTCTCTTCCGATCCGATCTCGAACAACTCGAAGACGCCGATCTGGCCCACGAAGCCCGTGCCGCCGCTCTCTGGGCACGGCACCATCTTCTTGTTGACTTCCACGTGCGTCCGATGGCGGTACAAAGTCTTCACCTTCTCGGGCGACAGTCCCAGCTTCTTCAGCATGTCCGGACTGGGCACGTACGCCTCGCGGCTCGACTTGGCCAGGGCCCGCACCAGTTTGCCCGCCAGCACGCCGCGCAGGGCTTTCGCGGCCAGCGCATTGTCGTGCAACGCCCGGCGATAGATCTCCACGGCCTGAAGTGCGTTCTCGGCGGGAATCGAGAGATACACGCGTGTGTGATCCAGGTCGCCCTTGGCCGACTCAACCGCGGTGGCCTCATCGACCAGTTCGGCAACACCGACGACGCTGGGGTCACGACGAAGGATCGAACGGAGCAGCGTCGCGTGATCCGGTCCGCCGCCGGTGGGGCTCCAGTCGTTCTGGCGGATGCCTTCCAGCGTGTCCTGCTGTTCGAGCTCGATCGTCTGGATGTTCGACGTGTACGCGTCGTGCATCTTCAGAACGCTGTAAAGAAGCGTGGTTCGGCCCATGCCCTTGGGCGCGGCCAATAGAACGACGCCGGTGCCATCGTCCACGAGCTTCTGGAGCAGCTCGCGCTGCTGGGGCAGCAGCCCGAGGTTCTCGCCCTTGCGGCGAACGGACTTGGCGGGGTCGACCACCATCGTCAGCTTCAGGCCCTGCTGGCCGCCACTGGTGATGATGCGAAGATGGTGCCGCTCGCCACCCTTGGAGATGTCCGGCTCGCCCACCTGCCGACGACGCTCGCCCGGCTCGAGGCCGGACGCACTCTGCCAGAACGCGATGACGCGCATGGCGTCCTGCGGCGCCATCGGCTCGCCCACGACCGAGCGCAGACCGTCCACCGTGTGAGCGACCACGTATCCCTTGTCGCCGGCCGGCAGCAACTCGATCTTGTGGGCCCGCGCCGCCACGCCGTCGATGTAGAGCTTCTCCGCCGCCGCTCGCACGACCATCTCGTTGGTGCCCTCTTCGGGCGCCTCCATCGAAACGCCGTCCGGCTTGACGATCGAAAGCTGCACGCCGGTGACCTTGCGCGCCTCGCGGGCCTCCTTGCGCGCCTCCATCCAGCTGGCGATGTTCATCGTCAGCTTGTGCTCTTCGGGCACGCGTTCGTCCTTGTTGGCCGATTGCACGTACATGAAGGGCGGCACGGCGAGCAGCAGGGCCACGACCGGCACCGCCGCGAGGAACGCCACGATGCCCGTCAGCGGATTGAGCACGATGACGGCGATTGCCAGCAACGCCGTCACCATGTATGCCAGGTTCCACTTCTCGCGTGGCAGATAGAACCTCGCCGCGTGCTTGTCGGCAACGCTGGAGACGAACCATCCCCAGACCGCAAACATCGCCACGAAGATCAACGCCTTCCACCACGAGGCGAGCACGAACGCGGTGGCATCGGCAAGAACCGCCGATGGCGCGGGGGTGAGCAAGAGCTGGGTCAGATCCACGAGTGGCGTTCCTTTATCGTGTCAAGGGCCAGTCGGCTGAAAAGCCCAGCCGTCCAACGACGCCGGGCGGATTGGATAAACTGCATCAGCGCTTCTGCGACGCGCCGCCGAACTTCTTCAGACGCATCTGGAGGTCGTCCTTGTTGGGGCTGCTCTCCATGGCGATACGCTGGTGGATGTACTCTTCCTCGATCAGCTTCACGAGCCAGGCGTTGAAGTCCACCATGCCCTGCTGCTGGGCTTCGATCGAGTTGAGGTACTCGCGAAGCTCGCCCTCACGCTCTTCCAGGATGTGCTTCTGCACGACAGTGTCGTTGATCAGGATCTCGATCGCAGGGATACGCGGGATGTTCTCGTGCAACGTGGGCAGCAGCTTCTGGTACACGAACGCGCGCATCTGGTAAGCCAGCATCCGCCGGATGCCCTCGACCTCTTCGGTCTCGAACAGGCCGTAGATACGGCTGAACGTCTGCGTCGTGCTCGAGGCGTGGATGGTTCCGTACACCAGGTGGCCCGTCTCGGCGGCGTTGAGCGCGGCCTCGAACGTGTCCTTATCGCGCATCTCGCCGATGAGCACGGTGTCGGGGTTCTCGCGTACAAGCGCCTTGAGGGCGATCTTGAAGTCCAGCACGTCGATGCCA
This sequence comes from Phycisphaerales bacterium, assembly GCA_040221175.1. Taxonomy (NCBI): domain Bacteria; kingdom Pseudomonadati; phylum Planctomycetota; class Phycisphaerae; order Phycisphaerales; species Phycisphaerales bacterium. Next base: position 309,593 of record JAVJVK010000004.1, read on the forward strand.
ATCTCGCGCTGGTTGATGGTCGCCTTCTTGTCGTGGAAGATGTACTCGATCGGATCCTCGATCGTCACGATGTGGATCGGCTTGCGCTGGTTCACGTAGTCGATCATCGAGGCGATCGTGGTCGACTTACCCGAACCGGTCACGCCGCTGAGCAGCACGATGCCCTGGGGCTGCAGGGCGATCTGGCCCATGACCTCGGGTAGGTGCAGCTTCTCGAAAGGCAGGATGTTGCTGGTGATCAGGCGGGCCGCCAGGGAGATGTGACCGCGGGCCTTGAACAGGTTCATGCGGAAGCGGGCGCTCTCGTCGTAGTCATACGCGAAGTCGACGCTGCCGTAGTGGGCGAGGTCCTTGAGCTGGTCTTCATCCAGCGTCACCTTGATGATCTCCGCCCAGTCCTCGGCCGTCACCGGCTTGGTGTCCAGAGGCTTCAGGGCGCCGCGCATCCGCAGCTTGGGCGGTTGGTCGGTCTTGATGATCAGGTCCGATGCGCCGAACTTGATACACGCCTTGAGGAACTCGCCAAGCCGGGTCGCGTGCGGGTCGCGCTGCCCGCCGAAGATGTCCGCGATCGGGGCCGTATGGCCCTCGGTTTCATCGCCCTGGACCGCCGTGTGTGCACTGCTCATGCTCTGCCAACTCCCGTCGCCGCCGGGCGACGCAAAAACCGAAGCATCGTTTCCGGCCTCCAGAAGAGGCCTACCAGATCCGACACGGGCAGGTTGCCCGACCGCCACGAGGGCTGGGGTTCGCCCCTACGGCATACGCAGGATCGAGCCCTAAATGTAGCGCCACTCACCCCCCCGACCGTTACCGACGATGGCCCATTCTTTGCTCTGAAGAGTCAGATTCCGGGTTCTCGTCGACGATGGCAGCCGGTCGGGGCCTTTCGTGGACCCTGTTCGTAGGCGCGCGGGGGCGAGTTCCCCAGCCGCGCGCCCCCGTTGGGCGCACGAAAAGGGGCCCGCGCGGGCCCCTCAAGTCGTCGGCGTCCTGGGCGTCAGGCGGTCGGTGCGACCTCGCCCGCCTCGGCGTTCTGCTCTTCCTCTTCCTGGTTGACGCCCAGGAAGTTGGCCTCGAGCTCGACGCGCAGCTTCTCCATCGCCTTGTTCTGGATCTGGCGGACACGCTCCTTGGTGACGCCGATGATCTGCCCGACCTGCTCAAGGGTCATGGGCTTCTCTTCGCCGCTCTCCAGCCCGAAGCGGTGCTCGATCACGGTCCGCTCCACGTCGGTCAGGTCGGCACGGTTATCCATGACGATCCGCTTGACCTCCTCGGCCGCGTCACGCTCGAAGTCGGCCCGCTTGGTCTCCAGGAAGTTGGACTTCTCCAGCTTCGGATCGAAGTCGGTCGGGAAGCGCTGGCGGTACTTGCTCAGCTTCATGCCCTGGCGGCTGAAGGCCTTCAGGATCGCACGACAGGCGTACGTGCTGAACTTGTAGCCGCGACCAGCGTCGAACTTGTCCACCGCGCGGAGCAGGGCCATGTTGCCCTCGCTCACCAGGTCGGCAAAGTCGACTTCGCTCATGCGGGTCCGCTTGGCCATCGCCAGCACGAGAGCCAAGTTGGTCTCGGCGATCTGCTCGCGGATCAGGTCGGCCCGACGGTACCACCACAGGATCTTCTCGGCCTGCTCGGGGTTCGGCTTGCGGTTGGGGTTCTCCCAGACCTCCTGCTGGAGCATCCACACGCGATGCCGCGCGTAGTTGAACTGGTGGAACAGCACCTTTTCCTCGGCCGCCGTCAGGATGACCTGCTGGCTGCTCTTGACGGTACGGGTCCGCGTGGCCGACAGGTCGTCCATCACCGGGTGATACCACGCGGTATCGGGCTTCTGGATCTCGGGCGCCTCCTCGTAGATCTTGCCCTCGGCGCCGTCCTCGTAGAAGGCCGGGCTGTCGATGTAGTCCATCTCCTGGGCCATGATCTGGTCGAGCAGCCGCTCATCGTCGGGGCTCAGGCGACGGCGGGCGCCGCGCGCTACGACACCCTGACCGGCAATGCCGGCGTGCTGCCTGCGCCGAGCCTGCTCCAGCGGGCTCGGTCCTTTGCCACGATTCTGCCTCATCGGTCACTTCCCTTCGCACTGGCCGGAACCCTTCAGGGTCCGGGCCGTGCGGCGACCCGCCAAGGGTCTTGCCATGCCGCACGTCATGCTGCCTTGCACTCGGGACGGATCACACCGGCCCGCGCGAATAACCCAACACCACTGGGTACGGCCTTGTTCGCCCGAGTGATACCAAAACCCGAGCGGCCGAACCACAATCACCACCCCGCCTCCCTCAAACGAGGGATTCGGGCCCCATCAAGACTCGTACGGTCCTCCTACCGCCGAGACACGCAAAACACGGGTTTGCCCGTATACGAAAACACGGTTGAACCCTTGCTCGGTTGTCTTCGGCTCCGTCAGCGGCCTTCGCTTCGCCCTGGCTCGCTGCCCGTCGGAGACGCACCCATGATATACGACATGCGCAAAGAAAAAGTTTCCTCGCGGGCCGCGATCACAACCGAATTCGCCGACGAGTTGACTTTCGGACCCCACGACCTCGGCAGCGGATCGTGTCATCGCGTTCCCTGCGACGACCCGCGCGAGCACTCACGTCAAGATAACGGCAAATTTCGGTTCTGTCTATGCGTTTTGTCCAGATTTGTTTGGCGGTTATCCCTAATCGGCTCCCTTCGCTATGATCTGAAATGGCCAGCCCCAACCGCCGCACTGGCTGGAAAAAAAATGCGATCGTGACAGGGGTCGTCCTGTCGCCGATCGCGGTTTTGATCGTGTTGTTCTGGCTTTTGAACCGGGCGTACCAGGCCGAACTCGAATCCGGCGCGACCTCCCGGCCGGCGGATCAGCCCCGCGCCTTGCCGTAGAGCTCGCCCACCTTGTTCCAGTTAACGACGTTCCACCACGACTTCACATAGTCGGGGCGGCGGTTCTGGTAGTTCAGGTAGTAGGCGTGCTCCCAGACGTCGATGCCCAGGATCGGGGTGTGGCCGTCCATCAACGGGCTGTCCTGGTTGGGGGTGCTGGTCACCTGGAGCTTGCCGCCCCCGTCGACGACCAGCCAGGCCCAGCCCGAGCCGAAGCGGCCCGCCGCGGCATCGGCAAAGTCCTGCTTGAACTTGTCGAAACCCCCCAGGTCGCTCTCGATGGCCTTGGCGAGATCGCCCTGGGGCGATCCCCCGCCGTCGGGGCTCATGACCTGCCAGAACAGGCTGTGGTTGGCGTGGCCGCCGCCGTTGTTGATCACGGCCTGCCGCTTTTCCTGCGGCACGTCGTTGATATTGCGAAGCACTTCTTCGATGGGCTTGCTGGCCATCGGCGAGCCCTCAAGGGCCTTGTTGACCTTGTCGACGTATCCCTGGTGGTGCTTGCCGTGATGGATCTCCATCGTCTTCGCGTCGATGTGCGGTTCGAGCGCGTTCTTGGGATAGGGCAAATCGGGCAGTGTATATGCCATGATGAACTCTCCTTCATATCCGGGCCCATGCGGCCGGTCCGGGCTCGTCGCGCTGCATGAGGCGCGACCGCCATGTATGGGCCATGATACGGGCTGACGCCGGGCTCGTGCGTTGCACCCCGAAGTTGCTGGTTGTCTGCAGTCGGGGAACGGAAAACCCCCCGCCGTCGAGGCGAGGGGCATGGTCGAATCAAAACGTGTGCGACGCGCCAGGCTTACTCGCAGCCGGCGTCGAACTCGTTCTGGAATGCGAGGAAGTCGAAGAGCGTCAGCGAACCATCGCCATCGAAGTCCGCGAGCGGATCACCGGCATCGAAGGCGTTCTGGAACGCCAGGAAGTCGAAGATGGTCAACTGGCCATCGCCGTCGAAGTCGGCGCGGCAAGGCTCGCCACCGGCGAACACCATGTCGTCGGCATCGAAGATCTCACCCACCGCCGTCCCGCCGTAGCTGGGCGACGCGATGATGCGCACTTCGCTCACCGGCTCGCTGCTGGTGAAGCCCAGGAACGTGTCGTCGAAGCCCGTGGCGTAGTCAAACACATCGGCCACGCCCTGATCGGTCTCGATCGCGATGCCGATGCCCGACGCGGCGCCGAAGGTCTCCCAGCCGAACGCCTGGATGGGGCTGTCGAACGTGAAGACGTACTCGACGTGACCGGTGGCCGGAAAAATGGATCCCTGGAAGGTGCCATCGGCGATGGCGGGCGAGCCGGTGGTGCTGTCGACGCCGATCACTTCGATGCTGCCCCAGTCGGTCGCAATGACGCCCGAGGAGGGCTGGAGCGGATCGACCAGCAAGCCGCCGAAATCTTCGGTCAGGAAGTCGCCGCTGACGATTGGGTCGCTCTCCCACAGGGCCCGGTCGCCGTAGTCAGTAAACTGCGCTTGGGCGGCCGCCGTCACGCCGGCCAGGGCCAGAACGCTCGTGATACCATACTTCATCTCTGATCCCCCTTCATTGGGTTGCATGCGTCTTGGAACTGCATGAATTCGAGTTTGTCCGAGGCTCGTACCGGACCTCAAAGTCTATTCGAGGACCCCACGAATTCACAACCAATTTCATCGCAACGATGGGAAAATCACCCCCGGGACATCCCAAGAAGCGGTATCACAACGCCCGATAGAGCCCATCGCGGGAGCCCCGCATGCTGAAGTCCGTCGTCATCGTCCTGGTAGTTCTGATAACCTTGGGCGTCGTCAGTGCCATCGGTTTGATGCAGGTCGGCGGCGTGGAAGGGTTGCGCACGCGTCTGACGCCTGCGGAAGAGCCCACGCGTGTCATCGTCGAGTCGGCCAGGCGCAGCGACCTGCGGCGCACCATCAACGCCCCGGGCGCCATCGAGCCCAAGCAACTCGTGCAGATTTCTGCTGAGGTCAGCGCGCGCATCGTGGCGTTGCCATTTGGCGAGGGCGACCCGGTGCGCGAGGGCGACATCATCTGCCGGCTCGACTCGATCGACCTGCAGGCCCGCCTGGACGCCGCCGAATCGAGGGTTCGTTCGCAGGAGAGCCAACTCGACGGCGCCCGAGCCGAGCTCGAACTGGCCCAGCTCGAGCTGGGGCGCTTGCAGGAACTGCTGGACACAAAGGACATCGCCAAAGCGGAGTTCGACGCCGCGAACACGCGCGTGCTTCAGGCGCGCAGCAGCGTGGCGGTGATCGAGGCGGGCATCGAAGCCGCCCGGGCCGACGTGCGCGCCGCCAAGCGCGACCTGGAGAACGCCGTCATCGCCAGCCCGATCTCGGGCCGCATCGTCAACCTCCCTGTCGAGGTGGGCGAGACCGTGCTGGGCACGTTCCAGAACCAAGGCTCGCTCATCATGGAAATCGCCGACCTGGGCACGATGCTCATGCAGGCGCGCATCGACGAAACCAGCGTCGGCCTCGTCGCCGAGGGACAGAGCGCCGATGTGCGGCTGCTGGCGTACGGCGATCGAGTCTTCGAGGGCGTGGTCGAGCGTGTGGGCCTGCAGCGTCGCGTGTTCACCGACGGCACCAGCTACGTGCAGGCGGAAATCCTGGTCGAACAGGCCGAGGGCGATCTGCTGCGGACCGGCCTGACCGCCAACGCCGATATTCACGTCGAGACCGTGCGTGACGCGATCGTGGTGCCCAGCCAGTCGGTGCTCGATCGCCGCGTGGAGAACCTTCCCGACAATGTCAGGGCCTCGCCGCTGGTCGATCGCCTTCGGACCTTCACGACCGTCGTGTACGTTTTGGATGGCGGGGTTGCCCGGGCCCGCCCGGTTCGCACGGGCGTGAGCGACCTGACCGACACGGTGGTGCTCGAGGGTCTGCAAGCCGGGGATCCCGTCATCACCGGCCCGTTCCGCGTGCTACGCGACCTCGAAGACGGCGATGCGGTCACCCGCGATGACGCCGATGCGCAAGACGTTGCCGAGACACCGGGGTCCACGCCCGAACAAGGAGCCGGCGATGCCCCGACGAGGACGGGCTGATCCCGAAGCCCCGGCCATCCGGGTCACGGGGCTCGAGAAGGTCTACAAGATGGGCGTCGAACGCGTCCGCGCGCTCGACGGCGTCGACCTGACCATCAACGCCGGTGAGTTCGTCGCCATCATGGGCGCGTCGGGCTCGGGCAAGAGCACGCTGATGAACATGCTCGGTTGCCTGGACCGCCCCACTGCCGGCGAGTACGAGCTGGCCGGCATTCCGACGCGAAAGATGAGCGCGACGCGGCTGGCCAAGGTTCGCAACGAGCGCATCGGATTCATCTTCCAGACGTTCGAGCTCCTGCCGCGTGCCTCGGCCATCCAGAACGTCATGTTGCCGATGATCTACAGCAAGAAGCACGCCTTCGGCGCCCGCGGGCGCGCCAAGGCGGCGCTGCGAAAGGTCGGACTGGGCGACCGCATGCGGCATCGACCCAATCAGCTCTCGGGCGGGCAGCGTCAGCGCGTCGCCGTGGCCCGCGCCCTGGTGAATGATCCGGCGATCCTGCTGGCCGACGAGCCGACCGGCAATCTCGACTCGCACACGACGACCGAAATCATCCGACTGTTCACCGACCTTCACAAGGAAGGGCAGACCATCGTCATCGTGACGCACGAAGAAGAGGTCGCCGGATATGCCGATCGGATCGTTCGGCTCCGCGATGGCCGCGTGTTCAGCGACATGTCAACGGCCGATGATCCGCTCCACACGGCCTACCTGCAGTCCATCGCGACGACGGCGGCCCGTCGGGCCCAGACCAGCGAAGCACAGGGAGCCCCGGCATGATCATCGTGCGTTTGCTCATGCAGACCGTGGTGCTGGCCATGGGCCAGATCTGGGCCAACAAGGTGCGGTCGTTGCTGACCACGCTGGGCATCGTCATCGGCGTGGCGGCCGTGGTGGCGACCGTCGCGGCCATCGAGGGCTTGCGCGGGTTCGTTCTGGCCGAGTTCGAGACTTTTGGCGCCACGAAGGTCTACATCGACGGCGACGTTCCCCAGAGCAAGCGGGCGGTCATGAGCTGGCGAGACGCCGCCCTCACGACCGACGAACTCGATGCCATCGTCGAACATGCGCCCTCCATCACCGCCATCACGCCGCACTGGTTTGCCTCGGCCCGCGTCGAGTACGGACAGTCGGCGATCGAGAGCGGCCGCGTCGTCGGCATCCGACCTCCATGGCATGAAATCGAGAATCGCCAGGTGCTTGAGGGCCGACCGTTCAATCAATTAGATGAAGAGCAGCGGCGGTACGCCCTGCTCATCAACGAGCGGGCAATCGAAGAACTCAACCTGCCGCTGAACCCCGTGGGCCAGCACGTGCTGCTCGCCGGTCGACGGTTCCGAATCGTGGGCGTGGTGGAGACACCGGAGCTCAGCGGTATGTTTGGTGGTGGCGACAGCCGCGCTGAGTTCTTCGTGCCATTCACCACGGCAATGATCCTGAACCCCAACACCGTGATTGCCTATGCCGTGGCCACCATGCGTGAGCCCGAGGCCGCCGAAGAAGCGCGGGCCGAAGTCGATTTCGTGTTGCGTTCCATGCGCGGGCTCGACCCGGACGAAGACGCCACGTTCGACGTCGAGATTCCCCAGGAGTACGTTGAGCAATTCAAGACGCTGTCGGCCGGCCTGATCGCAGGCGCGACAGGCATCGTCGGCATCAGCCTGCTCGTGGGCGGCATCGGCATCATGAACATCATGCTCGTATCGGTCTCCGAACGCACGCGAGAGATCGGGCTGCGAAAGGCCGTGGGCGCCCGCCCGATGGTGGTCCTCATCCAGTTCCTCACCGAGGCCGTTGTGCTGTGCCTCATGGGCGGCGCCGTGGGCATCGTGATCGGCCAGGGCATCATCCTCCTGCTCAAGCAGATTCCCAACGCGCCCCTGGAACACGCCGACATGCCCCTCTGGGCAGTCGCCCTGGCCGTGGGCTTCTGCGCCGTGACCGGCGTGGTGTTCGGCGTGTTTCCCGCGATCAAGGCGGCACGGCTCGACCCCATCGTCGCCTTGCGTCACGATTGACACCCCCTTCTCGTGGAGCCTTCCATGCCGATGTTGCGTCGCGCCGCCCTTGCCTTGCCGCTGTTGCTCGCTGCTGGCTGTGTTACGCCCCTCGATCGAGCGCCCAAGAGCGAGTCGCTGCTGGGCCCGGACGGCCGGCTGAAGCACATCAAGCCGCTCGAGTTGCCCCGTGCCGCATCGCTCGAAGGCCCGGTCGAGCCCGCGCCGGAGTTGCCCCGCGCCGTCGTGGTGGATGCCAAGGCCGGCGCGGTTCCCCTGACGATCGAGGCCGCCCGGGCGGCGGCTATCGAGAACAACCTGAACGTGCGCGTGTCGCTCATCGCCCCCACCATCGCCGCCACCCGCGTGTCCGAGGAGGAAGCCGCGTTTGAAGCGACCTTCCGCGTCACGGGCGTGGCCCAGCAGACCGACAGGCCGACCTTCAGCGAATTGCAAGACGCTCAGCAGGAGTTCCAGTCGCTCAATCCTTCGCTGAGCATTCCGACTCGGCTGGGTGGCGAAGCGACCATCGCGGCGCCGTTCACGCGGAACCAGACCAATAACCCCTTTGCGACCGTCGACCCCGCCTTCACCCAGGACCTGGAGTTCAGCATCAGCCAGCCGCTACTGCGCGGCGCGGGTCGGCGCGCAACGACCGCTGCGCTTCGCATCGCCGCGCTCGACCGCGACCTGGCCGCGGCACGCACGAAGCTGGAGGTCATCGCCCAACTGGCCGCGGTCGACCGCGCCTACTGGCAGCTGTACTCGGCCCGCCAGGAGATCGAGGTGCGGATCCAGCAGCGAGATCTTGCGATCGCCCAGCTCGAGCGGGCCCAACGACAGCTCGAAGCCCAACGCATCGCCGAGATCGAGGTGTTGCGGGCCGAGAGCGGCGTGGCGGATCGAGCCGAAGCGATCATCGTGGCCGAGAACCTGGCCGCCGCACGCCAACGCGAGTTGAAGCGTCTGCTCAACCTGCCCGAGCTCCCGGTCCAAAGCGACACGGCCATCGACCTGGCCAGCGTGCCCGATCCGGCGCTCTACGAGGCCAACACCACTACGCTCATCGACAACGCCCTGGCCTCACGCATGGAACTGCTGGAGGTGGAGCTCCAGCTCGCCCAGGACCTGGTGCGCATCGAACTGAGCGAGAATCAGGCCCTGCCCCAGCTTGACCTCAGCGCGCTCTACCGCATCAACGGGCTGGGCGGCAATCACGGCGGGGCCACCGAGGTGCTCGTCGAGAACGACTTCGAAGACTGGCGCGTCGCGCTCACCGCGGCCATTCCCATCGGCAACGAGTCGGCACTTTCCCGCCTGCGCGGCCTGGTGCTCAGCCGGCTGCAACGCATCGCCACGAAGCAGTCGCGCGAACAGACCATTCGCCAGGACGTACTCAATGCGCTCGACGACATGGCCACGAGCTGGCAACGCGTCATCGCCGCCCGCGAGCGCGTCCGCCTGGCCACACGCACCCTGCGCGCCGAGGAACGGCAGTTTGGCGTGGGCCGCAGCACCAGCACCGACGTGCTCGACGCCAGCGCACGCCTGGCCGACGCCCAGCTCAGCGAGCTCTCGGCCATCGTCGACTACCAGATCTCGCAGGTCAACCTTGCCGTCGCGACCGGCACGCTGCTGGGCCAGGCTCGCGTCGATCTCGAGTTCGCGCCCAAACCCGAGCTCGACGGATTCCGCTACGCCCCCGACGCCAACACGCCCTAGGCCGCGAACGCCCACCACCCCAGCCCGCAGACGATGGCCCCGTGCACCGCCGTGATGAGCAGCGTGAGCGCCCGGAACCCCGGTTTGCTGGTCTTGTGCCGCAGCACTTTCTGGGCCAACGCCGCGCCGAACGCTCCGCCGAGCAACTCGATGCTCCGCAGCTTTGCCTCGGCCGTCCGCCGATGACTGCGCTGGGCGGCTCGCTTATCGCGGGCATAGACCGCGAACGCGATCACGCCCCACACGAGATACCAAGCGAGGACGACGAGTAGCAACGAGACCCGCGAGTTCTCCGGCACTCAGCGAGGCTCGGTGATGGTCAGGATCTGGTTCGCCGCGACGTCTTCAAGCACCACCTCGCGACCGCTGGGGAACAGCACCCGCAGCAGATCGATCGTGTCGGTCTGGCCCAGCCCGAAGTGGGCCTCCAGCGGCGGGGCGCTGTAAAAGCTGCCGCCCACGAAGATGTCGCTGCGCCACGTGCGGTCGCCCACGGTCACCCAGATCTTGCTGCCAACGCCGTTGCGGTTGCTCACGGTGCCGCGAGCCTCGACGCGCAGCCACGCGTTGCCGTTGCGTTCCGTGTCGTTGCGGAGGATGACCGCCTTGCCGTACACGTCGCTGAGGACGAAATCGATGTCGCCATCGTTCTCCAGATCGATGGGCGCCAGGCCGCGCGTATCGCCACGGTGGTCGAGCCCGCTGCCCAGCCCGGCATCCTGAAATCGCCCGTCACCCAGCCCGCGGAAGAAGACCGCACGCGTATGCCACTCGGGCTGCACCCAGCCATTGACGGCCATCAGGTCGAGGTTGCCGTCCAGGTCGGCGTCCCACAACCATGTGCCCCACGCGAAGAACGTGTTGTCCACGCCCATCTCGGTGGCGAGTTGCTCGAACCGCCCGGTCCCGTCGTTCATGTAGAGCGCGTTCGGTCCGGGCTCGTCGTTGGTGTTAAAGGGGCTGAAGGACATGTTGGTGGTGTACAGATCAAGCCCGCCGTTGCCGTCGACGTCGCCTACCGCCACGCCCATGTCGTTGGCGTGGTGGATCATGTTCCACTCGTGGCTCACGTCGGTGAACGTGCCGTCGCCGTTGTTGCGCAGGGCGTAGTCCTCGTCGAAATCGACCGCAGCGTAGAGGTCCAGTAGCCCATCGTCGTTGAGGTCGAGCATGACCGGCTGCCAGTGGAAACGATCATCGGCCGGGAAACCGCCCACCGCATCGGTAATGTCGGTGAAGCGGAAGTTGCCGTCATTGCGCAGCAGGTGGTGCGTCTGCTCGAACCAGCCCCCGATGAACAGGTCCAGATCACCATCGCCATCGATGTCGCCAGCCGTGGCGCCGCCGTGTGTTGCCTCGTAGTGCACGACGCCACTGGCGGCGGTCATGTCGGTGAAGGTGCCGTCGCCATCGTTGCGGTAGATACGGCTGGTCGGGAAGCTGTCGTCGAATATCGAAGAATCGTTGAACACGATCAGGTCGTCGAAGCCGTCGTTGTTCAGGTCGAGCCAGAGCGCCTGCTTGCTGAAGCCAGCGACGTGATCGACCCCAGCAGCCGCGGCTACTTCGGTGAAGGTGCCGTCGCCGTTGTTGCGGTACAGGTGGTTGGCGTAGCCAGCGGAGTTTGGGATGTAGATGTCCAGCAGTCCGTCGTTGTCGTAGTCGCCGATGGCGGCGCCCACGCCGAACCGCTCGTTCTGCCCGGGAAAGAGCGGCGGCACCGGCCACACCGCCTGCCGGTGCGTGAAGTCGATGCCGCTCCCGTCGGTCATGTCGGCGTAGTGCACGCCCTGTGCCAAGGCCGGTGCGGCGCCGACAAGCGCAGCAATACCCAACAACTTCCTCACCTTGCGCATCGTCTCGTCCCTCCGATGCAAGCTATACGCCCAGGGCTAGACCAGCGTTTTCCACTGATCCCACGAGGGTTATCGGGAACATCCGTTCCCGGCTTGAACCTCAAGCCAGCGCGTCGAGCAACTCGGCGATGCCCTGGCCGTGCGTCGCGACGGTCTCGAGGATCGGCCGGCGGCCGGCGATGTCCCGAAGGTCGCGCACCAGCTCGTTCTCGCCGGGATGATCGGCCTTATTGCACACGAACAGGTCGGCGATCTCCAGGATGCCGGCCTTGTCCATCTGCACGGCGTCGCCCATGCCCGGCGTGAGCACCACGATGGTCTTGTCGACGTGGTCGCTGATTCGAGTCTCGTTCTGACCGGCGCCCACGGTCTCGATGAACAGCGTGTCGTACGCGTCGGCTCCTTCGCATGCGCCACCGATGAGGTCGGTCACGTCTTCCAGGGCGTGGTAGTCCTCGCCGCGGATCGCCAGCGAGCGGTAGTAGGCCGCCTCGCCCAGTCGGTTGAAGTCCACGCGCAGGCGATCGCCAAGCAGGGCTCCACCCGTGATCGGGCTCATCGGGTCGAACGCCACCACCGCACACCGGCCCAGGCTCGAGTCTTCCTCGGCCCGGCGGGCATGCTCGGCCACGAGCTGTGCCACCAGCGTGCTCTTGCCCGCGCCGGGCGAGCCGGTGATGCCGATGACGCGCTTGGGCCTGCGGCGAACCGCGTTCTTCCGCACGGGCCGCTCAAGGTGCGCCAGCGAGATGTCCCTGGCAAGCTGCGCCGTGGGGTGCCCGCCGGGCACTTCCTGGTCGTACGCCGACACGGTCGAAGCGGCCGCCTCGACGATGTCGAGCAGCCCAACCCCCGTGGTAAAGCAGCGCGCGATGCCGGCTTCCTTGAGCGCCGGCAGGTCTTCCTGGGGCAGGATGCCGCCCATGTGCACGGGAATGTCGCCGCGGCCGACGCTCTTGAGCGCCTTGAGCAGGTTCGGGCCAAGCGTCAGGTGGCTGTTGCTCATCATGCTGGCGGCGATGACGTCCACGTCTTCGTCGCGGGCGCTGATGGCCAGACTCTTGGGCGTCTGCCAGAGACCGCTGTAGATCACGTGCACGCCCGAGTCGCGCATGGCCCGGGCGATGACTTTTACGCCCCGATCGTGGCCGTCCAGGCCCATCTTGCCGAGAAGCACCCGGGGGCGGTGGTCCAGCTCGCCGCAACGGTCGGCCTTCTCGAACTCGGTAGTGGCAGCGCCAAGGGGCTGGGCCATGGAAGCTCCTGGAAGCAGTTGCGCTCGAACGGGCCTGCGAGGCAGGCCAAACAAAAACCCATCGAACCGTCGCCGATTCGGTCGGTGCAGAGGATATGCCCCCCGCTCCCACCATTCGCCGGAAACACATCAGGCAGGTGGCGGCACGAAAAAACCCCGCCGGAGCGGGGCTGGCATGGATTCACTTGGTTTGGGGGCGAACCCCGCGGATCAATACACGCGGCTGTTCTTGGTCTCGATCTCGGGCACCTCGATGATGGTCGGGGCAACCTCGATCACGCGGTCCTCGCGGCTGACGGCGTCCTGGCCGCCGATGCTCAGCTTGGCGCGGTCCTCGTAGCTGAGTTCCTTCTCGCCGGTCGCCAGGCTCTCCAGCTTGGCCTCCTGCTCGGCGCGAACCTGGGCAAGGCGGTCCTTCACCTGATCGATGCTGTGAGCCTTATAGGGGCCAAGCTCGTCAAGCGTCTGCTGGCGGGCCTCCATCATGTCGATCATCCGCTCGTTGCGGGCGATCGCGTCGATCTGCTGGTTGAGCCTCCACAGCTCGCTCTGGAACTGGGCCCGCTCGCTCTCGAGCTTGGCCAGCAGGTCGTGCAGGCGGTCGCGCTGCTTGCTCAGCAAATCGATGTCACGCGAGATCGACTGGGCCTCGAGTTCGTAGGCGTCGCGGGTCTTGGCGATCTGCGCCGCCTTGGCCTGCGCCTCGCTCAGGTCCATCTTGCTGCCGTTGAAGCTCACACGCACGATGGCGCTGTGGCCGGCCTGGGCCCGGGCGTGCTCGGCACGCTCAAACAAACCGTTCATGGCGTCCAGATCCGCCTCGGCCAGTTCAACGACGCGCTGGGCGACGGCAAGTTCGCGCTCGTACTCAGCGGTCTGGGTGTCAAGCGTCGCCAGGTCGTGGCGGACGCGGGTGATGCGCTCGGGATACTGGCTCTCGAGCTTGCGAAGCTGGGCCCGCATCTTCACCGGGTCATCGATGCTGCGATCGATGGTGTCGTTCACGGTGTCGCGGGCCTGGGTCAGTGCGGCGCCGACGCGCTCGGGGCCGGCCACGGCGATCAGCCCGCCGCCCACGAGGGTCCCGATGACGCCGACGCGAATGATGGTCTTGACGAGTGGCATGTGCCGACCTCCTTAGGCGTTCGTGTCTCCGGCTCATCGCGGGACGCTGGCCCCTGTCCGAGTCCGCCGGCGGGCGTCGGCCCCTCCCTTCCGGAGCCGCTCGCCCTGTCACCGGGGTTGTTGGGAAGCAAGGCCGTGAGATTTCACGCGCCGCCACCCTCGCCACGGATTTCGACGCCATCGGGGGTAACCGGACTTTCCCCTTTCCCAAGAGAACTGGTGTGGTCGCCCCGAAGGGCCTTTTTGCAACGCAGGGCCTGTTGGCGCGTCATAATGAAGGGGGCACGCGTTCCATCGCCCCCACGAATCGAGGACTGAGGGGACCTGTGGATGCTGCATTCTGTCACCACGAGCTTTATCGGGCGATTGAGAAACAACGACGAAGCCGCGTGGTTCGAGCTGTGGGAAACCTTCGGCCCGGTCGTTCGCACCCAGCTCACACGCTGGGGCAAGGGCCGCATCGGCGTGGAAACCGTCCGTGATCTCTCTCAGGAGACCCTCGCGGCCCTCAGCGACTCGATCGACCGCTACGACCCCAGCCGCGGGGCCCGCTTCAGCACTTGGTTGCTGGCGATCGCCAAGCACGTGTTGGGCGACGAGATCGACCGCCGCATGGCCCAGAAACGCGGCTCGGGCAAGAAGGCCGTCGCCCTGGACGAACGGTGGGCCACCGTGCCCACCAGCATCGGCGCCGACGCCGAGTACGAGGCGGCCGTCTTCCGGGCCAAGATCGAGGCCGCCCTCCGGGCCGTCGAGCACGAGGCCGAGTTCGTGGACTTCTCGATCTACCGGATGCGCGTGCTGGACGGCATGACCGGCCGGGACGTGGCCGCCCAGATCGGGGTCAGCGAGCCCACCGTCAGCCGCCGGCTGAGCAAGATCCGCGACATGGTTCGCGAGCGCTCGCGGGCGATGATCCAGCAGTTCAGCTTCACCGAGGACGAATTGGCCGAGGCGGCGCGAAACGGCCTCGACCTGAATCCGACCAAAGCTGACGACGACCTGTTCGATGAGGCCATCGCCGAGATCTACCACCGGCAGGCCGAACTCCGCAGGAGGGACGAACAGGCCGCATTGGACGGCTGACCGATTACCTCCCCCCGGTCAGCCAGGAGGCTCCGATGACAACCCCGCTGCTGCTGATCCTTGCCGTCCTGCTCCTGCTGCCCGCAGCCGTGGTCATCATCGTGTACGCCATCAAGGCGTTCTCGTTCATCGTCAAGCGCGTGTTCGGGTTCATCTTCGGCATGGTCGGCGACGCGCTGCGCCTCATCGGCACGCTCATCGTCGTCCCCATCCTCAGCCTGCTGGTCGTGGCCAACATCATCATCGGGCGGTGGTCGGCCGCCAGTCACTTCGGAAAGGGCGTGGCCGACGAGGTCCGCACGTTCGGCGCGGCCCTGTACCGTCTGGTCATCGGCCACCCGGCCCGCCTGCTGTGCCTGACGCCGCTGACCGAGGGGCTCGAGCGTCGCCTGCCGCAGATCGTGGCCGACGCGCCCGGACCGGACAAGCCCACGCGCCGCACGGGCGCCTTCGAGGGCTACGAGGTCACCGGCTCGCTGCCCGGCGGTGGTTCGGGGGGCAAGCTCTACCTCGCCAAGCCCGATGAGCGCAAGCGCGGGTCATTCCTGCGACAGAACCTGGGCGAGGTCGACCAGGTCGTCATCAAGTCGTTCCACCTGCGCGAGGGCTCAAGCCTGCCGCAGATCGTCCGCGAGAGCCGAAGCCTGGACGCCGCCCGCAAGATGGGTCTGGTGCTCGAGCATGAACTGACCGACGAACGGTTCTTCTACGTCATGCGCTACGCCCCGGGCGAGTCGCTGGCCCGCGTCACGCAGCAGATGCACGCCATGACGGGCGGCAAGGGGCTGAGCAAGCGCGACCTGCGCACCGTGCTGAACTACCAGCGAGACCTGCTGGATACGTTGGCCGCCTACCACGTCGGCGGGCTCTGGCACAAGGACGTCAAGCCCGACAACATCATCGTCGACGGAGACAAGGCCCGCTTGGTGGACTTCGGGCTCATCACCCACCTCCGCTCGGCCATGACCCTGACCACCCACGGCACCGAGTACTTCCGTGACCCCGAGATGGTCCGCATGGCGCTGCGGGGCGTGAAGGTCAACGAGGTCGACGGCGAGCGCTTCGACGTGTACGCCGCCGGAGCCGTGCTGTACTCGATGATCGAGAACAGCTTCCCGGCCCACGGCGGGCTCAGCCGCGTCAGCCAGCCGTGCCCCGAGGCCGTGCGATGGATCATCCGTCGCGCCATGACCGACTACGACAAGCGGTACCGCTCGGCCAAGGAGATGCTCGACGACGTGCAGTATGTGCTGACGTCGCAGGACATGTTTGCCATCAAGCCCGCCGAGCTTCCCAGCATGGGCGGTGGCGCCGCCGTTGCATCTGCGATCGACGCCGACGAGGTCGACGCCCCCCGTGTGGCCTCCCACGCCGCCCATCACGCACCGCCGCCGCCATTGCCCGAAGGCGACCAGGCCGACGCGGCGCCCTCGCGTCGCATCCGAGTCTTGAACTGGTGGTCGGGCAGCTTCACCGTGGGCGGCGAGGACGCGAAGCCCAAGGCGGACGTGCCCGTGGAGGTCGGTGCGCCCAAGCCGGCGTTCATCCGGGCTGGTGCGCCGCTGCCCGGGGCCAAGAAGCATCGCGCCGCGGCCGAGCAGCGAGCCGCCGCACGCCAGCGCGCTCACGACCGGCGCACGCGGGCGCACGAGCGCCGCCGCGCCATCACGGGCCGGGGCGCCAAGCCCGGCAGCGGCGCACGCTTCGGCGTGGGCCTGGCCATCATCCTGGTCGTCATGCCCGCCATCGCCGCGGGCCTCATCACGCTGCGGTACGCCGGCCCGGACAGCAACTACTACGAGGGCGGCGCCCACATCAGCGCGCCCGACGCCCCCGATGCGCCGTGGAAGCCCCGGCGCTTCGAGTCTCCCGAGGACCTGGCCGAGGAAATCCGCCACGCCGTCCGCCTGACCGCCGAGCATAAGGACGACGTGGATGGCACGCTGCTGGTGGTCCGCGACGCCACGGGTTTGAGCCTCGAGCAGCGGGCGGTGCTCGAGCATCGCCTGGCCGCCTTGCGTGCCGCGGGCGTCCGCGTGCTGGATGCCCAGAACGCCGATCAGGACGAACTGGCCCACGTCACAGAGTTGCTGGCCAAGCTCCGCAGCTACGTTGGCATGAACGATCCGCGGACCAGTTCGGGCAGCAAGCTGCTGGGCGAGTGGATCCGCGAGGCCGACGACGTCGACGCGATCTACTGGATCGCCGCGGACGAGCGCGACGCTACGAACGCGACGACCATCACCGGCGCGCGAGGCGACGCGGGCGAGTCGATCATCAACGCCCTGCGCCGATTGCCCTGATGCGGGTCAGTCCGCGTCCACCGGCTTGGGCTGGGCGCCCGATACCTTCTCCAGCGCACGCTTGGCAATGTAGCCGATCACGCCCAGCACGACGAACGTCACGGCCAGGGCGATGAAGATCTCCAGCTTGTCCCGCTTGAACAAGTCAACGAGGTTGTCCCCACGCTTGGCGCCTTCCGAGGCAAGCCACACCGCCGCGAACGTGCGCGGCGCCATGCCCAGGGCCGTCCCGATGACGTAGGGCACCAGCCGAACGCCCGAAGCCGCCATCGCCAGGTTCGTCAGCGCAAAGGGCGAATTGGGCGGCACACGGATGAGCCCGACGATGGCCGTCGTACGCAGCATGCCATGGCCGATGAGCGCGTCGCGGACGGCCCGAGCTTTGGCGTTCTCGTCGATCATCTTTTCCACGCGACGCTTGGAGATCGTCCGTGCGATGGTGTAGCCGATGAGCGAGGCGCCGACGAAGCCGGCCCACGCCGCCAGGAAGCCCACCACCGGCCCGAACGCCCACCCGCCCAGCAGGGCTTGGGAGTACGTCGGCAACGCACCAAAACCCGCACTGAACATGAACAGCACGGCATAGAGCACCACGCCCATGATCTTGTGGGTCTCGAGCCAAGCCGAGATGTCGCCGATGAACGCAAGCAGCAGGAAGCCGCCCAGCGGCGGCATGGCCGTCCACGCGATCGCCAGGAAGCCCGCTGGCCCCAGACGCTTGAAGAAGGCAACGAACCCTTCCTTCTGCGGAACCTCGCCCGCCACGGTCGGTGGGGTGCTCGGGCTCTCGTTGGGCTGACCAGCTTGGCTCTCGGGCGGCTGCGGCGTCGTCATGGCCCCAGCGTACGCGGGGCAGCCCCACCGCGAGCCCGCCTACGCTCATCGGCATCCGAGAAACCCGCGCCCGACGGCCCACCGGCCGCCCCAGCGCCTTTCAGCCCACCGGGCCGAGGTCCCCCACCCCCATGCTGCCCAAGCCGCCACCGCGTGAGCCCTCGCTGGGCTTTATCTACTCGGCCCCGTACCGCATCCAGGGCATCTCCATCGCCGGCGAGGCCACGGCCATCCAGGTGCCCGAGCTCGACGTGTGCTTCGACATGGGCGCCTGCCCCAGGCCCATGCTCGCAAGCCCCATTTGCGCCCTCAGCCACGGCCACATGGATCACGTGGGCGGCCTGGCGTACTACCTGAGCCAGCGGCAGTTTCAGGGCATGGGCACGGGCGCCATCGCCTGCGACGCGCGCATCGAGGGCGACCTCCGCCGCATGCTGGAGGGCTACGTGGGCCTGGAACGCCAGCGGACCCCCTACGAGCTCTTCCCGCTCGAAGACGGCCAGAGCCACCCCCTGAAGCCCAACCACTACCTCCGGGGCTTCCATACCGAGCATACGGCCCCCTCCATGGGCTATGTCGTCTACGAGAAGCGGACCAAGCTCAAGGACGAGTTCGTGGGACTGCCCCAGGAGAAGCTCGTCGAGCTCAAGAAGCGGGGCGAAGAGATCACACGCAGCTTCGAGGTGCCCCTGGTGGCCTACACGGGCGACACCCTGCCCGGGGCCCACCTGCTGCGCAGCGACGTGCGGGAAGCCCGCGTGGTCATCGCCGAGTGCACGTTCTTCGAGAAGGGCCACCACAAGCGTTCACGCATCGGCATGCACATGCACGTGGACGACATCGCCCAGTGGCTGCCGCTGCTGGAATGCCAGACGCTGATCCTGGGCCACATCTCCCGCCGCACGCAACTGGGGGATGTCCGACAGGCGTTGGAAGAGCGCTTGCCCCCCGACCAGCTCAGCCGCGTTCGGGTGCTGATGGATCATCGCGCGAACCGCCAGGAGTACGAGCGGCTCGTCGCTCGCACGGCCGAGGCAGACGGCGATGGTGAAAAGTGACGCCCTGATCCGCACCAACGCCCGTTGCGAGCGATCAGAGCGGCAGGAGCGGTTGACACGCGCGGCGAGTTGTGGTATCTTGATCCCCGCGTCTGTTCGAGCGGTGGGAAAGTGGGCCACCCGTTACCGTCTTGGCTGAGCAGGCCGCGGAAGCGGCGATGGTCTCCTGCGCTCAGCGGCAAGTCAGGTAGCTACGCGCTTTTGGGGGCGTCCATGGGACAGTTTGCCAGCGAAGGCTCACGAAACGGTTCGCCCAACGGACGGCACGAGGCCATGGCGCTCTGGGCCGACGCGCTCTCGACCGTTCGATCCGAGCAGCCAACGCTGGTTCGCGTGTGGTTCGAAGAACTCGAGCCGATCTCCCTCGACTCGGGCCTGCTGACCGTGCGCTGCGCCAGCGAGGTGCAACGCGACCACATGGACCGCAACTGCGGGCGGGTCTTCACCCAGGCCGCCCGCGTGGCATCGGGCCAGTTCGTCAACGTCCGATTCGTCGGGCCCGCGGGCCAGACTGCCGGTCCGGTGCGAAACGCACGGCAGCTGGCCATCAACGCCGACAACACCTTCCAGAATTTCATCGTTGGTCCGGGCAACCGGCTCGCCCATGCCGCCGCACAAGCCGTGGCCGAGGAGCCCGGCCTGCGATACAACCCGCTGTTCATCCACGGCGACGTCGGGCTGGGCAAGACCCACCTCCTCCAATCGATCTGCATCCGCATCAAGGAGCAGCACCCCGACTGGGTCATCGAGTACGTTTCGTGCGACGAGTTCACCAGCCAGTTCATGGAGGCGGTGCAGGCGGGCCGCATGAGCGACTTCCGCAACGAGTTTCGTCAGGTGAACATGCTCGTCATCGACGACGTGCACTTCCTGGCAAAGCGTGACCGCACGCAGGAAGAGTTCTTCCACACCTTCAACGCACTCTACCAGACCAATCGGCAGATCGTGTTGAGTTCCGATGCCCCGCCCGAAGACATTCCGGACCTGGAAGACCGCCTGGTCAGCCGGTTCAAGTGGGGCCTGGTCACGGCGGTCGAAGCGCCCGACTACGAGACCCGGATCGCCATCGTCCAGACCAAGGCACGGCTGCGCGGCCTCGAACTGGGCGACGGCGTGGCCGAGCACGTGGCCGCCTCCATCGACTCGAACATCCGCGAGCTCGAAGGGGCCATCACCAACCTTCAGATCCGGGCATCGGTCGATGGCCGCGATATCGACCTCGACCTGGCACGCAAGACCATCGTCGCCCAGGAACCGGACCGCACCGCGACAAGCGCGACCATGCAGGCCGTGCTCGACGCGGCGATCAGCTTCTACGGCGTCAAGCTCAGCGACTTGCAGGCCAAGAAGAAGACCCGCTCGATCGCCCGACCCCGGCAGGTCGTCATGTATCTGGCCCGAAAGCACACCCGCCACTCGCTCGAAGAGATCGGCGGCTATCTGGGCGGACGCGACCACACCACCGTCATGCACGGCGCCAGCAAGGTTGCAGACCTCTGCAAGGCCGACCCGCAGTTCGCCAGCGAACTCGAGCGGTTGGAAGCCCGCATCGTGGGGAACAACCCCGGCTGAGGACGGCTGGAAGTCGCCAACAACGCGCGCTTGCGCAGGGTCACCCCAGAATAAATACAAAATCACCCTTGCTTCAGCGGGGCTCCACGCTGGCCGGGGAAGCTTCTCTCATGCAACCGTCCGATCGGTGATCGGCACGGCGTGACAGAAGACCACACGGTCGCGACCACGGCGTCGCTCGACCGCCCACACAGGAGCCTCTCCATGCATGCCAGGAAACTCGTTCTCTTGAGCGGCCTTGCCCTGACCATCTCCGCGGGTACCGCAATCGGCCAGAATCGTGGCACGACCGCGCCCAGGGAAGGCCAGGAAACCCAGCAGGATCGACAGGACAGGCTGGAGCGCGCCAGCCAGGCTGCTCGCGATCGCGAGAGCCGTTACGGCGCCTCCAGTAACATACTCACGTCGCTCGAGGGCATCTGGAACGTCAAGGTCCAGGTGAATCGCACCAACTGGGACGCGATGAACGCGCCAACCGGTGATCGAGGCTCGCAGGGGCGTCGCGATGAAACCAACCCACAGCGCAATGAAACCGAACGCCGCGAACGGGCCGAACGTCAGGCCGAGAGGGGCGAGCGCCAGGGCGCAAATCCCCAGCGCGAGCAGGACATGCGTGCGGCCAGCGTCGATGGCATGGCGCGATCGCACACCATTCTGGGCGGCGACATCCTCCGCACCACCGTGCTCTTCGGCCAGGGCGTGACCCAGTCGGATGGCACTGGCAACGACGGTCGCGAGCAGGACGCCGATCGCATGCGTGATCGCGCCGCGGGCGGCCAACTCGACCACAACAGTCTGCAGAGCGTGTCCTTCCTTGGCTATAACGATCGTGCGGACGAGTACCAGCTTGCTCTCATGTCCGGCCAAGGCGGCGCGATCCACTACTTCACGGGCAAGTACGATCCGGGCGCTCGTCGCATCGTCTTCACCAGCACCGATCGCACGCCCCAGTCGAGCCTCCGCGATGAGCAGGACGGCGCAAACCCCAACGATGATGCGACCAGTTCCATCGCCCAGACGGGCACGACCGAGGGCATGAGCGTCGTGCTGCAGTTGGAAGGCGACGACCGCTACACGGTTACGGCCTATCGCGGCCCGACATCCGTCGAAACGGTCACGCAGCGCGGCACCGATCTGGGCGGCCAGCCCGCCCAGCGTCGCGAAGACGGGCGCGAGGCCGACCAGCGGCAGGACCGCTATGACGGTCGGGCCACCATCGCCCCCAACGTCATCTACAAGGCAACGTACACCAAGGCCGATGCGGGCATGCGTTCGCAGCACGATCGCTTGTTCGACGAGCACGATCGCAACGAGCGTTCGACCTCTCGCAGCCGCTAGAAACACGAACGCCCGGGCCTGGTGTGGACCCGGGCGAAGCGGTTCGTGGTGCTCTGGAGTCGAGCCACGGGGTCGGCTCTTCTCCTACATCCCCGACGGTCACGCGCGTGCGTGGCGTCGGGGATTTTTTGCTGGGCAGAGGCTCAGTCGTCCTTCTCATGGTGGGTCGATCGCGGCATGTTCTCGAGCACCTTGTCGACCAGACCGTACTTGAGCATCTCCTGGTCATCCAGCCACAGGTTGCGATCACAGTCGCGTTCGATCTTGTCCTTGTTCTGGCCGGTCGCATCGGCATAGATCTGGTAGAGCCGCTCGCGCAAGCGGATGATTTCCTTGGCCTCGATCTCTAGGTCGGTGGCCTGGCCCTCCATCACGCCGCCGATCAGCGGCTGGTGCATCAGGTTGCGGCTGTTGCGCAGGCAATACCGCTTGCCCTTGGCCCCGCAGGCGGCAATGACCGAGCCCATGCTCGACGCCTGGCCGATGATGTAGGTGCACACGTCGGCCTGGATGAAGTTCATCGTGTCGATGATGCCAAGCCCGCTGGTCACGCTGCCACCGGGCGAGTTCACGTACAGGTGCACGTCGCTCTCGGGGTCCTCGTTGGCAAGGAACAGCAGCTGGGCCACGATCAGGTTGGCCATGTCGTCCATGACCGGCCCGCCCAGGAAGATGATCCTGTCCTTGAGCAGGCGAGAGTAGATGTCGTACGACCGCTCGCCGCGGCCGGTCTTCTCGATGACGATGGGCACGAGGTAGTTCGATTCAACGCTCATGGGCGGGTGTCTCCGGCTTGGGGTGGTCTTCTACGGTCAGTGGGTTGACGAGGAAACGAAGGGTGCGGCTCAGCCACCGGTCTTCTTCGTGTGCTGGAGCACCTCGTCGACGATGCCGTAGGACTTGGCCTCTTCGGCGCTGAAATAACGGTCACGCTCGCTGTCGCGCTGGATGGTCTCGGCGTCCTGGCCCGTGTGATTGGCCAGGATCTCGTTCAGGGCGCGCTTGCTCTTGATGATCTGTTCGGCCTGAAGGCGGATGTCCTCGGCCTGGCCGGTGATGCCGCCGTAGGGCTGATGGATCATGACCTTGGCGTGCGGCAGGATGTACCGCTTGCCCTTCTCTCCGGCGGTCAGCAGAACGGCGCCGCCCGAGTATGCCCGGCCGATGCAGTACGTAGCTACCGGGCTGGAGAGGAACTGCATGGTGTCGTAGATGGCCAGCGTGTCGTCGACGGCGCCGCCGGGGCTGTTGATGTAGAAGTTGATCTGCTGGCCCCGCTTCTGGTCTTCGAGGTACAGCATCTGCATCATGACCCGGGCCGCCGAAGCGAAGTTGATCTCGCCGATCAGGAAGACCACCCGATTTTCGAGCAACAGCTCGTCGATGGTCATCTCACGCGTGCGCTGGTAGGAAACTGCCGATGCGGGCATGGGCGGACCTTCTCCTCTCTGAAGCCGACTCGCAGGCCGACCCGAATCCGTGTAAATACCGACCAGATCGGACCGCGTCCGCCGGCCGGGGTGGGAGCTTTCCGACAAGCCGTTCATCGGCTCGCCGGAGGCGGGGCTGCAACCGGCAGGCCAGATCGCCCACCGTTCCCAGCCGCCCAAGGTTACCCCGGACCGCCGCCCGAGCCCATATCGGCTGGAACAGCCTGCCTGGTTCGCCCAATCAGCCGCCGTTCCGGCAGACGGCCCGCGGTGCGGACCCGATCATCGGCCTGCGGGGGTCGATGGCCTTGGGCCCATCGGTTCCGTACACTCCCGCCCACTGCCGTCCCGGCGGGGATTTCGTGGGGTTGAGGTTGCCAGCGGGCACGCCCGCGGAGGATTTGTTCATTGCCGACCGCCGTGATCAGCGACATGCACGGGAACGCCACGGCCCTTCGCGCGGTCCTGGCGGATATCGAGAGCCGGGGCGTCGATCGCATCGTCTGCCTGGGCGACATCGTGGGCTACGGGCCCGAGCCGCTGGCGTGCGTCGATCTGGTCCGAGAACGCTGCGCCTGGTCGCTCATGGGCAACCACGACTTCGCCGTGCTCTACGAGCCCACCAACTTCAACCCCATGGCCGCCGGCTCTGCTTACTGGACGCGCGAGCAGTTCGACGCCGAGCCCGACGAGGCCAAGCGCACCGAGCGGTACAACTTCCTCGGCCGCCTCCGCGTTCGCGTCGCCGACGCCGATTCGCCCTTCAAGGTGTCCCTCCTTGCCGTCCACGGCTCACCGCGGCGCCCCATCAACGAGTACATCTTCGATAAGGACGTCCGCGATGCGCCCGAGAAACTCGAGGCCATCTTCGAGCGTTTCGAAGGCGCCTGCATGGTCGGGCACACCCACGTGCCGGGCGTCTTTACCGACGAGCCGGACTTCTACCCGCCCGACGAACTGGGCGACTCGGGCTTCAAGCTCCGCGAGGGCGAGAAGATCATCATCAACGTGGGCTCGGTCGGCCAACCGCGCGACGGGGACCCACGGGCCTGCTATGCGATGCTGCACGAAGATCGCGTGGAGTTCCATCGCGTCGAGTACGACATCCAGGATACCGCCGACAAGATCAAGGCCATCGCCGAGTTGGACGACTACCTGGGCGATCGCCTCTTTGGCGGACAGTAAGAGACCCATGGCAGCACCTACCAAGAGCCTCGCTCGAATCCTCGTCCCGTTGGCCATCCTGGCCGCACTCGGGATTCTCATTGCCCTTCCGGTCATCAACAACAGTGGCGCGCCCAATACGCCCGCCCAGCAGCAAACGCCCGATCCGGTTCAGGGCGAGCCACCCGTTGCGGGAGGCTCCAGCGAGTCTGCGGACCAGCAAGGGCCTGACCAGCCGACCAGCACCGAACCAACGGACTCGGCACCGGATTCGGGCGAGTCCGCCGCTGAGCCCCCACAGGCAACTCCCCCAGCCTCTGAGCCCACGACCGAGGCGCCATCGCCCGGCCAAGCCGACACGACCACCGGCTTGCGCGTGCTTCCGGCCGTCGATCCTTCGGCCTCACTCTCACCAACGCGGATCGGCGGCGTCGATCCCGACGCGTACGCCCTCGAGTTGATCTTCTCTCCGCTGGGCGCGGGCGTGCAGCGAATCGAGCTGGCCGGCTACACCCGCAAGCTCGGCTCGGCCGATCCGGTCCATGTCCAGCAGGCATGGGACCTGCCCACGGCTTCGGGTGGCCGCGTCCGCATCGTGCCCTTCGCCGCCATCGCGGTTGACGTCAATGGCGAGCGCGTCTCCATCTACACCGCCGTGGACGCAGACGGAAACGTGCAGCCGGCATGGAACCAGGTGGCACCCGGACGCTTCCAGGCCACGATCGCCAATGCCCTGGGCGAGCCCGTGCTCACGCTCGAACGCCACTACCAGGCCGATGGCACGAGCCACGACTTCTCGCTCCAGCAGAGCGCCACGAATCTCACCGACGAGCCCATCGACGTTCGCTGGATCACCTTCGGCCCGGCGCAGCTCTACCAGGAAAGCCAGGGCTATGGCGGAGACAAGCGACGCGTGCGCTTCGGCTACGTCGAGCCGGGCAACCCGGAATTCGTCGTCGGCGGCGACTTCATGGAGAATATCGGCGGGGTCTCGGGAAAGCGCGATAAGCAGTCCGGCCTCTACCAGCCCACGCTCCAGCTCTGGCCGACGCCCAAGGCCGAAAACACCGGCGACAAGCTCGCTTGGGCCGGGCTGACCAATCGATACTTCGGCGTCGCGGTGCATGGCGTTGCCAACGGCGATCCCAAGCCCGGCGTGGCGCCAGTGCTCACCCCAGTCGAGACCGTGTCGCGCGTGCTGCTCGATCCGGCCGCGCGACCGAGCGAGCCGAACTACGTGCTGGGCCTGGAACTCGCAAGCCCCGCGTACGGCATCGCCGCTGGCGAGCAATCGGAGCACCTCATCGGCATCTACGCGGGACCGCTCTCGCGTTCGCTCATCTCGTCAAACCCATCGGCCAACGCCGTCATGCTCCGGCAACTGGTGCAGTACACGTTTGGCGGGCCGTGCGGCTTCTGCACGTTTCCATGGCTGGCCCACATCCTGGTGTGGCTGCTGAACCTCATCCACGACTACGTGACGCTCGACTGGGCCTTTGCAATCATCGTGCTGGTCCTCATCGTCCGCACGGTGTTGCATCCGGTGACCAAGTGGAGCCAGATCCGCGTGCAGCGATTCAGCCATCAGATGCAGCAGATGGCGCCCAAGCAGAAGAAGATCCAGGAAAAGTACAAGAGCGATCCCAAGCGCATGCAGGCCGAGATGGCCAAGCTCTGGCGCGAAGAAGGCATCAACCCCGCCGGCATGCTGGGCTGCCTGCCCATGTTCCTCCAGACGCCCGTCTGGATCGCCCTGTACGCGTCGCTCTACTTCGCCATCGAATTGCGCCACGAGGCGGCCTTCTTCGGCGTGTTCCAGCACCTGGGCGGCTGGCCGTTCCTCGCTGACCTGGCCCAGCCCGACAGCGCGATCCCGCTTCCCCAGGCAATGCACTTTGCCCTGCCGCTCATGGGCACGATCACGGCGATCAACATTCTTCCGCTGCTGCTGGGGGTGGTGTTCTTCATCCAGCAGAAGTACATGATGCCTCCGCCCTCGGCCACCATGACACCCGAGCAGCAGGCCCAGCAGCGCATGATGAAGGTCATGATGGTGGTCATGTTCCCGGTCTTCATGTACAACGCGCCAAGCGGCCTGGCGATTTACTTCATTGCCAACTCCACGCTGGGCATCCTCGAAATGCGGTACATCCGCGCCCACATCAATAAGAACGACCTGCTGACCCCCAAGCAGCGCGACCCCAACAAGAAGACCTACATGCAGCGCCTCATGGAACGCGCCCAGCAACGCCAGGAGATGATGCAGGCAGCCCGCGGTCAAGGGCCGGCCAAGGGCCCCACCAGCGGCGCCTTGGGCGCACGCCGCAAGAAGACCGAGAACCGCCGAAAGGGTCGGCGTCCCTAGAACTCCGACTCCCCCGATGGACACCGCCTCGATCATCGTTGCGCCGGCCACCCCCATGGCCCCCGGCCGGCGCGCGGTCGTGCGTCTTTCGGGCATCGGCGTATTCGACGCCGTCGATGCGCTGGCGACCAGCCCGATCGATCGCAGCCGCGGCGTCGGACCCGTTCGACTGCGACTGCCCGTGGGAGAACTGCCTACCCTGGCCGTACGGCTGCCCGGTCCTTACTCCTACACCGGTGAGGACACCATCGAAATCTTCTTACCTGGCTCGCCCACGTTGGTGACCGCATTGGTCCGCGCCATGATCGCCCAGCCCGACGTCCGGCACGCCGAAGCTGGTGAGTTCAGCGCTCGCGCCTACCTCAACGGTCGCCTGTCGCTCGAGCAAGCCGAGGGCGTGGCCGCGACCATCGCCGCGAGCACGGACGCGCAGCTCGAGGCATCCCATCGGTTGCTCTCGGGCCAATCCGGTCGTCGCTACGCCGCCATGGTCGATCAACTGGCCTCCCTTCTTGCCCTGGTCGAAGCGGCGGCCGACTTCAGCGAGGAGGAACACGTCGTCCCCATCGCCGCGGGCACGCTGCACGCTCGGCTCCAGACGCTTCACGACGCGCTACACCGCGAAATGACGGGCCGCAGCGGCAAGGAAAGCCTCTCGGCCCGGCCGCTCGTCGTCCTCGCGGGCGCACCCAATGCGGGCAAGACGAGCCTGTTCAACGCCTTGCTCGGGCGCACGCGATCGGTGGTCTCCTCGATCGAGCACGCCACGCGAGACGCGGTCGTCGAGCCGCTTCGCCTCGAACACCCAGACCTGGGCGCGATCGAGTGCGAACTTGCCGACCTCCCGGGCTTGCAGGACCAATCCATCGCGGCGCTGGCCGACGATGAGCAGGCCAGCGTGCAGTCGGTCATTGATGCCGCGATGGAGCAGGCCGACCTTGTGCTGCTGTGCGATCCAGAAGCGCGCTATGACAGCGTTGGCACCGGCCACGCCACGATCCGGCTGCGGACCAAGTCGGACGCGATCGACGCCGACGGCGCAGGCACCATGGCCGTCAGCGTGCGCACCGGGCTGAACCTGGATTCGCTTCGGCTTGTGATCGCCGAGGCCCTTGACCAGGCGCGCCAGGACGTCAACGCCGGGCTGCTCCCCCGCCACCACGCGCTGGCCACGACGGCCCTGCATTCGCTGCATCGCGCCATCGAGTCGGTCTCGGAAGACCCCCCCGAGGGACTGCCCGCCGAGGGAGAACTCGTGGCCGCCGAGATGCGATTGGCCCTCGACGCCCTTGGCGAGTTGGGCGGCAAGGTCTCGCCCGACGAGGTGCTCGGCCGCATCTTCGCGAGCTTCTGCGTCGGTAAGTAAGCTCTGGCGTCGAGTCCGGATAATCCGTCGACCCTGTCGATTGCACGGGCGCCGACGATTGCACCGCCATTGGCGTCGCTGGACTGACGTCCGGCCCGCATTGTCGCTTTCGGTCCTGCGTTCAACGCCCGATGCCACTGCCGACGCGGCTCTACGAACCGGCCGCGCCGGAGGGTTGCGGCATGTCCAAGCCGATGGGCGAGATCCTGGTCGATCGAGGCATCCTGAGTGAAACGCAGCGGGACCAGGTTCTCCGTGCCCAACGCGGGACCAACAGGCCCTTCGGCGAGCTGGCCGAGAAGATGTTCGAGGTCAGCCAGCAGGAAATCGAGGCTGTTTGGGCCGAGCAGTACGGCGCCATTGCCGAGTGGATCGACCCTGGAAACCTGCAGATTCCCGACCACGTGCTGTGCGTGCTCTCGGGGCGGCAGGCGGCGCAGTTTGCGATGATCCCGATCCGTTACGACGGTCGTTCGCTCGTACTCGTCACGACGCGCGAGCAACTGCCCCGGGCGCTCCGGTTCGCGTCTTCGACCTTCGGCGCCGAGTGCACCTTGGCGCTGTGCGACATCGACCAACTCGGTGAAGGCCTGCGCCGCCACTACGGCGTGGACGCACAGGCCTGGAAGTCACTCATGCGCCCCGACCAGTCCGGCGAGGCCGCCTGATCAGGCGATCGTCGTCATCGGCGGATCGAGCGGCAGGATCTTCACCAGGTCCATGTACGATTCATGGTGGGCCTGCACCTCGGTCAATGAATCGCCGCCGGTCTTCTCAAGGAACGCCCGGGCGATCTCGAACGCAATGACGTTCTCCATCACCACGCTGGCGGCCGACACCGCGCACACGTCGCTGCGCTCATAGTCGCTCTGCTGGGCTTCCTTGGTGTTCAGGTCGATCGAAGGCATGCCGCGCAAGAGGGTGGAGATCGGCTTCATCGCGCCCGTCACCACCACGGGCTGGCCGTTGGTCATGCCACCCTCGACCCCGCCGGCGTTGTTGGTGTCTCGCACGAATCCCATGGAGGGACCGTCGGCCTTGGACCGGTCATAGCGGATCGGGTCGTGCACCTGCGAGCCGGGCAGTTCGCTCACGCGGCGGCCCATGCCCATCTCCACGCTCTTGAACGCCTGGATGCCCATGACGGCAAAGGCGATCCGCGCATCGAGCTTCAATCGCCAGTCGACGCAACTGCCCAGCCCGGGCGGCACGCCGAAAACGTGCACCTCGCACAACCCCCCGGCGGTGTCCTTGTCGACCTTTGCCTGGCGGATGACGTCGATTTGCTTCTTCGTCGCTTCGGCGTCGGGGCAGTAAGTCTGGCTGGCGTCTCGGGCTTTGAGCAGGGCTTGGTAGTCCTCGGGCCTGACCACCGCATCCGTGCGCGCGGCGCCCGCGCTGCGAACGAAGCCGAAGACATGGATGCCGAAGAACTCCAGCAGGCTTCGCGTCAGCGCCCCCGCCGCCACGCGTGCCGCCGTCTCGCGAGCGCTGGCTCGCTCGAGCGTGCCGCGGCAGTCGGTGGTGAGCCACTTAAGCGAGCCGGCCAGGTCGGCGTGGCCCGGCCGGGGACGATATACCGGCGGCGTGCGTTCCAGGTCGCCCATGCGCGAGTCCTTGTTGGCCACGCGCATGGCGATGGGCGAACCCAGCGTCTTGCCCAGGCGCACGCCGCTGAGGAACTCGACCACGTCGGTCTCGATGCGCTGCCGCCCGCCGCGCCCATAGCCGCCCTGCCGGCGCGCCAGTTCGCGATTCATGCCGTCTTCGTCGATCGGCACGCCCGCGGGCATCCCCGTCACGATCGTGAGCATGCCCGGGCCGTGGCTCTCTCCGGCTGTCTGATAGTCAAGGGTCGGCATCGGCGATGGTATGGAGCCCTAGCCCTGCGGCGGGGCGCCCAGCACCGAGAGGATGTTGCTGCGGTCGTCGGTCCAGGGCCGGAAACCCTCGGGAGCCCGCGGCGGGCGCCACAAAGATCGGCGGGCCAGGGGCGCCAAGTCCTCGGGCTTGCGCGACAGCATGACCCACGTGCTGGTGTACCGCCCGGTCTGCAAGCTCTCTTCCGCGTCTCGCAGGTCAAAACGCATGGTGGCGAACAGGCCCAGCCGCTCGGCCACTTTGGCCACGACCGGCTCAAGATTCAGGTAGACGTTGGAGATATGGACCGCCAGAACGCCGCCCTGGGCGAGATGATCGAGATAGACCTCGAACGCCTCGATCGTCAGGAGGTGCACGGGTATGGCATCCGAACTGAACGCATCGAGCACGATCAGGTCGTACGGCTCGCCCTCATGGGCTTCCATCAGCAGCCGACCGTCTCCGACGAAGTAGTCGATCTCGTCCGCCCGGCTCTCGCTCAGGAAGGTGAAGTACCGTGGATCGGTCGCGATGCGCACGACCGCGGGATCGATCTCGTATGCGTGCATCGTCATGCCCGGCCTGCCATATGCGGCGATAGCTCCGGTCCCCAGACCCACAAGCGCCACGCGATCGAGCCGGTTGTGCGGCTGGGGCACGCCCTGGCCGTCGATGAGGGCGAACACTTCAGCGATCGGGCTGCGGTCGTGGTAGTAGGCAAGCGGAACCGGCACGCCGCCCTGGTCTACCCGCTGCAAGCCGTGGGCCGTCGAACCATGCCTGAGCTGGTGGAGCGTTGCGATCGAGCCATCACGCCATCGCGTACGGACCTCTTCCACCGTGTGCACGCCGAAGAACGTGCGCTCGATGTGGATCACCTCGGCCGGTCCCCTCCAGAACGTGGCGGTCAGCAGCACGCCACCAACGGCCAGCGCAAACGCCAGGGCCCGGGCGTTGATTAGATACAACACCACCGCCGGCGCTCCGACGGCAATCGCGCGCTCCCACCATGTTGCCGAACTGGAGAGGGGCTGGTAGCCAAACGATCCGAGGGTGATCAGGATCGCGATGAAGCCGGCGATGACCCCGAACCCCAGCACCACGTGTCCGGCAAGTTTGTCCAGGCTGCTCGCGTCTTCGGACTTGCGAACCGGCAGTCCGGGCAATGCGAGCATCGCAAGGGCGATCGCGATCGGATACTCCAGCACGCGATCGAAGATCATGGGGGCCAGGAGCGCGTTGAACGCGCCACCGAGGACGCCACCGAGCGCCACGAGCAGGTAGAACTCGGTCAGATGGCCGGCATGCGGTCGCAACGACGCCAGCCGCTGATGACACAAGAGCGCCGCCAAGGCGAACGCGGCGATGTGGGCTCCCGCGACGGCCAGGAGCGGCTGTCGCGCATGCAGCAGTATGGCAACCACCACCCCCACCACCGCGATGGGCGTGAGCCGCTGCACCCACCGATCGACGCCAGGCTTGGTCACGCCGAACGCGACGATAAAGGTCAGCAGGTACAGCGCGAGCGGCACGACCCACAGCAGCGGAGCGGCCGCGACGTCCGTGGTCAGGTGCTGGGTAACCCCGAGCATCAGGCTTGATGGAACGAACGCGAGCCCGACCCAGGCCAGCCTTCGGGGCCAATGGACCGGTTCGCAACGGACCGGCTCGGACTTTGCGGCGTCATTCGGTGCTCGCGATGCTCTGGCTCGACGTACCACCGCGGCTCCGCCCATCGCCAGCACCACGACCAGCGCGACATAGCCCGCCGACCACCAGGTGCGTTGCTGATCAAGGCTCAGCATCGGTTCAACCAGGAATGGGTAGGCGAGCAGGCCCAGGAGGCTCCCGGCGTTGCTCGCGGCATAAAGCGGGTAGGGATCCGCGGCCAACGCGTGGTCGGTCGTCGAGATCCACCGTTGCAGCAGGGGCGAAACCGAGGACAGCACGAGGTATGGCGCCCCAACGGCCCCGGCGAGGGCCACCATCACCCACAGTGCTGGCGATTCCCCCGGCGTGCCCATCGGCAGCGCCAGCGGCAGCGTGAGCACGGCGCCCGCCGCCAGCACGACGTGAGCGCCGATGGCCACGCGCGGCGCTCGACGCCCGAGCAGACCCAGCAGGTGTGCCGCAAGGTATCCCAGCAGCAGTCCCGACTGGAAGAACAGCATCGCCGCCGTCCAGACCGCGGGGCTTCCGCCCAGCCTGGGGAGGAGCATCCGCGCCAACATCGGCTGCACGCAGAACAGCAGAGCGGCGGCCAGAAAAATGGCAATGGTGTACAGCGCGAGCATGCTGGTGCAACCCCCCTCGGGGGCTCATGGTACCGCCCGGGTGCGTTCGGGCCGTGGTTCGGGCCGGACGGAGCGTTTCGGAGGGATTGCCCGCCCGTCTGAAACGCCCCATACGCACCAGCCCTATGCAGGCGTGGGGAGCCCTGCGGTGGTCAGACCATGCTTGAGAATTCCGAGGTCACCGTGGACCGCGTGGCTGACATTGCCGTTGATCATTTGGATGCTCCCGGCGTCACACACGGCCGCCGAGACCGGCCCCATTCCCGAAGAGTGGGTCGCCGAGGGCAGTGATTGGGTGGTGCACGTCGATGCGGAGCGTCTGAGGGCCGCCGACGCCCTTCGGCCGGTCTTCGACGCCTTGGTGGCCTCGGCGTGGGGTTCGAGCCTCAGCGACATGGGCATCGACGCCCGCATGGACTTGACCGACATCACCATGTTCGGCACCATCACCCGCGGTCCGGAGGCCAAGGGTCAGACCACCACGATGCTGCGAGGCGGGTCGGCTTTACGTGACGCCATCCAGCGCCACGTCGCGATGCATAAGGGCTATCCCCTACTTCTCCGGCCCGCACGTCGGACGGACGGCCGCGGCATTACTGCGTGGACCATCGAGCAACTCTCCGTGCACGTGGCCTTGGTCCCTGTGGGCGCGAGGGGTGAAGGCGAGGCGAACGAACTCGTCGCCGTGCTGTCGGATCATTCCGATCAGCTCCAGGCGTGCATCGGCCTGCTGGTCGAAAGCCAGACCGAGTTTGAGCCCGAGAACAGCGACCAGAGGCTCTCCAACGGTTCCAAATCGCCCTCCGATCGCGAGGAAGCATGCCCGCCGGGTTGCGTCATCGTCGTGCGAGCAAAGGACCTGAACCGCGCACATCCGCCATTGCGGTCGGCGTTGCTCGCATCGGCCAGCGACATGGAGGGATACCTCGGCTTTCGGGAGGAGGTCGATCGCACCGTGGTCTTTGCACGTCTTCGCGTCGATGGCGGGGACGAGTCCAACGGCGATCGGATGGTCTCTTCACTCGACAGCATGGTCACCTACTGGAACCACGCCGCTCAAGAAATGGCGCAGGCCACGCCCGCCCTCCAACCGTTGGTTGATCTGATTGCCTCCGGCTCGGTATCTCGAGAAGGCCAGGTCGTCGAGTTGACGATGGAGGACTCGATTGCGAAGGCTGTCCCGGACGAGTCCGTAGGTTCCGGCGGCCGGACAGCCACACAACCCGACGAGACTCGGCCTGGCGAAAGGGAGTGACCGATAACAGTTGCTTCTGCGTGTTATCCGACAGTGTGAATCCAAATTTATGGATAACCCCAAGCGTGCAACCGCATCGGATTTTGCTACGGATGCGTTAACCTAATGGCAATGTCTGCGTCCGTTGCTGGCCCCATTCCGTTTGAAGTCCCCATCCAGGGGCGCCCCGGCCAGCCGGTCGACACCCTGAGCGATCAGGAACTGTCCGAATTGGCCAAGGAAGGGTCGGTCGCGGCGTACAACGTCCTCGTCACCCGCTACCAGGATCGCGTGTATCGCTTCCTGCTCCGGCGGACGGGCTCGTCGGCCGAGGCCGAAGACGTCGCCCAGGACACGTTCCTGCGGGCTTGGCAGAAGCTCCACACGTACGAGCCCGAGCGTCCGCTTGCACCGTGGTTGCTGACCATTGCCGCCCGCCTGGCGGCGTCGGCTGCCCGTCGACGTGCCCGCGTCCGCGTCGCCCCGGAGTCGGCCATCGGGTACGTCGATGCGGCCGCACCCAGCTTGGAGCCGGCCAACCCCGACGCGAGCCATGACCGCCGCCGCATCTGGCAGATCGCCGAATCGGTGCTGAATCGCGACCAGCTGACCGCCGTTTGGCTGCGTTACGTTGAAGGCCTGAGCCCTGCTCAGATCGCCCGCGTGATGGACAAGTCCGGCGTGGCCGTGCGAGTCATGCTGCTGCGGTCGCGAAACGTCCTGGGCGAAGCCCTGCGGGAGCGGGCCGGCGACATCGCCTCGCCGAATCAGGACATTCCCTCAAGCACGCAAGACTGAAGGGCGTTGTCAAGGGCGGCGCACAAAACGGTGGGACCCTGCGTTACGCTCGGTTCCGGCGGAGCGAATACATAGCAGGACGGACGTAGGATCAAGAACGTGAACCGCTCGAACCGCCAACCCGCTCGCCAGAACCAACGCCGGCACAGGGCCATGCGCCGCCGGCTAGAGACGCTGCTGCGCGATCCGAAGGGCTGGCCGAACGAGAATGCCCCGCTGCGGGTGCGTGCCGGCGTGATGTCGAACCTGGCCGCACAGCGCCAGGCCGCGGCGCACGGCGAGCGGATCACGATGTATCGCGACAGCCGCTGGTCGAACCGCCGGCTCGAGTTCTCGCTGAGGCCGCCGCTGGTCGCCGCGGCGATCATCGCGATGATCGTGTCCGCCGCGGTGCACTTCATGGGCGGCGTTGAAGCGTGGCAGCCCTGGGCCGATGGTCTGGCGAATCGCTTCTACGACGTCGATCAGGGCAACGCCCGGTTCAACGGTTCGGCCATCGTCGATGCCGGGCCCGAGCAGCGTCCGATTGTGCCCGGCCAGGACGAGGCCGCCGCGCTTCGCTCCGACGTCGCACGCTTCCGCGCTCACCTGAACGGACGGATTCCGATGGGCGAGCCCGAGGCCACGCCCTCTCGCAACGCGCCGCGCGAGCAGAGCCCCGCCCCGCGCCGATCGAACAAAGCGGATCCCGCCTCGTCGTAGGCTGCTTCGCTCGCGTCCGGCCGTCGTGGGCGGCTCCTGAATTCAGTCCAGTGCCACGCTGCCGACCAGTTCGGTCAGCTTGATCGCGCCCATGCTCTCGGTCCAGCGCTTCAGGCCCTTGTGGATGCGTGCCGGGCAACTCGGATCGGCCAACGCCCCCGTCCCGATACCCACGGCTGACGCGCCGGCCAGGATGAACTCGGCTGCATCCCGCCATGTGGTGACCCCGCCCAGCCCGATGATCGGCACGCCCTGATCGCGGCCCACCGCGCGGTACGTGTCATGGATGAGCTTCACGACGATCGCATGTACGGCTGGCCCGGACAAACCGCCGGTGATGTTCGTAATCCTCGGTTTGCGCGTATGCACGTCGATGGCCATGGCCGGCGTGGTATTCGCCAGGCAGAGGATATCGGCCCCCGGCCGCTGGTTCGGCCCGGCGGATCGACCTTGCCCTTCGATGGCCGAGCGGGCGACTTCGACGATGCCGGGCATGCCCGTGGCGATGGGCGGGAGCTTCACGATGAGCGGCTTGCTTGGCAGCGCCGCTCGACACTCGGCGACGAGTTGCGAAAGAGCCGCGGGATCGACGCCGAAGTCGGCGCCGCCGTGCACGTTCGGGCACGAGACGTTGAGCTCGACCGCATCGACGCCCTCGAGGCCGTCCATCTCGGACACCACGCGGACGTAGCCCTCGATGGTGTCTCCGGCGACCGAGCCAATCAGCCGTACGTCGTGGGCGTGCAGCCTGTGGGTGGGCGCCACGTGCTCGGCAAAGCGGTCGATGCCGGTGTTGGCCAGGCCGATCGCGTTGAGCATGGCTCCACGCAAGGGCACCATGCGCCACGTGGGATGGCCCTCCCGCGGTTGCGCCGTGATGGACTTGCTGGTGACGGCGCCCAGCACGCGCGGCGGCAGCACGTCGAGGATCTCGTCGGCATACCCGGCCGTGCCTGCGGCGAGGATGATGGGGCTCTGCAGTTCAAGCCCGGCAAGATCGACCGCCATGGGGCCCTTGGGCGGCGGGCCCGGAGCGTCAGGCTGCGACGGTGGCGTCGAGTGGGTTGCGTCGGGCACGGTCAAGTGTTCGCACCAACGACCCCCGGGGCCACCGCGCGTGCTTCAGCAGATCTCAGGAGCGATCAACCCCGGTGCGGCGGAACCCCGTGAGCAATCCGGGACGAGCCGGACGCTGAGCCTCGGGCTCACGGTCGAAGCTTGCGCTGGGCAGGGCCTCGATCGCCTGCGCGGCCGTATCGAAGCCCTTGATGGGATCCAACCCCTGGACAAAGAAAGCATCCCAAGCCGGATCGAGACGGCGCACGAGCTTGCTCGCCGGCAGGCCGACCGTGCTGGCATCGTGGCCCGTCAGGCAGGTAAACCCGAGTTCGACGACGCTGCGGATCTCGTCGCGCTGCACTTCGGTGGAGAACCCCCGGAGGCCCTCGAGCGTGCGGGCCACGCCCAGCATCTCGATCGTGGCGCTGCCTCGACGATCGACCAGGACGTCACGGGTCCGCACGGTGCCATGGTGCAAGAGCTTCTCGTGGGCGGCTTCGAGCCCGTCGAGGATCTGACGCAGCAGGCGATCGGTCTCGCCGGGTTCCATGTGGCCGCCCTTTTCGGCGAGCAGGGACTCAAGATCGATCAGGCCGTCCTGGTGTCCGGTGTAGGGCGTGACGGCGCAGGGCTGGTGGACAATACCCAACAGCAGCTTTTCGACCGGCAGCACGTGCCGGTTGTCGATCATTCGGATGTTGTCGACCGCGCGACGCAGCACCGCGACCTGAGCGTCGTCAGGCCGGATCGGAAACAGGTGCAAGACCTTGGCATCGCGGCCGCCGGGCTCCATCGCCAGCAGCCTGCGCGCGATCGGTGATTCGGGGAGTTCGCGTGTGATGGTGTAGTCACCAAAGCGCACACGAGGGTGGGTTTCGCCCATCAGCGGGGATCCTTTTGGGCCCGACTGCGCCATGAAGGGCGATCGGACCCGGACTTCGAGCTAGTCTCAATACTAGCTCGCCGCCTAGGTCGGCATATTCCGCGCGGGATCACCACAAACCGTCCGCATAACCATTATCACGTACCGTACATTTCCTGTACGGCAGGAATCAGCTGCTCGGCGAGCACGGATCCGAACTCGCGATGCGTCTGGAGTCCAAGATCCGCGGCGGCGGCGGCCCGATCGACGTCGCCGGGCCAACTGGAAACGATTGCCGCCCGACCGGGATGGATCTCGTAGCGAGGCTTGAACCGCGGGAAGTGGATTGCAATGGCCTTGGCGATCTCGCCGGCCGTGGGCGCGAAGCTGGCCACGTTGTACACGCGGCGGGTCAGGTTCTCTGCCTTGGCCAGTGCCAGGGTGGCGTCGATGGCGTCGGCCATCAGCATGAAGGGCAGCCGCGCATCTTCCTCAACGAAACACACCGCTTCCTCGCCCTTGGCGGCAGCGTGCAGCATCAGGGGGCCGTAGTCGCTGGTGCCGCCGCTGGGCGCGGTGTGGGGGCTGATCAGGCCGGGGTACCGCACGCAGCGGAAATCGATGGGGGCTGGTGCGTCGCCGCGATCGAGCAACTGGTAGTGCTCGGCGTAGTACCGACCCAGGTGCTCGCAGCACAGCTTGTTCACGCCGTACATCGTGATCGGATTGAGGTATTCGTCTTCGGAGACGGCGCCCGCGCGGCGCTTCTCGGCCTCGCTGGGAAGGCCGTAGACGGCGATGGAACTGGGGTAGATGAACTTTACGGGCCGGCCGGTGGCGCCCGCCTGCTCGGTGAGCAGGCGCAGCAGGTTCATCGTGCCCTGGGTGTTGACCTCGTGGGCGAGCGATGGGTTTCGCTCGCCGGTGGAACTCAG
The DNA here is from genome assembly GCA_040221175.1 of Phycisphaerales bacterium. Lineage (NCBI taxonomy): Bacteria > Pseudomonadati > Planctomycetota > Phycisphaerae > Phycisphaerales > Phycisphaerales bacterium. The sequence continues at coordinate 347,734 of JAVJVK010000004.1, forward strand.
CAGCGCGGCGAGGTGGTAGACCTCGGTGATCTCGTAGCGAGACAGGATCGGAGCCAACGCGAAGGGGTCGCGGACGTCGCCGGTAAACACGGCGTGGCAGCGGCTGGCCAGGTCCTCGTCGAGGCGGCGCAGATCGAGGGCAACGATGGGCGTGCTGGCGTGTTCGCTCAAGCGATGGATGAGCCCGTGCCCCACCTCGCCGCCGGCGCCGGTGAGCAGGATTGCCTGGCGGCGCGGGGTCGACGCCGGCGCGGAAGCGTCGGGGCGCGAGGAGGGCTCCAGAGCCGTTGGAAACAGACGCATTGCAGGATTCGTGGTCACGAACGAGGATAGGTTGGGCGTTGCAGCGTTGCGACGAGCGAGCCGACTAGATCGCTACTCGTCCTTGCCGCCCTGGCCCAGTCCGAAGGCCGAGCCGACGGCCAGGAGGATCCAGATGGCGTCGAAGCCGCTGAGGAAGTTCTCGCCGCTCAGGCCGGCGTATTCGGCCTCGACCAGCGCGACGTTTGCCTCGTGCTGCTCGCGGAAGGCCTTGCGCGCGGCGGCCTGGTGTTCGGGGGTCTGCTCGTCCCAGTACTCCAGGGTGGCGGCCCAGAGGTCCGGCGGATAGTCGGCTTCTCGCCAGCGAAACCACTGGTTGTCGGGCAGTTCGGGCCAGTCGATGGCGTAGCCCTCTTCCTCCCAAAACTTCACGACCTCGTCGGCCACGTAGCACATGAGGATCTCGTTGTTGAATTCCGATGCCAGGGCCAGGTCGGCGTCGTTCTGGTAGAGCAACTCGACGACGGTGAGTTTGCCCACGCCGACCGCGGCAAGCGCGACGACCGCTGCCAGGACACCCGTGCCCGTACTCGGCCCGCCACCGAGCAGATTCGCACCGACCATGGCCCCCGCGCCGGCGAGTACGCCCACGGCCCAGGCGATCCAACCCACTTCGTAGCCTGTGTAGAAGCCGACCGCAGCCCAGATGGCCGCACCAGCCGCTCCCCCAATGGCGGATCCGATCAATGCCCCAAACATGTCGCCCACTCCTGCACGAGCGCCGGGTGGGCGCTTCCCCGTTGAGACCCGGTGCGGCGGACTCCCGCCGTCGAGGATCAGAATACCTGAAACGGGCCTGCCATGCAAGCCCATTTTCATGGTTTACCAGAATGGGGCGAGGGAGGTTGCAGGTCAGCCGCCGCAGCCAGCGTCGAAGGCGTTCTGGTAGGCCAGGAAATCGAAGATGGTCAGCGAGCCATCGCCGTCGAAGTCGGCCGCCAGGTCGCCCGCGTCGAAGAGGTTCTGGAAGCCCAGGAAGTCGAAGATCGTCAGCAGGCAGTCGCCGTCGATGTCCGGGCGGCACACATCGATGCTCAAGGCATGGAGGGCCCCCACGTCCGGGTTGCCAGCGATCGGGTCGCCCGCATCGTCGGCCGGAGCCCCGGCGAACAGGCGGAGGCCCGTGGGGCTCTCGTAGAGGGCCACGGTTGCCCCGAACTGTGCAAACGTCACCGGGTTGCTCGGACGGATGATGGAGGTCTGGACCGGATTGGCCGGGTCGGAGATGTCGAAGCTGTAGGCGGTGCCGGCCAGGGTGGTCTCGCCCGAGAGGGCGCCCACAAGCAGGACGTCGGGCGTGAGCGATACAGAAACACCAAAGTCGCTCGCGCTGAGCGTGTCCGTCGCGGTGACCTTGGACAATTGGACGGGGTTGGCGCGATCCGAGATGTCGAAGAGGTAGACCGAGCCGTCGCTGCCGTCGGGGTTGTTGGTCTTCGCGCTCACGGCCGCGAGCGCCACGTCGCCTTCGATCAGCAGTTCGACCTGGTAGCCGAACTGCACGCCCGCGGAAGCGTCGGCGGCGACGAGCTTGGCGACTTCCTGGCCGGTCTCGATGTTGAAGAGGTACGCCGAACCCGAACTGGCGCCGGCGTCGTCGTTGCCCGGCGCGCCGATGAGGGCGTAGCCGGTTTCGCCCGCGCCGCCGCCTCCGCCGTCGATCGAAACCGACCGGCCGAAACGGTCGACGGCCGACGCGTCCGAGGCCGTGAGCTTGAACCGTTCCACGGCATCCAGGCCCACGATCTCGAAGACGTACACGGCCCCGGTCGAGCTGGCTTTGTCCGAAGCGCCGATCACGGCGCGATCGAAGTCGATGTCGACCGAACCGCCAAACAGGTCCAGGCCCCGGCCGTCGCTGGCGGTGAGCTTGTCGATCTGCATGCCCGTCGACCGCAGGTACAGGTAGGCGGCGCCGGCGGCGGGCCCCAGGGAGCTCTCGGCAGGCGCCCCGACGAGTGCCAGGGCGTTGTCGGCGGCCACGGAGCGGCCGAAGTCGATGCCGTCCGCGCCGTCATCGGCCGCGAGCTCGAAGAGCAACTGTGGCACGGTGGTGTTGAGGGTGTAGAGGTACGCCCGGCCGGCCCCGCTGCCCTCGTCGCCGGCCTCGGGGGCTCCGACGATACCGAAGCCGGCGGCCGCGGCGTCGAGCGAGGCTCCGAAGAGGTCCCCCGCTTGACCGGTTGACGGCGAGACCTTGGCGTCCTCGCTGCCGCACAAGGTCTGGGCGTGGGCCGTCGCGGCCAGGCCGGTGATGGCGCAGAAACACGTCGTGATTACCGTTCGATGCACGTCTCTCTCCCTTGCGGTGGTCTTCCTCTGGGGCGTTTTATGCTTATGCGGGAAGTCCGGCAAGTGAACGCATCGAGACGTAAGAGTTGTGATCTCTGAGCAAATCGCCTGTGTTGCCCCGTTTACCAAACTGGAGCGTGGTGGCTCAACTCGCCATCGCCAAGCAGGATTTCTCACAGGCCCGGCAGGACTCGGCACACTGCTGGCAATGGTCGTGGTCGTGGGCCCCGCACTGCTCGGCACACCAGGCGCACAGGTCGGCGCAGAGGCGGCAGATCTCCGCTTGCTTGGGGCTGCGGCGGGCCATGGCGTTGGAGCAGGCGATGCAGATGGCTGCACAGTCGGCACAGCACAGCGGGCAGTCGTTGTCGCTGCCCGAGCCGATCATGGCCGAGAGGCATGCCTGGCACTCGGCGGCACACCGCTGGCACCGCTCGATGCACTGGCGGGTCTGTTCGTCGAGGTCGTTGATGGTCATGGTCATGGTGGATCCCCTTTCGTTCGCACTGTCGGTTGCGTCATGCTGCCAATGAGGGAGTGTGGCCCTGGGCCCTAATCGGCCGCTGAACGCTCCGTGAAATGGGGATCATGTTCGGGCCTATGCTGGGAAGCACGACCCCGCCAGCCCGTTTCCAGAGGCCCACAGCACCACGGAGGGTGACCTTGGCCGCCAGAAAGCCCGCAAGCAAGAGCCGCGCGACCGCCGAGACCATGGCGGGCAAGCAGCGGGACATCTCCGTCAGCGAGTTCTTCTCGAAGAACCGCCACCTGCTGGGCTTCGACAACCCCCGCAAGGCCCTGTTGACCACGGTCAAGGAGGCGGTCGACAACGCCCTGGACGCGTGCGAAGAGGCGGGCATCCTGCCGGACATCGAGGTGCTGATCGAGGAACTGGTGGCCCCGCCCAGCCCCAGCAAGCCCGGGCGGTATGCGGTGACCATTACCGACAACGGGCCGGGCATCGTCCGCAAGCAGGTCGAGAACATCTTCGGGCGACTGCTCTACGGCAGCAAGTTCCACCGCATGAAGATGAGCCGCGGCCAGCAGGGCATCGGCATTTCCGCCGCGGGCATGTACGGCTTGATGACCACCGGCAAGCCCATGGTCATCACCACCAAGCCCAGCAAGACCAAGCCGGCCCACCACCTCGAGCTGGCGATGGACACAACGAAGAACAAGCCCGAGGTGACCATCGACGTCGAGACCGACGACTTCCCCCCCACCTCCAACGGCACGGGCACGCGCGTGCGCATCGAGATGGAAGCCCGCTACCAGCGGGGCAAGACCAGCGTAGAGGCGTACCTCGAGCAGACCGCCATCGCCAACCCGCACGCGCAGATCACGTTCATCCCGCCCGAGAAGGCGGCGGGCGGGCCGGCGCTGGAGACCGAGGACACGTCGGTCGAGCTCTCGCACACCACCGAACTGGCCGATCGGTACATCTTCCCGCGAGCCGTCGAGGAACTGCCCCCCGAGACCGAGGAGATCAAGCCCCACCCCTACGGCGTCGAGCTTGGCAACTTCCTGCGGATGCTCAAGAGCACGAACGAGAAGCAGCTCACTGGTTTCTTCAAGAACGAGTTCAGCCGCGTGCCGCCGGCGATCGTCAAGGACATCACGTCCAAGGCGTCGGTCAAGGGTGGCAAGACGCTGACGGGGCAGACGTACGTCAGCACCGTCGATCACGACGCGGCCGAGCGCCTGTACCGGGCGCTGCAGGACAGCAAGCTGCGGGCGCCGCCGACGGACTGCCTGGCGCCCATCGGCGTGCGGCAGATGCTCAGCGGGTTGCTCAAGGGCGTGAAGGCCGAGTTCTACGCCGCGAGCACGCGCGACCCGGCGGTCTATCGCGGCAACCCCTTCCAGATCGAGGCGGCGATCGCCTTCGGCGGCGAACTCTCGGGCGATGAGCCGGCGCGGGTGATCCGCTTTGCCAACCGCGTGCCTTTGCTGTATCAGCAGAGCGCGTGCTCGTCGTTCAAGGCGGTGGTCGAGACGGGCTGGAAGAACTACGGCCTCAGCCAACCCCGCGGCTCGCTCCCCGTTGGACCGCTGGTGATCATGGTGCACATGGCCAGCGTGTGGGTGCCGTTCACCTCTGAGTCGAAAGAGGCGATCGCCGACTACGACGAGATCCGCAAGGAGATGCGGCTGGCGCTCCAGGAGTGCGGCCGTAAGCTGGGCACGTATCTGCGCCGCCGCCAGAAGATGAAGCGCGAGGGCCAACGCCGCGACATCTTCAGCCGCTACATCGCCGAGATCGCGCGCTCGACGGCGGCGCTGACGGGCGAGGACGAGGGTAAGTTGCTGGACGCGCTGCTCGAGCAGGCCCAGGCCCGCACGGCCATCGCCGACGCCGAACTCGACGAGGACGGCAACTTCGTGAAGAAGGAGAAGACACCGGCGGACGACGACGGTGTGATCATTGTCGACAGCGACGCGCGGCCGTCGCAGGTGGAGGCGAAGTCGAACGGGGCTGTGGCGAAGGGGGAATCGGAGGATTCGGGCCGCGGGCTGTTTGGGGATGATGAGGAAAGCGTGCCGGTGCGGCGGAAGAAGAGTGGCAAGAAGGTCGGAAAAAAGAAGCGCGTGAGCCGGAAGTAGCGATGGACGCGCCCGTCCCCAAGACCGTGACGTCCGCCGACCGCTGGGGTCAGTTCGCCGCCGAGCATCGGCTGAACCCCGAGCGCGCAGCATTGGTGTACGCCCTCCTCGATCACTTGTACGAGACGCCCAGGCGGGCGTATCACAACATCGAGCACGTGACGCAGTGCCTCGATGCACTGGTTGAGCTTGAGGCACTCAGCACCGAGTCGCAGTTGGCGCTGTGGTTCCATGACGCGGTGTACGTTGCCGGGAGTGATGGGAACGAGCGCGCCTCAGCGGAGCTCTGTCGTACTTACGGCACGTGGCTGGGCTTCGAGAAGGCAATCCTCGACTCGGCGGCCGACGCCGTCTTTGCGACCACGCACGATGGAATGCCACGATCCGAAGTTGCCTCGAGCGTCGCGGATGCGGATCTATCAATTCTGGGAGCTGCAACCGACCGGTATCGTTCCTACGCCCGATCGATCCGTATCGAATGGTCGCACGTACCCGATTCGGACTTTAACACCGGGCGTGCGAGCCTGCTGAGAGGGTTCCTGGATCGGTCGAGCATCTATCACACCGCGCGGGGCCAAGAGTTGTACGAGGACGCCGCCCGCGAGAACCTGACCAACGAGATCGAAACACTCACCCAGTGAGCGAGCACCATGGCCAAGAAAACCACCAAGAAAGTCCGCTCCGCCCCTCGCAAGCGCTCGGCCGAGGCCAAGGAACGCGACGCGAAGACACAGGAGTCGTTGAAGGCTCTGGCCGGCAGCGTGGCCAAGAGCGCGCTCTCGGGTGTCGAACCCACGTTCGACGTTCCCACTCGCTCGTCCAGCAACACGAGCTGGAACAAGAAGCGCGGCATCCTGCAGATGGGCGACGCCACCAGCACGCGGCAGATCTTCAACCTGGGCCAGGCGCGCAAGTTCATGCAGAGCCTGCGGCATGCCCACGGCATCAGCCGCCTCATCGACCAGGACAAGACAACGAGCCTCCGCGGCATGTTCTATACCGGGCTGGGCGACGTGCACGACGCCAAGGGCAAGAAGACCGGCGAGAAGACGTTCGACGACCAGACCGAGAGCGACGCGATCCTCGAGGATCTCGAAGTCACGCTGGGCGCGCTCCGGGAAGAACTGCACATCTTCGCCAAGAAGCGCGGCGCGATGGTGGGCAACATCACCATCGAGGACAGCGGCGACACCATCGACTGCCGCAAGATGGGCAGCGGAGGCTACGCCATCCCGAGCATCTGCGAGCCCGACCGCGTGAAGTTCGGCAAGTGCGAGGCCGACTTCGTGCTGCACGTCGAGAAGGACACCGTGTGGCAGCGCTTCAACGAGGACCGCTTCTGGAAGACGCACAACTGCATCCTGACCGAGGGCAGCGGCCAGCCCCCGCGCGGCGTGCGCCGCCTGCTGCACCGGCTGAACAAGGAACTCGGCCTGCCCATCATCTGCCTGCTCGATTGCGACCCCTGGGGGCATTACATCTACAGCGTTATCAAACAGGGCAGCATCTCGCTGGCCTTCGAGAGCGAGCGGCTGGCCATCCCCGAGGCGAAGTTTCTGGGCATCCGCTCGAACGACTTCGAGCGCTGCAACCTGAGCGATAGCGTGCAGATCAGCCTCAACGACCGCGACATCGCGAGAGCGAAGCAGATCGCCGCCTACCCGTGGTTCCAGGACCACAAGGGCTGGCAGAAGGAGATCAGCAAGCTCTTGAAGAACGGCTTCAAGCTGGAGGTGGAAGCATTGATCAACATCGATATCAGCTATGTGACCGAGACGTACGTGCCGGAGCGGTTGGAGGCGGAGGATTGGTTGGATTGATCGCCGACTTATTCGGAGGCTGATGCGATGGACGAGTTGGCCGCCGCTTTCGCCGACTTCGAAGCCCTTCTTGACGATCTGCCTTCGGTTGCGACCGACGAGCGGATCAAGTCAGAGTGGCGTGAGGCGATGGTGGTATACGGCCCGGCAGCCATCGCGGCGATCGCGAACAGCCGGGCGATCGTCGTCGACAACTCTGTCGCGACACCGTCGATGATGGCTCCCATCATCTGGTGTTGCGGCAGGCCTGACAAGGAACGCGACACGCGTTGGGTTGGCCACTCACTGCTCGGCGTACTCGTGCATCACGATCCGTTGGCATTGGACACACTACGGTGGATGCTCGACCGACCCGAGTGGATCCTCCGAGCGACCGCACTCGAATCACTGCGGAGCGATCATCCCGCTGCGCTCATCAGAGAGTTGGTGGATCGAGGGCTCAATGATCGGCACCGCTTCGTACGCAGCATGGCCAGCCACATGATTTACGCCTGCGAGCAGCGGCCATTACTCCCACGCCTGCGTGAGGCGGCTTCGCGAGAAAGGCTTGATTGGTTGCGCGAGGGAATGGAAGACCTCGCCATGTTGGGCGAACGCGGGTTCAACCTGAAGCCGGATAACGAACATTGGATCAAGGTTCAGCTTCGAGAAAACCTCGATGGACGAGTCCGCAAGGTCTGGTGGAGTGTGAAACGCGAGGTGTATGAAGAGGGCGGTATCGACCGTATCCTGCGCGAGCACTACGGCCGGCGCAATCCGAGCCCGCAACCACAGCCACTGCCACCAAAACCACCGCAGCCGATTGCGCCGTGGCTATTGTTTAGCGACCGACCGATGGGCTACCTCTTCATGAACCGCCTCGAAGGCCCCGACGTCGTGCAAGTCCTCAAAGCACGGCATGGTGTGGAAGGCGATGGCAAATGGCCGCCTCTTTAATGACTACCGCCAGTCAATCACAATCTTCCCCAACTGCTCCTGCGCCTCCAGCCGCTCATATGCCGCGCGGCCGTCGCTCGCCTTGAAGACCTGATCGACGACGGGCTTGAGCGCGCCGGCCTTGAAGAGGCTGGCGACCTCGCGGAACTCGGCGGGCGTACCCATGGTCGAGCCCAGGATGCGGAGCTGGTTCCAGAAGATGCGGGCCAGGTCGGTGGTGGCGTCGGGGCCGGTGGTGCAGCCGGGGGTGACGTAGGCGCCGCCGCGGGCGAGGCTCTTGATGCAGGGCAGGTGCGTGGCCTTGCCGATGCTGTCGACGGCCATGTCGACGCCGCGCTTGCCGGTCCAGCTCCGCACGTCACGTGACCAGTCTTCGCCAGTATCCAAGACGCCGTGGTCGGCGCCCATCTCGATGGCCTTGTCGATCTTCCACTGGTGACGGCTGGTGACGACCACGGGGCAGCCGAAGTGCTTGGCGATCTGCATCGCGCTCGTCGCCACGCCGCCGCCGATGCCGGTGACCAGCACGGATTGGCCTGCGCGCAGCCCGCCCTTGGTGACCATCATGCTCCACGCCGTAAGCGCCGTGAGGCCAAACGCGGCGGCTTGGATCGGGTCGATCTGACTTGACGTGTCATCGCCGAGATCCGCCAGGTGTGTCGCTGGCGCGTGGAAGAACTGGCGGTGCATGCCGTTGTGGTGCTCGCCGATGAGCTCGTAGTCGGGCGCGAGCGTGCTGCCGGGCGGGTCGGTCGGTCGCTCCTTCGGCGGCACCTCGACGGCGGCGTTGATGATCACGCGCCGGCCGACCCAAGACGCGTCGACACCCTCCCCCACTTCCTCGACGACGGCGCACGCGTCGCACCCGCTGACGCGGGGCCAGGTGAGGTCGACGCCTGGGATGCCCATGCCCACCCACAGGTCCATGTGGTTGAGCGCGCTGCAGAGTGTTCTGAGCTTTGCGTGGCCGGGCGGCGTAGGTTCCAGGTCGGGCCAGTCGGTCTGGTATTCGATGTTGGGAGCGACGGTCTTGGACTGTTTGGTGCAGACGAGGGCGTTCATGGGGCAGGGTAGCGCCCACGAAAAAGCCGCCCAACCGGGCGGCTCAACGATCTTGCTCGTGCGTGCCTTACTTCTGCACGGTCGCCAGACCCTCAACGTGCTTCATGCCGCGGCGGCGGTCGCGGAGGCGGCGCTTCTTGCCCACGCGGTCGCGCAGGAAGTAGAGCTTGGCCCGGCGGGCGTCGGCCCGGCGGACGACCTCGAACTTGGCGATCAGCGGGCTGTTCAGGGGCCAGGTGCGCTCGATGCCGATGTCGTCGACCACGCGGCGGACGGTGATGCTCTCGTTGATGCCCCGGCCCTTGCGGCCGATGAGTACGCCGGTGAACATCTGGGTCCGCTCGCGCTCGCCCTCGACGATGCGGACGTGCACCTGGATGGTGTCGCCGATGTCCATGCGGGGGACTTCGGTCTTGATGTGGTCCTGGGCAACCGAGTCCAGGATGGCCTGTTGGCTCTTGGGGTTGGAAAGCGACATCGAGTGCACTCCAGCGTTCAATAGGCAAGCCGCCCGAAACGGGGCGGGTCGAGATGTTAGGCCCCAGGACCCTCGCCTGCAAGGGCGTCCGGCGCATCCGCAGGGGGCTCGAGGAGGTCGGGCCGACGCTCGCGGGTGCGGGCCAGGCGTTGCTCCAGCCGCCAGCGGGCCACTGCGGCATGGTCGCCGCCCAGCAGCACGTCGGGCACGGCCATGCCCATCCACTCCCGTGGCCGGGTGTAGTGCGGGCAGTCCAGCAGCCTGGCGTCGGGCGGGATGCCCATCTTCGCGGCCAGCCTGGCATCGAGCGGATCGCCGTTCGGGTCCTTGTCGGGCGTGGGGCCGAAGCTGTCCTGGCCGGCGGATTCTTCGCTCCCCAGCACGCCGGGGAGCTGGCGGATGACGGCGTCCATGAGCACCATCGCCCCCAGCTCGCCGCCGCTGAGGACGTAGTCGCCCAGGCTGATCTCTTCGGGCTCGAGCTTCTCGATGACGCGTTCGTCGAGCCCCTCGTAGTGGCCGCAGATCAGCAGCAGGCGGGGCAGGTTCGCCAGCCGCTCGACCGTCGGCTGGGTCAGCGGCCGGCCCTGGGGCGTCAGCAGCACGCGGTGGGCCGGGCGGGTGTCCATCGCCTCGGCCGCCATGACGGCGTCATAGATCGGCTGGCAGGTCATGACCATGCCCGGACCACCGCCGAAGGGCCGGTCGTCGGTCTTGTTGTGCTTGTTGCCGGCGTAGTTGCGGATGTCGGTGGCGTGCCAGTTGACCAGCCCCGCCGCCCGCGCCCGGCCCGGGATGCTGACGGCCATCGCCGCGGGCGGCTCCGCAGCGAACATCTCGGGGAAGGTTGTGAGGACGTCGATGCGCATGGCGGGGCCTCGGATGACTCGCAAGCCTATGAAAAACCCACACCTTGCGATGTGGGTCGGCGTGATTGCGATGGTCGAGCCTGGTTACTCGCTCTTCTCTTCGCCACCCTCGCTGGACTCCTCGGCGGGAGCCTCGGCAGCAGCGGCGGCCTCTTCTTCGGCCTTCTTCTTGGCTTCGGCTTCCTCGGCGGCCTTCTTGGCGACCTGGGCGTCCTGGACGGACTTCTTGGCGTCGCTCAGGGCGCTCTCGGCCTTGGCCTTGGCGGCGTCGGCGGCCGTGGGGTCGGCGGCGGAGACCGCGGCCTTGGCCTCGTTGACGGCCTCGCTGATGGTCGACGCATAGCCGGCAAGATCAACGCCCTCGGCATCATCGCTGCTGGCCAGTTCGCCGATCTCGGTCTGGGCCTTCTCGGCGGTCGCCAGGCCCACCTTGCAGCCCACGCGGTTGCGGTCGGCCTCGCGCTTGGCCTCCCACTTGTCCTTGAGCTTGGGAGTCAGCAAATCCTGCTTGCCCAGGATGTCCATGACGGTATCGCTGGGCTGGGCGCCGACGCTCAGCCAGTACTTGATGCGCTCGGCCTCGAGCTTGAGCTGCTTCTCGGGGTCCTTTTCGACGGGGTTGTACCACCCCAGGTTCTCGAGGACCTTGCCATCGCGCTTGACCCGCTTCTCGGCGGCGGCGATGCGGTAGAAGGGACGGTGGGTGCGCCCGAGGCGCTGCATGCGGATCCGGACCACTGGATGCTCCTTTGGGTCTGGTTTTCTGAGCCTGCCTGCTGGTCGGGGGCTTCGTCCGGCACGGGCCGGGCCCGCAGGCGGGTCGAGATGGTAGGCGGGAAGGCCCGGCAGGGACCGATGGACCGCCCGCCGGGGCCGCTAGTCGGCCCTGGGCACGATCGGGTAGTCGACGCCCTGGGCATCCAGCGATGTGGCTTGGGCCCGCTTGCCCTGCTCATAGTTGCCCCCGTCGTCCCGGCCGTCGGCCCCGAGTGCGTACAGCCGATAGCCGTCAGGCGTGTCCGGGTCGACCACGTAGACGAGCGGTTGCCCAGAGAACGGATCCACGGGCACCGCTGGCAGAACATCGGGCACGAGTACCTCGAGCGAAGCCGGCAGCATGCCCTGGGTCGCCCGGTGCAACTCGATGGCCAGTACCGTGCGCTCTGCGATTCGCAGGAGCTCGAGTTGCGTGACGGCGGCAAGGTACCGTTCGGTTGATGGCAGAAGGATGTCTGCGAGCAGGCCGGATCGCCCGTCGTCTGCGGTCCGCTCTCGGAGCGCACGCAAGCCCGCGACCGGACCCTGCGGATGGCCGCTCCACAGATCGACGGCGGTCTGGTAGTTCTCCGACATCACCCCGATCTGGTATGCTGGGTTCATGGTCTTCAGCGGGGGGTTGCCGAGCTGCGAAGTCATGTGCTTCGCGACGATGAGTTCGCCCTCAAGCACTACCGAGATCTCGGGCCACTGATCCTCGATCGAAGAAACGGCCCATACGGCATCGAGAAACGCCCGATCGTGCTCACGCTCGCAGACCGCGTCCAACAGAGCCTCGATGCCGTGCGATCGGAGCGCGATCGCGATGAGGTGCACCAGGACGCCGCCGCCGCTTGAGGCCGCCAGGTCGGCGAGCCGCGCGATGCGCTCGTATGCCTCGACCACGCCCTGGGAGTCGCCCGCCCGGGCCGCGAGCACGAGAAAATCCGACTCGATCTTGCCCAGTCGCCTCAAAGTGGCAATGTGCGGCGGCCCCATCTGGTCCCGGCCCTCGACCTTGATGATGTTGGGATCGACGAACACGCCGATGTCGATGAGCTCATCCGTGAGCCTCCGGATGCCCAACCGCTCGACCGCTTGCAGCGACGAGCGCACGATCGGCTCGGTGTCTTGCCAGTCTTCCTCGTGTTCGGCCTCGCTGTTCAGCATGCCGAAGTGCGCATCCGCGTCGTGCAGTTGCGGCAAGATCTCGCCTCGCAGGATCTCCTCGATCTCGATGAGCTTGGCGGTCGCGGCTTCGGCCGCTTCGAAGGACTTTCCGGAGGCGCGTACGCCGTGTTGCGTGTAGTCGGCGATGTAATCGCGCTGGGGCAGGCCCGGGCCGAAGTACAAGAACCGCTGGGCGAGGAAGACGACGCCGGCGACCACCATCGCTGCCACCGTGAGCACAACCACGACTCTCTTCGAGACGACGCCGTTCGCATGGGTCATGCTCGTATCCTCATCCCGGTTCGCGTGTCCCTGCCACATACATGCCGCATGAGAACGGAACGCCCGCGCGCCGGAGAGTCTATCCCATGCGCGCGGGCGTCTGATGTATGCGGGTGATTGGCTCAACCTCCGACGGTGATCGCGCGCTTACCGATCCCGGATCGCCCGGACCACCAGCAGCACGTCGATGATGTCGACGCGGCCGTCGCCGTTGAGGTCCTCGGGGCAGCCGACGCAGGGGCCCAGGGCGTGCAGGACGGCCAGCAGGTCGTGGATGTTGACCTCGCAGTCGCCGGTGACGTCGCCGAAGACGCTGCAGCCGCCGCCCGTGACGCGGAAGATGGCCGTGGTGCCCGAGACCTCGTGGGCCGCCAGCAGCAGGGCCTCGCCCGTGGGGCTGTCATCGGCCGAGATAAACACCAGGCCCTCGGGAGCCAGATCGCCCGCGGTGCCCAGTGCCGGGTCGCCCGAGAAGTCGCGGGTGTTGATGTAGCTCTCGAAGGCTGGCTCGTTCGGGTTGGTGATGTCGTAGACGAAGATGCCGCCGACGCGCTCGGCGCCGATGAAGGCGTAGGTGTTGCCACCGATGGCGCCCAGCGTCAGCGCCTCGGGCTCGGGGCCCTTGTCGTCGCTGCGGTTGTCGAAGCTGTCGTTCTCGTCGTTGGTGCTGTTGAAGTCGTCGGGCAGCAGCATGGCGGTAATCTCTTCCAAGTCGCTGCCCGAGTCGAAGACCAGGCTGCCATCGGTCGAGTAGATGCTGAAGCTGCGGGCGCCGTAGCTGAACAGGCGGTCGTAGTCGCCGTCGCCGTCGGTGTCGCCGGCCGTTGTCGTGATGTTCAGGCGGCCGAGGTTCTCGTCGAGCTGCAAGGTCGCCGCATCGGGGAAGGCGTCCGGATCGAGGGTCAGGTCGCCCACGCGGGCCTCCTCGCTGAAGCCGTCGTAGTCACGGGCGTCGCCCTCGTTGGCGGTGACGATGAACGTGCGGCCGCCGGTCTCGTACGTTGCGATCGAATCGGGCAGCGGGAAGCCGAAGACCGGCCACGTCGTGATGTTGATCTCGCCGTCGCGGTTGCTCACGTCCATTGCGTTGGCCGCCAGGCCGTGGTTCTTGACGCCAAGGCCCCAGATGTCGCTCACGCGGGCGGCGCGGATGTTCACCTCGACGATCGCGTTGTTCTCCTGGCACACGACGTAGGCCGTGCGGCTATCGGCGTCGACGGCGATGTACTCGGGTTCGAGGTCCTGGGCGATGGTCGCGCCCGGGCCGAAGATGCGGACGCTCTCGTTCAGGTCGCCCGGGCGGATGCGGCCGAAGTCCGCCGTGCGCACATCGCGCTGGCGAACGGTGCGGCCCGGGCGGATGCGGATGACGCTGACGCTGCCCTCGGGGTCGACGGCGTAGTCGGCGCTCGGCTCGCCCTCGTTGGCGACGAGGAGGTAGCGGCCATCGGGCGTGAAGGTCAGCATGTCGGGCAGTGCGCCCACCTCGACGGCCGACTCGAAGGCGCCATCGGTTCCAAAGAAGGCGACGGTGCCGTTGTCCTGGGCGACGTCGGCCTCGACGGCGACCGCGACCCGGCCGTTGCTCACCGCCACGGAGTTCACGCCCGCGCCGTAGGGCGCCAGGTCGATGGTGAAGGCGAGCACGGGGTTGCTGGGGTCGGCGATGTCCAGCGCGTCGACGGTGTTGGCGTTGGCGTTGGTGACGAAGGCCAGGCCGCTCTGGGCGTCGTAGGCCACGATCTCGGCGGCGCCCTCGTCGAAGGCCCCGGTCTCGTAGCGGCCGAGGAACTCGAGTTCCACGGTCTGGGCGATGGCGGGTGCGGCGGTGGTCGCCACGGCGAGTCCGCAGACGGCAAGCACGCTCTTGAACATATTCGGGCTCTCCTCATCGATGCCAGCGAGCGCCGCGCGGCATCCGTTGCCGCGCCGGCGTGGCCCGAAGATAGAGAGCACGCGCGCTCCCCTCACGCACGCTGCGCATTGCTTGCCAAGTCTTCACGATTCCTGAACGCCCGGGCGTCAGGGGCAGCCGGCGTCGAAGGCGTTCTGGAAGGCCAGGAAGTCGAAGAGCGTGAACTGGCCATCAGCGTCGAAGTCGGCCCGGGGGTCCATGGCGTCGAAGAGGTTCTGGAAGCACAGGAAATCGAACACCAGCAGCAGCCCATCGCCGTCGCAGTCGGCTCGGCAGTCGGGCAGCGGGCAACCCCATCGCGCCACGCTCCGAGCACTGGTCGAGCCGGCGAGGGTGAAGTCGCCGCCGGCGTATGCCTCGGCACGGCCGGGCGGGCCAGCCCCTGGGTGAACCGCGAGCACGGTCCCGTTCACGCCCTCGCCGAGGGTTCGCCAGGCGATCCCGTCCCATCGAGCGATGTTCACGAACGCCTCGCCACCGATCCGAGAGAACTGCCCCGCCGCGATGAGCCCGCTCGGGGTGCTGGCCAGCGCGCGCACGGCGTCGTTCATGCCGGCGCCGACGGCCGCCCAGCGGTCGCCATCCCATCGCGCGATCGAGCCGGTGAAGACGCCGCCAGCCATGGTGAATCGACCGCCAGCGAACAGGGCCGGGCCGCTGCCGTCGTCATGGACGGCCAGGTCGTACACGGCGGCCCGGAAGCCGGACAATCCCTCGCCCAGGCCGGACCAACGCCGACCGTCCCATCGCGCGATATACGGAAGCGGGTCGCCCCCGGCACGAAGGAAATCGCCCGCAGCGTACAGCGCCGGCCCATCGCCGTCATCGAAGACCGCCAGCGCTTCGACGGCTCCGGGCGTCCCCCCGCCGATACCGCCGCCTAACGCCGACCACGTCGCGCCGTCCCATGCTGCGACGGACGCGGCGTCGACGCCGCCCGCGCGATCGAAGAGGCCACCGGCAACCAGCCTCGGGCCGTCGCCAAGGTCGACGACCTGCAATGCCAGCACCCGTCCTTCGATGCCACCGCCGACGCCGGACCACGACTGGCCGTCCCACCGCGCAATCGACGCGGCGTCGACGATGCCGGCGCGCGTGAACAGCCCGCCCGCGTAGAGAGCCGGGCCGGTTCCGTCGTCGTATACGGCCAGCGCCTCGACGTCGCCGTCCAGGCCAGGCTCCAGCCGCGGCTCGAGCGAACTCCAGCACTCGCCATCCCACTGGGCGATGTTGCCGGCCGGTTGCCCGCCGGCCAGCGTGAAAGAGCCCCCGGCCACGAGCACGCGGCCGCCATCGCCGTCGTAGTCGGCCAGCACCCGCACGATGCCGCTGATCCCCGGCCGGCCGATGGGCCCGTCCCAGGTCGGCTTGCAGTGCTGCGCCGCCGCGGACGTGCCCGCCGCGAGGGCGATGAGCGCGGCGGCCGCACGGGAGGCACGAAGCATCGGCGATCGCATCGGTGGACTCCTTCCGTGCCCAGCATACCAGAAAGCGCGGCGGCACGCAAGGGCGGTGATGGCAACCTTGACGCCCCCGTTGCCCGCGCGGGCCGCTGATGCGGTCCCACCGGCCCCCGATCGGGCCGGACGAGCCCCCGGCGCGGCCGGACCAGAGCCCGATCCGGCCGAACCGAGCCTCGGCACGGCCAAACCAACCCCCAGCGCGGCCGAACCAACCCCCGGCGCGGGCCCACCGGCCGCTCGTCCGGCCCGACAGGAACTTCCGCTGGGCAACCGGATTCCAATCAAGCCGCCCCCGAACCCCGCCGATAGCCACGCTGGAGACCGTTCGAGCACCCAGGAGACCCGGCCATGGCACGCTACCCCCGCCCCCAGCAGGAACTGGCCCAGTGGGCCACGCAGAAGGCCGCCGTGTGGGCGAGCGCCGAGAACATCGGGCTCACCGAGGGCCAGACCGCCCTGCTGACCCAGCGGGCGGCGGCGTTCGCGCTCGCCCTCAAGCAGCACCTGGCCGCCGAGGCGGCGGCGCGCAGCGCCCGGCAGAAGAAGGACACCACGCGCGACGAGCTGCGCCACCTGCTGACCGGGTGCATCGGCGCCATCGACAACCACGCGGCCCTGACGCACGATCCGAGCGTCTATTCGCGGGCGTTGCTCGAGGCCCCCGGCACGCCAAGCAGCAGGCCAACCCCAGCGCCGCCCCGGATCGCCGAGCTGCGGATGAACCGCGGCGGGCGCATCGAGATCACGATTGAAGCCACCACCGGCGGCTCGGCGATCTTCGAGATCGAGCGGTCGTCCCAGGGCCTCGACGGCCAGGAGGGCCCCTTCGAGTTCGTGGCCGCCACGGCGAGCAAGACGCACGTGGACGCCGACACCCCCCGCGGCATCGCCATGGCCTGGTACCGCGTGCGCACGCGGCTGACCAACGGCAAGGTGAGCCAGTGGACGCTGCCCCACGGCCTGCCCTACGGCCCGCTGCGCACGGCCGAGCCGGGGGCGGGCCACGACGCCGCCCCGCGCGCGGCCGGCTAGCAGCCCGCGTCGAAGGCCGTCTGGAACGCGAGGAAGTCGAAGATCGTCAGCACGCCGTCGCCGTCGAAGTCGGCGACGGGGTCGCCCGCGTCGAAGCTGGTCTGGAAGGCCAGGAAGTCGAAGAGCGTCAGCGCGCCGTCGCCGTCGACGTCGACGCGGCAGATGCGCGGCAGGCGGGTGAGGAAGGACTGCCCCCGATCGGAAGCCTCGTAGGCCATGGCCACGTCGGGCACGCCGTCGCCGTCGATGTCGCCCAGGTCCGCGTCGGCGGGCACGCGGTTGGCGACCTGCCGGTACAGCGTGCCCGGGGCCGGCTCGCCACGCACGCCAACGTGCAGGCCCAGGGTGTTCTCCTCGCGTCCCACGACCACGGCCTCGGGCAGGCCGTCGCCGTTGAGGTCGGCGACCCGCAGGCGCTGGGGCCGCGGCACGGTGGGCGTGGGGCTTGGCTCGCCGAAGACGCCCCCGCCCAGGTTCTTCAGGATGGCGATCGTCCCGTCGGCCTCGTTGACGGCGTAGAGATCGGGCCGCCCATCCCCGTCGGCGTCGGCCAGGGCGACGCCGTGGGGCCGATCGCCCACGGGGTACCGCCCGGCTTCGGCGAACGCGCCCGCGCCGTCGTTGAGCAGGATGCTCGCGTCGTCGTTGAACTCGTTGACGACGGCGGCGTCCAGGTCGCCGTCGCCGTCCAGGTCGGCCAGGGCGATGTCCCACGGCCGGATGCCCACGGCAACCGGCGGCAGTTCCTCGAACCGGCGGTCGCCCAGGTTGACCAGCACGCGCACGTCGTTGCTGCTGACGCACGCGACGGCGAGGTCGCCCAGCCCGTCGCCGGTCAGGTCGCCGATCGCCACGCCCCGGGGCCCGTTGCCAAGGGGCAGGCGGACCTCGTCCAGCAGCGTGCCCCCGCCGCGGACAAAGACCACGCTGACGTCGTCGGAGATCTCGTTGGCCACGGCGATGTCGCCCCGACCGTCGCCGTCGAGGTCGCCGATGGCGATGCCGGCCGCGCCGCGTCCGATGTCCACGGCCCGGGCGACGGCGAAGTTCGCATCGCCCAGGTTGCGCGAGACAAGCAGGCGATCGAGATGGTCGGCCACGACGATGTCGGCCAGCCCGTTGCCGCTGATGTCCCCGGCGGCGACCGCCCGGCCGACCTCTACCTGGCCGCCGTTGAGCGACTCGAAGCCCGCCAGGTGCGCGCCGCCCCGGGCGTCGAACACGAGCACCTCGCTCTGCTCGGTGTTGGTCGCCACGGCGACCTCGGCGACGCCGTCGCCATCGAAGTCTTCGGTCAGCACGGCGACCGGGCGGCTGCCCGTGGCGTAGCGGCCGCCGACGACAAAGTCGCCGTCGCCGGTGGCCAGCAGCGTGCCGACCTCGTCGGAGAAGAAGTTGGCGGTCACCAGATCGGCTCGGCCGTCGCCATCGACGTCGCCCGCGGCCACGGCGTGCGAATCGAGGATGTAGACCGAGTATCCGGTGCGCGTGCCCAGCCCGCCCGCGCGGTCGTTCTCGAAGATTGCGACCGTGCCCGAACCGCACGAGGGATGGACGATGTAGCCGGAAGTCGCCACGACGTCGGGCCACCCGTCGCCCGTCACGTCGGCGACGGCCATCTCTTCGATCTCGCACTCGGTCGCCAGGATCGTCTCGGGCCCCATCACGCCCGCGCCCTGGTTTGGCACCAGCACGATGCGCCCCCGCGCGGGCGCGAGGCGGATGCAGTCGAGGTCGCCATCGCCGTCGAAGTCGGCAAGTTCGATCTGCGTGGAATCGAACTCGATGGGGTATCGCGTGATGCTCGAAAAATTGCCCTCGCCGTCGTTGAGCATCACCGCGAGTTCGCCCCGCTCGAGGCTGGCGACGATGTCCAGGTCGCCGTCGCCGTCCATGTCTCCCAGGCGGATCGCCTGGGCCTCCTTGAGGAAGAATTCGTATCGCACGGGCGCGGCCAGCAGCCCGTCGCCGAGGTTCCGCATCACCGAGACGGCGTCGTCGTATGGCCTGCCGGTCACCACGTCGGCCAGGCCGTCGCCGTTCAGGTCGCCGGCGTCGCCCAGGGTGCCGATGCCGGTGGTGTCGATTGGCGCACCGAAGCCGTCTGGCCCATTGGCGATGACCAGCAGTCGCTGGCTACCCGCGAACACGAGCAGGTCCTGCCGGCCGTCGCCGTTGAAATCGGCCGCCCGCAGCCCGGAGCAGCCGCGACCGATGGCGATGCGCTCGGGCGCGGGCAGGTCCTGGCCCGCTCGGGCAACGCAGGCAAGCAGCATGATGGTGAGCGGAACGAGTCGGGTCATGGCGTCTCCCCCGGTGTGTGCGGTTGCACCCTGCCCGCGGGCGTGTATACGCCCGCACGCTCGGACCGGTTGCCCCGCACACCCGCGCTCGGCAACGCTGGCCGCCTACGCGCACCCCGCGTCGAAGGCGTTCTGAAAAGCAAGGAAGTCGAAGATCGTGAACGCGCCGTCGCCGTCGAAGTCGGCACGGGGGTCCATCGCGTCGAAGAGGTTCTGGAAAGCGAGGAAGTCGAAGATGGTCAATTCGCCGTCGCCATCCAGGTCGGCCGGGCAATCGTCGCACTCGGTGGCGATGGGGTCGAAGGCGACGACGCCCTTGGTCGGGTCGTCGCTGGCATCGAAGATGCGCCCGGCGATGGCGGCGAGGTCATCGGTGCCCCAGCAGTTTCCGGTGGCGTCGACGCCGGCGCGGGCGTTGTTGTAGATGTCGGCGCCCTGGTCGGCCGTGTTGCCCGTGAAGCGGTTGCGCAGGTCGCCCTCGGCGGCCAGGGTCGCGAGCTGGGTGGTTCCCGAGCCGATGTGCACGGCCCCGCCCAGGCGCGCGGCGTTGGCCTCGAACGTGTTGCCGGCGATCTCGATCCCGAAGTTGGTGAACGCGCCGCCGATGGCCCCGCCCAGGTCGGCCGCGTTGCCGCGGAACGTGTTGGACTCGATGCGCAGGCGGTCGCCGAAGAACCCCGACGCGTCGATGGCGCCGCCGGCGGCCTCGGTCGTGTTCTCGATGAACGCGTTGTCGCGCAGCACCACCTCGTTGATGCCCGAGCCGCGGAAGATCCGCACCGCGCCGCCGCTGCGGACGGCCGTGTTGCGCTCGAAGGTGTTGCGCGCGACCACCGCGTCCCACACGCCCAGCGCGAGGCCGCCGTTGAGGTCGCCGTGGTTGTCCTGGAACGTGCAGTCCAGGACCTCGACCAGCGACGGGGCGACGGGGACCTCCACGAGCAGCCCCGCGCCCGAGGAGGTCGCCGACGTGTTGCCGATGAAGCGGCACCGCTCGAACCGCACGGTCCTGGACGCGCCCAGGGGCGACTCGACACGCACGTCGGCCCCGCCGCCGGACCGCGCGCTCGTGTTGGAGAGGAAGTCGCAGTCGATGACCGCCGAGGAGAGCCTGGGGTTCAGCAGGAGCCCGCCGCCGCCGCGCGTGGCGTCGTTGGACTCGTTCATCTCGAACACGCACTGGCGGATGGTCCAGCCGCCCGACAGGACGGCCCCACCACCGAAGATGCTCGCGCCGCCGACGCCGTTGCGCCGGAACACGCAGCGGAGCACCTCGCCCCGGGCCGAGTCGAAGATGCCCATGCGCAGGCCCCCGCCGGCGTTGTCCTCGAAGACGCAGTCGTGCAGCATCAGGCGGGCGGCCGAGCCCCCGCGAAACTGCACGCCGACGTTGGCATGGCGGATCGAGACCCGCTTGATCCACATGGCGGGCTCTTCCAGGAAGGCCGCGAAGTGCACGCCCGACTCGGAGCAATGCTCGATCTCGACGCCCTCGAAGTACACCGGCGTGGGACCGATCTCGACCGCTCGCACGGCCTCGCTCATTGCCACGTTGCGAAAGATCGGCCCGCGGATGTAGTCGCCCTCGGGCGTGGTGACCGCCGGCGTGTCGAGGCTGGAGAGAACCCCCTGCCACCCGCCGACGGCGCCCGAGGCCGACCGCAGCACGATCTCGCCCCCGCCCTGCCCGTCGGCGATGAGGACGCCGAGGCTCGCGTCCAGGGCCGTGCCGCCCTCGAAGGCGACCTCGACGCCCGGCTCGATGGTCAGCACCGCCCCGCCGATGAGTGCCACCGTCTCGGTTGCGAGGTACGGGCTCTGGGCGAGCGTCCAGGTCGTGTCCTGGTCGATGAGCCCGCCCACCGTGGTCTGCCCGAAGGCCACGCCGCCGCCCGGGCCCGCGGTGATGCCCACCACGGCCGCCACGATCGCCCAGCACGCACGAATTCCGCTCCGCATCGCTCGCCCTCCCCGCGACCGATGCCGCGTTGGGCCCAGCATACCGCAAACGCCGCCGCGACGCAAGCCGATCTGGCCCCACGGCCCCGCCGGGCCGCTAGCGTCCACGCGAGATGCCCGAGCCGCTGCCCGCAACCACCGGCCCCGCCGTCCCCGCCGACCACGCCTGCGCCGCGTGCGGCTACCTCATGGGACCGGCGGGCGGCCGGACGTGCTCCGAGTGCGGGCGCGTGGCGACGGATGAGGATCAGACGCAGCCGCTGCGCCGCCGCGTGTATGTTGAGGCAACATTGGTGCCCACGGTCGCCGCGTGGCTCGTCGCGACGGTCGGCGCGATGTCGCTGCTGGGATACGCGCCGATTACCATCGGATACGCGATCTTTGCGTTGCTGCACGCTGGCGTCATGGCGGCCGTCGTCGGTCACTGGGGCAGCCGTATGACGGCCGATCGCGTCATGCACATCGCCACCCTCCGCAGCGGCTGGGTGCTGCACGTGCCTTTGCTCGCCGGCATCGCTGCGCTCGAGTTCATGGAAGCAAACCGATGGCGGTTCATGCTCGGCAGCCCGAGGCAGGGCAACCTCGCGATGCCCGACGCCATCGGCATCGGCGCGCCGCTGCTCGTGCTGCTGGGCATCGTGCTGCACCGCGCCATGGCCCGCCGGGCGCACCGCATCGCGGGCATCACCGAGTTCGCGCGCGAGCGCACGACGCCGTTCGTGCAACGCGGCTGGCTCTACCCCCCGCTCTTCGCCTCGGCCCTCATCGCCATCGGCTACGTGCTGCACGTGCTGACGCGTTGAGGCCCGGGGAGGCCCGCCCCCGCGTACGAGCCCGCGGCCCCGCCGGCAAGGCGATAAGACCAAAGTCGCCCGCTCGCCGGCGCAAGCCCGAAGGGCGCGGCTCCGCCGACGAGGCGACAAGCTCAGTGCGCGTTGCGGTGCACGAAGCCGCGGAGCGGCGTCATCGCCAGGATGCGCAGGTCGAACAAGAGCGACCAGTGGCGGACGTAGTAGAGGTCGTAGCGCAGGCGGCGGCGCAGGCTCGTGTCGCCGCGCAGGCCGTTGACCTGGGCCCAGCCGGTCATGCCCGCCTTGACGTGCTGGCGGAGCATGTAGCCGCGCCAGTCTTCGCGGAACTTCTCGATCAACTCGGGCCGCTCGGGCCTGGGGCCCACCAGGCTCATCTCGCCGCGCAGCACGTTGAACAGCTGGGGCAGCTCGTCCAGGCTCGTGCTGCGAAGGAAGCGGCCGATGGGCGTGATGCGGGGGTCGTTGCGCCGTGTCCACCCCGGCTCGCCATCGCCGGCGCCCTCGGCGTCCGAGCGCTGGGCGGACTGCTCGAGCTCTTCGGCCTCGTCGCTGGCCTGCATCATCGTGCGGAACTTGTACATCCAGAACACCTCGCCGCCCAGGCCCACGCGGCGCTGGCGGAAGATGATCGGCCCGGGCCCGCTGAGCGCGACCGCAAGGGCGCACGCCAGCATGGCCGGGCTGAGCAACAGAAGGGCCACCAGTGCGCCGGCCAGGTCGAGCCCGCGCTTGAGCGCCCCGCCCACGCCGTGGGCCGGGCTTTCTCGATAACTCAGGACGGGCATGCCGTCCAGCTCGTGCACGGCCATCGACTGCTGCACGTAGCGGGGGTTGACGTCGGGGATGATGCGCACGTCGACGGGGAAGCGCTCCAGCCGGCGCAGGATGCGCCCGGTGATGGGCGTCTCGCGGCTGGGCAGGGCCAGGTACACCGCGTCGACCTTGCACGCGCCCATGGTCTGCTCAAGGTCTCGAAGCCCGCCGAACACCGGCTTGCCCATGCACTCGGGCAGGCGATTCTCGTGCTTGTGGCTGATGAAGTAGGCCACGCGCAGGCCCGTCCAGCTGTTGCGGTCCAGCGTCTGGGCGGCGATGCGGCCCGTGCGTCCCACGCCGATGATCGCCACGTGCCGCAGGTTGTAGCCGCGGCGGCGCAGCCACCGCAGGAACATGCGGAATCCCGTCCGGTGGGCGGTCATCATGCCCAGCAGGAGGATGCCAAAGAGGATGATCTGCACGCGGCTGGCGTCCAGCTCGAAGCCCAGCAGCATCAGGTGGCGGCTGGGGATGTCGCCGCCGGCCAACTGGCTGCTGCCCACGCCCCAGAGCACGACGACCATCGCCACCACCGAGACGGCCGTCGCCTTGGCCACCTGCGTGAGCTCGCCGGCCAGCGAGCGGTCTCGCCGCGGGCGATAGAGCTTGAACGCATAAAAGCTGATCATGCAGCACAGGAGCGCGGCGAGGAGCAGCGGCTGCTTGAAGTAGTCTTCCCAGGCCTGGGGCCAGAAGGGGTAATCACGCTGGTAGGCGCTCCACGGATCGAGCAACACCTGCGAGAGCGTGCGGGGCGACTCGAGGTCGCCCTGGGAGATCGGCACGACCAGCACCTTGCGGCCCAGCCACGCCAGGAACGCCGCCCCCAGCACGACCGCGGCGTCGGCGGCGGCCAGCATGACCAGCAGGTATTGATGCTGTTGCTTCAGCACGCGCCCGTGCTCCCCTTCCGTGGGCCCCTGCCGGGGGCCGTCGATGTCCGGGCTCTCCGCGGGGGCTGGCC
This sequence comes from Phycisphaerales bacterium, assembly GCA_040221175.1. Classification (NCBI taxonomy): domain Bacteria; kingdom Pseudomonadati; phylum Planctomycetota; class Phycisphaerae; order Phycisphaerales; species Phycisphaerales bacterium. Next base: position 371,588 of record JAVJVK010000004.1, read on the forward strand.
CGGGGTCCCGCTGCTGAGTTTATCGGCTCCGATCCGTCGCTTCGCTCCAGCGGACCCCCTGGCCGCCAGATTGTGCCCGCCGTCGTCAGCCCTGCGGCTCGGGCCAGGGCGGATTGGGCCGCGGCGCGGGCGTGCGGTCGCTCAGCCGTTCCAGCGCGGCTCGATCCTCGTCGGTCAGGGCGTCGGCTGGGGGCGGCACGATTTGGATGACGGCGTACAAGTCTCCACTCGTGCCCTTCGCGTCGGTCAGCCCCCGGCCGCGAAGGCGCAGCCGCTTGCCGCTGCGCGTGCCCGCCGGCACCGTGATGTAGACCTCGCCCTCGAGCGTCGGGACGGCGATCTCCTTGCCCAGCGTTGCCTCTGCGATGGTCAGGGGCAGGTCGATGGCCAGGTCCAGCACGCCCTCGCGCCGGTACAAGGGGTGCTTGCCGACACGGATGGTCAGGATCAGGTCGGGCTCGCCCCGCCCGCCGGCCACGCGCAGCTTCGCCCCGTCGGCGATGCCCTTGGGAATGCTCACCTCGATCGTCGTCGCCTTGCCGCCCCGCCGCACCGGCACGCGCTCGGTGCCGCCGCGGGCCATGGTCATAAAGGACACATCGAGCTCGGCCTGGGCCGCCGGCTGGGTGCGCTCCCGGACGCGGCCGCGCTGGGCCCGGGCGCCCCGTGGCGTGGGCCCGGCTCCGCCGCCGGCTGCACCCCCGCCGCCGAAGAACGCGTCGAACATCGAGCCCAGGTCGTCCAGGTCGAAGTCGGACGCCGCACCGCCCCGGCCACCGCCCACGTTGCTCCACGAGTAGTGCGCCCCCCCGCCGGCGCCCGCCGCGGCCGCGGCGCCGGCCCGGCCGAAGCGATCGTACTGGGCGCGCTTCTCCGGCTCGCCGAGCACGTCGTAGGCGGTCTGCACCTCGGCGAACTTCTCGGCCGCATCGGGCGCCTTGTTGACGTCCGGGTGCAGCTCGCGCGCAAGCTTGCGGTAGGCGGCGCGGATCTCCTCCTGCGTGGCCGAACGCTTCACGCCGAGCACGTCGTAGTAGTCACGCTCGGCCATGACGCTCCCCGGATTGGGCGGGCACTTGTCTCAGGGCTGCCTCTTGTCTTGCTCGGGGCGCTTCACGCGCTCTTCCATCGGGATGGGGTCGGTCTGCTCCACGCGGATGATGTGGATGTGGAAGATGAGCGTGGAGTTGGCCGGCAGGTTCTGCATCACCACGTCGCCGAACCCCAGCTCGGGCGGGATGACGAGCTTGCGCCGCACGCCCTCGAACAGCGGCTCGATGCCCTGCTTGAAGCCCCCCACCACGCGCAGCGGGTAAGCCACGCGCATGGCCAGCCCGCGCTCCCACGTCGAATCGAAGATCGTGCCGTCGGTGCGCCACGCCTCGTAGTTGAGGAAGACGATGTCGCCCTCGTCCGTGGGCGGGTCGTCGGTCTGGCCCTGGTCGTAGGTGATGGCGACCAGGCCGTCCTCGCCCACGTCGACCGAGACCGGGAGCGTGCCGCGCTCCCAGGTGATCGGCCCCGTGCCGGGGATGGGCGTGGCGTCGATGCCGTAGAAGGTGTCTTCGGACACGATGCGGTCGGGCCGCACGCGCATGGAGCTGGCCACCTCGACCGATCCCGAATCGGGCGTAGGGTAGGGCTGGATCGTCTCGCCCGCGTAGCCCCCGCTGGCGCGCTCGAAGCGCAGGTCGCGCGTGGCCAGCAGCTCTTCGAGCCGGATCTCGTCCAGCGACATGTGGTCGGGCGCCAGCCACAGCGTGGTGAGCATCCGGGCCCGCTGGGGATCGCGGAACTCGTAGGTCCGCAGCCGCAGCGCGTCGCCGTAGCGGTACACGCGGAAGATCGCCTGGCGCACCGGCTCCCACGGCGTGCCGTCGGCGTGCACCTCGACGTAGATCGCCCGGCCCAGCAGGTCGGTCTCGAAGGGCAGCATGTGCATCCACAGCACCGCCGCCTCCTCGCCCTGGCCCACGGGCTGGGTGGTCTTCCAGCTTCCCTCGAGCATCGAGGTCAGGCGGCTGATGTCCGCGTCGATGGGCTGGCCCACGAACAGGCTGGGCTGGGGCCCGGGGCCGTCTTCGGTCTCGTCGGGGTTGTTGTGCGGGGTCGGCGCCGGCTGGGCGCACGCGAGCCACGCCGGGGCCAGCAGGGCCGCCAGCGTGGCGATCGTCAGGACGCGGAATGGGGACATGCGGGCACTCCTTGGCGGGCAACGGGCCATTCTACGGGCCGCCGCCGCCGACCGCCAAGGAGCCGCCCCCCCGGGCTGGCTTACGTGAGCTCGGGGAACATCTTCTGCACGATGCCCACCAGGTCCTGCACGTGGCTGACGCTCTCGTCGAACAGGGCCTTCTCGCCGCCCTGGAACTCGAAGTCGACCACCTTCTCCACGCCGCCCTTGCCCAGCAGCGCCGGCACGCCCACGAAGTAGCCCTTGGCCGCCCCGCCGAACTCGTCGTTGCAGTAGACGGCGCTGGGGATGATGCGCTTCTTGTCCTTGATGATCGCCTCGACCATCTGGATGGTGCCGCTGGCGGGCGCGTAGTACGCGCTGGTGCCCATGAGCTTGACGACCTCGCCGCCGCCCACCTTGGCGCGCTCGACGCACGCGGTGATCTTCTCTTCGCTCAAGAGGCTGGTCACCGGGATGCCGTGCACGCTGGTCAGGCGCGGCAGGGGCACCATGTCGTCGCCGTGGCCGCCCAGCAGCAACGCCTGCACGTCCTCGACCGAGCAGCCGATCTCCCAGGCGATGAACGTGCGGAAGCGCGCCACGTCGAGCGCGCCGGCCTGGCCCATGATGCGGTTGGTCGGAAAGCCCGTGGCCTTCCACGCCGTGTAGACCATGGCGTCCAGCGGATTGCTCACGACGATGACGATCGAGTCGGGCGCGTGCTGCTTGATGTTCTCGCTGACGCTCTTGACGATCTTGACGTTGGTCTCGATCAAATCGTCGCGGCTCATGCCCGGCTTGCGCGGCAGGCCCGCCGTCACCACCACCACGTCGCTGCCGGCGATGTCGGCGTAGTCGCTGGTGCCGATGATGTTGCTGTCGAAGCGCTCGATGGGCCCGCAGCACGCCAGGTCGAGCATCTTGCCCTGGGCCACGCCTTCCTTATCGGGAATGTCGAGCACGACGATGTCGCCCAGTTCCTTGGCCGCCGCCCAGTGGGCGCAGGTCGCGCCGACGTTGCCCGCCCCGATGATGCTGATCTTGGGGCGGCTGGTGTTCATCCTGGGGGTGGGGCTGGTGCTGGGGGGCATGCTGGGTCTCCATCCGTTGTGGGTTGGGGGGTGGCTGGGGTGTGGTTGATCGGAAGGGCGAGAGGGTAGGAAGGGCATCGCGGCCAGACGCCCCGCCCCATGCCAGCCGCCCGCAGCCCATCGCCGGGCCACCCGGCCCCACGCCTGCCCGACCCCGGGGGCCGTTCCCGCGGCCGAGAGCGCCGCCCTCGCCGCGTGGCGAGCCAATTCCGCGGCCGCGTGCCCCGTCCTCGCCCAGCGGCGGAGCGTTTCCGCGGCCGCGAGCGCATTCCTCGCCCCGTGGATCGCCGTCCCCTCGGCCGCGAGCGCCGTTCTCGCCCCGTGGGGGTTCGCTCCCGCGGCCGCGAGCGCCGTTCCCACCCTGCGGAGGGCCAATCCCGCAGGTGCGAAACTCGTTCTCGCATAGGCGAGAATGATGCTCGCGCGTGTCCCAATAGATGGGCGCTATTAGATTCCCCGCTCACGGGCTCTCAGGCCCGTTGACCGTGATCGGACCGGCCCCGCACCCCGCGGATCGTTGCAGCCATTGCGGAGATCCCCGATCACCCGGTCTCGGCTCAGCCGGGGCCCGCTGCCGCGCCTCGTCGCGGCCCGGCGAGCGCGACAGGCGCCGGGCCCGCCTCCCGACACGCACACCCCCACCACCCATTACCCACCACCCACCTCCCACCCGACTTCGGGGCGCGACGACTGGGTCGAGCTCCAGGGGCCGCGTTGCCGGCCCCGCGCAACGCCGCTGCGCCCGCGACCCGCCCGTGCCGCATCTCGTACAGAAGCAGCACGGCCTCCGCCCACCACGCTCGTGGCGCGGCGGGCGGCGGGGCCAGGCATAAGGAGCCAGCGATGGCACAAGGCAAGAACGGCGGCGGCGGAGGGAACAAGGGCGGCGGCAAGGGCCCGGGCGGCAAGCCCAGCACCACGGGCAAGCCCTCGGGCGGCGGCCGCGACAACAACCCGCCGAAGAAGTAAATCCCCGACCCATCGATGAACGGCCCGCCGGTTCCAGGCGGGCCGTTGTACATCTGTGGGCAACGAAAGATCGCGACCGTAGCATCGCGACATGGCACACCATACACAACACGCTCGTGCTCGGCTGAGCCTTCCAACGAGGCAATGGCTCTCCAGATTGCTCGCAATGTTGCTGCTGGGCTTGCCGGCCTCTGCGTCGAACGCCCAGACGGCCGACGCGGGCCTGCTCGACGCCATCGGGCAGGACCGAGCCATCGTGCTCAAGATGCACGGCGCATATGGCAATGAAGTGACCGCTCTGGGCGTGCGACGCGTGCTCGACTATGCCAAGCGGCAGAACGTCCGCCATGCCGTGCTGTGGCTCGACTCGGCCGGCGGTCTGGACGTCTCCGGCCGGGCCATCGCCGGCCAGATGGCCGAACTGGACGGCGACTTCGAGTTCCACGTGGTCATCGACCGGGCCGAGGGCCCCGCGGTCTTCACGGTGGCGGCGGCCGACACCCTCTGGACGCTGCCCGGCGGGCACGCGGGCACGGTGCTGTCGTACAACGCCGAACTGCCCCAAGCCGCGCCGACCCTGCCGGGCCTGCCGGTGCAGCCGCCGCCCGATGTGGTCCAGCTCGCGAGCGACCTGGGCGCGGTCGCGGCGGCCAAGGGACGACCTGGCGATCTCTTTCGCGCCATGGTCGACCCGTCGCTGGAACTCTGGATGTGGACCGAGGACGCCGATCGCCGCGCGTTCGGGCTCGACCAGCCGATCGGCCGTTCGGGCGTGCGTGACCTGCAACAGGTCGACACCGACCAGACGGTCGTCGCCCTGGGCGACGACGAGTTGCACGACCTTGGACTGGCCCGCGCCGCCTCGCGTGGCGACGTGCAGCACCTGCTGGCCAACCAGCCCTTCGAGGTCGACCGCATGCTCGAAGCCGCATCGCGCACGGTGGCCGGGCTCGTCGGCCGGCGCGACAGCGCCATCGAGCGGTCGCGGGGGCCGATCGAGAAGATCGACGGCCTGTGGGCCCGCGCCGCCGCGGCCCGGCAGGCGGCCGAGGGCGCCGAGCCCAACCCGCTGCTCATCCGCATCGACTACCGCACGAACAAGATGACCGACGAGAGCGCCCGAGCCTGGCGGGCCGCCGTGGACCAGTGCACGGGGCACTGGAAGGCCTACCAGTCGATCCTCAAGTCCATCGGCGACGCCGAGAAGGACCACGTGCGCCTGACGCGTGCCGCCAACACCCAGGCCGCCCGCTTCCACGCCGACCTGCTGTGGCCAGCCCCCGACGAACTCACCCCCGGCGACATCGCCGACGAGGCCGAGCTCGACGTGCTGTGGCGCGAGGCGGAAGCGGAGATCCGGAGGTTGCGGGTGGAGCGGGGGAGGGTGAGGTAGAGCTAAACGAGCCCAGAGAAGCAGCAGCAACCTGCGCCTATACACGCCAAATTCTTGGGTCGGCAGCAACAAACTCACTCAAGTAATCAAAGCTGACTACTCGAGTCGACGGTTGCATAGAGCGTTTGAAGACTTCTCTGCAACGGCGACGAGCGGTACGATCCGGATTCACAACGACAAGTGACTTAAGTTTCTTGCTGACACTTGTTCGAAATAAAGCGGTGGCATGCATGTCCGTCACCGGAAGCGAATAGCCGATCAAGACTATTTGCTCGGCCTTGTTGAGAGCGTGAGCCGCGCCTTGCCATAGTCCACGAAAGACTCCTGTGTCATAAGCTTTTTGTGACTCAGGAGGCAGGATAGTAAATCGCATATTTTCGCCCGCTTGTCGAGTGTAGGGACGTTGCTTTAGATTCATCTTGCTCCTGCTCTTGCGCCCACGCCCCTCCACTAGTTGAAAGTGGAGCGAGCCATGGAGCTTGTACACCTTGATCGTGTCGGCTTCGTCGGCCCTGGTCGTCGGTTGCCAATACTCATCACCCGTGATGGCGCTGCCACGTGGGCCAAGGTTCAACCCGTAGCCATAATGGGCGTTCCATTTGCCGTCGCCGTACCGCTTCAAAGCAAAATCTAGCAAACAATCATAATTGAACGAGATCACCGTGTCCTGCTTCAACATGGACTTAGCAACCAGCATCGCGTGATGAGAGCAGTCATTTGATTCCTGGCTCGAATGGCCATCTGTATTCCATGTAAGCGAATCTTCAAGCGAAGCCGCAATCGCCTGAACAAGTCTGTTCCGCTTCTCTTTAAGCTCATCGAGCTTGAATGCCCGGGCCCCTTTGCCGGTTGTAGTCAGCATCTTGATCGTGTGTTCTAGTGTCGCAAAGACAGTTTCCATCGTGGCACTATGGTTGTGGCCAAACAGCTCGACCACATCGGCGTTCACGCTCGTGATGAGTTTCTGATGCTTGGGATTGGTGATGCGTTGGAGCTGGAGAAAGAAGTCTGTGTCCAACGGCGGCAAGCAAGCGTGTTTGTTGGAGTCGGCAAACGAACAGCCTCGCGTTGCGCCGGCGCCTAGTACGATGACCGCCATTACTCCTCCTCCGCCCCCACCAACTCCCCATCCTCCGCCCACTCCACCGGATCCAGCGTCAACTGCCGGTTGAGCCACTGCTCGCGGGCCTCTGGATCATTCTCGATCGCCCGCTCGATGGCCAGCGTCTCGCGGTACTGCTGGGCCTCGCTGGCCATGGTCCACTTGGCCTCGATGCCCAGGGCCTCGATCTCCTGGCGGATGTCGGCGAGCTGGGCGAGGAAGAACTCCTTGCGGTGGTTGACCTTGTTGACCTGGTGCAGCAGGAAGTGCTTGTGGAGTTGGGTCTCGAGCGCGGGGGCGTCCTCGGCCCAGATGACCGCGTGCACGTCGAAGTCGAACGGCACGCTCGCGTCGCCAAGTTCCTTCACGCGGTCGAGCGGTTCGAGCCGCCGGGTCAGGCCGATCTTGTAGATGTTCTCGCCGAAGCTGCCCACGTTCGAGATGATGTAGACGTGCCCGCGCTTGGTCTGCTGGGCCATCGAGATCGCCCGCTGGTTCTTCTCCTCGGCCTCGGCCAGCTTGGCGTTCAACTCGGCGAGCTGGGCCTCGTACAGGGCCCGCTGCTCGGCCGTCGCCTTGTCGATCTGCTGCTGGGCCCTGGCCATCGCCTTGCGGAGCGTGGACTCCTCCTTCTCGGCGTCGCGCATGGCCTTGGCGTACTCGCGCATGGCCTTCTGTTCTTCGCGGATCTGCTCGCGGATGCGCCGCTGCTCCTCGCGGTCGATCTTCTTGAGCTCCTGCACGATCACCGCCCAGCGCAGCTCGGCCAGACGCGCGTTGAGGTACGGCATCGTGAGCCGCGCATTGCGGAAGGCCTGGCCGCCGTGGTTGACGATGGTGAAGGCGTCCTTGATCTCCTGCTCGAGCGTGCCCATGTTGTCGTGCTTCACGCGTGAGAGGATCGAGTCGACCTTGCCGTTGAAGGCGTCCAGCACGAAGGCGATGGCCATGTCGCGCCGGCCGGGGTCCTTGTAATCGCACTCGGCGGCGATCTGCCCCTTGACCATGCTCTTCGTTGTGTCGCGGGCCAGCTTCAACTGCTTGCCGCCGTCCTTGTGCGAGAACTCCTCGGCGAGGTCGTCCAGCAGGCTGTCGGCGGGCTTGAGGTACGCGTCGCCGTAGCCGTCGATGATGTTCTTCATCGCCTTGGCCGTCTTCTCGTAGTGCTCGGCGTTGCGCACGGCGTCGTAGGCCTTTCCGGCGATCTGCTCGGCGCGCTCGTTGGCGCTGGCGATGATGCGGGCCGCCTGCTCGCGCGCGGTGGCCAGTTCGGTCCGGGCGCGCTCCGTCGCTTCCCTGGCGGCCGCGCGGGCCTCGGCGGTCTGCTGCGCCGCCTCGTCGTCGGCGTTGGCGAGCGCCTGGTCGTAGTCGTGCTGGGCGCGCTCGACGAGGATGCGCGCGTCGTCCTCGGCCTCGGCCAGTTTCTTCTTCGCATCCTCGATCAGTTGCCGCGCCATGTCGTCGGCGTCGGCCACCGACGTCCACTTGGCCAGACGCTGATTCGCGGCGGAGAGCTTCGCGTTCTCATCCTCGACCCGCCCGGCGTGCTCGCGGGCCTTCGTCGCTTCACGCCTGGCCAGGATCAGCAGCACCCCCAGCCACACCAGTGCCGGCACGGCGGCGGCCAGTAACACTCCAAGCAGCAACGTCATACGAGGATCCCCCAGGCCAGCAAGGGCAGTGTACCCGATCGTGGCGCTCTACGCAATCCCCCTATTTCGAGGGGGTGGTCCCGGCATCGGCCCCCTGCCCCCGCGTCACCGCGGGGGCTCGTCAAGACCCGCGGAGCGGAACCAAGACCCCTCACCCCAACCCTCTCCCCGCGGACGGGGAGAGGGAGCCGGACGCCTGAGCCCGAGAAGACCCCCTCAGTCTCGGAAGACCTCGACGAACCCCCCACGGAGTGGCCCCCGCTGGGAGCGGGGGAGCGGGCCGATCGGCCCTCAGACGCTCCCAGAGCCGCTTCGACCCGGACAGAAACATTCCACGAGGCCGTCGGGAAGCCTTCCCGGGCTCGCCCGGAGGCTTCCGGCTCGAGCCCGGAGGCGTTCTGGGCTTGATCGGAGCCTTTCCGTTCAAGCCTGGAAGCCTTCCGGCCTTGATCGGAGCCTTCCCGTTCAAGCTCGGAAGCCTTCCGTTCAAGCCCGGAAGCCTTCCGATCAAGGCCGGAAGCCCTCCGTTCAAGTCCGGAGCCTTCCCGATCAAGGCCGGAAGCCTTCCGTTCAAGGTCGGAGCCTTTCCGGGCTTGCATCGGAAGGCCCCAAACGCGCATCGATACGGTTCCGGTTGGGGTCGGGTTGGCGGAAGTTTCGCCTCGTCGGGCGGAGCCCTCCTCGGCGAGGTAGAAGAACCTGTAGGGCGGGTAGTTTGAAGGAATGGAAGAAGGGAGAGATGCAAGGGGCGCTTCCCACGGCCCCGCTGGCGAAACGACAGAATGACTGAGGCCAGGTGCTTACGCCACCGGCTCGGAAGGAGGGGGGCCCGGCAACGAGGGATTAAATTCGATGCCGCGGATCGTTTCGATCACGGCTCCGAAGAACTCGGTCAGGCCGTCCCAGCCCACCCGGTACCACACCACCGCCAGGAACCAGAGGATGAGCCCAACGGTGAGCACGCCGCGCGTGAAGACCATGAGGCGGACGCTGTGATCGGCGACACCCATGAACCGTGGACGGCGGACCGCGAGCCGGGCGACCGGCAGCGTGAGCACGGCCAACGCGGCGTTGGCCAATTGCATCAGATTCCACCAGCCGATCGTCGGATGCACGGTGAAAAAGTCGACGATGAAGGCAAAGCGCTCGGGGATTGCGGGGAGGCCTGCGCGGACCGTGCGAACAAGGGCGATCACGCCAATGGGTAGCACGATCACGCTACCGAACGTGATGAGGCCAAACACGAGTGATACGCGGTCTTGGCTCGCAAGAGCGAGCCGCTCTTTTGCCGGAGCCTCGCCAAAGACGCGGTACTTGCCATAGAGCACGCCGATGATGCCGAGCAGAAGCACGTAGAGGTAGCTGGTGGACTTGAGGCTGAAGCGGTAAAGGAGGGCGGGAACATAAAGGCATACAACGGTAACAGGCAGTCCGACCAGCAAAAAGACATCGCCTTCGTCAAAGGTCATGCCGTGCTCCCGAAGCTGCTTCAACTCATCTGACTCGGGGAAGTAGTGCGATCTCTGCGCCCAGAATAGATCGGTGAGTGCTGTGGCCGAAAGTCTGCCGTGCAATACTCGATGCTCTCGAAGTCCTGGCAGCAACTCAGGGATGACTGCGGCGCTGTCGCACAAAGCGACCCTTTTCCAGTTCAGTGGAATCGCACAAATTGCCTGGATCGGATGCCGGAGTGAAGTGGCAATCGTGACCATGACCCTGAGTGCAGTCACAAAAAGAAGGACAGCTACAAATAGCAACACCATAGCCAGCATTGTAAAAATTCCCATGCCCGCTACGCAGAACGCACCCACAACAATACACAAGGCCAAACAAACATCGCCGTTGCTGAGCAGGATGATGCCAACCGCCAGAGATCCGATGATCATCAGCGCAGAAAAACAATGCCCAATTGATTTGGTACTTTTGAGAATGTTCCGGGAGCTCAGGCGTCTCGCCCCCTTCGCAAAGATATGTAGTGCCCACCGAGTCGACCGCGCGGTGCGCAGCAGAAGCAACGGCGCGAGCGTGACCCCGATCACGAGCGGCGCGAGCCCGACGTGCCACACCACCCAGAACGAGACCCCCACCGCCGCGACCGTCTCAACAATCGCTAGGGCGTTCACCGTTGGCTTGCCGTCCTCGTCACGGGCCTGGATCCATCGCATCCAGCGATCTTTGGCCGCCCGCTCGGCACGGGGTGGATCGCGTCAGGCTGCCGCGACACCCTGGGCCACTGGACGCTTCAGCGTCAAACTCGCGCCAGCGAGAAAAACCGCCAGCGCCGCGCACGCGGCGAGGCCGATGGTGAACGAGCCGGAATAGTCCAAACTGACCCCCAACACGACCGGGCCCAAGCCCGTGCCGGCGACGCCCAGAAAAGTCAGGAAGCCGCGGATGCTGCCGTGGTGGCGGCGGCCGAAGTAGCGGGCGACCGTTGGCACCCCCACCGCCGTGCCGATGGCCATCGCCATGCCGTACAGCGCCATCGCCGCGCACAAGAGCACGGCCGTGTCGGCGACGATGACCAGCCCCGGGCTGGCGGCCATGAGCAGCGCGGCGACCGCCAGCAGGCCGCGCGGGGGCACGCGGTCGGCCAGGTAGCCAACGGGCAGCACGAGCGCGGCGACGGCCAGGGCCCAGCTCATGCTCATCGCCGCCGAGAGGGCCGGGTCCAGGCCGCGGGCAATCAGGATCGGCTGGGCGTGGAACAGGAGCGCCGTGCCGGTGAAGCCGCTGAGGACCATCGCACCCGCGAGGATCCAGAAGGCGCGCGTCGAGATGGTCTGCTTCAGCGTGAACGCCGGATCGGGGTGCTTCGGCTTCTCGGGAGTTGCAGACTCATCGGGCTCGTGCGGCGCGGCGTCGCCGTCGATTTGCTGGCCCTTCTCTTCGGGGCGGTCGCGCAGCACGAACGCCGCCAGCGGCAGGACGATGAGCCAGACCAGGACGCCCAGCGCCGCGTAAGCCCAGCGCCAGCCGACCCATTGGATCAGCCCGATGGCGATGAGCGGCGTGAGGGCGAAGCCGCCCTGGGCGAAGACCATCTTCAGCCCGTTGATCGTGCCGAGCTTGCGCTCATACCACAAGGCCAATATGTGCCCGCTGAGCATGCTGAGCGAGCCCTGACCTAAGAACCGCAGCCCGAAGAAGCACAGCGTCAGCACGGGCAGCGAGCGGGCCTGGCCCGCGGCGATGCACGCGCCGCCGAAGAGAAGCGCGATGACGAACATCACGCGGCGCGGGCCGAACTTGTCGGCGATCGCCCCCACGAAGGTCAGCGGCATGGCGGCCGTGACGGTGCCGATGAGGTACGCCGCGCTGAGCTGGGTGGCGCTCAGGCCCAGGGTGGTGGTGAACGACTCGTTGAACTGGCTGACGACGACCGTCTGCCCGGGCGCGGTGGCGACCAGGGCGATGGTGCACGCGGCGGCGATGATGGGGCCGTAGAAGGGGCTCGGCCCGTCGGGCCGGGCCGGCAGCAGGTCCGGGGCGTCGGGCGCGGGCTTGGTTGCGTGCTCGACGGTGGACTCTGGCGGAGAAACTGGCATGAAGCGGGGAGTTTAGCGCCGCCGGCGCTTGGCCGCCCCGGCCCGGGACGCGCCCGATCGCTTGCTCACCACGCGCGGGGGGTCGGGCTCGAAGGGGGGCTGGTCATCGGCTTCGCCGTCTTCTTCCTCGTATTCCTCGTCTTCTTCTTCGTCGTCGTCTTCTTCCTCTTCGTACTCACCCTCGTCCTCTTCGGCGCCTTCCTCGTCGTCTTCTTCGTACTCGTCGTCTTCCTCGTCCGCGTCGTCTTCGTAGTCGTCTTCTTCGTCGGCGCCGTCTTCGTCCTCTTCGCCTTCCTCGTCCGCTTCCTCGTCGTCGAACTCGTCCTCGCCCTCGTCGAGCTCGTCGTCGTCGGCTTCTTCCTCGACGTCCTCGTCTTCGGTTTGGTCTTCGTCTTCCTGATCGTCCTCGGTTTCGTCCTCGCCGAGGTCGTCGCCCACGTCGTCGACGTTGCCCACCACCTCAACCTGGGCGCTGGCGTCCTCGTCGAAGGGGGCCTCGTCGAAGGCCTCGTCCTCGAAGCCCTCCAGGTCCTTGTCGTCGGGGTCCTTCGCCGCGTCCTTCGCGGCCAGGTCCTTCATGGCCGCCCATTCCTCGGGCGAGATCTTGACGTCGCGCGCGACGCTGCCCTTGTGGTCGCTGATGACCCCGGCGATGCCCATGAGGTCGATCAGCCGGCTCGCCCGCGTGTAGCCGATGGCCAGGCGCCGCTGCAACAGGCTCACGCTGCCGCGCTTGGTCTCCAGCACGATCTCGACGGCGCGGTCGAACAGCGGGTCCTTGAGGGCTCGGCGCAGGCTGGCGGAATTGTTGTTGGCGCTCTGGAGCAACCGATCGTCGTCGCTCAGGCCGCCCTCGGGCTGGCCGAGCTGCATGATCTGCCGCTCGAAGCTCGGCCCGGCGACCTCGCGCACGAACTTCACGACGCGGCGGATCTCGATGTCGTCCACCAGCGTGCCCTGGCTGCGCATCAGCTTGTGGTTGCTGGGGCTCAGGAACAGCATGTCACCCTGGCCAAGCAGCAGCTCGCCGCCCTTCTGGTCGAGGATGATGCGGCTGTCGAGCCCGCTGGCGACCTTGAACGTAATCCGGCAGGGCATGTTGCCCTTGATAAGCCCCGTGACGACGTTGGCCTGCGGGCGCTGCGTCGCCAGGATGAGGTGGATGCCCACCGCGCGGGCCTTCTGCGCGATGCGGACGATGGCGCCCTCGACCTCCTTGTTGGTCATCATCAGGTCGGCCAGCTCGTCGATGATAAAGACCATGTACGGCAGCTTGCGCGGCACGCGCGCCGCCTGCTCGTCGGTCTCGTGGCCCAGGCGCTCCTTGATCTCTTCCCAGTCCAGGTCGTTGTAGCTCGAGATGTCGCGGCAGCCGGCTTCGGCAAGCAGCTCGTAGCGCTCGTCCATCTTGGTGACGGCCCATTCGAGGATCGCCGCGGCCTTGGACATCTCGGTGACCACCGGGCACATCAGGTGCGGAATGTCCTTGAACTGGCTCATCTCGACCATCTTGGGATCGACCAGGACCAAGCGCAGTTCATTGGGCTTCTTGGTGTACAGGAAGCTCATGATGATCGTGTTCATGCACACGCTTTTACCACTACCCGTGGTACCGGCGATCAGCACGTGCGGCATCTTGGTTAGGTCGGCGATGAGCGGCTCGCCGCTGGCGTCCTTGCCCAGGAACATCGGCAGCTTCATGCCCTGGAACTTCTCGGGCCGGCCCATGAGCTCCTTGAGGCGCACCTTCTCCTTGGTGGGGTTGGGCACCTCGATGCCCACCGTGTCGCGGCCGACCTGGTTGGCGACGATGCGCACGTTGACGGCCTTGAGCGCCCGCGCGATGTCGCTGCTCACGGCGTTGACCTGGCTCACCTTCGTGCCCGGGGCCAGCCGCACGTCGTAGAGCGTGATGACCGGCCCGCTCTCGATGCCCACGACCTCGCCCTTGATGCGGTACTGGTGCAGGGCCCGCTCGAGCGCCTCGGCCCCCTCGCGCACCATCTCGTCGAGCTTGTCGTTGAAGTCTTCCTCGGGATCCTCCAGCAGGTTCAGCCCCGGGAAGCGGTAGCCCTCGACCGACACGCCCTGCAGGTCGCGCAGGTCCTCTTCCTTGGCCACCGAGCGGTTCTGGTTGGCGAACAGCACCGGCATCTTCTGGATCTTCTCGCGCAGCCGGTCCTCGCTGAACACCTGGGGCGCGCCGACCTCGTCGTCCTCTTCCTCCTCGACCTCCTCTTCGTGCTCTTCGTCCTCTTCGTCTTCCTCGTACTCCCCGTCGTCCTCGTCGAGTTCTTCCTCGTATTCCTCTTCGTCGGGGTCGATCTCGTCGTAGTCCTCGTCGTATTCCTCTTCGAGCTCGTCCTCGTCCAGCTCGCCCTCGTCGGTGGCGATGTCCTTCTCGATCCTCTTCGCCCGCGCCTCGGCCTTCTTGCGCTTCTGCACCCTGGGCTTCAGCCGCTCGTCGTCGTCGATGTCATTCGCCCGCGCCGGCACGCGCTTGACGGGCTTAAGCCTCTCGCCCACCTCGGCCAGCCATGCACCCACCGACGCCAGCACGCCGCGGAAGCTCAGCGCCCCACCGCCGGCCGTCCGCCCCAGCCATCCAGCCTGCCGCAGCAGACCCCCGCCCGCGGGCACCAGCCACCGGTCGTACGCCACGATCACGCCGATGACGCAGGCCACCAGCATCCAGAGCAGCGTGCCCGCCACGTTAAAGTGCTCGCGCAGCTCGGCCGAGCCGACGAAGCCAACCACCCCACCGGGCAGGTCGGGCAGCCGGGCCGTCGAGGGCAGCAGCAACGCCTGGACGCCCGCCCCCGCCACGGCGATGACCACCAGGCCCACGATGCGGATCAAGGGATGGTCGACCCTCGCCCCGCCGAAGTGCAGCCCGATGAGCAATGCCAGCCCGGCCAGGAACACCCACGCCCCGAGCCCGAGCGTGTAGTACGACCAGTAGGCCACCAGGGCCCCGATGCCGCCCATCCAGTTGGCCGCCGGGTCGTTGGGCGGCCAGGCCGCGAAGCCCGGCGCGTCGGCCGGATCGAACCCGATCAGGCTGGCGGCGATGAACAGCCACAGCGCGCTGACCACCAGCCATGCGATCCAACGCAGCACGGGCGCCAGAGACGCCCCTTCGTCATCCGTGACCCGAGATGCCATAGGACCAACGGTATCGGCTTGAGGGGCCTCAGCGCGGCAGTAAAGCCGCACGAGCCGCGCACCGACTCAGGCGGCCTTGGGAGGCGTGCCCGTGTCGGCTTCGTCCGCGGGCGCCCCATCCGCTTCGTCTTGCCCGCCGGTGACCAGCACGCCGTCTTCCAGGCGGGCAACGCCCAGGGGGTTCCCCGAGCGAAGTTCCTTGGGCAGCACGGCCTCGGGCGCGTTCTGGTACGACACGTCGCGGAGCCAGCGCAGTGCCGCGTCGGGGCCGACCGACGTGGCGGGCACGCCCCGGCTGGCGGGGTAGGGCCCGCCGTGCACGAGCGAAGGGCACAGCTCGAGCCCGGTGGGCGTGGCATTGAAGACCAGCCTGCCGACCCGATGCTCGAGGGCCGCCGCCAGCCGACGTCCGACGTTGCCATCGGTCGCCCCCATCCAGATCGAGCCGGTCAGCGCCCCCCCAACGGCGCTGGCCGCCGAGAGCACTCCGGCCGCATCGTCGGCGATCACCAGCAGCATGGCCGGGCCGAACACTTCTTCCCGCGCAAGCGGCTCGCGCTCGAAGATCGCGCCCGAGCACCGCATGAGGCACCCGTTGACGATGGCGGCCTTGCCGTCTTCCTGCTCGGACGAGTGAAACGAACCACCCTCAAGCCGGATGCCCTTGGTGTCCAGCAGCGCCGCGACGTCGCCCATGAATCGGGCCCGCAACCGCGGCCCGCGCATCTTCGCCGCCGGCATCTGGTCGAACATCGAGGCAAGCTGCTTGGCGAAGACCTCTGCCTCAGCGCCGCGCTGGAGCACGACCACGCTCGGACGCGTACACGTCTGGCCCGCCACGTTCACGCATGACTGGAACAGGCGTTCGGCGATCGTCGGGCCATTGGTCTCCAGGGCGCCCGGCAACACGAACACCGGATTGATCGTGCCGATCGAGGCCGACAGCATCATGCCCGGCGAACGCTGGGCGATCGAATCAGCCAGCGCGTCGGCCCCGTCCTTCGAGCCGACGAACGCCATGCCACGGATGCACGGATGCTCGACCAGGGTGTCGATCAGGGCGCCCTCTCCAGCCGAATCCGCGTGCACGAGCGTGACCAGCCCGGGCGGAGCGCCAAGCCGAACGCACGCCTCCATCGCCACGCGCGCGACCATCGCATCGGTCAACGGGTGCTCGGGGTGGCTCTTGCACAGGATCGGGCACCCCGCGGCAAGGGCCGACACCGCATCGGCACCCAGTGCACCACCCGTCAGCGGCTGATTGGCCGGCCCCAGGATCGCGACCGGACCGATCCCTCGTCGAAAGCGACGCAGGTCGGGCTTGGGCAGTGGCCGCCTGCTGGGTTCGGCCGTGTCGATGCTCGAATGGTCGAACGCACGCTCTCGCACCGCACGCGCAAACATCCGCAGCACGAGCATCAAACGCTCTCGCTCGGCCACGATGCGCACCGCACTGAACCCGGTCTCATTGGCGGCCAGTTTCACAAGGTCATCGCCCAGGCCGTGGACGGCGTCGGCGATGCCTTCGAGCAGCGCGGCGCGCTCATCGGCATCGAGTTCCATCATGCCGTGATACGCCGCCCAGGCCGCCATGGCGGCGCCGCTGATCTCCTCGGGCGTTGAGACCTCAACCTTCGGCCCCGCCGGCGTACCTGTTGCCGGACTGACGGCCTGGAAGGTCCGTCGCCCCGAGACTGATTTGGGCGCAAAGGCGGCCGGAATCATCGCCTTGGTCAGGGCGGCGAGATTCGCCTTTGAGGAATCCGGGCTGGTGGGTGTCGACAGGGCCACGCTTGTTCATCGACCGAACTGCGACTGCAATTCAGTGGCAGTCCGATATCTCATGACAAATCCGGACCGCGCAGCGAAATGCCGCCCGGGGCACCCCCCGAACGGCACACGTCAGGTCAGTTCCAAGCCAATCAGGCTCAGCGGCGGCGGCGGACCGCAGCCAGACCACCCAGGCCCAGCAGCGCCAGCGACGCAGGAGCGGGGATCACTTCGATCTGCCCGGCGCCCTCGAGGACCGTGGCGGTCACGTCGCTGCTCAGACCGGTGTCGTCCAGGTACAGGCTGTACCGGGTGGTCTCGGTCGAGAGGTCGACGGTGCGGGTGGTGAAGTCGGTCGTGCTCCAGGTGCCAGTCCAGATCAGGATCGGGTCGCTGGTATCAGCGAAGATGCTGCCAGCGGGGAACTGCAGCTGGCCCGTGACGATGTCGATCACGTCGCCGCCCGAAATGGTGCCGTCGTCTTGGCCGGGGTCGGTGAACGCCGAGGCCGGGCCCGAGAAGGCGCCGGTCGCGTCGCCGCGCAGGTTCCACTCGGCCGCCGCAAACGCGTAGAACAGGTCCGAGTCCCAATCGGCCCAGACTTCGATCGTGGCCGAAGGCTGGCTGGGGCTCACCACGTTGCTCACGCGGATGTCGTAGGTGTTGGGCTGCACGGTGGCGCTGGCCATGGCGGCCAGACCCAAAGCAGCGCCCGCGAAGGCGGCAATCTTGGTCGCAGTCATGTCTCGTCTCTCCTGACGTTGCAGTACAGAGAATGTCTCTTCCTGTGCAAAAGATACCACAAAACCGCCCGTTCGATCAACCCTTTTCCTGGATTGCAAGGAAAATTGACAAAAAAACTCGCATTATCGGGATGTTCCGAATAACCCGTATAAACCCTGCAATCGGCCGGCTCTGCCCGGTTGCCTCCACCCGCGACGAGACTACGCTCATCCCCGATGCCGTCCAAGACCCGATCATTCCTGCTCCAGGGCGTCGACGCCATGCCATGCGAGGTCGAAGTCGACCTCGATGACGCCGCCCTGGCCAAAGAGACCATCGTGGGGCTGCCCGATGCCGCCATCCGCGAGTCCATCGAGCGCGTTCGGGCCGCCATGGCAAATTCAGGCTATCAATTCCCGAACGGGCGTCTGGTCATTAATCTCGCGCCCGCCCACGTCCGAAAAGAAGGCCCGATCTACGACCTGCCCATCGCGGTAGCCCTGCTCCACGCCACCGGCGTCCTGCGAAGCCATGCACCGGACGACAGTCCGCCGCGGATGCATCGCTGCATGATCGCTGGCGAACTCGCGCTGGACGGCCGCGTCAGGCCCATCCGCGGCGTCATCGCCATGGCCGATCTCGCCAGACAGGAGGAACTCGACGCCGTCATCGTGCCAGCCGAGAACGCCGCCGAAGCGGCCGTAGCGGGGCCCACCACCTACGGCGTGCGCACGCTGGCGGAGATTGTCGGCTTGCTCAACGGCGTGCTCGACATCGAGCCGCAGTCGCCGCCCGATCTCGACTCCATGCTCCATGCTGCACGCGCACCGATCGACTTCGGCGAGGTTCGCGGCCAGGAAGCCGTCAAGCGAGCCATCGTCATCGCCGCCGCAGGGGGGCACAACGTGGTCATGCTGGGGCCCGCGGGCACGGGCAAGACCATGATGGCCCGCGCCCTGCCGGGTGTGCTCCCGCCCATGAACGCCACCGAGGCAATCGAGATCACACGAATCCACTCGGCCGCCGGAGAGTTGCCTCCCGGGCAGGGGCTCGTTGCCAGCCGGCCCGTCCGTACGCCCCACCACACCGCCTCGGCCGCGTCGATCGTCGGCGGGGGCGTCGTCCCCCGGCCCGGCGAGGTGTCGCTTGCGACTTATGGCATCCTGTTCATGGATGAACTGCCCGAGTTTCCCCGGACGGTCCTCGAAACGCTCCGCCAGCCTCTGGAAGACCACCAGGTCACCATCTCGAGATCCCGCGGCACGGTCCGGTTTCCGGCCGACTTCCTCTTCGTCGCTGCTATGAACCCGGCCCCGGGCGGGTCGGCGGGCAAGTCCGCCGCGAGCCAGAAGGCCGCCGAGCGATACCGCGCCCGCATCAGCGGCCCCTTGCTCGATCGCATCGACATCCACGTCGAAGCGCCAGCCGTTCCCTGGAAGGAACTCTCGGCAACCGGGAAGAACGAAAGCACCGATTCGGCCACCATGCGCAGCCGTGTGCTGAAGGCCCGGGGCGTGCAGGCCCAACGGCAAGGCGAAGCCACGCTCAACGGACGACTGCGGGGCAAGCAGTTGGACTCTCTGGCGCCGATGAGCGAGGCCGCCCGGGCGCTGCTGGGCCAGGCCATCGCTGAACTGGGCCTCTCGGCCCGAGCGTACGACAAGGTTCGCCGCGTCGCCCGAACCGTCGCCGACTTGGAAGGGGCCGAGGGCCTGGACGTCCAGCACGTGGCCGAGGCCGTGCAATATCGCCTGCTCGATCGCGCGTGAAGAGGGCTCCAGACGCCCTGAATTGGCCTCAGGCAGCGCCCAGTCGGTCGCCGGTCGGTATCATCGGACCTTGATGCTTCGGGCTGCGGCCGCGCTGTCGGCCGCCCCATTCGCTTCCGATTTGGAGACGTGCGCCCATGATCGATATCGACCGGCTTCGCCAACTCGTGGACCTGATGGTGGAGCACGACCTGACCGAGGTCGACGTGAGCGACGAGGATCAGTCCATCACCATCAAGCGTGGCGCCGGCGGCGCCTTCCAGGTCTCGCCCCAGCCGCAGGCGTACGCAGCGCCGCCCAGTCAGCCCCAGGCCAGCGAGAGCGCTCCCTCCAAGCCGGCGGCCCCTGCCGACGATGGGCTGGTGGCGATCGAGTCGCCCATGGTCGGAACGTTCTACTCGGCGCCCGATCCCGACTCTCCCGAGTTCGTCAGTTCGGGCGCCTCGATCTCGCCGGACAGCGTGGTGTGCCTGGTCGAAGCCATGAAGGTCTTCAACGAGATCAAGGCCGAGATGGCCGGCACGATCGAGCGCGTGTGCGTAAAGAATGGCGACGCCGTCGAGTTCGGCCAGCCCCTCTTCATGGTGAGGCCGGCCTGACCCATGTTCAAGCGAATCCTGATCGCGAATCGTGGTGAGATCGCCCTGCGCATCATCCGGGCCTGCCGGGAGTTGGGCATCGAGGCCGTCTGCGTGTACTCGCAGGCCGACAAGGACGCGCCCTATCTGCGGCTGGCCGACCGGGCCATCTGCATCGGCGCGGGCCCCTCAAAGGACAGCTACCTGAACATTCCGCGGATCATCGCCGCGGCCGAGGTCAGCGACGCGGACGCCATCCATCCCGGCTATGGCTTCCTCTCCGAGCGTGCCGACTTCTCCCAGATCTGCCGGGACTGCAACATCGAGTTCATCGGCCCAAGCCCCGAGGCCATGGGCCAACTGGGCGACAAGGTCCAGGCCAAGCGCGCCGCCAAGGCCGCCAAGGTGCCAATCTTCCCCGGCTCCGAGGGCGCCATCGAGGAAGAAGACGAGGCCGTCGAGATCGCCCGCGAGATCGGCTTCCCGGTCATCATCAAGGCCGCCGCCGGCGGCGGCGGGCGCGGCATGCGCGTCTGCCACAACGAGGCCACGCTCCGCGCCAACATCAAGAAGGCCCAGCAGGAAGCCAAGGCCGCATTCGGCGACGGCAGCGTGTTTATCGAGAAGTTCCTCGAGCACGCGCGCCACGTCGAGGTCCAGGTGCTGGGCGACAAGCACGGCCATTCGATCCACCTGTTCGAGCGCGACTGCTCCATGCAGCGACGCCACCAGAAGCTCATCGAGGAAGCGCCCGCCCCGGGCGTCGATCGCAAGAAGATCGCCTCGGTCTGCGAAAACGCAGCCAAGCTCATCCGCAACACCGGATACGCCGGTGCCGCGACGGTCGAGTTCCTGATGGACGACGAGCAGAACTTCTACATGCTCGAGGTCAACACCCGCGTCCAGGTCGAGCATCCGGTCACCGAGATGATTACCGGGGTGGACATCGTCAAGAACTCCATCCTCATCGCCGCGGGTGAAAAGCTCGGCCTGCGACAGAAAGACATCTCGGTCAACGGCCATGCCATGGAGTGCCGCATCAATGCCGAGGATCCGGCGCGGAACTTCATGCCCAGCCCCGGCCGCGTCGACACATGGGAAATGCCCGGCGGCCCGGGCATCCGCATGGATACCCACGTCGTGCCGGGATACATGGTTCCCCCCACCTACGACTCGATGGTCGGCAAGCTCATCGCGCACGCGCACGACCGCGACGCCTGCATTACCCGCATGGCCCGCGCCCTCCGCGAATTCCGGGTCGGGCCCATCAAGACGGTCATCCCGCTTCATCTGCGGCTGCTCGAGCACAGCACGTTCAAGGACGAGGCCGTGGACATCCACTACCTCGAACGGGCACTCAAGCAGGATCTCCTCGGCCCTGTCGGATGACGCGCGAGACCACGTCTCATAACCATCCAAACAGAACGCAAAAACGGACCTTGGCCAGTCCGAGATCCAAAGAGTCCGCCCATTCTTAGAAAAAAAGCTCGCATTGAGTGAACATTCCCGTTACCGTAATGCGAGTGTGGGGCCGGCTCTGCCGGCTCCGAAGTTGTTCCTCGTGTGGGCGAGCCATCGCGGGCTCGCACAACTCCTAGGAAGAGGGTAGAAGACATGCGCAACGTGATGACCGTGATCGCTCTGGCCGGTGCCGCTTCGGTGGCCGCCGCCCAGTCGACCGTGTATTTCTCGGACTTCGAGGCCGACGGTGGCGGCTGGACCGCCAGCGGCGTCAACGGCGACTGGGAGCGTGGCTCCCCGACCGGCGTGACCGGCACCAGCCTCGGCGGCTCCGGCGGCGCCGAGCCCACCGGCGGCTTCAGCGGTGACTTCGTCTGGGGCACCGTCATCGGTGGTCTCCACGGCGTCGGCAGCGACGAGCAGCTCAGCCAGAACTTCGACTTCAGCGGCCTGACCGACGTCAGCCTCTCCTTCCAGGAGTGGATCCTGACCGGTAGCTCGGCGTTCGACATGGCTTCGGTCATCGTCAACGGCGACGAGCTCTACCTGAGCGACGGCAACTCGGGCGAAGCCTGGCGTGAGGTCGTCCTCGACCTGAGCGCCTATGACGGCCAGAGCAGCGTCGACATCACCTTCAACTTCACCTCGACCACCGTCGTCGAGCGCATGGGTTGGTACGTCGATGACGTCGCCATCACCGCCATCCCGGCTCCGGCCAGCCTGGCCCTGCTGGGCCTCGGTGGCATCGCTGCCGTCCGTCGCCGCCGCTAGTCCGGCTTCCGGCAATCACGCCGGCAACAAGGCAATTGCAAAGCCCGGCCGATCTGGCCGGGCCTTTTCATGCGCCACACTCGTTCGTCCGGCTCAGATGTCGTCGCGATGCTCCAGCAACTTCTCGATGCGGTGAAGCGAGGCGCGGATGTCGGTGAGCACCGCCGTCGACTCGGCGGGCATCGTCGCGGCCGGCATCTCAGAATCAGCATTCGATCGCCGCGAGCGCCCCTCCGAAAGCTCATCGCGCTGATCGAGCACGGCCTCGCGGAAGCCCGGCGCATCGACGATACCGATCAGGCTCACCAGGTGCCCCCCCGGCCCCGCACTCTGGCCCGCTGTCTCGACCTTGAAGCCGTGCAAGCCCATGGCTCGCATGATGGGCCCCTGGATCATCTGAAGATCGGTGATCTTCTCAAGCGGGACGGTGCTCTCCACGCGGTTGAGCCAGCCCTTGCGGATCTCGAGCGTGCGCTCGGTCAGGGTGCAGCTCAGCCGTTCGATGTACTTGTCGATCAGGAGCTTCCCGACGAAGAAGTACACGACCGCTAGCGGGATGGTGACGATGCACACCACCAGCACGATGACGCCGCTGATCAAGTAATAGCTC
Source organism: Phycisphaerales bacterium (assembly GCA_040221175.1). NCBI lineage: Bacteria > Pseudomonadati > Planctomycetota > Phycisphaerae > Phycisphaerales > Phycisphaerales bacterium. The sequence goes on from JAVJVK010000004.1 coordinate 394,366, forward strand.
GAGAGCTTCGGATCGAAGCTGGCCTCGCGAAGGACCCGGTGCCGGCGTGATGGCTCGCTCATGCCCGAGCATAGGCCATACCGCCCAGCGAGCGATTCAGCTTGGCTGCACGGTCCCCTGGACGGGACGGTCCTCTCGGGCCATCGGATCACTCGGGGCGTGATCGACTCGCTCACCGGGCAACGGGTTGAACCTTGAGCCCAGCATCTGGATCTTGCGATTGGGGTTGTACGCCGGCAGGCGACCCACCACGAACCACAGCACCGCGGCCAGCACCAGGTTGCCCCCAAACATCATAACCGGGTGGGCCAAGCCCTGGGGGATGCCGAAGAAGACCGCCACCGACGTCAGCACCAGCACCACCAGCGCGAGCGGGATCATGCCCTGCCAGGCCGAGCTCATGACCTGGTCGTACCGCAGACGAGGCACCGTCCACCGCACCAGCATGATCAGGAACACCAGCGCCCCGACCTTGGCAAAGTACACGCCCAGCTTGGCCAGCACCGCCAGCAGACCCGTCGCACCGGTCGCCGTCAGGGGATCGCTCAGGCCGGGCACGGGCGAGAGCGTGAAGCCACCCAGGAACAACAGGGCGAAGAACGCCGCGCTCACCGCCACGTGGCTGTACTCGGCCAGGAAGAACAGAGCGAACCGCATGGAGTTGTACTCGGTGTGGTAGCCGCCCACCAGCTCGCTCTCCGCCTCGGCGTTGTCAAACGGGGTCCGGTTCGACTCGGCCAGCATGGCGATGAAGAAGATCAGGGCCGCAATGGGCTGGCTGGCGATCAACCACCCGTTGGTTTCCTGGTAGGCGATGATGTCCATCGGCAGCAGGCTGCCCACCATCACCAGCACGCACAGAAGGCTGATGCCCAGCGGCAGCTCATAGGCCAGCATCTGGGCCGTCGCCCGCAGGCCGCCCAGGAACGAGTACTTGTTGTTGCTGGCCCAGCCGCCCAGGGTGATGCCGTACACGCCCAGCGACGCGATGGCGATCATGTAGATCACCCCCACGTTCACCGGCAGGGCGGCGATCTGCACCACCCCACCCTCGACCGGCAGGTTCAGGAAGGGAATCGTGAAGCTCGGGCACTCCCACAGCCCACCCCACGGGATGATGGCGAAGCCGATCAGGGCAGGGATTACCACGATGCCCGGGGCCAGCGTGAACAGCACCTTGTCCACCTTGCCGGGCGTGTAGTCCTCCTTCAGCATGAACTTGATGCCGTCGGCCAGCGGCTGGCCCAGCCCCAGCAGCCGGGGCCCCTTAAGGAACTTCAGGAACGGCAGCCCCAGATCGAAGCCCGTGCGGTTGGGCCCGATGCGGTCCTGGATGTACGCCGAGATCTTCCGCTCGGCGTACGTGAAGTACCCCGCCCCGGCCAGCAGCACGTGGACCATGACGGCATACACCGTGACGCTGACGATGAGCTGGGCGGATATGAAGGAGAGCAGGTCGGTCATGGGAGGCGATGATAGACGGGATCTCGCCGGTGGATTGGCCCGGCGTCGCCACCGATCCGGGGCCTCGCATAACCTCTCCTCATCGCCGCAGTCCAGGACAGCATCGGAGGCTGAACATGCCGACCCAAGGCAATGACCGCATGACGTGGATCAGTTCCTACCCGAGATCCGGCAATACCTGGGTCCGGTTCCTGATCGTCAACTGCCTGGTCGACCACGAGTTTGATTGGGACACGGCGATGAATGCCTTCGCATTCGAGCTCTACTACTACCTCGAGCGGATGCGAGACGATGGCTGGTCGAAGCAGGACGTCATCGACAAGCTCAAGAGCGTGGTCAAGGACCAACCCACCGCTGGCATGTTTGGCGACACCGTCTACATGAAGTCTCATAATCGCTGGAGCGATGATCACCCATTTGCGGAGTACACCGACAGAGCGATCCTCATCGTTCGGAACCCGCGCGACGTGCTCCTGAGCGGCGCCAACTACCACAACCTGATGGTCGATCCGGACACGCCCGCGGTGGAGTATGCACGCGAGTTTATCGAACACGGCGGCGACCCGCGGTGGATCCGAAATGGCTATGGCACGTGGTTCGAGCACTATCAGTCGTGGACGAACGCGAGCTTTCCTGTACACGTTGTGCGATACGAGGATCTGAAGTCCGATCCCATCCAGCCACTCATGGCGATGTGCAAGTTCCTCGGTTTCGAAGTCTCAAAGGAAGACGCCGCCAGAGCAGCCGAGCGTACGAAGATCGCCAAGCTTCGGGACGTGGAGCACAAGGCGCGCCAGGCCGGTCGAATCACCGACTTCAACGCCGGCTTCAACTTCTTCAACAAGGGCAAGAGCGGCCAATCGCTCGATGATCTCGAGCCCGGCCTGGACGAGAAGTTCGATCGGGCCTTTGCCGAGCAGATGGGGGCAACGGGCTATTCGCCGCGAGCTCGCGTCTGATCCGCTGACGCCGCTTCGCTACCAGTTCAGGTCGCTCTCGTACCCGGTCTCGATGAGCGTCTGACCGTACATCGACTTGAAGGCGTCCTTCACGCGGTCGGTGAAGTGGTTCTGCCAATCCCCGGCTACACCCTTGCGATGGTGCTCGCGCACGCTCTCGACGCCGCGTGCCCGACCCGTTCGTGCCTGGAAGCTCTCCGCTTCGATCGCCACCCGCCGCACAACAATGTCTGAATCGAATCCGGCGAAGTCGAAGATTTGATTGAACTGGCCGACCTCGTCGGCCACGAGATCTTCGTATCGAATGATGAGCTTGCGACATTCCGGCTTATGCAGCCAACTCCGCTGGATGTCGGCCATGCCACGCAGGCGCTCGCGAATTACGAACAGCAGCCCTTCTTCCATGCTCAAGTCGTCGAGCGTCCTGCGGCTCTCTGCGACCGCGTCATTGATGACGCCGTGGCTGTACTTCATGCTGAAGTACCACGAGACGGCGGCATCACGCAGATCTCGGATGACGACCAGGTGACGATGATGGGGGCGGGGCGTGACCTGCTGATCAAACCACTGTGCGGCCATATATACCGGCGTATACACCGCGCCCTGCCGGAGCACGTCGTCGCGTACGTTCGCCATGTCACCATCCGCAACGACGATGCGATCGGAAACGAGTCGGTTGAGAACGCCACGAACCCACTGGCTTCCGGATTTCCAGTGCGTGATGTGGAAGACGATGTCGTCAGGGGGCGCCTTCGGCAGCGTTGGTGCAGTACGAGCAGTACGCGACCTACGAAGTGGAAATTTCGGAATCCAACTGCGCATCCGTCTTCCCAAACCTCCGCACCCGCCCAGCATAGTCCCTGACCGCTTCATCGAATCGGTCCGCCCCAAACTCGGGCCACGACGCGTCGCTGATGTACAACTCGGCGTAGCTCACCTGCCACAGCAGGTAGTTGCTCAGCCGCCGCTCGCCCGCGGTGCGGATGAGCAGGTCGGGGTCGGGCAGGTCGGCCGTGTACAGGTGCCGGGCGATCGTCTCCTGGTCGATGTCCAGGTGGCGAATCTCGCCCGCGGCGGCCTTGGCCGCGATGGCACGCGTGGCGTCGACGATCTCGTCGCGGCCGCCGTAGTTGAGCGCCAGGGTCAGGTTGGCCCGCGTGCCGCCGGCGGTGATGGCCTCGACCTTCTCGATGGCAGATCGCACCTCGTCGGGCAGCCCCGCGCGGCGGCCGATCACGCGAAGGCGGATGCCCTCCTCGGCCAGCCGCTCCGCCTCGCCGTCCAGATACGCCACGCACAGCAGCATGAGCTGGGACACCTCGTCGGCCGGCCGCTTCCAGTTCTCGCTCGAAAAGGCGTACAGCGTCAAGTGGGTCACGCCAAGCTCGCCCGCACGCTCGACGACCTCTCGCACGCGGACGGCTCCCTCGCGGTGCCCCCAGATGCGCGGCAGCCCCTGGGCCTGGGCCCACCGGCCGTTGCCGTCCATGATGATCGCCACGTGCCTGGGCACGCGAGCCGGGTCCAGGCCCAGCGGGTGCTCGCTCGCCTTGGTCGCCGTCGCGCTCATGCCTGCGGTACGCCCCGCTGGAGGTTCAGGATCGTCTGCTCGCGGTCGGGCCCCACGCCCACGAACGCCACCGGCACGCCCAAAGCCGTCTCCACGCGCTCGATCAATGCCTGCGCCTGGGCCGGCAGGTCCGACACGCTCCGGCAGCCGCTGACGTCCTGCGAGAAGCCGGGCAGATTCTCGTACAAGGGCGTGGCCCTCGCCAGGTCGGCCGCATCGGGCAAGAAGCGGTCGGTCTTGACGCCATCGACGTCGTACGCGGTGCACACCTTGATCTCGTCCAGCCCGCTCAGCACGTCGAGCATGGTCATCGCCACGTGCGTTACGCCGTTGACCATGGCCGAGTACCGCAACGCCACCAGGTCGAGCCAGCCGATGCGGCGTGGGCGGCCGGTGGTGGTGCCATACTCGCCGCCGCGATCGCGGATGGTCTGGGCCAGCTCGCCCTCGATCTCGGTGGGCATGGGCCCGAGCCCGACGCGGGTGGTGTAGGCCTTCATCACGCCGATCACGCCCGAGAGCATCCGACCGGGCACGCCGCTGCCAGTCGCGATGCCCAATGCCGAGCAGTTCGAGCTGGTGACGTAGGGATACGTGCCGTGGTCGATGTCCAGCAGCGTGGCGTTGCCGCCCTCGAACAGCACGCGGCCGCCCGCGCCGAGCGTCTCGTGCAACAAGTAGGTCGTGTCGGCCACGTTGGGGCGCAGCCGCTCGGCAATGGGAACCAGTTCGGCCAGGATGGCGTGGGGATCCATCGGCGCTTCGCCCGCTGCCACGCTGGCGCGGTTGTGCAGGCTCGTGGCGAGCTTCACGCGGTCGGCCAGGATCGGGCCGCCTCGGATGACGTCGCCCATGCGCACCGCCGACATCCGCATGGCCTTCTCGGCATAGGTGGGCCCGATGCCACGCTTGGTCGTGCCGATGGCGGTGGTGCTGGCGCCCTCGGCCCGTGCCAGTTCCTCCATCGCGGTTTCCAGGCGCGCATCCATGGCCTTGTGGTAGGGCATGACCACGTGTGCGCGGCTGCTGACCACCAGGGCCGAGGTATCGATGCCACGGGCCTGGAGGGCGTCGAGTTCCTTGACCAGTTGGTGCGGATCGACGACGGCGCCGTTGCCGATCACGGCCTTGGTACCCGGATGCAGGATGCCCGAGGGGACCAGGTGCAGCGCGTACTTCTGCCCGCCCACGACGATGGTGTGGCCAGCATTGGCGCCGCCGTTGTAGCGTGCCACCGCGTCGAAGCCCGGGGCCAGCAGGTCGACGTACTTGCCCTTGCCCTCGTCACCCCACTGCAGCCCCACCACTGCCGCCGCCCGTCCCGTGGGGCACAGCGCGTGGGCCACGGCGGATTGGGAGCCCGACTGGACGTCAGAGGCAATAGGGGATTGTCCTGGCATGGTGCTCCTGTCGGGCAAAATCACCGGATCACGCCGATTGAAGCGAGTCGGCCAACGGGCCGATGGATCCGTAACCAAACCATATGGATGGGCGGGCACCAATGGCAGATAAAAAAGACGGCATCCGCATCATGTGCCCGAACCTGACGTGCCGCAAGATCCTGGCGGTCCCGTCCACCGCGCGCGGCAAGACCGTTCGGTGCAAGGCCTGCGGCATCGCGATCCGGGTTCCCGTGAAGAAGGAAGAGGGCGGCGCCAACCCACGCAAGACCGCGTGAGCGTCACGCTCAGAGCTTGGGGGCGTCTTCGTCGTCGTCGTCGTCGAAGTCAAAGTCCGAGAACAGATCCTCGTCTTCGTCATCGAGCACCGAGCCCTGCCCGACCTGCTTGCTGGCCTGGGGCTGGCTGCGGGGCTGCTCAAGTTCACTGGGGGTGCCCTGCTCGATGGCGGCGTCGTTGTCGATGCTGGCCGGGTTGCCATCCACGCGCAATACCATGAACGCCGGCCCGATTTTCATGACGTCGCCGGGCACCATCTCGGCCTCTTCGACCTGCAGGCCATTGATGAACGTGCCGTTGCTCGACCCCAGGTCCTCGACCGAGAGCCCGCCATTGCTGTTGGGCTCGACGCGGCAATGCTCCCTGGAGACCTCGGCCACGGGGATGCGCAGGTCGCAATCCTCCTCGCGGCCGATGATGCGGGCACGGGAAACGGCGAAGGGGCGTTGCTCACCATCGGACGTCACGAGCACGAGTTCGATCGACACGGCGTACACTCCTGCTTGCGGCCACGTCTTCGGGCCCGAGCCTGTTCCCACTGACCCCGCTTGGGGGCTGGAACGATTGCGTCTGGCCCGACGCCGGGCCAACACCTGGTGGCAGAAGTGGACCGTACCCCGATCACCGTCGCCGGGCAACGCCAGGGTGCGACCCATCCGTTGGAATCATTGCACCCCGATGAGACGGCGTCGGCACCCGTCCAAGCCCTGTACATCCACGTACCGTTCTGCTTCCACAAGTGCCACTACTGCGACTTCTACAGCCTTGTGGACACCCGCGATCGGCAGGGCCCCTTTACTGACCGCCTGATCGCCGAACTCGCCCATATCGCCCCTTTCGCCGGCCCGCTCATTAGCATCTTCGTTGGCGGCGGCACCCCCACGTTGCTCCGACCCGACCTGTGGCGGCAGATTCTGGCGTGCCTGCACGAGCACTATGAACTGGCCGACGCCGAGTTCACGGTCGAGTGCAATCCCGAGACGGCCACGCCCGAACTGCTGGCGGTGCTTGCAGCCGGCGGGGTCAACCGCATCAGCATCGGGGCGCAGAGCTTCAACCCCGCGCACCTGAAGACCCTGGAACGCTGGCACGATCCGGCCAACGTGGGCCGCGCGATCGAATTGGCGCGCTGCGCCGGCATTTCGCGCCAATCGGTGGACCTCATCTGCGCCATCCCGGGCCAGACGCTCGACGAGTGGGAGGCGGACCTCACACAGGCGGTCATGTTCGGCGTGGAACATCTCAGTTGCTATGCGCTGACCTACGAGCCCAACACCGCGATGACCGCGCGGATGGAGCGCGGGCAGTTCGAGCCGGCTGACGAAGATCTTGAGGCCGACATGCTGCAACTCACGCTCGACACGCTCCGCGCGCACGGATACGACCGCTACGAGGTGAGCAACTATGCCAGGCCCAACGCCGAATGCCGGCACAATCTGGCGTACTGGCGGCAGGACCAGTGGCTCGCGGCGGGGCCATCGGCCAGCGGACTCGTCGCCGGCTGGCGGTGGAAGAACGTGCCCCGACTCGATTCGTATCTGGGCGCGCCGGGCGACCGTGGCCTGCCTCCCGCCATCGACGTCGAGGCCCCGGATGCTCGCCGGGCGATGGCCGAGCGGATCATGACCGGCCTGAGGCTGCGCGAGGGCATCGACGCGGCATCGCTCCCTGACAAACTGCACGCCGAGGCGCACCGGCAGCGTGATGGTGGTAATCTGGTGATCGACGGCGATCGCTGGCGGCTGACCGATCAGGGCATGATGCTCGCCGATGGAATCGCGGCTGAGTTGATGTCGCTGCTCTAGGCCTCTTCGCGCACGACGCCGGGCTTGTTGAGGCCGATGCGCTTGAGCGTAGCGATGAAGTCTCGCGGCAGGGGCGCGTGCACGTCGACCTGCTGGCCGGTCAATGGATGCACGAATGCGAGGCGGTGGGCGTGCAGCATCATTCGGCTGGCGGCGTCGGCCACGGTGGGATTGGCGTACAGGTCGTCGCCCAGGATGGCGCAGCCGATCGACGCCAGGTGCACCCGGACCTGGTGCAGGCGGCCGGTGATGGCCCGGCATTCGAGCAGCGCGGCGGCGGGGTTCTGCTCGACCAGGCGGTAGGCCGTCAGGGCGGGCTTGCCGCTGCTTGCGATGCGAGCGAGCTTCTTGTCCTTCTGCTCTTCCAGGATGGGGCGGTTGATGGTGCCGGTGGGCAGCTTCGAGGGGGCGCGGCGGGTGATGGCGTAGTAGAACTTGGCAAGCTCGCGCTTGCGGAAGAGTTCGGCCAGCGCGTCGTAGCTTTCGGTCGAGAGGGCCACCAGCAACAAGCCGCTCGTGGGCTTGTCCAGCCGGTGCATCATGCCGAACTCGCGGGAGCGGCCGACGTTCTGGAGCCTGGCGCCGTACTGGGCGAACAAGCCGTTGAGCAGCGTATCGCTGGCGTGGGCCTTCCCCGGCACGGTGGCCAGGCGGGCGCGCTTGTCGACGACGAGCAGGTGCTCGTCTTCGTAGCGCACCTTGAACGTGACGCGCTCGTTGGGCTCGATGCTCAGGTTCATGGGCCTACCACCGATCCTGCGGGTTGGCGTCGTGATCGACGTACCAGCGTGTGTGCCCGCCGAGCAATTCGGGCACGGGCGAGCGTTCGCCCGAGGCGACCTGCTGCAACGCGGGCGCAACGTGCTTGCCAACCGCCAGCACGCCCATGAATCGGCTGCCTGCGAGCATGCGCTCGGTCAGGGTGACAGATTCATCGGGAAGACGCACGGCCAGGCGGTCTTCGCGGCGGGCGTGGCGGGAATCCAGGCGCCCGGCGATGCCATCGGGCCCGAGCCCAAGGACGGCCATGTCCAGCCGGTCGTGCCCCGAGGGCCGGGCGCCCAGGTGCTTCTGGAGCTCGCGCTCGTACTCGGCGTCGGCTGCGGGGCGGAATGCGGAGATGCCGTGCACCTGATCCCTTGGAATGCCCGAGTGGCCGATGATGAGGTCTCGCAGCAGGCCGTAGACGCTCTGCGGATGATCGTGGGCCACCGGCTGTTCGTCGATAGTCCAAAGGTGTGTATCGCGCCAGGGCAGGGCGCGGTAGGCCGGGTCGGTCATGAGCTCCCTGCACAGTCGTTCGAGCAACTTGAGGGTGCTGCCACCCGAAACCGCCAGATGGAAGCTCCCGAACTCCCTGACGCAGGCGGTGGCCTGCAGGGTCATATCGCTCGCGATGGCGGCCAGAGCGTCTTCAACCGAGGCTTCGAAGGCGACCGAGTCGCGCAGCGCGGGCGGCGTTGGGTCCTTCTCGAGTTCGATGGGCGGGAGTTCCACGGGGCATTGTCGCCTACCAAGACCCATAAAGCCACACCTGGGCCCGGGTCACGCACGCAACCTGTTGGTTGTAGACTGGTAGGAGACCGGGCCCTCGGGGAGGGCACGGCGGCTCGAACCACGCCGCCGGCACGAGGAGCAGCACCGCATCATGGCATCGGACACCCCAAGACTCGTCCTGCGGCCCCAGGGCTGGCAGGGCCGAACCCACACGCTGGATGGCCGGGAGATCACCATCGGCCGGCATCCATCCAACACGGTTCGGCTGGCCGACGAAAAGGCCAGCCGGCACCACTGTGCCGTTCGGACGGACGTGACGGGCCGCTACCTGGTGGTCGATCTGGACTCTCGCAACGGCACCCGCGTCAACGAGGTCAAGGTCCAGCAGTCGTACCTGGATGAGGGCGATGTGTTGCGGGTTGGCGGGCACGAGTTCGTGGTCGAACTGGTTGCCGGCGGCGCCGAGGAAGAAGGCGGCAGCGGCGACTCGGCCACGGCCACGGCGACCCGGACCAGCCGCAAGAAGCGCGGGAGTTCGACGTCCGCCGCCAAGGCAACCTGGGCCAGGGAGATCCGCCGGACGATCGAGAGCCTGCCGCCGGCCGGAGAAGTCATCGAGGACGTGGTGATCCTGAATGCGTCGGGGGAGCGGACCGGAGCCTTGAAGGGCGAGAGCCCCGGGCCGGTGGCCGTCCGACTGCTGTTGTCCAGCGCCGACAAGAGCCGGGCGACGGACATTCATTTGGAGCCTCGCGGCGAGACGTACCAGGCGCGGCTGCGCGTGGACGGGCAGATGGTGCCCCTGGCCGAGTTGCCCAGCAGCGCGGGCGTGCTGGCGTGCAACCTGATCAAGACCGCGTGCGAGCTCGAGGTCTCGGGCAAGCAGGCCATCCACGACGGCACCATGTCGGCGATCTTCGAAGGTCTGGGCGAGGGCGGCGGCGACCGGCGGGTGGAGTATCGCGTGAGCTTCACGCCGGCCGTGGGCGGGCAGAAGCTGGTGATGCGCGTACTCGATGGTCGGGGCGTGCCGCACTCGATCGACAGCCTGGGGCTGGCGCCGTACATGCAGCCGCGCATCCGCAAGGTGGTCGGCAAGGACGCTGGCATGCTGCTTGTGTGCGGCCCCACGGGCAGCGGCAAGACGACCACGCTGCACAACTGCGTGCGCGAGATCGACCGCGAGCGCAAGAACGTCATCACCATCGAAGACCCAGTGGAGTACAAGCTGTCGGGCGTCACGCAGATTCCCGTGGACGACAAGCAGGGACTGGGCTTCAGCGGATTGCTGCGCAGCGTGCTGCGGCAGGACCCCGACGTGATCCTGGTGGGCGAGATCCGCGACGAGGAGACGGCGCGGACGGCCATGCAGGCGGCGATGACCGGGCATCTTGTTTTCTCGACCGTACACGCTAAGGACACGGTGGCGGCGATCTTCCGGCTGCTGGATCTGGGGGTTGAGCCCTACCTGGTCGCCAACGCGCTTGACCTGGTGCTGGCCCAGCGGCTTGTGCGCGTGCTGTGCACGAACTGCCGGCGCGAGGTGCCGCTGAGCCCGGGTCAGGCGAGCAAGCTCGGAGCCACGCTCAGCAAGCACTCGGGCTCGTCGAGCAAGGCTAACCACGTCTATACGCCCACGGGTTGCGCGCGATGCTTGCGAACGGGCTTCGTCGGGCGGCGGGCGATCTTCGAGCTTCTCGAATTCAATGATGCGCTGCGTGACATCGTGCTGCGCGAGCCCTCGATCCAGGCGATCAAGAAGGTGATCGAGGCCGACCTGTTCACCACGCTGCGCAGCTTCGGCCTGCGACTGGCGGCGCAGGGCGTGACGAGCCTTGAAGAGGTCGATCAGGTGGCGGGCGAGGAGTGATCGCCGTCAGCTATTCAAGATCGCTGCGACCCTCGCTTGCAGGGCGGGTACGACGTCTTTGATGAACCAGGGATTGCGTGCCAGCCATCGGTTGTTGCGTGGCGACGGATGCGGCAGCACGATCTTCTCGGGAAGCAAGTCCGCGGATGATTGGACGGCCTGGGTGAGATTGTCGTAGCGATCGCCGAGTTCGTATCCGAAGGCGTACCGGCCGATGAGCACCGTGAGTTCAATGTGTTGCAGGCTCGTGCGCAGCTTGCCGTGCCATGCTGGCGCGCACTCGGGGCGAGGGGGCAGGTCTCCGCCAGAACCGGCTCCCGGATAGCAGAAGCCCATGGGCAGGATGGCGAACCTGTTGGCGTCGTAGAACACTTGCTCGCTCACGCCCAGCCACTCGCGAAGGCGCTGGCCGCTCCGATCGCTCCAAGGGGTGCCGCTGGCGTGGGCAACCGAACCGGGCGCCTGTCCGATCAACAGTACCCGCGCGTTCGCGCTTGCCTGAAGGAGGGGTCTCGGCCCCAGCGGCAGGTGTTCGGCACAAAGCGTACAGGCCCGAACTTCGCGTATCAGCACATCGAGACGCATGGGCGACTCCAGATCCAAAGAAAGCCCCATCCGCGCTTTCGCACGGGTGGGACGGGTGCGAATCACCTACTTGGCCTGCTTGCGCTCCCAATACGCGTCGGCCTTCGAGCGGACTTCGCGCTCGTCTGCGTCGTGCCACAGCGCACGGGCGTCGACTTCCTCGTTCTTGAGAAAGAGGTGCGTGCGTCCGTCGATCACCTCGAAGCTGGTGGGATCGGGCACGAAGTCGGAATCGACCGAGCAGCCGAAGGCACAGAAGCCGCCGTATGCGGGGAGGTATCGCTCGGGGTCGACCTTGAAGGCCTTGACCTGGCCAGCATCGGTCATGAAGTAGGTCACGCCCTCGTAGACCGCCTTGTGCAGGGGCGATCCCGGCTCGGCTCGTCCTCGGGTGAGGTACGAGACCGGGCTGTAGCCGCTCACGCCCAGCGGCGTGGTGTGAGCGGGCGAGCGGGGCGGTGTCACGTCCTGGCCGGTTGCGGCAGACTGGTCGGCGAGCCCAACGCCCGCGATGAGGGCGGCGCCGGCGAGCACGAGGGTGAGGATTGCAAACGAGTGATTCATGTGCGATCTCCTGGCATCACACGCCGATTGAGGCGGATGCCGCTGGTGGTTCATGTTCAGATAGAGACTGAAAGTTGCGTGCGCGCACCGTGGGCGCATCAGAACCTGGAGATCGCTAGAAGAGGGAGAGGCCCGTGCCGTTCAACTCGGCCTGCATTGCGTCCCTTCGGTCGCATCGAGGCGAGTGCTGGATGGCGTGTTGCATGGGCATCGTGGGACGATCAACCCTGGCAGTCGAGGGCTTCTTCCCCGCGAGTTCAGTTTTTGGAGATGGCCCTTGACAACGGTGCGCGGCGGCCTCTTCGGGTGACTCGTCGGCCCGGGCAATGGAGCGGAGGCGACTCGAACGCCCAACTTCCAGCTTGCAAAGCTGGCAACCCCCCGCCGTAACTCCTGATTCTACCGACACTTGCGAGCCTACGCCCGACGACCCCCGCGCAAGCCCCAGCAGTTACGGCCAGAATGGCCCCCAATCGGACCCTGCCGACCCACGGTTGGCGGTGCTGTTGGAAGCATGGCCCGACCTGCCCGAGCCGATCCGCCGGGCGGTTGTAGCGATGGTCGAGGCGAGCAAGGCGTGAGGGTTTCAGTGGCACGCCGTCCACCGAAATCGGGTCCGATGCCTCCCCTGCAAAGGGGCCGGTACGGGGGGCTCCCCACGCCGACCCATTCAGAAACTAGACCCCACAGCATCGCTCAACAAAATCGCGGCATTCATCCCAACTGAAACTGGGCGGGTGCTTGTACCTTTACTGGAGAACCAGAGTGACGACCAGAATGGACCACCCTTGGCCGAGCGGATGGCCACCCGTCTTCATCGTGAGCCAGGATGGCCAAGCACGCCCCTGTCCGTTCCTCATGGGCTTTGACGATCTGATCGACTTCCTGCGGCTGCACGACATCGCCCACCCCAGAGCGTCGATCTACAGGTACCGCAAGCTGGGGCTCAGAAGCGTGCGAGTGGGCCGTCGGGTCTGGTTCAGGCTGGATGACGTGCTGGCGTTCTTGGAGGCCCAGCAGCAAGCCCTCCCGGATATCGGTTCGCTTTGAGGAGTCCAATGAAGGGTGAGTAGTCTGTCCGCCCGCCGAGGCCACGTGAACCTCCCAAATCTCGATCAGAGCCGTCACCGGGAACGGCTCTCGGAACCGGAGCGGAAACCAAAGTGTGATCTTGAGCGTCAGGTGGCAGCGGTGGCTGTCGGATCGCACCGCCCAGTTGCGTTGATGGTTATAGGACTTTTTTGCCCGAGCGTGCACAAGCCTTGTCTGCTTACAACTGCACGCATATACTTGCTACAGCAAGCAGGAATGTGAGGTGCATGCATGTCGGATGACAAGAGCAGTGGTCAGGGCCCTGGCGACAACTTGTGGCGATCCAAGGGCGGCAAAGCAAGGGCCGAGAAGATGACCAAGTCAGAGAGGTCTGAGGTTGCTAGGAGGGCAGCTGAGGCAAGGTGGGCCAAGGAAGCAGGGACAAAAGTGGTGATGGCCACTCACACCGGAGAACTCAAGATCGCCGACCCGCCAATTACGTGTGCTGTTCTCGAAGATGGCACACGGGTGCTCTCTGAGACCGGCATGGTAAATGCCTTGGGCCTGTATCGAAGTGGTGCCGTGCATGTGCGTGCACGCGACCCTGACGGAGGTCAGTCGCTACCGCTGTTCGTCGCGAACAAGAACATCCAGCCGTTCGTTGACGATGAGTTGGAACAGATCCTGCGTAGGCCGATCTGGTTCAGGCAACCCGGCAGCGCGTCTCGCCAAAAGGGCCTGGATGCAAAGATCATCCCCAAGATCTGCGAGGTTTGGCTTCGCGCACGCGATGCCGGAGTGCTGGAAGGCAACAAGACACAGCAGGCTGTTGCCGTGAAGGCCGACATCCTGATGCGTGCACTTGCCGAGGTTGGAACGGTTGCGCTCGTTGATGAGGCTACCGGTTACCAGCGTGAACGTGCACAAGATGCTCTTGCCAAGATTCTTGAAGCATTTGTGGCAAGGGAGCTGCAAAAGTGGATTCCGACGTTCCCGCTTGAATTCTACGAACTGATCTGTGAGATCCGTGGAGAGCCGCTGGAACGCGCGTACAGCCGACCCGCGTACTTCGGCAAAATCACCAACGATCTGGTCTACGAACGGCTGGCTCCGGGCGTGCTTGATGAGCTTCGCTCCAAAAACCCTTCTCAACCCGACGGGCGACGGAAGCACAAGCACCACCAGTTTCTCACGCCCGACATGGGGCACCCGAAACTGCGGGAGCACCTGATTGGTCTTGTCGCTTCCCTCAAGTCAGCCAAAGCCCTTGGCCTCGGATGGGATGAATTCAAGAAGCTGATCGACAAGACCACGCCGAAGCAACCAAAGATGCCACTGTTTGATGGTCAACCGGATGACGACTGAACGGCCGCTGCCACACCCTCGAACGCTGAACGAGGCAGCTTCCTGGCCAGCTCACTCGCCAGCCTGCCCCCAACTACACAAACCTCCCGAGCCATCGGTATGGAGGCTGTCTGATTCCGCAGTCTGGTGTGTGAGACGATCATCGGCCCGTCGGTAACGGGGCCCCGTGATGGATCATCGAACGCGCTAGCTTGCGTGGTTGAGTCAGACTAACAGCCGCTATCAAAATCGCTTTGGAACGCAAGGAAATCGAAGACGGTTAGTCTCCCATCACCATCAAAGTCCGCTTCCATGATGCCACTATCAAACCACGATCCGAACAGCAAAAAGTCGAAGATCGTCAGGCGAAAGTCACCATCAAGATCCGTCCGGGCGGTGACTTCCACTTCACGACTCACAACGAGACCACAGGCGTTTGAAATCACCACGGAGTAGATCCCAGCATCGGCAATGGTTGCATCGAGTAGCGACAGCGAAGCCGTATCAGCGCCCTGCACAATGGCGCCCGTGGACTGAACACCATTGCTGAGCGCCACTCCGTCCTTTTCCCACTGATACTGGCCGCCGTAGCCTTCGGCGAGTAACACCTCTAGTTGTGTCGGCTGGCCGCAGACGATTCGCTGACTGCTGGGCTGACGAGCGATCCAAGGCACGCCATTGGTCGTCCATCGTGCAACGAAGCGGGTGTCGAACGAACCGGCTCTGGCGAAGTTGCCCCCAACCATGACCTCACCGAGCACAGTCTCGTACAATGCATAGACACCTTCGTCATGAAACGTACTAACTGAGCCGCTAGTACCTTGGCCGAGGGCCTGCCAGGTGGAATCACTCCATCTGGCGATGTTCGAGGCCGATCGACCGCCAGCCCGTGTGAAATTGCCTCCCGCGACGATTGCTCCGTCTGTTGTCGGTAACACCGCGCGAACCACGCCATCGGTGCCATCGCCGAGTCTCTGCCATGCCTCGCCGTCCCATAGGGCGATGTTGTTCGATTCGGCAAGCCCACTAAACCTGAAATCACCGCCAACGACGAGGCTGCCATCAGAGGCCAGCGACATCGCGTAGACGGGGCCGCTTGTGCCGAGCCCGAGCGGATGCCATTCGGTGCCATCCCACTTCGCAACATTGTTGACGGTCACACCGCCTGCGAACTCGAACTCTCCAGCAACATAGAGACTGCCAGAGTCATCGACCACCATCGAGTGGACTGCGCCTGAAACACCATCACCCAAAGGACTCCAGGTTGAGTCAACTCTTACGGCCACGCCGTCGAAGCGATCATCGCCCGAGCGAAGAGTCTCACCCCCGGCCACGACTCGGCCACCGGAATCAAAAGTCAACGCGTTTACGCGCCCTTGTAGCCCAGGGTTGATCCAAATGCTGCCAGGGAGTAGCCGCCGAAGTTCACCCACAGTCGCCCATAGCGTGCCGTCAGGCTCGGACAGAGCATCAATCACCTCACTGCCGGGACCAGGAACGGCACTCCACTCAAATCCCCTCCAATACGCCATTGATCCAGCAAAAACTGAACCCCCGAGGGTACCGAAAGCTCCGCCGACCAAATGAGCGACAGGCTGATCGTCGGTGACAGCAGCAGGCGCATCTGAAATCGTGAAGACAGGACCAAAGGGCCCTTCACGGAAGTCCATACGAAGCCACGCTCCATCACAATCCTGCCCCGACACCACGGTCGGGCAAAGGGCGTGAGAGCCAACAACCACCGCCAAGCACCACTTCAACACTCTCACTCGACACCTCCACCCGTAGAACCCCCAGCAGAAAAAGGTAGGGGTCAAGGGACGCGGCTGTGCCAGCAGAGCGGAGTGGCAAGGCCCGATAACGTCCATCGTTTGCCAACTCTAACTAGAAGTGATGATGGGGTACGCCGCACAGCACATCCAGCAGGCAGCATTTTGCTAACTAGGAGTGGTGACGGAGTACGCCGTACATCATACCGCTCAAAGACCAAACACACCAAATGCCGGCTCGCCCTGATGATGCGTGACGCATCCCACGCAACGGGCTGACCAGATTCTGACCTGACAACCGTCGAACGCGTGGACCGCCACGCTGGCCACCTGAGCCCAATCCAACCACCGTTCAACGCCCACACCGGGCGTTTTTTCGTGCGCCGACAGTCTTATTGATAAGGACTAATCACCTATGTCGAAGGATCGACTCCCCACCGTTGGCCAGATCGCCCGCCAGCTCGACGTGCCCGTCCATCGCATCGAGTACCTGATTCGCACTCGCAACATCCAGCACGTCGGCCGCGCCGGCATCGCCCGGGTGTACGACGCAAAGGACGTGGAGGCCCTGGCCGAGGAACTGCGCCGGATCAAGGACAGCCGGGGAGGGCGAAGTGATGCCTGAGTCTCCCGCCCTGCTCACGACCAAGCAAGCCAGCGCGTTCCTTGGTCTGCCGCCACGCACGATTGCACGCCACGTCTCGTGCAACGCGCTGCCATCGGTCAAGATCGGCCGATCGCGACGCTTCCCGATCACCGCCCTCAACGCATGGCTCGCCGCCGGTTGCCCGACCGAGCCTGGCGATGGTGGTCGAATCCTTGCAGACCTTCGCAAGGGGGTGCGATCGTGAGCGGCCCGGTACAACGAGTCTTGGCAGCACTGAAAGCACACGGCCACAAGCCCCGCGAGTCCGGCGATGGCTGGTCATGCACATGCCCAGCCCACGATGACACCAACCCTTCCCTGTCGATCAAAGCCGGCGACGACGGACGGGCGTTGGTGCATTGCCACGCGGGCTGCCCGACCGACGGTGTGTGTCATGCCATCGGGCTGCGGGCCGCCGATCTATTCGCGTCTAACACCGATCGACCCACCGGACGGTCAACCCCGAAGCGCCGGCAGGAATCGACCACGAAGGCCGGCACGTTCCCCACGGCCGACGATGCGGTGCGTGCGCTGGAACGCCAGCACGGCCGACGCTCGGCGATCTGGACGTACACGGACGCGGGGGGCGAGTCTGTGGGGCTGGTGGTGCGGTGGAACACAACCACGGGTAAGGACGTGCGGCCAGTATCGCGCAGCGACGATGGACGCTGGCGCATCGGTGGAATGGCCGCCCCCCGACCCCTGTACGCCCTGCCCGACCTGCTGGCCGCGCCGGCGTCGGATCGGGTGTGGGTGTGCGAGGGTGAGAAGGCGGCAGACGCTGCCCAGGCGGTAGGGCTGACGGCGACGACGAGCCCGCACGGCTCGAAGTCGGCAAGCAAGGCGGACTGGTGCCCGATGGCCGGGCGTGACGTGGTGATCCTGCCCGACCACGACGACGCGGGCGAGGGGTACGCCGACGACGTGGTACGGCTGGTGACGGCTACGGGCGCGAAGTCGGTGCGAGTGGTTCGGTTGGTGGACTTGTGGGCAGGGATGCCCGAAGGCGGTGATCTGGCGGACCTGTTGGACCATCGCGGCGGTGACGGTGAAACCGTCCGCGCGGAAGTCGAGGCATTGGCGAATGCGGCCCAGCCCGTTGCGGATTCGATTCAACCGCTAAGGGTTCGGGGCGATCGAAACGAATTACGATTCGTTTCCGTGGCCGACATTGGCCCTTCCGAGCCCACCGATTGGCTGTGGCCGGGGTACATCGCCCGAGGAAGCGTGACGCTGCTGACCGGCCGCTGGAAGGGCGGCAAGACCACGCTGTTGAGTCACCTGCTACGCGACCTATACCGGGGTGAGGGGCTGGTGGACACACCCATCGACGGCCCCGCGCTGATCGTGAGCGAGGAACCGCTTTCGCTGTGGAGGCACCGGCGTGACGCCCTGCCCCTTCCTGCCGACGTGCGCATTGCCCAGCGTGAGAGCTTCGCCAAGCCCAGCCGACAACAGTGGGAAGCGTGGATCGAAACACTCGCCGAGACCATCCGACGCGAGGGCGTGGCCCTGGTGGTGTTCGACACGCTGGCGGGACTTTGGCCCGTGGACAACGAGAACGACGCCGCACAGGTACAGGAAGCGCTCGCCCTGCTGCGAGACCTGACGCAAGCCGGCGCTGCGGTGCTGCTGTGCCATCATCCCCGCAAGGGCGAGGGCGACAACTTCCAAGCGAGCCGGGGTAGTGGAGCGCTGCCGGGGTTCGCCGACATTCTTGTGGAACTGCAAACCTACCAGAGAGACGACGCCAGCGACCGCCGGCGCAAGTTGGTGGCAACCGGACGCTACGAAGGCACCCCCGCCGAATTGGTGATCGAGTTAGGAGAGGCCGGGTACATCATGCTGGGCGAGCCCACGGGCGTGCGTGCTGCCGAAGTTGCCGACACCATCGCCGAACTGCTGCCGGCACACGGGGAAGGCATGACCGCCGACGATGTGGCGACGGCATGGCCGACAGAGTGGAAGCCGGGCAAGACCCAACTGCGCGGGGCGCTGAAAGCTGGGCACGAAGCCGGCCGGTGGGTACAGAGCGGCAAGGGCGTGAAGGGCTCGCCCTACACCTACACGCGGCCCCCGGATTCGATTCAATCGCCAGAGACCCATAGCGGCTGAAACGAAACCAATCGTAAATACACTTGCATCATCCGAAGTATTGGAGTACCATCCACCATGCCGAGCGTAACCGAGACACTGCGGGACGCCCTGGAACACTGCGGCCAGACACGGTACGCGGTAAGCAAGGCGACGGGCATACCGCAATCGACCCTGAGCCGGTTCGTGGCCGAGGGGCGGGCGCTGCGGGGCGACAACATCGACGTGTTGGCCGACTACCTGGACTTGCAACTGGTGGCCAAGGCGAGCAAGCGGAAGGGGGCCAAGCGTGGCTAAGCAACGAAGCCGGGGCACGGGCAGTATCTTCAAGCGTGGCGGGCGGGGTTCGTGGATTGCCGTCTACACCGACGCGGACGGACGCCGACGTGAGCGGAGTACGCGGACGACGGACAAGGGCGCGGCCGAGCGCATCCTGAGCAAGCTGGTAGCCGATGCCGCCCTGCGGCGTGACGGCGTTATTGACGCCCGGCAGGATCGTTTCATCGCCGAGAGCCGCAAGCCGCTGGCCCACCACGTTGCCGAGTACCTGGACCACTGCCGCCACGCGGGCCACGCCGAGAAGGCCATCGACAACAAGCAACGCCACTTGGGCCGGCTGGTCGAGAGCCTGGACGACGGGCAACTGGCGGACCTGACGGCCGACGCGCTGGAGCGGTATCTGCGCCGGCTACGCGACGACGGCCAGAGCGCGCGCACCTGGAACCTTGGCCGGCAGGTGGCGGTGGCGTTCGCGTCCTGGTGCGTGAAGCAAGGCCGGCTGGAATCCAACCCGCTGTCCGTGGTGCCGAAGCTGAATGAGCAACGGGACCGCCGGCGCGTTCGTCGGGCGCTGACCGACGCCGAGTTGGCCCGTTTGATCGACGTAGGACGCGAGCGTGGCCGCGAGGCGTGGTATCTGGCGTGCGCCCTAGCGGGGCTGCGCAAGGGCGACTTGCAACGGCTGACGTGGGCCGACGTGGACTTCGACGATGCCACGCTGACGGTCCGAGAGGGGAAGGCCAAGCGGGTAGACGTACTGCCGATGCACCCGCAACTGGTGGACGCCCTGCGCCGGCGCTTTGACGAGCGCCCCGCCGTGGGTTCGGCCCGAGTGTTTCCCGAGACGGTAACGGACCTGACGCGACGCAAGGACTTCAAGCGGGCCGGCATCCCCCTGGTGGACGACGACGGCCGCGTGGCCGACCTGCACGCCCTGCGGACGACGCTGGGCACGCAACTGGCCAGAGCGGGCGTGACGCCACAGGTAGCGCAACGGATGATGCGGCACTCGGACTACCGGACGACGCTGAGCCACTACACGGTGCTGGGGCTGAGCGACACCGCCGGCGCGGTTGCCGCCCTGCCCAGCATCGGCACGCCCGACGCGCGGCAAGCCACGGGCACCACGGACGCCCGGCCCGAGAACGGACCCCCGCGCATACACCAGCGCATGCAGGGCCAGAGCGGGCAATCGGTGGCGCAACGGGGCAGTTCGGGCGGTGACGCCCATCGGGCCGGAATGGCCCGGAAACCCGGTGAAAACAGCGTTTCCGCCGTGTCCGGGGTAGTGGAGCGGATCGGGCTCGAACCGACAACTTCCAGCTTGCAAAGCTGGCACTCTACCAGTTGAGTTACCGCCCCTGGCAGGGCCAGTGTATGCCTTCTCGGACGCGAGCGCGCCCGCACAACCCGTCGTGACGCGTGTTGGCCGGTTCGCCGGTCGATAGGCCAAGGCGAAGGGAGGGCTCGCCGATGCGTCGATCCGGGTGGGTTGGGGTGTGTGCCGTGGTTCTGGGGATGGCGGTGTCGGCGTGGGCCGACCCGCAGGAGGCCTTCGAGCAAGCCCAGAAGGCCGAGCTGGAAGGACGCCATCGCGAGGCGTTCGACGGCTATCTCAAGGCCTGGGCCGAACCGACGCTTCGGAGCGAAGCGGCACGGCGGGCGCGCTCGTTGGAGCGTCTGGCGCGGCTGTCCTCGGACGAGGATACTGGCGCCATCGAGTCGCTTCGCGAGAAGGTCGGGGCCGGGTTTCGCACCTACCGCTCCCGGTCGTATTACGTGCTGAGCGATGCGGACGACGCGTGGACTCGCTCTCGCATCACCCTCCTGGAGCGAGCCAGAGACCAGTACTTCCGCGATCTCGATCGACTGGCGGTCCCCGTGCATCCCCATCCGCACCGGCTGCTGTGCGTGTTCTTTGGCGAGCACGGCGACTACCTGGAGTTCGCCCGGCGCCACGACGGATTCGATGCCGGGTGGACGGCGGGCTACTACAGCATGGGGCACAACGCCATCATCATCCACGACGACCGGACCTCTCCCAGCCTGTTCCGCGTGATGCGACAATTGGAGGGCTTCCAGACTCGAGTCGACGAGTTGAATGGCCGGGCCGCCGAAGCTCGCAAGCGGGGACAAGCCGAACAGGCCGGCCTGCTGGGTGACGCCGCGGCGGACCTGGAAGCCCACATCGAGAAGGAACGCAACCGCATCGAGGATCAGGTGCTTCGATTTGGCATCGCGAAGGTGCTCCACGAGGCCATCCACCTCCTGGCGTTCAACACGGGCCTTCAGGCTCGGGGGTCGTCGTATCCGTTGTGGGTCAGCGAGGGGCTCGCGGCGAGCTTCGAGGCCCACAGCACCAACGGCCAGTTCGGGTTTGCCTTCGCCTATGAACCGCGGGAAGAGGAATTACTCGCGTTGGCGGCCGACGGAACGCTGCCGAGCCTGGAGGGCGTGGTGACGCTGGACGACAACTCGGGCCTGCGGGCGGACACGGCTCGACCCCTCTACGCGGTGAGCTACGGGCTCTTCAAGGAACTCCACCGAACCAATCGCGACGAACTGGCGGAATACCTGACCGAACTTGCGGATCTCCCGGCGGGTCCGCAGTCGACGGCCGAGCACCTCGCTCGGTTCGAGCGTCACTTCGGCAGCGCGCGCACGCTTGAGAACCGGCTGACCCGGCGGTGGCTCGCCGCCGCCCGGGAGCGTGAGCGCACCGATGACGCGGGGATTCGCTCGGCCCGTCGATAGCGAGGGTCGAGCGGCCGGTTCCGAACACAGCCAAAACAGGACTGTCTGAGATTGCCACGCACCCTGCGACGGGTCGCTAGACCCAGCGCATCGAACGCTGTAGTCTGTACCTGTCAGGCACCTGCTGTCGCATGGACTGCGGGCCGGCCTGAGGGTTCTCGCATACCGGGGCCTCGTGTCCTTCTTCAATCAGGAGAGCAGCATGCCAGCGTTCGACCACTCGGGAAGGTGCCGCGTTTCGGCGGCGTTGGCGATGGCGCTTGCAGCCGGGACCGCCTCGCTCCAGATGGCTTGTGCGAGCGACACGGCCGTTGCGGGCGAGCCGGCCACCGTGATGCGCAGCGTGGCCGATGACACCCGCGGGACGGCAACATCGGCGGCATGGATGGCCGAGCAGGCGCAAGTTGGATATCCACGGATGCCCAGCCTCAGCCCCGATGGATCGACCATCGTCTTTTCGTGGGCGGGCGACCTCTGGGCCGTCGCTCGCGATGGCGGCATTGCGTCCCGCCTGACGACGCATCCGGCCGACGAATCGCGGAGCGCGTTCAGTCCCGATGGCTCGACGCTGGTGTTCGAGTCCGAGCGTGATGGCAGCCGGAACCTGTACGCCATGCCGATCTCGATCGAAGATGGGCGTGTGGTTGGCGGGGCCGTGCGGCGACTGACGCTGAGCGATCGCTCGCTGACGCTGTCGGGCTTTGCCGCCGACGGGCAGTCGGTGCTGGTGCATGCGAACCTGAAGCCCAGCATGTATCGCGGCGTGAACATGTGGACCGTGCCGCTGGACGGCGGGCCGATCGAGATGTTAACCGAGGCGTTCGGCCTCATGCCCCGCATGTCGGCCGATGGCTCCACAGTCACGTTTACCCGGCAGCGCGACCTGTACGACAGGCCGGCGTATCAGGGGCCGGCCGCCGGCGACGTCTGGTCGATGGACACCGGAACGGGTCGGTTCACGCGATTGACGACCTACGACGGGAACGACGCCGATGGCTTCGTGCTGCCTGATGGCTCGGTCGTATATACCTCGGGAAGGCACGGCCAGAACAACCTGTGGCGTATCCCCGCCGGGCAGACCGATGCGGTCGGCCCCACGCGGCTGACGAACTTCGCGCCCGAGGAGGGCGAACACACGATTGCGCACGGCGTGCTCGACCTAAACGTGTCGCGCGATGGTTCGACCGCCGCGTTCCTCGTGTGGGACAGGCTCTACACGCTGGACCTGACCCAGCGCGGCGCCGAGCCTCGGGCCGTGGACGTCTACGCGTCGGGCGATTCGAAGACGCTGGACACGCGG
Source organism: Phycisphaerales bacterium (assembly GCA_040221175.1). Classification (NCBI taxonomy): domain Bacteria; kingdom Pseudomonadati; phylum Planctomycetota; class Phycisphaerae; order Phycisphaerales; species Phycisphaerales bacterium. The sequence goes on from JAVJVK010000004.1 coordinate 417,577, forward strand.
CTTGAAACGCTCGATCGCCAGGTAAGCGAGGCCGCGCTCAGCCCCGATGGTAAGACGCTGGCGGTCGTGGCCCGCGGCGAAGTGTTCATCCGCAATACCGAGGATGATCGCCCCACTCGTCGCGTGACGTTCACCAGCGGTCGCGAGCAGGACATTGCCTGGAGCCCGGACAACCAGTACCTGTACTTCTCGAGCGATGAAGACGGCGAGTTTGCGATCTATCGCGCGACCGTTAGCCTCTCACGCGATGACCTGAAGCCCGAGGAAGCCGCGACCGAAGAGGACGCTGCTGCAGAGGAGGATGTGCCGGACACCACCGACGACGGCGAGGGCGAGTCGGCGGATGAGGGCGACCAAGGCGAGCAGGGTGACTCGGGCGATGCTCAGGAAGCAGCCGAGAGCGACGAGAAGGAAGAGGACAAGAAGAAGGACAAGGTCGACCATGGCAAGCGGTGGTCCGAGGCCCTGCGCTTCGAGATCGAGCCGTTCATCGACGGCGATGAGCGGACCGTCCGCCCGATGCCCTCGCCCGACGGCTACCGCCTGCTGTACCTCCGCGAGCGGGGCGACCTGTGGCATCGCGATCTGGCGACGGGTCAGGACACGCTGGTGTTCGAGAGTTGGAACGAGCCCGACGTGCAGTGGGCCTCCGACAGCCGGCACATCGTCTACGAGGTGGCCGACTTGGACTTCAACGCCGACGTCTGGCTGCTGGACCTGGACAACGAGGACGGCGAGCCGGTGAATATCACGCGGCATCCGGACATCGATACGTCCCCGCGGCTGAGCCACGACGGGAAGATGCTCGTGTTCCTGAGCGATCGGGCGGGCAACAACTGGTCGTACGACGTGTACGGCGTGCTGCTCGATCGTTCGCTCGAAGGCAAGACCGACTACGAGCTCGCCGAGTACTTCAAGGAAGCCGCCAAGGCCGTCAGCAAGGCCGGTGCGATCGATTCGCCCGACCTGGGCGAACCGCCGGCCGATCGCGAGGCGCTCGAGTTTGACACCGAAGATGCCTGGAAGCGCGTGCGTCGGCTGACCAGCGTGGACGGGGCGAGCGATCTGGCCCTGACCCCCGGCGGCGACCGCGTGCTGTTCAGCACGAGCATCGACGGCAGCACCAGCCTGTACTCGGTCGACTACCGCGGCCGCGACCGCAAGACGGTGCAGAGCGGTGGTGTGTCGCAGGTCCGGGTGACGCCAGATGGCTCCAAGGCCCTGTTCATTCGGGGCGGGCAGGCTTCGACGGCCCGACCCTCTGGCGGCGGTGGTAACACGCTTGGCATCAACGCGACGGTTCGAATCGACGTTGCGGCCGAGCAGGCGCAGAAATTCCGCGACGCGGCCAACATGCTGGGCCGCGAGTTCTACCACCCCACCATGAAGGGGCTGGACTGGGACGCCCTGACCGAGCGATACCTGGAACTGGCCCGCGTGACGCGCACGCCCGACGAGTTCTACCAGGTCGCGAGGCTGATGATGGGCGAATTGAACGGCTCGCACCTGGGCATCTGGGGCGGAACGCAGCTTTACGACGCCCCGTCGATCCGCACGGGGTATCTGGGCATCGACGCCAAGCCGGTCGATGGCGGGTACGAGGTGACGCACGTGTTGCCCGAGGGTCCGGCATGGCGCGACACCAGCCGCCTGCACGTGGGCGACGTCATCACCGCCATCAACGGAACGCCGTTGGCGCCCGAGGGCGGCATGCCCGTGATGGATCTCGGCGAAGCCATGGCGGGAACGGCCGGCGAGGAGACGCTTCTGGACGTTCGGCCGGTGGATCCAGCGTCGTCGGGCTACGTGCTGATCGTCCCGACGTCTTCGGGCGGCGACAGCAACCTGCGATACGAGGACGGCGTTCGCCAGCGGCGCGCGAAGGTCGAGGAATTGTCCGGCGGACGCGTCGGGTACCTGCACATCCGTGGCATGAACGAGCCCTCGCTGCGGGACTTCGAGCGTGACCTGTACGCCGCCGCAAATGGCAAGGACGGCTTGCTCATCGACGTGCGTGACAACGGCGGTGGATGGACGACCGACATCCTGCTCAGTTCCCTGACCGCGCCGCGGCATGCATACACCGTGCCGCGCGGCGCCAACCCCGGCGAGGTGCCCGAAGACGCCTATCCGCGTGACCGCCGGCTGATCTATGGCTATTCGCGCCCGATCGCGGTCTTGTGCAACGAGAACTCGTACTCGAACGCCGAGATCTTCTCGCACGCCATCAAGACGACCGGTCGCGGGCCGCTCGTGGGCCAGCAGACCTATGGCGCGGTCATCTCAACCGGGTCGTACCGGCTCATCGACGGCACGACCGTTCGCCGGCCGTTCCGCGGGTGGTACCTGCCCGACGGTACCGACATGGAGAACAACGGGGCCATGCCGGACGTGGTGGTGGAGGTGAAGCCGGGCGACGAGGTCGCGGGCGTCGATCCCCAGTTGGAGGCCGCGGTGCGGGCGGTGATGGAAGACATTAACTAGGTCCGACTCGACTTATCCGCCCCAGGGGGCTTACCCAATCCGCGCAATCGGACGCCTGCCGGGCGTCCTTTTTCTTTGGGATCCAAGAGCACTGCTCGCGTGCCGATAGCCGAGACGAGGAGTCTCGCGCATGGCAGGAGAATCGACTATCGTCCGGTCCGCGGTAGGCGTGTGGTTGCTCGCGGTGCTGGGCGCCGCGGCCACGGCGCACTGGGTGCTGCCAGACGACCCCCAGGCGGGGCTGTTTGCCCTGGGCCTGTTGTGCATGGCATACACGCTGGCGGCGTTCGGGCTGTCCCGGCGCCAGGCCGGGCTGACGGCTTTGCTGCCCCTGGCCTGGCTGGCCGGGTTTGGCATGTGGCTGCCCATCGGCCAGGACTTTGGAGCCCAGACGCTCGCCCCCAGCCTGGGCGACTGGGGCGTGCCATCGGCGATGGTCGAATCGGCGGCGTATGCGCTCGTACTCCTGGCCGGCGGCGTGGCGACAAGCGCCATGCTGTACCTGGGTACCGGCTCGGCCTCGGTGTTCTGGCACGTGCTGCTGCTCACCGGGCTGGTCGCCGGCGCTTCGCTCTCGCATCAAGACACGCCCACCACAACTTTCGCTGCCGTCATCGCCTGGCACGCCGGTGCCGCAGGCTCGCTCATGCGATGGGCATCGCACACGTCCTGGGCCGTACGTCAGGGCGTCTGCGCGCGTTGTGGCGAAGACGTTCGTGGTGTCAATGGACGGTCCTGTCCGAGTTGTAAGGCCGCACTGCTGTTCATGCCCCCGCCAAGGCTGGCGGCGCCGGGCACCGGGCCCCATCAACGCCACGATGACCGAGCGGCCTAGGCCGATTCGCGATCCGGCAGATAAGGCAGCGGCGTGACCGGGCCGTCTCCCAGGTACGGTGCCAGTTCGACCGGCAAGGCCTTCAGGCCCCGCCGGCGTGCCTTGCTGACCGCATATCGAAGCGCAGCATCGACGCGCTCATGCACCCGGGGCGTGATGCTGAGCCCATGGGCGTGCATCTGTTGCAGCGAGAACAGCCACGCGTGGTACTCTTCCAGGCACCGCGGCTTGTAGACGCCAAGGCCGATGGCATGGTGGCCCACTTCGTGCAGAAAGACTGCCGCCGAGATCGGGCCGCGCGGACGCGGGCTCTCGATGAGGCGCGAGACCGAGCCGTCGGCGTAGTGCACCTCCCACGCCACGCCGCTCGTGCTGCTGCGCCACTTGCGGACGCGGATGTCGTAGCGGGCGAGCATCTGGCGAGCCACGGCCTCGTAGCGGTCGGCCGCGGGCGAGGAACGCTTGCGCGGCGGCGCGGCCACGGCGGCAGGCCGCATGACTTGCGACGCAGGCGCTGGCTTCCTGCGAGGGATCAGGTCCCAGAGCGTGCGCATGGCTGACGCTCCGGGGTTGCGACCTCGCCCTCCGCCAGCGAGCGGCCATTAGCGAAGGCGACAAAGCCCATGGGCTTCTTGCCCGCCGGCTGCACGGTGATCAGCCGCAGGGCCGTCCCGTGGCCGCAGGCAATCAGGCCCGCGGCATCGATGAGCGTGCCGGGCGTGGCGTCGTGATCGTATTGCTCGGCCGCCACGCGCAGCAGCTTCAGCGTGGCGCCGCCCAGGTGGATGCTCACGCCCGGCCACGGGGTCAGGCCGTGCACGCGATTCCGGCAGGCTTGGGCCGAGTCGGTGAAGTCGATCCATCCGTCAGTCTTGCTGAGCTTGGGGGCGAACGTCACCTTGTCGGCATCCTGCTCGATCGGCTCGAGCGTACCGGCTTGATATCGATCGAGCACCTCGGCCACCAACTCGACGCCGTCGTCGGCCAGCACGTCGTGCAACTCACCGATGGTCAGGCTCGGGTCGAGCGGGCGGGCGGCCTGGCCCACCACGAACCCGGCGTCCATCTCGTCGGCCAGGGTGATGACGCTGACGCCGGTGGTCTCGTCGCCGGCGAGGATGGCGGCGTTGATCGGAGCCGCGCCCCGCCAGCGCGGCAGCAGCGAGGCGTGCAGGTTGACCGCGAACTTGTCGGCGAGCAGCTTCTGGCCCAGCTTCTGACCAAAGGCGATGACGACCCATGCGCCGGCATCCAAAGCCCGGACGTGGTCGCGCACGTCCGGAGCATTGACCTTCTCGGGCTTGAGCACCCGGACGCCGGGCAGCAGCGACTCGGCCTCGGTGGCGATGGGCGTGGGGCTGAGCGACTTGCCCCGGCCGGCGGGACGATCGGGCTGCGTCACGATGGCGGCGACCTCGTGGCGATTTGCAAGCATTCGCAACGTCGGAATGCCGAACGCCCCGGATCCAAAGAACACGACCTTCATGCCGACGGGCCTCCTTGCCCTTGTTGGGACTCAGCGGGCCTTGCGTTCGAGCTTGCGGAGGGCCGAACGGGTTCGCAGGCGGTCGAGTTGACCGAACTTGTCGATGATCAGGATGCCGTCAAGGTGGTCGGTCTCGTGCTGGATGCAACGGGCCAGCAGGCCCACGGCCTGGACCTCGAAGCGCTGGCCGTCAAGGCCGGTGGCTTCCATCACGACGGCGTGCTGGCGGTTGACCTGGCCTCGGATGTCGGGCAGGCTGAGGCAGCCCTCTTCGACCGATTCGAGATCACCCACGGGCTTGAGTTCGGGGTCAATGCAGACCCAGGGCTGGCCGCCGGTGTGCTCCTGGATGTGCTCGGGCAGGGGGCTTGCCTTGGGATCCGCCGGGATGGCGCACACGAACATCCGCCAGGGCAGACCGACCTGCGGTGCGGCCAGGCCGATGCCCTCTTCCTGACGCATGATCTCGAGCATGCGCTGCGCGACTTCGCGGACGTTGTCGGTCACCTCGCCCACGGGCTGGGCCTTGGCTCGCAATACGCGGTCGGGGTGGAAGCGCAGGTGCAGGCTCTGGGCGTCGGCAACGGTCGGGCTGGTGCTCTGGGCGTGCTGGGGCATCGTGGAGATGATATTGTGCGGCCCGGGGGAAGGCGGGGGCGGCCCTAGAATCGGGGCCGCGGCAGGCTCGGGGCGGACTTCTCACCAGACGGGAGCAGGATTTTGGCGATCTTCGGCGGCAAGAAGAAGAAGGACGACACGGGTTCTCCCCAAGCCAACGGCGAGGACGTCACCGATTCCAAGGCGGCCAGCGGCGGCAAGGGCTCCGACGACGGAGGCAAGGGTGCCGAGCCAGGCCCGACCTTCAACCCCGAGGGCGCCGAACGATTCTTCGAACATGCCCGCACCGCCCATGAGACGACCAACTACGAATACGCCATGAACCTCTGGCTCAGCGGCCTGAGGCTCGACGCGAGCAACATGACCGCCATGGAGGGCTTCTTCCGTTCGGCCTCGGCGTTTGCGTCGGCCAACCCCAAGAAGAAGCCGAAGGTGGATGTTCCCACCAAGACGCCGGTGGACAAGTTCCTGGCCGCGCTCTTGAACTGGGCCACTCGGCTGAGCGATGGCGACGCGGCCATGCGGGCTGGCGAAGCGGGCGCCAACGCGGGGCTCGACGAACAGGCCTACTGGTGCCTGGAGCGCTCGATGACGCTTGCCAAGCAGGCCAAGCGCCCCAGCCCGCTGACGTTTAAGCGGCTGATGCAGCAGTTTGCGAAGGTCGGCGCGTATACCGAGGCGGTCGAGGCGGGCAACATTGCCGTCCAGCTTAACCCCGCCGACAGCGATCTGGCCAACGCCGTCAAGAACTTCTCGGCCCAGGCGACCATGAGCCGCGGCGGCTACGACAGCGTGGGCGAGGAGGGCGGCTTCCGCAAGAACATCCGCGACGCGGCCAAGCAGCAGCGGCTCCAGGACGAGGAAGTCCTATCGAAGGACGAGGGGACCATCGAGCGCCTGATCGAACGGGCCCGGGCCGATCTCGAAGATCGTCCCGAAGACCCGCCCACCATGACGGCCCTTGCCAAGCGCCTGATCGAGCGTGGTACGCCCAAGGACGAGAAGGAGGCGTACGAGCTCTACAAGAGGGCGTACCAGCAGACGAAGGAGTTTCGCTTCCGCCAGGCCGCCGACGATATCAAGATGAAGGCGTGGCGCCGCCGGCTGATGGCGCTGGAGAAGAAGGCCAAGGACAATCCGGACGATCAGGCCGTCCAGCAGGAACTCGAGAGCGCCCGCAAGGACGTGCTCGAGGCCGAGACCAAGGTGTACGCCGCCCGGGCCGAGGCGTACCCGACGGACAACATGATCAAGTACGAGTTGGGCCGACGCTACTTCGATCAGGGCATGTACGACGATGCCATCGCGAACCTGCAGCAGGCCCAGGGCGAGCCCAAGCTTCGCGTGCGGACGCTTCACATGCTGGCGCAGTCGTTCCTCGCCATGGGCTGGGGCGACGAAGCGGTCACGACCTTCCGCCAGGCGCTCGAGGCCCACGGCCGGGACGGCGACGAGACCGGCATGGAGATCAACTACGGACTGATGGATGCCCTGCTGACCAAGGCCACCGACCACCGCGACCTGGAGGCCGCTGTCGAGGCCGACAAGATTGCTTCGAGCATCGCCATTAAGGACATCTCGTTCAAGGGAATCCGCCAGAAGCGAGACGCGATCAAGAAGCTGCTGGTCGAGCTTCGGCAGGGCTAGGTCGCTTGGCCGGGCCAAACGCCATCGCGATCATCCCCGCCCGCATGGGCTCGACACGCTTCCCGGGCAAGGCACTGGCCAGTGAGACCGGCAAGCCCATGGTCGTGCACGTCTGCGAGCGGGCCAGGATGGCACAGTCCGTCGCCAATGTCGTCGTCGCAACCGACAGCCAGGAGATCCGCAAAGCCGTCGAGGCCCATGGCTTCGACGCGGTGATGACCAGCGCCGAGCACCCCAACGGCACGAGCCGGCTGGCCGAGGCGACAAAGACGATGGGCCTGGACAGCCACCAGGCGATCGTGAACGTGCAGGGGGATGAGCCGGAGATCGAGCCGGGGATCATCGATGCGGCGTTGATGGCAATGGAGCAGGACGTTCGCGGGGCAACGCCGATGAGGGTCGTTCTGCGGGTACCCAAGCTGGGAACCGTGGCGACACCCATTCGCCGGGCCGAGGAAGTGACAAGCCCGAATGTTGTGAAGGCGGTGCTGGGGCTGATCGAGCCCGACGCGGGCGTGGGACGGGCGTTATATTTTTCTCGGGCTCCGATTCCCTTTGATCGAGACGCGAGCCACGCCGCGATGCCGCTGCGACACGTGGGCATCTATGCGTATGACGTGTTCTCGCTCCACACGTACGTCGGCCTGCCTCCCACTCCGCTGGAAACGAGCGAGCAGCTCGAACAACTCCGCTGGCTCGAGCACGGACTGCCTATCGCCGTGGCGATCCGGCAGGCCATGCACCAGGGCATCGACACGCCCGAACAGTACGAGGCGTTCGTGGAGCGCTTTCGGGCCGGGGCGGGCGGATGACGACCGCGGCCGGGTTGGCTATCCTCTCTGGTGCCCGACCAACGAAACTCGAAGCACGGTAACGACCAATCTCAAGACGACTGGCCCATGCCTGTCGGCAGCGGCCCCGCCCCGTCCGATCGGACGCTGGGAGAGGACGCCCGACGCCGGCGGGCCGACGAACTGCTGGTGCAGGCGGCCGAGGGCTCGCTGACGACCGAGTTCTACTCGCCGGTGCCGCCGGGGTACCGTCGCGGGCGAACCAAGTACGTCGCGGTGCTGGGCACGGTGATGAGCGGGCTGGGCAAGGGCATCTTTGCCGCCAGCGGCGCCAAGCTGCTCAAGGACAAGGGCCTGGTCGTCGCCCCCATCAAGATGGAGGGCTACCTCAACATCGACTCGGGCACGCTGAACCCCTATCGCCATGGCGAGGTGTTCGTGCTCGACGACGGCACCGAGTGCGACATGGACCTGGGGACGTACGAGCGCATGCTTGCGCAGAACCTGAGCCGGAGGAACTTCACGACCTCAGGCCAGATCTTCAGCGAAGTGCTCGAACGCGAGCGGCTGGGCGATTACCTGGGCCGCGACGTGCAGATGATCCCCCACGTCACCGGTGAGGTGAAGCGCAAGCTCCGCGAACTGGCGATGTACGGCGACGGCTCGGGCCGGCCGGCGGACGTGGTGTTCGTCGAGGTTGGCGGCACCGTCGGCGACTACGAGAACGGATTCTACATCGAGGCCCTGCGTGAGCTGGCGTTCGAGGAGGGGCCGCGGTCGGTCTGCTTCGTCGCCCTTACGTACGTCATCGAGGCCCGGGTGCTGGGCGAGCAGAAGAGCAAGGCGGCCCAGCTTGGCATCCAGCGGCTCATGGAAGCGGGCATCCAGCCCCACATGATCGCCTGCCGCTGCGACAACCCGGTGACGGGCCAGGCGATGCAGAAGATCGCGATGTACAGCAACGTTCCGATGCGGCGCGTCTTCAGCATGCACGACCGCGAGAGCATCTACCTGATCCCCGAGGAGATGCGTCGCGACGGGCTCGATCGCGAGATCCTCAGCGTGCTCGACCTGCACGACCGGGTGGACATGGGTCAGGAGGACCGCGAGCGCGAACGCTGGCGCTCGTTCGTGCGCGGCCTGACCAGCGAACCCGAGCACCGCATCCGTATCGCCCTGGCGGGCAAGTACACCGACTTGGGCGATGCGTACGCCTCGATCGACAAGGCCATCGAGCACTGCGCCGCAAACCTGCACGCCGACATCGAGGTCGAACGATTCGACACGACCGACCTGACCGAATCTCGCATCGCCGATGAACTGTCGCGCGTCGATGCGGTGATCGTGCCGGGCGGATTCGGCGCCCGCGGCGTCGAGGGGAAGCTGGCCGTCGTCAAGCATTGCCGCGAGACCGGCCTGCCGTACCTGGGCATCTGCTTGGGCTTCCAGGTCGCGGTGATCGAGTACGCACGCAACGTACTGGGCCTGACCGATGCCGCGTCGACCGAGTTCGATCCCGACTCGCCCAACCCGGTCATCAGCGAACTGCCCGAGCAGAAGAAGATCGAGGGCCTGGGCGGATCGATGCGTCTGGGCGCTCAGGACGTAGCGCTCACCCCCGACACGCTCGCCAGCTTCCTGTTCTCCGGGCGCACGACCGAGCGCGAGCGGTTCCGTCATCGCTACGAGGTCGATCCGGGGTACATTGATCGCCTGACCGAGGCGGGGCTCATCTTCAGCGGCCGCCACCCGACCCAGCCCATCATGCAGGTGCTCGAGCTTCCGCAGCCCGGGCACGATGAGGACTACGACGGCCCGACCCACCCCTACTTCGTCGCCGGCCAGTTCCACCCCGAGCTTACAAGTCGGCCGCTGGAGCCCCAGCCGATGTTTATGGGCCTGTGCGCCGCGGCCATTGCCCGGCGCGTTGCCTCGGGCCCACGCCCGGGCGAACCAGAGGGGCCCAAGGAAATCTCCGCACTGGTGCGGCGATGGTTGCGAACGCCGCGCAAGCGCACGCAGCCGGTCTGATCACCCTACTCGCAACGTGCGCATTTCGAGCGAACGCAGCGACGCAAGAAGAATGAGGCGAGCGAAGCGCCCCGGGCGACCGGTGGCGACCTGGGCGTTGTGCACGAGCCCCTGCGCATAGAGATCGGCCTCAGAGTCTCCCTGCACGGCAAGGGACACGAACGCATTGACGCCCCACGGGTGGGCGGTGGCGTTGTCGGGCTGGAGTTCGGCGACGCACCAGCGTGCCGCCGCCTCGGCTCGCTGCGTGAGGGTCGGTTCGCCCCGCCGGCCCCCCAGCGTCCATAGCGCCTGGATCGCCGCCAGCTCGCGCTCGGTCCAGACCTCGATGGCCACCTCGCCGCGCTCGGGCGCCTGGGCGTCCTGCAGCGGTCCGGCGTCCGAGAACGAACCGGGAACCTCCCCGCCAGTTGCCAGGGCGTACCACAGTTCGACGTCCAGCCCCCCGCCGCTGATCGGCTCGCACGGCCCATTTGTCAGCCAGGCCAGCAGAGGCCGATCGACCTTCCGGCGATGCCCGGATTCATCGGCGAAGTTGCCCGGATCGATTCCGGCGAGTGGCTCGGGGCCGACGATGGCCCGGAGACGGACGATCCAGCGATCGAGTGGTTGTACGGGCGGCGTGGCCATCGTGTCGTCCTGTAACCGGCGCAACCTGCCGGGCGGCGGAAGATCGGGCTATTTGCCGCCCCGTCGATGGCCGATAGCCGGGATATGGGCGAGGGCTCCGGGCAACAGTCAAGGCAGGGCGATCGATTCGCGTGGATCGATCCCGGCGTGAGCGTATGGGACCAGTGGGGCGCCACGCCGCCGCCACCGAAGGTGGGCCCGCGGACGGCCGAGCCGAGCAATGCGCCTCCCGCGACGGAGCATCGCCCAAGGCAAACGGCCGACCCGGCCCCCGATGTCGCCCAAGACCAAGCCAGCGAGCCCAAGTCGGGTACCGAGGCCATCGGGGGAACCGAGGGCGCCCCGACGTTCCATCAGTTCGACGCCGAGCTCGACGTAGCCGAACTGGACGATCGGCTCCGGCCGGCGACGACGTGGTCGGCCCGGGCAACGTCGGTGAACCGATCGAGCCTGACTTTTCGGTCTCGGCGGATGTGCTACGCCAAGAAGCTGTTGATGGTCGCCGTCCACCTGATCGACGACACGCCGGCGATCCTGGCCGGCCGGGTCACGGCTTGCGACTACGAGGGCGAGGGGCTCTATGCGGTCAGCATGGAACTGATGCCCCGCCCCACCAGCGAAGAGATCCGCCAGTGGATCGCCCAGCGATAGCCGCTTGACCTTCGCGTTCGGCCGCCGAATGCTGCGCCATGCGGATCATCCGTTCGGCCGATGAGCTTGCCGAGTATCACCACCAGTTTCCGCTCGCCCCCGGCGGCGTGCTGGTTCCCACCATGGGCGCTCTGCACGCGGGCCACGTTGCATTGATCCGCCAGGGAGCCGAGGAGGCCCAGCGACGGGGGCTCGCCGCGGGCTGCGTGGTCACGGTGTTCGTCAATCCGACGCAGTTCGACGAAGCCCATGACTTCGAGCGCTACCCCAGGGTGCTCGAGGCCGATGCGGCCGCGTGCGAGGCGGCCGGCGCCAGCACGGTCATCGCCCCCACGGTGGAGATGGTGTATCCCCACGGCGTCGAAGCGCTCGGGCCAAAGGTGCCGGCCGTCGCGGTGGACAAGGGGCTCGAAGATCGCTTCCGTCCGGGTCACTTCGTGGGCGTGGCGAAGGTGCTGGTCCGGCTGTTCGATCTCGCACGGCCGGCGGCGGCGGTGTTTGGCGAGAAGGACTGGCAGCAACTCCAGCTCGCGCGAGCCCTGGTGGAGCAGGAAGGGCTGGGCATCGAGATCCTCGGCGGGCCAACCGTGCGAGACGATGACGGGCTGGCGCTGAGCAGCCGGAACCGATTCCTGGACGCTGACGAGCGAGCCGCGGCCCTGGCGATTCCCCGAGCGTTGCGGGCGGCCTCGCAGGCGCAGACTGCGGGGCTGGCCGAAGCGGCGATGCGGACGGTGCTGGAGGGCCTTCGCATCGAGTACGCCACGATCCGAGACGCCCGAAGCCTTGAATCAGTCGCCCCCGCGTCGCGGCCAAGCGACGGCGAGTTTCGGGCCCTGATCACCTGCCGGCTCGGCCAGACGCGGCTGTTGGACAACGCGGCCTGGCCGCTGCCAGCCGATTCTCCCTTGCACGGCTTCTAAGCGGACGAGACAGCCGCTAAACTAGCGGTTTGACGCCCATTCGGTGCGTCTGGTGTTCGTTCTGGCATTTGCGAATCGGAGGCCGCCTTGCTCAAGACCCCGCTCCACAAGCTCCACCTCGAACACGGCGGCAAGATGGTCGAGTACGCCGGGTGGGAGATGCCCATCAGCTATGGCTCGGTGCAGGAAGAGCACGTGCAGGTGCGCACGAGCGGGGGCATGTTTGACGTCTCGCACATGGGGCGGCTGAAGATCACCGGTCGCCACGCCCGCCGGCTGCTTGGCCGCGTGTGCTCGCGACGCATCGGCGACATGCAGCAGGGCCAGTGCCGCTACGGCCTGATCCTCAACGAGCAGGGCGGGGTGAAGGACGACGTGCTGGTGTATCGCATGGACGACACCGAGTTTCTGGTGGTTGTCAACGCGGCCAACCGGGACAAGATCGTCGAGCACCTGAACACGGTCATCGCCCAGGACGAGCTGGTCGTCAAGATGGACGACCAGACCACCAAGACGGCCATGGTCGCCATCCAGGGCCCCAAGGTGATGGATCTTGTCAGCCGCGTCAGCAGCGAGGTGCCCACGCTCAAGCGGTACCGCTTCACGGTCAAGAACCTGCTGATCGCCAAGCTGCTGGTCTCGCGCACGGGCTACACGGGCGAGGACGGCGTGGAGGTCATCCTGCCGGCAAGCATCGTTGACATGGCCCTCAAGCTGCTGCTCAAGGACGTCGACCTGGACGCCGAGCAGAGCGATATGAAGCTCATCGGCCTGGGCGCCCGCGACACGCTGCGACTCGAGGCGGGCATGCCGCTGTACGGCCACGAGTTGGGCGAAGACATCAACGCCCTGTCGTGCGGCGTCGACTTTGCCATCAAGATGGACAAGGACGAGGGCGACATGCCCGAGCCGTTCATCGGGCAGGAGGCGCTCAGGAAGACCATCGCCGAGGGAGGCCCCGCCCGCACGCTGGCGGCCTTCGTCGTCGAGGGCAAGCGCACGCCGCGGCAGGGCATGGCCATCAAGGCCGGCGGCAAGGAAATCGGCACGGTCACCAGCGGATGCACCAGCCCGACGCTGGGCATGCCCATCGCCATGGGCATCATCGACAAGGACGCCAACCAGCCGGGCGCCAAGGTCACCATCGACACGGGCCGGGCCGAACTCGAGGCGGAGGTCCGCGCGAACCCGCTGTACAAGAAGCCCAAGGCTTAGGCAATCACGCGCTCGCCGATGAGCACGCCACAAGCAACGGCCGCGAACCCGAGCACGAGGTGCAGTGCGACAGAAGCCAGCGCCACGCCGGCCCGGCCCTCGCGCCAGAGCATGAACGTCTCGACACCGAAGGTGCTGTAGGTCGTAAACGCTCCCAGCGCCCCCACCACCACGAGCAGGCGCAGGTGGTGCGGCGCGCCGTCGCCCTCTCGCGCGAGCAGCCAGGGAAGCACCAGGCCGATGGCAAGGCAGCCGGCGATGTTGACCGCCAGCGTCGCGGCTGGCAATGCGAGGGGGTGCTCCTTGAGCATCGCCAGGGCCGTGCGCCCCACGCCGTAGCGCGTCGAGGCGCCCAGGGCGCCACCCAGCGCAACGGCGAGGATGTCGAGAAAGACCTTCACCGGCACTCGCTCACCGGGGCTGGCGCGCGGGGGTGTCGCCAGGGCTTTGGGCCGGCGCGGCGGGGCCCGAGCGGTCGGGCACGGCCAGCGGATCGTCGCCGGGCAGGTCGGGGAAGAAGCCTTCGGGGACGTCGGCCGGCTCGAAGCGCAGCCAGTCGACACCTATTTCGGCCTCGACCTGCGGGGCCAGGAAGGGCGGGTGGTCGAAGGGCCCACGCTCCAGGCGATCGGGATTGAAGCGAACCGCCGGGCGGAGGTGCACCCGGGCCATCCAGCCCTGATCGGCGCCGGCCGCGGCCATGCGCCGGCCCACGCGGCCGGGCACGCTGACCTCCATGGGCGGGCTGAGCGGCGCGCCGGTGGCGGCGTCGTAGAGCTGAAGCGAAGCGGTCGCCCGGGCGGCCGAAGACCCGCTAGCGGGCAGGTCCACGGCCAGGACGCGCACGAGCCAGTCCTTCTCGCCGTCCAGCACCCGGTTCATGGTGTCGACCCAGTCGCGGGCGGCCTGGCGATACGCCGCCCGGTCGTCCTCGCGTGCGCGGGGCATCGAGGCGAGTTCGAGGCGGGCCCGGCGCCGCAGGGTCTGCATGGCCGCCAGGGGCGAGGCCATCGGGTCGGCCGGCTCGGCCAGCACGGGCGCGGGCGGTGCGTAGCCCAGGTTTCGGAGCATCTCGATGGCTTCGCCCAATCGTACGCGCATCTCGTCGAACTGCGCGCGCATCTGGTCGAGTTGGTCACGCAGCGCATCGCGCTCGGCCGACAGCGCGTCGACCTGGGCTTGCAACTCGGCGATGCGGTCGGACGCTGCGCTCCCCTCGCCGTCCTGCGCGCAGAGCGTGGACGCCAGCCCCACGCAGGCCACGACGACGAGGGCCCGCCTCACTTCTCGAGCCTCGCCGTCGCGGGGGTGCGACCGCCGGCGGCGCCGCTCGCGCTCCCGTTGGCGCTGCCATTGGCGTTGGCCCCGGGGGCCGGCGCATCGATCCAGCTGGCCGGGTAGTCGTGGTCGTCGATCTGGAGCGCCGCCTTGGTGGGGAACATCGGGCGGAACGTGTCGCACATCACCGCCAGCTCGTCGGTCCACTTGGCGCCCAGGCTCTTCTCGACGGTGCCGGGGTGCGGGCCGTGCGGAATGCCCTGGGGGTGCAGCGTGATCGAGCCCTGCTCGATACCGCGCCGCGCCTTGTAGTTGCCCTCGACGTAGTACAGGATCTCGTCGCTGTCCAGGTTGCTGTGGTTGTAAGGAACCGGAATGGCCTCTGGGTGGAAGTCCAGGGCCCTGGGGCAGAACGAGCAGATGACGAAGTTGTGCCCCTCGAAGGTCTGGTGGATGGGCGGGGGCATGTGCAACTGCCCCGTGATCGGCGCGAAGTCGTCGATGTTGAAGATGTAGGGATAATAGCAGCCGTCCCAGCCGACGATGTCGCACGGGTGGTACTTGTACTGGTACGAGTGCACGCTGTCGCGGCTCTTGATGCGCACCTCGTAGTCGCCCAGTTCGTCGGTAAAGAGCGGGTGCTCGTCGTCGGCGATGGGCAGCACCAGGTCGCGCTCGCAATACGGCGCGTGCTCCAGGAACTGGCTTGTCTTCTTGCTGAGGTAGCGCGGCGGCGGCAGGATGTGGCTGGCGTTGGCCGTCTCGAAGAGCACGAACTTGCCGAAGGGCATCTCGGCCTTGGCGTGGCCGCCGAACTTCTCTTCGTCGCCGCCGGCGTCGGGCCGCTCGTCCCATTCCATGTGGTAGATGATGCCCTTGGGGATCACGATGTAGTCCTTGGGGCCGAACTTGAGCGTGCCCATGAACGTGCGGACCGTGCCCGAGCCGAAGTGCACGAAGAAGCACTCGTCGCCCTGACCGTTCTTGAAGTGGTACTGCATCCGCTCGGCCGGGTTGCACACGGCCATCTCGACGTCGCTGTTGCCAAAGAGCACGACGCGGCCGGTCACGCTGTCGCCCCTGGGCGGGGTGAACTGCCCGCCCGTGCGCAGGTGGCGCATGCGCATCGTGTCCATCTCGACGTACTCGGGCTTGGTCGAGTAGAGGTTGGTCCACCCGGTCACCTGGGTGGGCGGATGGATGTGGTACATCGTGCTGGTGGGCCCGACGAAGCCCTCGGTGCCGAAGAGTTCTTCGCTGTAGAGCTTGCCATCGGGACGGCGGAACTGGGTGTGCCGCTTCTTGGGGAGGGTGCCGAGCTTGGTGTAATAGGGCATGGTTCGGGTTCCCTTCGGGAGGCGTGCGACCAGCCGCACGCCGCAATGGGGCGGTGCTCGCCGCACGGATGCTGGCCGCGGGGGCCCTGCTCGTGCGGCGTCTCCGTCCGCTTCATTGTATACGAACCGGGCGGGGATTTGGTCGGACAAGGGGAATGAGCCAGCGGGCGCGGGTTCGACCCGGCATGGCCCCGAATAGACCATTACTTGTCCTGCAAGACCTCGCCCGCGGGCCTGGTGGCCCGCTCGAAGCGTGGCTCCCAGTACTGGTCGATGGTGAAAGGGACGTCGGTTCCGTCCTGGGTGATGAACCGCCCTTCGATGACCAGGCGGAAGGGCTCGTCGCGCGTGATGACGCCGGCAAACTCGCCCGAGAAGACGCGCACGGTCGAGCGGATGATGCGGCCGCCCGTGCCGCTGTTGACCGTCTTGATCTCGCGCGCGCCCACGGCGCGAGGCAGCTCCAATGCCTCGACGGCCGGCTCGATGGCAGCGTCGGCGGCGTCGGGGTTGTACGTCACCTCGATGCGCGTGAACTCGAGCCTGTCCATGTCACCGGCGCTGTCCGTGGCGTCGAAGCCGATCGCGTAGGGCTTGGTGCTCTTGACGGTGCCGCCGTACAGGCCGCGCAGTTCGGTGTTGGTGTCGATGCGGATGCCCGGCCCGCTCGAGGGCGGATCAATGCCGCTCAGCCCGCCGCGGCTGCGGCCCTGGTCGAGTTCGAAGGTGACGGTATCGATCTCGAACGTGCCGCCGATGGGCGATGGCCCGCCCCCCGGCGGGGCAAGGACGAGCACCGCCACGACGCCGCCGCCAACGGCCAGCAGCAGCACCAGCACGGATACCCCCACGATCAGGCCGACGTTCACGCTGGACTTCTTCATGCGACGCTCCCCCAACCCCCGCGGGCGGGAGGGTATGGGCAGGGAGACCGAACGCGTTCGTGCTGGGTGGGGCTGGGAGGGCCGTGTGCCTTCACCCCGGCGATACGCCCACGCCCGACGCCTGCACGTGATGGCCCGCCACGACGAACTGCCGGCCCACCATGAACAGTTCGTCCGGCGCCTTCTCGGGCTGTCTGGTCGTCAAATCGGCCCTGGCGGGGCGTCGGGGCGGTTCCTGTATCCGGACGTAGGGTTTGCTGGGGATTCGCCGCACACCGAGCCGAAACCGATGGTGATCGAACGCGGAAAGGGAGTCATGCGACGAGCCGCAATCTACGTGTCCGCCCTCGTGGCGATGGCGATGGCGACGGCCGGATCTTCGGCGACACTCGCCGACCCCTGCGACAGCGTTCGCATTCCGCCGCCCGACGTCGTCCCACCGATCGACTTCGGCGGCCGGCTCATCATCGACGGCGACTTCTGGTTCATCGGCGACGTCAACGCCCGCGTGCTCTGCCCGGGGTACTTCGGCTGCACGAGCGGGGCGATGCACGTCTACGAGATGGTCGACGGGTCGCTCGAGCATCGCCAGATGATCATCCCGCCCACCCCGAGGGCGGGCGACTTCTTCAGCGGCGCGGCGGACCTGCACGAAGGCCGGCTCATCATCGGATCCCTGACCGAGGAATGGCCCGGGCTCACGGCCAAGGGCGGCGCCTTCGTGTACGAGTACGACGGGCGCAACTGGGTCCAGACGAGCGACATCCGGCCGCCCGATGGCATCGATCCCACGCTGTCGAGCCGCCTCGGGAGCTTCGTCGCCATCGAGGGCAACGCGGCCTACCTGCGACCGCTGAGCAAGCGGACCGTCTTCGCCTATCAGTTCGACGAGGGCGAGTGGATGTTCGATGGGCTCATCGAGAGTCCAGACGGGTTGCCGGCCAACGCGTTCTTCGGCCAGATCGTGGTTCCGCACGGGCCGTGGCTGTTCATCAACGCGCCCCAGGATTCGACGGCGTTCGATCGCGGTGGCTCCGTGTACGTGTTCCGCCGCGATGCGGGCGGGTCGATCGAGTTCCACCAGAAGCTGATGCCGTTCGATGCGCCCGGCGGCGTTTCGAAGAACCAGTTCTTCGGCATCGACGTCGCCTTCGACGGCGAAACGCTCGCGATTGGAGCCCCCGGGGCAATGCGGGGCGGGCTGGAAGTCGGAGCAGTACTCACGTACGAGCTCGCAGGCGATGAATGGACGTTCGTGCAGGAGTTGCTCCCGCCGACGTCGGACGGCGGAGTAAACATGGGCCTGCCCGTCGTCGTGGATGCAGACACGCTGCTGTCGGGTTCGCAGCGCACGCCGACCACGTCCGCGGCCGTCCACTACTTCCACCGCAATGCGCGCGGGGAGTGGGCGCCTGTCGCCAAATTGATCCCCGATGCGCCGGACATCAGGACCACCGCCCGCAACTCGCTCGCGACGCGGGGTCGCTGGGCGCTCGTCGGCGCTCCCGATGACCTCGATCCCTCTGGCGAGACCACTGGAGCGGCGTACCTCTTCGACCTTTCGTGCTTTGACTGCCCCCCCGATCTCGACCTCGACGGCGCCCTCACCATCTTCGACTTCCTGACCTACCTCAACCTTTTCCAGGACGGCGACGCGCAAGCCGATTTCGATGGCGACGGCGAATTGACGATCTTCGACTTCCTGGCGTTCCAGGACGCGCTCCAGGCGGGGTGTTGAGGAAGAAAGCGACGGAGCAACCGCGGGGGACCGGGTTCCGGCGCCCCTCTTTTCTTCCCTTCGTCGCTTCGTGCCTCCGTCGCCTACGTCCCCCCCTCCACCTCCGCCCGCGTCTGCAGCACCTTGTTGCGCTGGGCCTCGGTGGGCAGGCCGCAGGCCTCGACGCGGCCGAAGAGGCGGTAGCGGTGGCGGGCGATGAAGCGATACGCGGCGTCCCTCCACGAGCGGGGAACGATCTTGAGGACCACCGCCAGCGACCAGGGCAGGCCCAGCACGCGGGCGATGCCGATGGCCGCGTCGCTCTCGACCATGGCCCGCCCCCCGTTGGCGTCGGGTTGCACGAGCACGACCGAGTCGATCGCGTCGGGCACGTCGTGCTTCTGGAAGAGGAACCTCGCCGCCTCGCTGTCCAGCGGGGCGTAGCGGAGGCGATCGGCCCGGTCCAGGCGGTTGAGCAGGCGGACGGTGCGGTCGCAGAAGGCGCACGTGCCGTCGAAGAGGATGATCGGGTGGGCTTCGGGCATGAACGCGCAGGGCCTGCGCTCCGTGGGCGACGCGGAGCGCAGGATCGATGGGCCGCACGCGCGACCAAGAGCCGCCTGTCGGACTCGAACCGACGACCTGCGGTTTACAAAACCGCTGCTCTACCAGCTGAGCTAAGGCGGCGCGGGCGTACGGGACGCCGGCGTGCCGGGTGGGGCGACCCGTTCTGGCACGCCAGTTGAGTGTATCCGCCCGCGGGAGGGCATCGACCCCGCCCGGGAGGCAGATCATGCGCGACGACACCAACCAGGCCCCCCACCGCATGCCCCACCAGCCCCCGAGCCCCATGCCGGCCAGCCTCCACGAGAAGCTCCGCCGCGGCGAGATCGGCGGGCAGGCATTGGGGCTCATCCAGCTCGTGGCCGCCCAGCAGGCGGGGGCCGGGGCCGAGCGGACCGGCGGGGGCGAATTGAGTCGGGGCCGACTGGCGGAGCTGAACTGAATGCAGCAAGGCATGCGCATCTCGGCGTCGGGGGCCATGGTGTCGCTGTACCGCACCGACGTGGCGGCGGCCAACTTGGCCAACGTGAACACCACCGCCTACAAGCCCGACCGGGCGGGCGCCCAGAGCCGCGCCGTTGTGCGGACCGAGGACAACCTGCCCTTCATGCCAAGCGACCCGCTGCTCGAGCGGCTTGGCGCGGGCGTGCTGGCAGGCCCCAGGCGGGTGAGCTTCGAGCAGGGCCCGCTGCAACAGACCGGCAACGACCTGGACCTGGCCATCGAGGGTGATGGGTTCTTCCTGGTCTCGGTGGCCACGCCCCAGGGCGAGCAGGCACAACTGACCCGCGACGGGCGGTTCTCGCGCGATGACCTGGGGCGTCTGGTCCAGAGCGCCACCGGGCTGCCCGTGCTCTCGCCGGGCGGCGGGCCGATCGTGCTGCCCGATGGGCCGGTGACCATCGACGGCCAGGGCTTCGTCTATGACCAGGCGGGCGCCGCGCTGGGGCAGGTGGGGGTGGTTCGGGTGCCCGATCCTGCGCAGCTGCACAAGCGCGGCCAGGGCCTGTATGAAGCGCCCGCGGCCGTGCTCGACGCGGCGATCGCCCAGCCGCTGCAGACCGGCGTGCTGGTGCACCAGGGGATGCTCGAGGGCTCGGCGGTCGATCCGGTCTCGGCCCTGATGGAAGTGACCGATGCCGGCAAGAGCGTGTCGAGCAACACGCGGATGATCGGCTACCACGATCAGCTGCTCGACCAGGCCATCAATACGTTCGCGCGAGTCGGCTGAGGCCGCCATTCGCTGTTCTGCTAGAGGAGAGACGCGCCCATGGCCGCCATCGCACTGCAATCCGCCGCCTCGGGGCTCCGGGCCCTGTCGACCCGCCTGGACGTGGTGGCCAACAACCTGGCCAACGTCAACACCGAGGGCTTCAAGGCCAGCCGGGCGAACTTTCAGGACCTGTACTACGTCGAGCGTCAGCAGCCGGGCGTGGAAACGGCCACGGGCGACCAGCGGCCAACGGGCCTGTACGTGGGCCTGGGCGTCAAGGTGAGCGGCACGCAGGTGAACTTCGAGCAAGGCGCCCCGATCGAGACGGGCAACGACCTGGACATCTACATCGAGGGCGATGGCTTCTTCCAGGTGCAGGTCGAAGACGCCATCGCGCCCGGCGGCATCGCCTATACACGCGCGGGCAACTTCACGCTCAACGCCGATGGGGAGATCGTGCTGGCCAACAGCGAGGGCCGCCGGCTGGTGCCCAACATCGCCATCCCCGATGGCGCGCTGCGTCCGATCGAGATCTCCGCCGATGGGCGGGTCTGGGTCCGCGAGGCCGGGCAGGACGGGCTGCAGGAAGTCGGCCAGATCGAGCTGGCCACCTTCATCAACAACAAGGGCCTCAAGCAGCTGGGCAACAACCTGTTCGCCGAGACCATCGCCAGCGGCCCGCCGCAAGAGGGCGTGCCGCTTGAAGACAGCCGCGGCGGGCTGCGCAACAACGCGCTGGAATCCAGCAACGTCGACCCCACCAAGGAGCTCATCGAGCTCATCCGAACCCAGCGGGCCTTCGAGATGAACAGCCAGTCGATCCGAACGGCCGACGAGGCGCTGTCCACCATCGCCCAGCTGCGGCGATAGCGCCGGGCCGGCGGCCGGTTGGCACGCCAGTTGAGGTTGCATGGCCGGAGATCCGCCATGCGCAGCATTCGCACCATCCTTCTGGCCACCCTGGCCTGCCTGGCCGCCGCCGTACGCGTCGCCGGCCAAGATCCCTCGACCATCGAGCTGCGTTCGACGGTGCTCGTGGGCCTGGAAGAAGGCCTCACGCTGGCCGATATCGCCGAGCTGCGCGGCTCGCACGCCCAGGACCTGGGCCCAACCCCGATCGAACTGGACACCCTGAGCGCCGATGCGGCCGGATGGCGCAGGATCGACGCGCAAGCCCTGCGCTCGATGCTGGAAGGCGCCGAGGCGAGTTGGGGCCTGCTCGAACTGCGGGGCGGCCCGTGCTACGTCCGATCGGTCGCGATGGCGAGCGATGGAGAAGGCGCGGGCGGCAACGATGAGCGCGTTGATCGCCCGGCAACCCCGGGCACGGTGCGAGACCTGGCCGAGCGGTGGATCGCCCAGCGATTCAAGGCGCCGCTGCATGACCTGGAGGTCCGCTGGACCTCGGCGACCGAGGGGCTGCTTGATCATGCCACGGCCGGCCTGACGCCCTACTTCGACGACGCGGGCCTCTCGGACCGCATGCGGCTGGAGATCGTGATGTACGACGAGCAGGCGAGCGCCGTCGTCCGCGGACGTGCCGAGGCCAGCGTGCGCATCCGCCGCAACGTGGCCGTGCTCGCCCGCGACGTCCGAAAGCGGCAGGTCCTGAACGCCAGCGACGTCCGGCTGGAGCAGCGATGGTTGGATGCGGGCAGCGCCCCGGCTGACGCCGACGAGGTCATCGGTCGCGAGGCGGCCGCCAACCTGAAGTCCGGCGCGGTCGTGAAGGCCTCGGACGTGCATGCGAGCGTCGCGATCGAGCGGGGCGAGCGTGTCCAGGTTCGCGTCATCACGCCCACGGTGACCGTGATGATGCTGGCGCGAGCGCGCGCCGACGGTCGGCCGGGCGAGATCATCGAGTTCGAGAAGATCGCCCCGACGCGTGCCGATCGCGTGCGATTCCAGGCGCGTGTGGAAGGCCCGGGCGCGGCGGTCATGGTGAGCGGAGGAACGCGGCAATGACGCATCGGCTTTCGATCCTTGTTGCCCTGGTGGTGGCCTTGCCCGCCGGCGCCCAGCTCTCGCGCATGGCCGATCCGCCGGCCGTCGAGCGCGATCCGGCCGAGAACCTGTATGGCGTCTCGCTGTTTGCCGTGCGTCCGCCCGAGCCAAAGACTTTCAAGATCCACGATATCGTCACGATCATCGTCAATGAGTCTTCGACACAAACCAGCGAACAGACGCTCGAGACCACGAAGGAAACCGAGGGCAACGCGAGCATCGGCGCCACGCTGAGCATCGAGGACCTGCTCGACTTGCGTCTGCGGGAAAGCAGCATCAGCGATCTGGAACTGCTCCGGTACGCCGCCGAACGGGAGTTCGAGGGCGAAGGCGAGTACGAGCGGACCGACCGCATCACGGATCGGCTGAGCGCAACCGTGATCGACGTCAAGCCCAACGGCGTGCTCGTGCTGGAGGCGCGACGATTCACCGCGTCGGACGACGAGACCAAGACGGTCATCCTCAGTGGCAACTGCCGGTCCGAGGACATCACCCAGCAGAACACCATCCAGAGCAACCAACTGGCGGATCTCCGGCTCGAGGTCAAGCACGAGGGCGATGTTTCTCGCGCGGCGAGCAAGGGGCCCCTGACCCGTTTTGTTGAGTGGATCCTGCCCTTCTAGATCGAGGCGGAGACGCGAAAGCGAGGCATCATGCGCTCCACGACACCAATCATCCTGGCCCTCCTGCTCGCCGTCGCACCCGCGATCGCGCAGGTCGGAACGCCCCAGGCGCTGCCGCGACGCGCCGAACTCGACGTCCGCGAATTGGTCGAGTTCGCCGACGCCACCAGTACGGAACTGTTCGGGCTTGGGCTGGTCTCGGGCCTGAGCGGCACGGGCGACCCGCTGGAAGACAGCGCGACGCGCGAGGCGTTGATGGCCCTGATGCGCAGCCAGGGCATGGCCGTGGCGAACCCCCAGGAACTGGCCGACGCACGCTCGGTCGCCATGGTGTGGGTTCGTGCTCGGATTCCGAACACCGGCGGGCGTGTCGGCGACACGTTCACCGCGACGATCACGGCCTTCAATGGCGCCACGAGCCTTGAGGGCGGCGAGCTGATGATCGCGCCCCTGCGGCACGCCACCCCCGGCGGCGAGCTTGCCGGGTTTGCGCGCGGTACGCTGATCGTCGATGACGAGACGGCCTTGCAACGGGCCCGCATCCGCCAGGGCGTCGAGCTGGTCACCAACATCACGCCGGTACAGATCGGCTCGGAGTTTGAACTGAAAGTCAAGATCCAGTATGCCGGCTACTCGGCTACCTCGCTCGTCGCCTCGACGATCAACGATGCGTACTACAACTCCGATGCGCTGGACCTTCCGCCGGTGGCCAAGCCGATCGACGACCGGATCGTTCGAATCACGGTGCCCGAGGCCGATCGCGGGGCCCTGCCGCAATTCCTTGACTTCATCATGACACGCCGCGTGCGCGATCCCGACCTGCTCAAGCTCCCGGCACGGGTCATCGTCAACCGGGAAGCGGGCGCGATCGTGGCGACGGCCAATGTTGACATCAGCCCCGTCGGCGTCGCGCACCACGCTCTGCAACTGACCGTGACCCAGCCGGCGCCCGTCGCAACGGCGCAGGCGCCCATCACGAGCGAGGAACGCTGGACGGGCCTGTCATCGACGCCCGAAGGCACGCAGACGGCCAAGCTGAGCGATCTGCTCGCGGCCTTCCGCGCCCTTGAGATGCCCGTGGCCGAGCAGATCGAGATCCTCGAGATGATGGATCGCAGCGGCGCTCTGCATGCCGAGTTCATTGAGGAGTGACACCATGCGCGTGAGCCCCCCCATTACTCCCGCCCCGGTCATGCAGGAGCGCCAGCGCGACTTCTCGGCGGTCATCGCTCGCGATGATGCGAATCCCAAGGCTGCCGGATCGGCCCGACGCGCCGCCGAGGACTTCGTCGCCATGGCATTCGTGGAGCCCATGCTGGCCCAGATGCGCGAGAGCAACAACGCGGCGCCGCCGTTTGCGCCCGGTCCGGGCGAGAAGCACTTCGGCGAGATCATGGATCGCGTGATGAGCCGGCAGATCGTCCGGGCTTCCCGGTTCCCGCTCGTCGACCGCCTCGAGTCGGACCTGACGGCTCGGCAGGCACAACAGGCCGGGGGAATCCTGGCATGAGCGCAGTGCTGGAGAAGGCGAACCAACTCGTTGTTGCCATCGACTCCATCGCGCGCGCCAACGAGGCGCTCGCCGGGCTGGCTGGCGAGCAACGGCGGGCAATCAGCAAGATGCAAACCGACGACGTTGGGCAGATCGCCGAGCGACAGCGTGCCGTTGGCCGCGAACTGGCCGATGCCGAAGAGGCCCGCCGGCAAGCGGTGACGGACCTGTGCCATGCATTGAAGCTGCCCCAGCGCGCCAGCATGGCGGACCTTTCGCGCGCGGTCGGAGCGCACGATACAGACGTCGGCCGAGCCTTGCGGGAGACGGCGGATCATGCCCGCCGCGCGATCCTGGACTGCCAGAAGCACCAGCGCATCGTGCATGCGGCGGCACAGGGCGTGATGGCCCACCTCGATGGATTGGCACGCCAGGTGCTGGCGCACATGAACCGAGCGGGCGTCTACGCATCAACCGGAACGCTCGCCAG
Organism: Phycisphaerales bacterium; assembly: GCA_040221175.1. Lineage (NCBI taxonomy): Bacteria > Pseudomonadati > Planctomycetota > Phycisphaerae > Phycisphaerales > Phycisphaerales bacterium. The sequence continues at coordinate 442,490 of JAVJVK010000004.1, forward strand.
CGGCCAAGCGCCACGGGGGATCGATCTTGTGTCCTGACATGCAACATGCAGCTACCCGCCTGCACGAGGGGGCCACGACATGGGCCTGACCTCCGCCCTGCGCATCGGCGCCAGCGCCCTGTCGACCCATCAGCTGGGCGTTCAGGTCACCGGCAACAACATGGCCAACGTGGCCACCCCGGGTTATGCGCGTCGATCGCTGCTGCTTTCTCCGGTCGAGTCCAATGATCCGTTCCAGCGGCTCCAGGCCGGCAACGGCGTTTCGGCGTCGTCGCTCAACCGCGTCATCGATGAGGCCGTGGTGGCCAGGCTGCGCGGTCAGATCGCGCGGGAGCGCGAATCGAATCAAACGCTGCAGACCCTGGCATCGCTCGAGTCGGCGATCGGAGAGCTCAGCGAAACCGGGCTGACCAGCCAGCTCACCGAGTTCTTCGGCTCGTGGTCCGATCGATCCACGCTGGTCGCCTCCGATGGCGTCGTCGTGCAGCAGGCCGAGACGCTGGTCAGCAACATCAAGCGGCTTCGGCAAGACCTGGCCGAGCAAAAGCGACTAACCGACGGCCAGCTCGACACCCTCGTGCCCCGGGTCGATGATCTGCTCAGCGAGGTGGCCGCCATCAACAAGAACATCGCTCGGGCGCGGGTGGGCGGCGGCGACACCTCAACGCTCCAGGACCAACGCGACCGCGTGCTCGACGAATTGGCCGGCCTGATCGACATCGACACGGTCGAACGCGAGTCGGGTATCGTCGACGTGTACGTCGGCAGCACGCCCATGGTGCTGGCCGGGGACAGCCGGGGCATCGAGCTTCGTCGCGAATCGGTCGACGGTATCGAGCAGGTCACGCTGCGAACCCGAGCCGACGGCTCGGCGCTGCCGGTGCTTTCGGGCCAGGTCGGCGCTCTGATGGACGCGAGGCAGAACGCGGTGGGCGAGACGCTGGAGCAGCTCGATCGCCTCGCAGCCGAACTGATCTTCCAGACCAATCGGATCCACGCGACGGCGACCGGGCCCGATGGACTGGCCGAAGCGACCAGCCAGCTGCGCACCCCGCCGGAAGACCGGCTCCTGGCCCTCAACGACGCGGGCAACCCCACCACCGCCGACCTGCCCTTTCAGATCAGCAACGGGTCATTCCTCGTGCACGTGCGCAACCCGGCAACGGGCACGAGCGCAGCAACGCGCATCGAGGTGGACCTGGATCGGCTTGGTAGCGACGGCGCGGCGGGCACCATCGACGATGCGTCCATGGAATCGATCCGACAAGCGCTCGACCAGGTAAACGGCCTCGAAGCCAGCTTCACCGCCGACGGCCGACTTCGCGTGACCGGAGAAAACGGCGCCCGGTTCAGTTTCAGCGAGGACAGCAGCGGCCTGCTGGGCGCCATCGGCATGAACGCGTTCTTCGAGGGCACGGCGGCAGACAACATCGCCGTCCGCGCCGACATCGCCGATGATCCCTCCCGGCTCCAGGTCGGCCGGATTGGCTCGGACGGCGAGTTCCGGGAGAATGCCGCCGCGCTGGACATGGCCCAGTTGCAGGATCGTGGCTTCGATGCACTGGGCGGCCAGGGGCTCAATGAGTTCTGGAGCACCGTCGCAGGCGACGTCGGCGCCCAGGTCGACGCGGCTCGGACCAATGCCGAAGCGGCCGCGGTCGTGCGCGAATCGATCGAAGCCCAGCGAGCGGCCGTGAGCGGCGTAAGCCTGGACGAGGAAGCCATCAACCTGGTGACACATCAGCAGGCCTACCAGGGCGCAGCCCGCTTCATCTCGGTCGTCGATCAGTTGCAGCAGGAACTGCTGGGGATCTTCCGTTGATGCGTCGTTGCTGGTTCATCCCGATGATCGGAGGTAGGCCATGAGCTCCATTCCCGCCGGCCTCTCGAGAGCGCCCACGCTGTTTCTCGCGCAGATGCAGCTCGACCGCATCAATCGCAATAACGTCGACCTGTTCAACGTCCAGCAGCAACTCGCGACGGGTCGAGAGATCAACCGCGTGAGCGACGACCCCGTGCGGGCCGCGACCATCACTTCAATTAACCAGTCGCTGGACCGCTCCAACCAGTGGCTGCGGAACTTCCAGACCGCGGGCACGGCCCTGGACCTGCTGGATGGGGCGCTGGACGATGCGCAGAATGCCGGGCTGGAAGCCAAGAGCATCGCACTTGAGTATGTCAACACCACCTTCAACGCCGAGGATCGCGCCGGCGCCGCCGTCACGGTCCAGGGGCTCCTCGACAAGGTGCTCGAGGTCTCCAATCGCAAGAGCAACGTGGGCCACATGTTCGGCGGAGACCACCCGGGCAACCAGCCGGTCACCCAGATGCTCGGCGGCTACCGCTTTGGCGCGTCGGGCGACGGACTGAAGATCGACCTGGGGCCGGGGATCGACGTGCCCCTGACGCTCGGCCCGGGAAGCCCGCTGGGTGGTACGTCGGCCCGGGTGCGCGGCTTCACCGAGCTCGTGCCACCGGTCGAGCGCGATACGCCCATCGACGACCTTCGCGGCGCTCGCGGCCTGGGCATTCAACTCGGCACGATCGAATTGGCCATCGGCGGCGAAACTGAGCGCATCGACCTGAGCGGTGCGGACGTGGCCGGCGACATCTCCGACGCCATCGAGGCGGGCATCCGCCGCGTGGAGGATCGCACGGGTCGGACGCTGCTGGGCCCGCAGGGCGTGCGCTTCGAGGCGCGGTCTTTGCGCATCGACTTGTTGGAAGAGGACGCGACCGGACCGGTGCCCGCACTCAGGTTCTCCGAGGTGGCCCAGGGCAACACGGCGGCCGATCTCGGGCTGGTCGGCGGTGGCGCCTTCACAGCCGCCAGCGGTCAGGGCGAGGACCTGAACCCCCGATTGAGCTGGCTGAGCCCCATCCCCACCATCGATGACCTTCCGCTGGGCCAGATCCGCATCCGCAATGGCGGACAGAGCGAGATTGTGGACCTGAGCGAGGCCGAGACCATCCAGGACATCCGAGTCGCCGTCGAAGCGACGGGCCTTGGCGTCAGGGTGGAATTAAACGCGAACAACAACACGATCGACCTGGTCAGTGATCTGGCCGTCGCGGTAGGCAACGGCCTGAGCGTGGAGGAAGTCGCGGGCAACTTCGACACCGCCCAGCGCCTGGGCGTGCGGAGTTTCTCAGCAGATACCGAGGTTTCCAGCCTGAACGACGGCCGCGGCGTTCGGATCATCGACGGCCAGGCCGATCCCGAGACGGGCGTCGTCGATCCCGATCGCAATACCGACTTCCGCGTGACCCTGGGCGATGGTCGCAGCTTCGACGTTGATCTTCGGCCCGAAGACCTGACCACGATGGCATCGATCACCCAGCGGATCAACGAAGCTGCCGTCAACGCTGGCTTCACGGTGCCGGGCGAGTTCGAGGCGGGCCTGGTCGAGACCGGTCCGGGTGGCCTGGCGATGCGCCAGGGCCCGGGCATCGCCGGCCCGCTCCAGATCGAGGCGCTGAACAGCTCGCCTGCCTTGCGTGACCTGGGGCTGGAGGGGGCCACGTACGACCCCGAAGGTTCGGCCATGGTCGGCCGGGACGTAGCGCAGGTTCGGGTGCGCAATATCTTCAGCGATCTGCTGGATCTGCGCCAGAGCCTGCTGGATGACGACGAAGTTGGCATCACTTTTGCGGGAGAAGCCGTCGAGTCCCGCCTGAGCGAGATCGCCCAGGTACGGGCCATCGTGGGAGGCAATGCACAACGGGTGCAGGAGGCCCACGAACTGCGGGAGGACATCGTGCTTCTGGACGAGGCAACACGCAGCGGGCTGCAGGACACCGACTTCGCCAGGGCGGCGATCGAACTCAGCCAATTGCAGGTGCAACTCCAGGCGGCACTCCAGGTGACGGCCACGAGCCGCCAGCAATCACTGCTCGACTTCCTGGGGTGAGTACCCCAGTCATGGATCGGACGATTCGGTAGGAACGACATCGGCACACAACGTGGGCGAAAGCCCGGCCGGAGGAGTACGGCATGCAAGTCAAGACGACCCGATTCGGCGTGGTGGATATCGCCGACGACAAGGTCATCACGTTTCCCCAGGGCCTCCTGGGCTTCCCCGATCACAAGCGGTATTGCCTGCTTGAACCCGGAGAAGATGCGTGCTTCTTCTGGCTCCAGTCCGTCGACGAACCCGCCCTGGCGTTCGTGCTGACCGACCCGGCGCTGTTCTTCAAGGAGTACGAGGTGCCGATCCGTCCTGAACAGGCCGAGGCCCTGAGCATCGAGAAGATGGACGACGCTCAAGTGTTCGTGATCGTCAACAAGGTGGGCGAGGTCCTGACGGCCAATCTGCAGGGCCCACTGCTCATCAACACCCTGAACCTGAGCGGGCAACAACTGGTGCTCGCCGACAAGCGCTGGTCGACCAGGCACACCATCATGCAGGTGGGCGTCGAACAGGGCAAGGCCGCAACGGCCTGACGGCACGTGGCGATGAAGGAACGGAGCCACATCAACACCCCCACTGATGGGGGGACGGAGCGCACGGATGCTGGTGCTGTCAAGGCAACGAGACGAGACGATCATGATCGGCGACGCGGTGGAGATCACCATCGTCGATATCCGTGGCGACAAGGTTCGGCTGGGCATCAACGCCCCGGCCCAGGTCGCCGTTCACCGCAAAGAGGTTTACGAGGCCATCAAGGCCGAGAACAAGCGAGCCGCCGAGGCGCAGGGCAACGAGTTTGGCGCCCTCAGTTCGGCGGTCAGGCCGGGACGCCGTGCCGGGCTCAGCCCGGCCGGACGCATCGGGCAGAGCAACGGATCGACGGGTACGCACGGCTCGGATGCCACGCCCCTGTCCCAGCGCCCTGCGCCGACCAAGAACGACACACGGAGGCAGGCTTCCACCTGACCGTCCGCACGCCTTGCGGGCCGGTAGCCCACGTCGCATCGACGGATAGTTCCAGCAGGCCGCGACGGAGTGCGGCTGTGGCTCACGGAGGATCGCGATGACTCGCATCAACACCAACGTCCCCAGCATGATCGCCCGATCAAACCTCTCGCGGACCAACCGCGAGCTGGATACCAGGCTCGAGCGACTCTCGACGGGACTGCGGATCAACCGCGGCGCCGACGACCCCGCTGGGCTGATCATTTCCGAACGGCTCCGCTCCAACATCCGCGGCGCCGAACAGGGCATCAAGAACTCCGAGCGAGCCTCGGCCGTGATCGCCACGACCGAAGGGTCGCTCACCGAGATCAACGAGTTGCTCAACTCGATCAAGGCCCTTGTGGTCGAAGCGGCCAACACCGGCGCCTTCTCCGACGAGGAGATCGCCGCCAACCAGGCACAGATCGACTCGGCTATCGATTCGATCACGCGCATCGCCGACACCGCGCGGTTCGGCGATCTTCGATTGCTGGATGGCTCCCTTGGCTACCAGACCTCGGGCATCGCCACCTCGGCCGTCGCGAAGACCAACGTGCGAGCCGCGAGCTTCTCCCAGGGAGACTCGCTGGACGTCAACATCGAAATCCTCAATTCGGCCCAGCAGGGTGGCCTGTACGTCCGTGGAGATCTGCCAACGCCCGGTGCTCCCGGCAACGGCACCATCCTCTCCACGGTCATCCTTGAAGTGCGCGGGCCCGACGGCGTCGTGAGCCTCGAGTTCACTTCGGGCCAGAGCTACACCGAGGTCGCCAGCGCCATCAACCGCCTGACGCCTTCCACGGGCGTGACCGCCGAGCTGATCAACGGCAATCCCGTCAGCGGCCTGGTCTTCTTCAGTGAGGACTATGGCAGCCGCTCGTTCGTGTCGGTCGAGCGGCTCCAGCAGCCGCCCTCGGGTGGCGCCTGGCAGACCTACAAGTTCGCCGATGAATTGGCCGTGGGCGACAACGACCCGTTCCCGTGGGGCAGTGTGGGCTCAGATTTGCAGACCGCCGTGCGAGATCAGGGACGCGACGTCCAGGCGATCATCAATGGCGCCCTGGCAAACGGCGATGGCCTGAACGTCACCACCAACAGCACCAGCCTGTCGGTCGACCTCATCCTGACCGAAGCCTTCGCCACCCGTGCCGGCGAGACCTCGACGTTCGACATCACCGGCGGTGGTTCGCTCTTCCAACTGGGCTCGGAGGTCGTGGCCCAGCAGCAGGTGAACTTTGGCATCAATTCGGTGGCGGCCTCCCGGCTGGGCGGCACCATCGTGGATGGGTCGCTCGAGTTCCTCGAGTCGCTCAAGTCGGGCCGGGAGAACAGCCTGGCCAGCAGCAAGGACCGCGGCAACTTCACCGCCGCCAGCCGTATCACGGACACGGCCATCGATGAGATCACCATCGTCCGCGGTCGGCTGGGCTCCTTCGAGCGGAACACGCTCCAGACCAACATCCGTTCGCTCTCGCTGGCGGTCGAGAATCTGACGGCCAGCGAATCGCTGATCCGCGACGCGGACTTCGCCAAGGAAACCAGCTTGCTGACGCGGGCCCAGATCCTGGCGAGCTCGGGGACGACGGTCCTTGGACTGGCCAACCAGCAGGCCCAGAACGTGCTCCAGCTGCTCGGCTAGGACCTATAACTTAGCACAAGCCCGCTTCCGAGCGGTTATCAGACTCTCATCGCACGCGACATGGCCCGGTTTGCCCCGGGCCGCGTCGCGTTGGGCGGTGATTTTTCGATTTTCGCCAAGACGAACTGAATTGGCGTTTTGGAACCGTCGATCCAACCACCAACGCACGGGCCAGCACCTGGTACGGAAGCCAGGGCGGCGGCGTGCGAAGGACGGGGCCGCTGCCCCGAGTGACGCCCGGTGTCGCAGGTATGCGGGGCACGGGTTCACGGAGGATCGTCGTCATGAGCCGGATCAACACGAACGTGCAGTCGCTTCTTGCCCAGCGTGTGCTTGGCATGAACAACAAGAACCTGAACCAGTCGCTGGAGCGACTGTCCACCGGTACCCGCATCAACAGGGGTAAGGATGACCCCGCGGGCTTGATCGCTTCTGAAAACCTCCGCGCCGAAGCCACCGCGCTGACCGCCGCCATCGGCAACGCCGAGCGCGCCGATCAGGTGGTCAACATCGCCGAGGGTGGTCTTCAGGAGGTTTCCAACCTGCTCAACGAGCTCCAGGGCCTGTTGACCACCACGGCCAACCAGGCCGGCCTGGGCGAGCAGGAGAAGCTGGCCAACCAGCAGCAGGTCGATTCGATCCTGCAGACCATCGACCGCATCGCCTCGGCCACCAGCTTCCAGGGCACCAAGCTGCTCAACGGCAGCTTCGACTACCGCGCCCAGAACGTCGCCAGCGAGGTGACCGACTTCAAGATCAACGGCGCCAAGTTCGAGAGCGCCACCCTGGATATCGACGCCCTGGTCACCCAGTCGGCCCAGCAGGCCGGCTTCTTCCTGTCGACCACCGGCAGCCTCGATCTCAACGGCAGCGGCGACGACTTCCGCATCGAGATCGGCGGCCGCCTGGGCAGCCGCGAGTTCAGCTTCAGCTCGGGCGTGGCCAACGCCGACATCGCCGCGGCCATCAACAACTTCAGCGAGGTGACCGGCGTCACGGCCACCGTGTCGGGCACCGGCATCCTGCTGAGCAGCGACGAATTCGGCGACGACGAGTTCGTCTCGGTCAAGGTCCTCGACGATGCCAGCATCCAGGGCACCGGCGTGGGCATCTACGATCTCGAGGATGAGGACTTCGGCACCGCCGATACCACCATCCGCAGCACCTTCGCCAACGCGACCAACGAGGTTCGCGATCTGGGCCAGGACATCGCCGGCACGATCAACGGCATTCGCGCCGTGGCCGACGGCAAGAACCTGCGCATCAACACCGACTTCCTCGACGTCGAGCTGACGCTCGATACCACCTCCTCGCAGACGCTGGGGGCCGTTGAGGCAAGCTCGGGCGAGCCCACGCTCCAGATCACCGGTGGTGGCGCCGACTTCCAGCTCGCTGGACAAGTCGACGTGGCCGGCAAGGTGAGCCTGGGCATCTCGAACGTCGCCGTTCGGAACCTGGGCAACTCGACCGATGGCTTCTTGGGCGATCTGGCCTCGGGCAAGTCGCTCAACCTGGCCGAGGGCGACGACCTGTCGGGCGCCCAGAAGGTCGTGGAGCAGGCCATCGAGCAGGTCTCGACCCTGCGTGGCCGCCTCGGCGCGTTCCAGAAGAACACCGTCGGTGCGACCATCCGCAGCCTGTCGATCTCGCTGGAGAACACCCGTGCGGCCGAGTCGGTCATCCGTGATACCGACTTTGCAACCGAGACGGCCCAGCTGACTCGCAGCCAGATCCTGGTCTCGTCGACCACCAACATCCTCTCGCTGGCCAACAGCCAGCCGCAGTCGGTCCTCCAGCTGCTGGGCTAAGCCCGGTAGGCTTGACCGCCTGAATCACGCACCTTTGAAGGCCCGTCCCGATCTCGGGGCGGGCCTTTTGCCATGGGCCTACCCGGCCTGCCGATAGGAAGGGCGTGGCCGAGAACCCGCTGGACATTCCGGGCATGGATGAGTTGCCTTCGGGCTATCAGGAGGCCCTCCGCGGCTTCCTGGCGTTCCTGCGCATCGAGTGCGGCCTGAGCCACAACACGCGGCTGGCCTACGCGAGAGACCTCCGTGACTTGGCCGGCGACCTGGTCGAGCACGGCATCGCTGATCCTGCCCAGATCCACCCCCGTGCGCTAGCCGACCACCTGGGTCGCTTGTCCAGCCAGAACGGCCTGAAGGCGCCGAGCCTGGCGCGTCATCTTGCAAGCATCCGAGCCTGGTGCCGATGGCTGTACGCTCGCGGCCTGATCGCCGAGGACCCTACCGAGCCGCTGCTGCGACCTGCCCGCTGGCGCCGGCTGCCCAAGACCCTCTCACCCAGCCAGGTGACCACGCTCGTGGAGGCGCCCCACCCGCCCGAGCACGGCAAGGGCCCGCCGTTGTGGTTGCGGGATCGTGCCATGCTCGAGCTCATGTACGCGTGCGGCGTGCGCGCGACCGAGCTGTGCGAACTGGCCGACGACGATCCCGTGCGAGACGTGGCCATCCTCCGGGTTCGGGGCAAGGGCGATAAGGAACGCGTCGTGCCGATGGGCATGCCGGCCGTCCACTGGATCGCCCGATACCGCCAGGAATGCAGGCCAAGGCTCGTCGAACGAGGCGCCCCCCACCGCGGCAGGCTCTTTCTATCTCGGACCGGAAGGCCACTGGAACGCACGGCCGTGTGGGTCATCGTGAACCGCTGGGCCAAGCGGGTGGGGCTCGCCGGCATCCACCCCCACATGCTCCGGCACAGCTTCGCGACGCACCTGATGACGGGCGGCGCCGATCTCCGCGTGGTGCAGGAGATGCTGGGCCATGCCAGCATTGCGACGACGGAGATCTACACGCACCTGGATGCCGATCGCCTCCAGGAGGTGGTCAGCAAGCACCTGCCGTTGGGTTAGGCTTCGCGGCTACATGGGACGGCGAAGCGGGTTGCCGGGCCGGGCGTCGCCCATGCCTCGATCCCGGTCTGATACCCACGAACGCGACTTGGGTCGATCGGCCTCTGTGGAGCCATCGTCGCCCATGGGCCGGTCGACCACGCCCACGGTGCGTTGCCCGTGGTTGCTGCCGATGCCCGTGGAGCGAATCGTCTCGAGTTCCTTGTCGAGTTTGCGGTCCAATTCGCTAACGGATCGCACGATCACCCCAGCCTCCACGCCTTCGCGGAAGCACAGGAGCGTGTAGCCGGCCAGCACCGCCGCGATCAGCGGGAGGGCGACGTGCGAGGCCAGCAGCGCCACGGTGTCGAGCCGCTGGCTGCCTTCGCTTGCGGCCAACATTGTCTGATAACTGACGAACGTGCCGTTCAATGGCAGGCCGGGCAAGTTCACGATCAACGGTAACGACGAGAAGCCCAGCACGGTGGCCCAGGTGCTGGCTCTGACGGTCTGCTCCACGCCTGGCACGCTGCCGCCGCCAGCCACGACCGTTCCCAGTCCGACGGCCACCCAGAGCGTGGCGGCGGAGATGAGGCCGATGGAGGCCGAGGCATCCGTGAAGGTTCGCAGCGTGCCGTCCCAGCGACTGAGAACCTTCTCGGGCTCGGTCTGCACCTGTCGGGCGCCGCGGCTGGCGCGGCCGGCCCTCGTGCTGCGGGCTTCTGCGGTTCCCGGTTCTGCAGTCACCACGGTGAGTTGCTGCGCCGTGGGCGGAGTTTCGAGCACGGTCCAGCGAACGTCCGTGAAGTGGACGAAGCCGAACGAGAGCATCTGGAGCACGGCGGCCAGGATGACGGCCATCGCCGACCAGGTCACGGTCGTTCGAAGCTGCACCAGGGCCCCCGAGACGTGGGGACGGGGGGAGTAAGGCATTGGCTCGATCCTCCAGCGACGCGCGCGGCGCCGCTCAATGGGGTATCGATTCAAAGCCGGCGGCATCCCAGGGACTCCCGGCTGTGGCAGCCTCAAACCTGCCTGCGCCGCCGCTACCGTCGTCGTCAACGGCAATTGCGGTGCAGATTCCGGGAAGATCGGACCCGGGGTGTGAGTTTCAAATATTTCTGAAAGTATGCTGTACCGACGGGCTCCTGGCGTCAACAATGCCAGCGAGAAGCCTCACCCTTTCGGAGGACCCATGGCCTCGATCTACGCACCGCCTCCCCAACACGATCATTTGCCGGCCGACGATCGTGGGCTGCTCGATGCCGTCGTGCACGGCCGGGCCCGCCTGACGCCGCAGCAAGCGCTCTCGATCCTCGAGACGATGCCGCTGGCCGAGTTGGGCCGCTGGGCGGACGCGCGGTGCCGGCAGGTGCATGGCGACACGTATCGGACGTACGTGATCGACCGCAACATCAACTACACGAACGTGTGCAGCGCCAAGTGTATCTTCTGCGCCTTCCGGCGGGACGCCGAGGACCACGACTCGTACACCCTCGAGTACGAGGACATCTACGAGAAGATCGCCGAATTGAGCGATATCGGCGGCACGCAGATCCTGATGCAGGGCGGCATGAACCCGGCTCTGCCGCTGGACTGGTACCTGGGACTCCTCAACGGGATCAAGGAACGCTTCCCGCACATCCACATCCACGCGTTCAGCCCGCCGGAGTTCATCGAGTTCGTGCACTTCTTCAACCCGCCCGGCTCGACGCTGGAAGACAAGATCCGCTGGGTCATGGTGCGCTTGCGCGAGGCCGGGCTGGACAGCCTGCCCGGCGGCGGCGGCGAGATCTTCGCGCCGGCGGTTCGCCGCAAGATCGGCTTGGGCAAGTGCGACGCCGAGGCGTGGCTGACGTGCATGTACGTGGCCCACACGCTGGGCATGTTCACCAGCGCCACGATGATGTTCGGCCACATCGAGGGGCTGGCCGACCGCGTGCACCACATGCGGCTTGTCCGCGAGTGGCAGGATCGGGCGCTGCTCGAGGGCGGGGCTCGCGATCCGATGGACGCCGGCCCGGGCGAGCCCATCGCCACGCCCAGCTTCGGGCACTACAAGGCGTTCATCAGTTGGCCCTTCCAGCGCGAGAATACGGCGCTGGGCCGCCTGCGCGAATGGGGCCAGGGCGAGGACGATGAGGGCGAATTTCCTGGCGATATCGTCGCGCAGCTCGACGGCAGCGGCACGAAGGACATGCACCCCGACTTCGGGCGACGCCTGCGGCTGGCGGGCGCGACGCAGTATCTGCGCACCCAGGCACTCAGCCGGCTCATGCTCGACAACATCTACTCGATCGGAAGCAGTTGGGTGACCATGGGCCCGCACGTCGGGCAGGTCGGCCTGAAGTTCGGCGCCAACGACATGGGCAGCGTGATGATGGAAGAAAACGTGGTGTCGTCTGCCGGCACGACGTATTGCCTGAATGAGCCCGTGCTGTGCCGACTGATCCGCGACGCGGGTTATGTCCCGTCGCAGCGCGACAACACCTACGACGTCATCCGCACGCACGATGGTCCGGACAGCCCCGACCTGCAGGTGACCGACTGGAGCGAGCACCGCGCCCGCAAGCTGCACACGCAGGCGCCCGCCGAGGCGTCATCGGCCACGCTCACGGTTAGCGCCGGCTCAACCGACTGAGTCGTCCGGCTCTCTCGCTTGGTAGGTCGTGAACTTCTGCTCGATGAAGCCATCGCGCTGCTCCGGCGGGTGCGCGATGTTGACCCTGCGAGCCTCGTCCGGCTTCAGGTACAACTCGGACATGCGACGCTCGACCGAGTCGACGATGGCCTGTCGCTCGTGCTCGGGCGCGAGCATGAGGCACGCTAGCCAGCGCCGGCCGAGTTCGGCCCCCGCGGGCCGCAGCAGTTCAACGAGCATCTGGACGTGGTCGCTCGGCGAGAGCGTCGGCGACGGACTCGGCCCGCGATTGGGCGTCGCCTTCTCGTCCTTGCTGCTGGGCTTCGGCTGGGCTGCCATGATCACCCTCTGACGGCTTGGGCTCGACCTCTACGGACGATGATGTTTGCGGCGAAGCACCCTGGCGGACCATCGTCTCGAGCACCTGAGTGTAGCGTTCCAGCCGTTCCATCCGTGATTCGAGCCGCTCGATGGCCAGCGCCACGTGCGTGAGCAGGTCGGTGGCGTTGGCCTCGCGCAGCACGTGCGGCTTGATCTGGGCCTGTCGCATGGGCCCGCGGCCGGTCAGCACCCAGTTGATGTTGAGCCCGAGCGAGTCGGAGAGCCGTGAGACGAAGTCCACGCTCGGCGCGTGCCCGCTCAGGTACCGCCGAACCGTTTCAGGGTGGGTATTGGTCATCTGGCCGATGCGGCGGAACGTCCGATCACCAACCGCCGCCTGCAGCCGAGCGTGCAACCGTTCGTGCCCGTTGTTTGGCTCGCCCCCGCGATCGTTCACGCGGGTATTGTGCCCCGGTCACCCCACGTCGGCAAGCCCGAGCCATTCGCCCACGGTCCGCAGCACGCGCCGCTTAAGCACCGCGTCCTCAGCGTTCCCCAGTTTGGGGGATAGAGCGACCCACGCTTGCGCATCGCGGCGGGCCAGTTCGAGCAGCTCTGCGTCGCGCACCAGGTCGGCCACCCGCAAGGGCAAGGCGCCCGATTGCCGCGAGCCGAACATCTCGCCCGGACCGCGCAGGGCGAAGTCGACCTCGGCAAGCTTGAAGCCGTCGCTGGTGCTCGCGATGGCCTTCATGCGGCGCGTACCCACGTCGGTCGTGGGCTCGGCCACCAGCAGGCACTCGGCGCGCAGGCCCTCTGGAATACCGCCGCGCCCGACTCGGCCGCGAAGCTGATGGAGTTGGGCAAGGCCGAATCGATCGGCTTGTTCGATGACCATGCATGTGGCACCCGGCACGTCAACGCCGACCTCAACGATCGTGGTGGCGACCAATACCTGAATCTCGCCGCTACGGAAGCGCTCCATGACCGCCTCACGCGCAGCGGTGGGCATCTTGCCGTGCAGCAAGCCGAGGCGCAGACCCGCCAGCGGCCCGGCTTCGAGTTCCTTGATGAGGTCGAGCACGCCGACGACCGGTTCCTTGCTGGCGTCCGTCTCGCTCTGGCCGCCCAATTCGAGCTGTTGGGTGCTGTCGCCGATTGCGGGCGCGACCACGAAACCCAGCCCACCCTTACCGACGTGCTCGCGCAGCCGCTCGTACGCCCACGCACGCGTCGGGCCGGGGATGTGCTCGGTGTGCACGGGCTTGCGGCCCGGGGGCATGTCGCCGATGGTGGTGACGTCCAGGTCGCCCAGCACGCTGATGGCCAGCGTGCGTGGGATGGGCGTGGCGGTCATGACCAGCGTGTGGGGAATCGTCTTGCCGGCCTTCTCTCGCAGGGCGGCACGCTGGTGCACGCCGAAGCGGTGCTGCTCGTCGATGATGGCAAGTGCAAGACTCTTGAACTTCACGACATCTGTCAGCAACGCGTGCGTGCCCACGACGATGTCGGTGTGCCCCATGGCGAGGTCGGCCAGCACACGTTGTCGCTCGGCAGCGTTGAGGGCGCCAGTGAGCATCGAGATTCGTACGTCCGCGTTCTTCAACATGGCGCGCAGCGATCGCTCGTGCTGCTCAGCCAGGATCTCGGTGGGCGCCATGAGCGCCGCCTGGTGACCGGTCGCAACCGCCATGAGCATCGCGTACGCGGCCACCATTGTCTTGCCCGAGCCGACGTCGCCCTGGATGAGCCGGTTGGCCGGCGTGGTCTGGCCCAGGTCGCCGGCGAGTTCGTGCATCGCGGCGAGTTGGCCTGGCGTGGGCGTGTAGGGCAGCCGCGACAGGATGCGGTCGTGCAGCGCCGCGTCTGTTCGGAGCGCGATTGCCCGGCCCTCCTGGCGGAGTTCGGCCCGCCGCAATTGCACGCCCAGTTGCAGCATGAGCAGCTCGTCGTAGGCGAGGCGACGCCGCGAAACGGCGACCTCGTCCTCGTCCGCAGGCGTGTGCTGCATGCGATACGCCTCGCGAAGCTCCGGCAGGGCGTGGTGGTCGCGGAACTCCTCGGTCAGGTGGTCGTCGATCAACGGCAGCGCCGCGGGGAGCGCACTCGCAATGGCGGCGGCGATGGCGGGGCTCTTCAGACCCTCGCCGGCCGGGTATACGGGCACGAGGCGGCGGTCGAGTTCGCCGGTGGCCTCGGCGGCCGCTTCTTCGGACTCGGGCAGCACGTCGAAGGCGGGGTTGGCCATCTGCGGGTGGTGGTTGTAGAGGGCAACCTTGCCCTGCACACGCAACCGCACGCCGGGCTGGATCTGCTTGCGAAGATACCCGCCGTTGAACCAGACAAGGTCGATCGATCCGCTGTCGTCGGTGAGCTTGGCCTGAAGCCGCTGCTTGGGAAACCGGCCGGCCATCCGCGTGGAGGTGATCTCCCCCACCGCCGAGCCCTGCTCGCCCTCCGCGAGTTCGCCGATAGGCCGCGTAGGTTCGTGCCATTCGTGCCGGGCAGGCAGGTGGGCGACCAGCTTGCCGATGTTGGTCAGCCCGAGCGCAGCCAGTTGCCTGGCCCGGCGGGGGCCCACGCCGGGCAGCTCGATGAGCGGGCTGGTCAGGCTCAGAGTCTGCTCGGTCATCCTGGAGCGTCTTCCTGCTCGCTCGCGGCCGGGTCGATCGAGCGGAGGTAGTCCCAACTGAAGATGCCGGTGCGGTGCCCGTCGGAGAACGTCACGCGGATGGCGTACCTACCGACGAGCTGGGCGTCGACGGCGCGGAGCTCGGAGCTCGACCCGCTATCGGGCACGACCACGAGCGGATTGGACTGCATTTCATCGCGCAGTTGGCGCATGTCGGCCGAAGGAGACATGCGGCGCAGGTAGGCCAGCGGATAGAACGACTCGGCCCCGTCCTGCCAGCGTACCAAGAGGCCCTTCTCGCGATCGAGTTCCAGGCTGGTGGGGGCGGGTTCCTGGGTCATCGGGCTCGTCTCGGGCAGCCGCACGCAGCGTGTGGGCGCTCTATCGTCAAGGGCATGCAAAACGATAGCGCCGCAACCGAGTTCGACCGCACGCTCCATCTCGCCCACGCCCGCTGCGGCGCTCCCCTTTGCGTCGGCATCGATCCGGTGCTGGAGCAGCTTCCCGCGCAATTCGCCGATGGCGAGCCCGCCTCGCGTTTCGAAGCGTTCTCCAAGGGCGTGGTCGAGGCCATTGCCCCCGCCGCCAGCGCGGTGAAGTTTCAGTCGGCCTGCTACGAGCGTTTGGGGGCGCCCGGCCTGATCGCACTGGAAGCAAGCATCCAGGCCGCTCGCGAGGCGGGGCTTGCGGTAATCCTGGACGCCAAGCGCGGAGACATCGGCATCTCGGCACGTCACTACGCCGCCGCGGCGGCGGGCCTGGGCGCCCACGCGATCACGGTGAATGCCTATCTGGGCATCGAGACCATCGAGCCCTACCTCGAGGCCGGCCTTGCCGTGTTCGTGCTGGTCAGGACGAGCAATCCGGGGTCGGCCGACGTGCAGGACGTGCCGTTGCGCTCCGGCGGCACCCTTGCCATGCACGTGGGCCAACTCGTGGCCGAACTCGGACGGTCGAGGCCAGGCGTTCACGCGGTCGTCGGGGCGACGCAGCACGCCCAATCGGCCGTGCTGCGGGCAGTGATGCCCGACCAGCTCTTCCTGTTGCCGGGGCTCGGGGCTCAGGGCGCGAGCGTCTCGGACCTTTGCGCTTTTGCGAAGCACCCGAGCCACACCGGCGAAGATCCGACGCGCGGGCTGCTGCCGACGGCCAGTCGATCGGTAATCTACCCGGCGCCGGGTCCGTCGTGGTTTGACGGCGTGGCCGCGGCTGCCGCCGAACTGAACGGCCACCTCCGTACCGCCATGGCCGTACCGGCCGGCGCTTCGGTTCAATAGAACGCGCACCTGCCGGGTTGTTCGCCACACAATGCGCGCAATGAAAAACCGACAAGCCCATGAGGCCTTGCCGGTGATGGGTCAGTTATCTCGGTCGAGGGAGGCGACCGAGGCGAATTCGAGCCTTAGCGGCGGCGACGGGCGGCCGCAAGCCCACCGAGGCCCAGCGAGGCGGGAGCAGGGATGACCTCGCCACTCACCTGAGTCGAGACGCCGGTGAAGTCGGCGTCGAAGAAGCCGGACGAGCCGCTGATAAACAGCTGGACCAGGGCGCCGTCGTAGGGCGCCTCGCCGGGCAGGTCGGTCGAGAACGAGCCGGCGGTCGGGCCGTCGAACGTGCCGTCGCCGCTGACGTCGTTAAAATCGACGCCGGACAGCAGGCCGTTGAAGGCGATGATGCCGCCCGAGCCGAGCTGGACGAACTCGCCGTCGATGGTGCCCGACAGGGTCTCGCCGTGGACATCGACAATGGTGAACGTGCCGTCGCCGTCAGCGGTGCCGGCACCGGTGATCATCACGTCGATGTCGAAGCTGAAGTCGGCGGCGCCGGTTCCAGCAAACCCGGGCTCGAAGACCGCGGTACCGCCGGGGCTGGCCAAGCGGGTCACGTCGCCCGACGTGGTCGCGTCGGAAGCGCCGGTAAACGAGCTATCGCTCGCGGTGAACGAACCGTTGACGTCGGTGAAGCCAAACGTCAGTATGGCCTGAGCGTTGGCAACGGCGGCCGTGGCGGCAACGCCAGCAACAGCAATAAGCGTGGTACGACCCATCTCTGCATCTCCTCATGGGCAAGGCGCCCGTTCGGTCCATCCCGACATTCGGCCTGTGCGGCCGCCCAGTCTCCCTTTGGGATCGGGACAATCTCCTCTTAGCTTACAGGCTAACCGATCTTCTGCTAGGAATCCAGAGAGTTTTCTGACCTTGACCGCCAAATTATGCGGACGCAGTCTTCAAAACTACCCATTTTCACGGTTGCACGACGTGCAAGGGCAAGACCTGAAAATTATCGGTCGTTTGTTGACGGAAACCAACAAGTCCCATAACCAGCACTGCCCGCCGTCGCACATTCGCAACATGACGTGGCTTGGTTGTGTTTGGGTGTGGTCGTGCAGGCCGAGTTCACATCGGCTTCTTGTCGATGGTCACGTCGTAGACGTGCAGGAGCTTCTCCTTATCGAAGATCAGCTCCTGGCGGCTCTGGCCGGTGATGTCGTACTCGGTCGTGAGCTCGATGGCGTCGACGGGGCAGGCCTCTTCGCACATGCCGCAGAAGATGCAGCGAAGCTCATCGATCTCGAACTTCTTGGGGTACTTCTCGCGGTCGTCCCAGGGGCTCTCCTCGGCCACGATGTGGATGCAATTGGCCGGACAGATGGTCGGGCACATCATGCAGGCCACGCACTTGACGCGGCCTTCCTCATCGCGGTTCAGGCGGTGCACGCCGCGGAAGTTGCTGGCGTTCTGGCCGCCCTCCTCTACGGGGAGGTCCTCCCGCCGCACCTCGGGGTACTGCATGGTGCGGTTGGTGTTCTTGCCGGGCAGGACGCCCTGGCCGAAGCTGGTGAAGAAGTGCCGCATCGTGGTGCCAAAGCCGACCACGACCTCTCGGACGTAGAGCCGCTCGGTGGTCGTCATGGGCGGGGGTGCGATCCGCAGGATGTCCTGTTCTGGCACGGTCATGGGGCCGATGATAGGGCATGGAATGATCGGGTCGACGGCGGCGTGGCGGGAAACGCCGCCCCGGAAGAAATCGCCCGGAAAGCCGATGGACGACGCGGCCTCGGGCCGAGATAGACTGTTGGTATGGCAAGCCGCCGCCCCCCACTATTTGAGTTGCTCCAGCAAGATGATGGCTCTCGCCAGGGCCGCCCAGGCGGCAACGGACGATCGGGCGTGCTTTCTGGCCATCCATCGAAGCCAAGCGAAACGCCCGCGCACGACTCATCCACTGGCGCGGGACATGCGGCCGGGGCGGTCGAGAGCAAGCCCCAAAAATCTGAGAAGTCCACCGCCATCGAGGACATCGGTTCGCCGGCGGTCACGCCCGAACGCCCGGCCCGCAAGGAGAATCCCGCCGCCGCGCCCAAGGCCAAGCCCGTTAAGCCCAAGCCTGAATCGAGCCAACCGACGCCCAAGCCCGAGCGTGCCGCGGGGGCAGCCGACTGGTCGGGCATGCATCCTCAGAGCTCGGTGCGCGTGCGGATGCTGTGGCTGTATGGCGCATTGGTCGCGGTTGTGCTGCTGGTCGTGGGCGTCTGGGCCCTTGGATACAACCTGGGCGAACGCAACCAGAAGGCCGAACTGGGCGCCTACCTCGATCGGGCCGGCCAGGCGGGACCGATCCGGGATCCGCTGGATGATCCGGCGCAACAGGACCAACCCACCGACCCGACGCCGCTGTCGGGCATCGAAACCGTTGAACGCCAGACCCCTGACCAATCTCCGCCGGTGCAGGCCGAAGCCGAGCAGCCGACTCAGCAGCCCGAAGCCAGGCCGTCGCCCCCGGCGGCGGTCGATGTCCTGACCGACGTACGTGAGGCGGGCAACAACTACCTGAAGCTGGCCAGCGGGATGGATCTCGAGCGAGCCCGCGGCCTGGCGCTGCATCTGGCCCGGAACGGGGTGCCCGCGATGGCCATCGACGAGGGGCGCCTGGGCTATGGGCTTTATACCGCCATGGCGGTGCCCAGCGGCCAGTATCGTGCGATGGGCCCCCAGCGTCGCGAGCACGAGGACCGGGTCGTTCGCCTGCTCGACCAGACGCCCCAGGAACTCGGCGGCCCATATACCCCCCGCGGGCAACTCTGGATCCGCTTCGACGGCTGAGGACGGTGGAGCCAGCGGGCTGGCCCGAGGAACGCACCTCGTCTATCATCTCCGCCCGGGCCGGCGAATCGGCCGGGGCTGTTCTTGCTTGGAGAATCGGTCATGAGCCTTCACAGTTCGCTTCGCACGGGTGGCGCCTTGGTTCAGAAGCGGTCGGTCCTTACGCGGGCCGAGCGAGTCGCCAAGCTGCTGGCCGAGAAGAAGATGCCCAAGGACGAAAAGAGGGCCCTGGGCCTTCCGAAGGTCCGCGTGCATTGATCTGGCTTACTCCATCCCATCGATTCCTCGCCGGACAGCGCTTTTGCCGTTGATGGAGGGAACGATGGGGGCATGGATGTACGCCGCCTCGTAACCGAACGCGCCCAGGCCGTTGACGCCTCGGGCATCCGCCGAATCTTCCAACTCGGCGCCCAGATCGAAGACCCCATCAACCTGAGCATCGGGCAGCCGGACTTTCCGGTGCCCGAGCCGATCAAGCGCGCCGCGATCGAGGCGATCGAAGGCGATCAGAACGGCTATACGCAGACTCAGGGCATCGCGCCATTGCGCGAGAAACTCGTGGGCTGGCTGTCAAGGGACCTGGGCTGGACGTTCGGCGGCCCGGGTGACCCGGAGGTGCTGGTCACCAGTGGCACCAGCGGAGCCTTGTTTCTGGCGTTCATGGCGCTGGTCGGGCCGGGCGACGAGGCGATCATCCCGAACCCCTACTTCGTGATGTATCCGCACGTGGCCACAATGTGCGGCGGAAAGGCCGTGCGCTGCGACACGTATCCGGACTTCCGCATGACGGCCGAGCGTGTCGAGCCGCTGATCACCGACCGGACCAAGCTGGTGCTGTACAACGCGCCTTCGAACCCGGCGGGCGTGGTTGGCAGCGTGGATGAATGCCGAGAGTTGCTGGAGCTGTGCCGCCGCAAGGGCGTGCTGCTGATCAGCGACGAGATCTACGACGAATTCACGTTCGACGACTTCGAGTCCGACGCGATGGTGGGCGAGCCGGGCTCGCCCCGGTGCCCCTCGCCCGCACGGTTCCTGGGCGCTCAGGACGACGTGCTGGTCATCCGAGGCTTTGGCAAGACGTATGGCGTGACGGGCTGGCGGATGGGCTATGCCGCCGGGCCGGCCGAACTGATGGGCCACATCGCCAAGTTTCAGCAATACACATACGTGTGTGCGCCGTCGATGGCCCAGCATGGGTGCATCGCGGCGATGGACGTGGACATGACCGAGACCGTGCGCGCGTACAAGCAGCGTCGCGATTCGCTGGTCGAAGCCTTGAGCCAGTGGACGGAGGTGGCCGTGCCGGGCGGAGCGTTCTATCTGTTTCCCCGCGTGCCGGAAGGGAAGACCGGAACCCAGTTCGTCGAAGAGGCCATCGCCCGGAAGCTCCTGGTGATCCCCGGGGGCATCTTCAGCGACCGGGACACGCACTTCCGCCTGAGCTTTGCCTCGTCGCCCGAAACCATCGAACGGGGAATCAAGGTGCTGGAGTCGCTGTACGCGGGCGTCTAGGTGACGAGTCGATATTATCGCCCTGAAACCGGAGAACACCATGATCGCTCGCACGCTCGCCCTGGCCTCGATCATCCTGACGACCTGCGGAACCGCCCTGGCACGTGATCCCGAGCAACTCAGCCGCTGGGCCGAGGAGGGCAAGGCCCGGGCCGAGAAAATGCGCGGCCTGCTGTTCCTCCGCGACGTGCCGGTGGAACTCATGTCCCGAGCTGAGATCGAGCAGGAGATCCTGGAGATCGTCGATCGCGATATGCCCCCCGAGTGGCGCGTGCAGATCGACCGTGGGTACAAGGCCTTCGGCCTCGTGCCGATGGACTCGGACGTGCTGAACGACATGATCAAGCTCGTCGTCTCGCAGGCGGGCGGGTTCTACGACCCCGAGGCCAAGCACGTCATCCTGCCGGACGATCTGGAAGAGTTCATGGGGCAGATGGTCGGCCAGATGGCCGCGGGCGCACCGGGGTTCATGGACCCGATGATGCGCAACATCCTGACGCACGAGTTCACCCACGCGTTGCAGGACCAGCACCATGACCTGAACATGATCATGGGCCTGGCCATGGACGACGACGACGTGAAGCTGGCGCTGACCGCTCTGGTGGAGGGGGATGCGACGCTCATCGGTACGGGCGCCATGATGGATGCCGGCGGCGACATGACCCAGTTGCTCAAGCAGGACCCAGCCGCCATGGGCGCGATGATGGGCGCCGGCGGGGGCATGATGGGCGCCGAGGCCAACGCCATGCCCGCGATCCTGAAAGAGACGCTCATCTTCCCGTACGTGCACGGGTACGTACTGGTCGCGACGATGGTGCAGGATGGCGGCTTCGAGCGCGTGGACGCGGCGTTCGATGACCCCCCGCTCTCGACCGAGCAGTTGCTGCACATCGAGAAGTATCTGGGTGAACAGCGCGATGAGCCGGTGGAGATCACCCTGCCAACCGTCAACCTCGCCGAACTGGGGTGGAAGCCGGTGGCCCAAAACACGTTCGGCGAATTCCAGACCCGGGTGCTGCTGGGCAACTCGCCCGACGCGATCATGGCCGCCGAGGGCTGGGACGGCGATCGGTTCCAGGTGTGGGAGCACGAGGACGGACGCCTGGCCGCAGCGTGGATCAGCGTTTGGGACAGCGACGCCGACGCCAAGCAATTCGCCGAGGAGTTGGCCTATCACGAGGGCAAGCGATTCGAGGGAGATGCCGCCCGCCAGAAGCGGCGGGACGAGCAGGGCCGCCTGGAAATCGCCGTGGGTTCTCGCCAAGACCTTTCCTGGGTCACCATCGAGGGCGATACGGTCTTGCTGACGCGCGGCTTCCCGGCGGATACGGCGGGTGTCGTCGAAAGCTCGATTCGCGGGTTGTCGACGCGGTCCATCAAGACGTGGGCAAGCGTGAAGGCCGCGGCTGAGGCGGGCGAGCAACTGGAAGTGCCCGTTCCCTGAACCTGTCGCCGACGGAGACTGCATGGACGCGGATCAATCCACGCCGGAAGCCACCCAGGCCGCTGCCGAGAAGTTTCGGAGCGATTACGCCGCCGTGCGCGATCAGGTCGCCAGGGTGGTCGTGGGCCAGCGCGAGATCGTCGATGGCTTGCTGACCTGCCTGTTCACGGGTGGGCACGCGCTGCTCGAGGGCGTACCGGGCATCGGCAAGACGCTCATGGTGCGCACGCTGGCCAGCGCGCTGTCGCTCGACTTCGGCCGGGTGCAGTTCACGCCCGACCTGATGCCCGCGGACATCACCGGCACCACGGTCATCGACGAGGTGAAAACCGAGGGCGGGCACGTCAAGCGGCAGTTTGCTTTCCAGCGTGGGCCGATCTTTGCACAGATGGTGCTGGCCGACGAGATCAACCGCGCGACGCCCAAGACGCAGAGTGCGCTGCTCGAAGCCATGCAGGAGCGCCGGGTGACGGTCGCGGGCACGACGCACGAACTGCCAGCGCCGTTCTTCGTGCTTGCGACGCAGAACCCCATCGAGCAGGAGGGCACGTACCCGCTGCCCGAAGCCCAACTCGATCGCTTCTTCTTCAAGCTGCAGGTGGGCTACGCGTCTCGCGAGGAGATGGGCGAGATCATCGCGCGAACGACCGGGGCCACCCATGCCGACGCCGAGCCGGTGCTCGACTCGGCAACCATTCTGGAGCACCAGAAGCTGGTTCGGCGCGTGGCGGTCACCGATCGGGTGCGGGACTACGCCATCCGTATGGTGCTGAGCACGCACCCGAAGGGTCGCGATTCGGACGGTCGCTTTGCCACGCCCATGGTGAATCAGTACGTGCGGGTCGGCGCCTCGCCGCGTGCGGCCCAGGCACTCATCCTGGGCGCCAAGTGCAGGGCCCTGGTCGACGGCCGCCCTTCCGTGGCGATCGAAGACGTGCAGGCCATCGCCCTGCCGGCGTTGCGGCATCGCATCGTGGTGAACTTCGAGGCCGAGGCGGAAGGCGTCCACAGCGATCCGATCGTTGAGAACATCGTTCAGACGCTGCCGTTGGAGGGCGGGTGAGCACAGGACTCGTGGGCAGCCCGGGACTCCTGGGGCGCGTGTCGATCCGCGTGGTGCTCCCGTTGCTGATGGGCCTGCCCGTAGCGCTCGCCGCCTTCGTGCTGGTGGAGCTGTGGAGCGAGAACACCACCGAGACGGCGCGTCGCTTGAACGCCTCGGAGATGGCCCAGATCCACGGCCGGATCAACGAACGGCTGGCCACCCTGCTCGAAACGCCGGCCCGGGCAACACGCGTGCAGCGTGGGCACATCATCGATGGTCGACTGGACGTGGCCGATCTGCGTTCCTGGCGGCAGCCCCTGTTCGAGTTCACAACCGCGATGGACATGCTCAGCGGGCTCAGCTGGGGCAGCGCCAATGGGCAAGCCGTCTGGGTGTTCCGCTATCCCGGCAAGCTCCACACCGAGTTTGCCATCGCAGATGACCGAACCGCGGCGGAGAACGGATCGAGCGAGACGGGGTACGTCGTCGAATACGCCGTGGACGCGGCCGGCGACATCATCGACCGCACGGGCGGCTATCCGTACGACCCGCGCGTCCGACCGTGGTACGTCGGGGCGGTGAAGCTGGGGCGGCCCACGTTCCTCGAGCCCTACGCGTGGCTCAACGTTGATGGGCAGGCCACCACGCTTGGCCTGCCGTTCGTCGAGCCCGTCTACGCCCGCCCGGATGTCGAGGGCAGCACCGGTGATCTGATCGGCGTGCTCTCGGCAGAAATCGGGCTGGAAGATCTCTCGGCTTTTCTGCGCACGCTTCGGGTCGGCCAAGCGGGCTTCGTGCTGGTGATCGACAGCGGCGGACGCTTGATCGCCCACTCGTTGCCTCCCGAGCAGGTGCCCACGATCGCCGAGGTCGACGGCTTGCCGGTGGCGCCCATCGCGGCTCAGAGCGGCGACGCCCGGGTGCGCGACGCGGCGAACCACGCGGCACGGGTGGTTGCCGAGGATCGTGAATCAAACGACTCCGGCGAATCTTCCTCGCCCTCCACGCCGCCGACGAGCATCGCCTCGATTGCGTCACAACCGATGCTCGTGCGTGTCTCGAGCTATCAAGAAGCACCGGGGCTGGACTGGCGGATCATTACCGCCCTGCCAGAAGCCGAGCTGCTCGATCCCGTGACGGCTACGCGTTCGAGCAGCGACCGCGCAATCACGATTGCATTCGTATCGACGTTGTTGCTCGGCTTAACGCTTGGATTGCTGGCGACGCTTCCGGTGTCGCGCCTGGTGCGAGAGATTGGGCGCGTCGGCGAGGGCGAACTCGACGAGAAGATCGAGCCCGGCGCGACGGCCGAACTTGGCCGGATTGCCGAAGCGGTGAACGTCATGGCCGAAGACCTCAAGGACCGCGTGCGACTGCGCGAGAGCCTGCAGGTCGCGATGGAGGTGCAGAAGAACCTGCTGCCGCAGGGCCCGCCCACGATCGAGGGACTCGGTATCGCCGGCCACAGCTCGTATTGCGACGAGACTGGCGGCGACTACTACGACTACCTGCACATCGAGGGCCTGGATGATCGGTGCGCCGCTCTGGCGATCGGCGACGTGGTCGGGCACGGCGTCGCGGCGGCCATGCTGATGGCGACCGCCAGGGGAATCTTGCGCAGCCGTTGCCACGAGCCCGCGAGCTTGGGCGATCTCTTGACGCACTTGAATGAGCTGCTCGTCCACGATACCGGGGGCGAGCGATTCATGACCATGCTCCTGGTCGTGCTGGATTCATCAGACGGACGCATGTCGTGGGCGTCGGCCGGCCACGGTCCGCCGCTGGTGTACATCGCTCGGGAAGATCGGTTCCTGGATCTGGAAGGCGGGGGCATCCCGCTCGGATTATTCGGATCAAGGCCTTACGAGACGTACGAGACCCAGGCACTGGCCCCGGGCGACGTGGTCGTGCTGGCGACCGATGGCATCTGGGAAGCCAAGCGTCTCGATGGTGAGTTCTATGGCATGGAACGCCTGCGGAGCATCGTGCGCCAATCGTCGAGCCAGGACGCACAAGCCATCGCCGACGCCATCCGCGAGGATCATCTGACGCAATGCGGGGAACACAGCAACGACGACGACGTGACGCTCGTCGTCACCCGGCTTTCCTGATCTGCCGCCCGCCGACGCGCTAACCTCGTCCATGTTCGGGCTGCAAGGCATCCGCAAGTCCTTCGGCGACACGCCCGTGCTCGCCGGAATCGACCTGGTGATCGAGCCTCGCACCACGGTGGCCTTGATCGGCCCCAGCGGGTGTGGAAAGTCGACGCTCCTGCGGTTGATGAATGGCCTGCTCGTGCCCGATGCGGGCACGGTCGAGTTCGATGGACAGCCGATGCGCGGCGAGGCTTTGACGCCCGCACGACGTCGCATCGGATACGTGGTGCAGGAGGGCGGGCTTTTCGCCCATCTCACGGCGCGAAACAACGTCACGCTGCTCGGGCGACGGCTTGGCTGGAATCGAAGCCGGGCGCGTGAGCGATCGGCGGAGCTTGCCGAGTTGGTGCAACTGGATGCGTCTTTGCTGGATCGGTACCCGCACGAACTCAGCGGCGGCCAGCGCCAGAGGGTGGCGCTCATGCGGGCCCTGGCCAACGACCCCGAAGCCCTGCTGCTTGACGAGCCCCTGGGCGCCCTTGACCCGATGGTGCGGGCCGACCTCCAGGATGATTTGAAGGAGCTGTTCGACCGCCTCGACAAGACCGTTGTGCTCGTGACGCACGATCTGGCTGAGGCTCAACACCTGGCCAGCCGCGTGGTGTTGCTGCACGAGGGCCGCATCGCTCAGGATGGTCCGCACGAGACGTTGCTCCAAGAGCCGGCAAGTGATTTCGTCCGAAGATTCGTCAGCGCGCAGCGACGGCTGCACGGGCTGGAAGGGGCGGCGTCGTGATTCGTCTTGCCGTCCTCGCGCTCGTGCTGCTGGCGACGACCGTTCGTGGTCAGGAAACGCTGACGATTGGTTCAAAGAGCTTTACCGAATCGGTGCTGCTCGGGGAACTCCTGGCCGAGAAGGCCCGCCGCAAAGGGCTCTCGGTGGAGCACAAGGCCTCGCTTCGAGGCACGCGCCTGGTGTTCGAGGCGGTCCGCTCGGGGGCGGTCGACGTCTATCCGGAGTACACCGGCACGCTGTTGCGCGAGGTATTCGCCGACCGGGGGCTGTCAACCGAAGCCGAACTGCGCGCGGCTCTGGCCGAAGCCGGGCTGGCGATGAGCGACCCGATCGGCTTCAATAACACCTACGCGATCGGCGTGATGCCCCCCACCGCCGAGGCCCTTGGGCTGACGAACATCAGTGATCTGCGATCGGCGCCCGACCTTCGCTTTGGCTTCACGAACGAGTTCATCGAACGCAACGACGGGTGGCGGGCGCTGCGCGATGCGTATGGACTTCCGCAGACCGACATCCAGGGCATCGACCACGACTTGGGCTATCAGGCGCTGGGGAGCGGCGCCATCGATGCGAAGGAGATCTACACGACCGATGCCAAGATCGAGAGCATGGGCATTGCCGTTCTGGGAGATGATCTGGGGCATTTCCCCCGCTACGACGCCGTGTGGATCTACCGCATCGATCTTGCCGAGCGCATGCCCGACGCGGTCGCGGCCATCGAATCGTTGACCGGGGTTCTCGACGAGGCGGCCATGTCGGCGCTCAACGCCCAGGTCGACGTGGAAGGCCGCGAAGAACGCGACGTCGCGCGAAACTACTTCGACACCGGCGGCGTCTCGGCCGGCGTACTTGGCCTGAACGAACGGATCCGCCAGGCCGCGGGCGAGATTCCGCTGCGTACGGGCGAGCACGCCATCCTCGTGGGTGTATCGATGTTGCTGGCGATCGCAATCGCCGTGCCCATGGGGGTCGTGGCGGCTCGCTCGCGCGGGTTCGAGCAGGTCGTGCTGGGCGTCAGCGGCGTGCTGCAGACCATCCCCAGCCTGGCGTTGCTCGCGCTGCTGGTCAGCCTGCTGGCGATCACCGGACAGATTCCCACGATCATCGCGCTGTTCGTCTACTCGCTGTTGCCCATCGTGCGGACCACGCATGCCGGTCTCACGCAGATTCCACAGTCGGTGCAGGATTCGGCTCGCTCGCTCGGACTGCCGCGTGGTCGCATGCTGCTGGACGTCGAACTTCCGTTGGCCGTACCCAGCATCTTCGCGGGCATCAAGACGGCGGTAGTCATCAACGTGGGCACGGCCACGCTGGGTGGCTTCATCGCCGCGGGCGGCTACGGCGTGCCGATCCTTGCCGGTATCCGCCGCGTCGACACCGTGCTCATCCTGGCGGGGCTCGTGCCGGCGGCGCTGATGGCCATCATGCTGACGCTGCTCCTGGACGTCGTGGAACGCGCGATCTCACCAGCCGTCGCACGCAAACGTTAGAAGTTCCTCATGCGCTGCGGGCAATCCACAATGTTCGTCGACCGGGGTGACGCTGCCCGAAGTTCGGGCTAGCCTGTGGCGATCCGCAACGCCCAGCACGAAAGGACGGGCGCCATGGGACTCAGCATCGCACGGGCTCCGCTCACTGGCGCGTCGCTGGCCGAACGATACGAGGCCGTTCGTGCCGCGACCGACGCGCTGCGTTCGCCGCTTCACGCGGAGGATTGCGTCGTCCAATCGATGACCGACGCGAGCCCGACCAAGTGGCACCTGGCGCACACGACGTGGTTTTTCGAGCAGTTCGTGCTGTCCCGCGTAGGTCCCGATCGACGCTTCGATGATCGATTCGCGTATCTGTTCAACAGTTATTACACGCAGGTCGGTGATCGCCAGCCCCGGCACGCCCGGGGCCTGATGACGCGGCCCAGCCTCCAGATGGTGCTCGACTATCGCGCCCACGTGGACGAGCGAATGCTCGAGTTGCTCTCGCACGACGGGCTGGACGAAGAAACCACCCGCATCACCGAGATCGGGCTCAACCACGAGCAGCAACACCAGGAACTGCTGCTGACCGACATCCGCCATGCGCTGTGGTGCGGCATTGCCTGCGAAACGTATGACCCGGCGCCCCACGAGCCCGACCCGCGACCGGAAGACCGCGGTCGCTGGATCGAATTCGAGGCGGGCTTGCTGTGGGTGGGCTGCGACGGCCCGGACTTCTGCTACGACAACGAACAGCCATGCCACAAGGTCTACCTGCGACCGTTTGCCCTGGCCAGCCGACCGGTGACCTGCGGGCATTTCATCGAGTTCATCGAGGACGGCGGTTACGACCGCGAGCACCTGTGGCTGGACGAGGGTGCAGCGGCCGTGAAGGCCGAGGGCTGGAGAGCACCCATGTACTGGGAGCGCGAAGGCAACCGGTGGCGCGTGTGCACGATGCACGGCGTGCGCGACGTCGACCCGGCCGAGCCGCTGACCAACGTAAGCTTCTTCGAGGCCGAAGCGTTCGCCCGATGGGCGGGCTGCCGGCTGCCGACCGAATTCGAGTGGGAAGCGGCGTGCCTCCGCGATCTGGAGCGCGCCGGAGCCCACTGGCGCGACGCGGTCGACCGCGGCCACATGCTCGAGCGGGGCGTTTTTCACCCCGCCACGCCGGCGCCCGGGCCGGGCCAACTTGAGGGCATGTTCGGATCGGTCTGGGAATGGACGCGCAGCGGCTACGACCCCTATCCGGGCTATGCGGCCGAGCCCGGCGCCCTCGGCGAATACAACGGCAAGTTCATGAGCAGCCAGTACGTGTTGCGCGGGGGTTCGTGCGCGACCGCGGCGAGCCACATCCGTCCCACGTACCGAACGTTCTTCCACCCCAACAAGCGCTGGCAGTTCAGCGGACTGCGACTGGCCAAGGACACCGCCTGATGACTTCCACCGATTCTTCTGCCGAGCGCCGCGCCGTGGTGCTCGAAATCGATACTGCGCAGCAAGGCACGCCCCGCGAAGAAGCCACGGGCCGTGCCGAGGAATTGTCGGCCTTTCGAGTCGATGCTCTGCACGGACTGGGCCAGCCGCAGAAGTCGATTCCAAGCAAGTACCTCTACGACGCGATCGGCGCGACCCTGTTCGAGGACATTACCGAGCAGCCCGAGTACTACCCGACCCGAACGGAGACGGCGCTGCTTCGCATGCACGCCGCGGCGATTGCCGAGGTCGTGGGCCCGGGCGTGACGATCGTCGAGCCGGGCAGCGGCGCGGGCGAGAAGGTCGAGATCCTCATCGAATCGCTGGCCTCGCCGCGCGCGATGGTGCCGGTCGACATCGCACGCGAGCAGCTTCGCCGCGTCGCCCGCACGCTGGCCGGGCGGCATCCGTCCCTGGAGATCGTCCCGCTGTGGGCCGACTTCACGCGCCCCATCGATCTGCCCGAGCGGATCGAGAGCCTGCACCCAAGACTGGTGTTCTTTCCCGGCTCGACGATCGGCAACTTCCTGCCCAGCGTCCAGCGCGAGTTGCTGGACTCGCTGGCCCAGCTCGCGGGCCGCGATGGCGCCGTGCTCGTCGGCTTCGATCGCATCAAGGACGAGTCGGTGCTCATCCCGGCCTACGACGACGCGGCGGGCGTGACTCGCGCTTTCGAACTCAACATCCTCGAGAGGCTCAATCGCGAACTGGACGCCGATGCCGATCCCGCCAACTTCCGCTATGAGGCCCGGTGGAACGCCGAGCACGCGCGCATCGAGATGCATCTGGTCGCCGTGCGCGAGCATGCGATGACCGTCGCGGGCCAGCGGTTCACCTTCGCCGAGGGCGAGAGCCTGTGGAACGAGAGCAGCCACAAGTACGACATGGCTCGAATCGAAGCGCTCGCCACCAGCGCAGGCCTTCGCGTTGAGCAGGCCTGGAGCGATGACCAGGATTGGTTCACGCTCGCCCTGTTGCGTCCGACCGGCACATGAGCCCAGGCCGAGCGATGATCGGCGTTACTCGTCGCCGCGAAGCTTGGCCAGCACGGTGAAGTCTTCGAGCGTCGAAGTATCCTGGCCGGTATCGGCCTCGCCCGCGGCGATCGATCGCAGCAGACGCCGCATGATCTTGCCGCTGCGGGTCTTGGGGAGCGCTTCGGCGAATCGCACCTGGTCGGGCCGGGCGATGGCGCCGATGACGTCGGCAACGTGCGCACCCAGCTGCTTCTTGAGTTCGTCGCTGGGCTCGACGCCGCCGGCCAGCGTCACGAACGCGGCGATGCCCGTGCCCTTGATCTCGTGGGGCACTCCCACCACCGCCGCTTCGACGACCGCATCGTGGGCGACCAGCGCGCTCTCGACTTCCATCGTGCCCAGCCGGTGGCCGCTGACGTTGATGACGTCGTCGATGCGGCCCATGATCCAGAAGTTGCCCTCCGTGTCTTTTCGCGCGCCGTCGCCGGCGGTGTACACGGGCTTACCATCGATCTTCACCGTCGAGAAGTAGGTTTCGATGAACCGATCGCGGTCGCCGAACACGCCGCGCAGCATGCCCGGCCAGGGTTTGCGGATGACCATCAAGCCGCCGCGCTCGCAATCGACCTCGCTGCCGTCGGGATGGACGACCGCCGCATCGACGCCGAAGAAGGGCCTGGTGCACGAGCCCGGCCGCGTCGGGATGGCGCCGGGCAGGGGCGTGATGACGTGGCCGCCGGTTTCGGTCTGCCAGTAGGTGTCGACGATCGGGCACTTGCCCGAGCCGATGACCTCGCGGTACCACGTCCACGCGGCGGGGTTGATGGGTTCGCCCACGGTGCCCAGGACCTGCAGCGACGAGAGGTCGTGCTTGGCCGGGTGCTCGTCGCCCCACTTCATGAAAGCGCGGATGGCCGTGGGCGCGGTGTAGAAGTGCGTGACCTTGTGCCGTTCGACGACGTCCCAGAAGCGGTCCTCGTGCGGCTCGTTGGGCGCGCCCTCGTACATGAGCGTGGGCACGCGGTTTGGCAATATGCCGTAGACGATGTAGCTGTGCCCGGTGATCCAGCCGCAGTCGGCGGTGCACCAGTAGACCTGGTCCTGGCCCGGCGTCAGGTTGAAGACTTTCTTCGCGGTGTGCGCGGTGTAGAGCAGGTAGCCCGCGGTGGTGTGCACGATGCCCTTGGGCTTGCCCGTCGAGCCGCTGGTGTAGAGCAGGAAGAGCATGTCCTCGGCGTCCATGGGCTCGCACGGGCACTCGGGGTCGGCCGCCTCGGTCAGGTCGCGCCAGCAGTGGTCGCGCCCCTCGATGCAGTTGATCTCGTTGTCGCATCGCTTCAGCACGACCACGCCGGTGACCGGGGAAGCGTCGCCCATCTTTTCGATGGCCTGATCGACGTTGTCCTTGAGCGGCACGACCTTGCCCCGCCGCCAGCCGCCATCGCAGGTCAGGATGATCTTGCTGTTCGCGTCGGTCACGCGGTCGGCGATGGCCTGGCTGCTGAAGCCGCCGAAGATGACCGAGTGCGGGCAGCCGATGCGGGCGCACGCGAGCATGGCGACGGCCAGCTCGGGCACCATGCCCATGTAGATGGTGACGACCTCGCCCTTGGTCGCGCCCAGCTTCTTGAGGGCGTTGCCCAGGCGGGCGGTCTGCTCCTGCAGGTCGCGGTAGGTCAGGCGGCGGACCTCGGGCGCCCCGCCGTCCATGGGCTCGCCCTCCCACAGGATCGCCACGTCGTCGCCGTGGCCCTCCTCGACGAACCGATCCACGCAGTTGTCGCAGGCGTTGAGCTTTCCGCCGTCGAACCACGTGGGCTCGGGGAAGTCGCCGGTGAGCACGCTCTTGAACGGCTCCATCCATTCCAGCCGCCGGGCGACCTCGCCCCAATAAGCCTGGGGATCCTCGATCGACCGGCGGTGCTCGGCTTCATAGGCCTGGAGCGAATCCACGTGCCAGGGAGCGCCGCCGACGGCCGAAGCCTTGGGCGGCTGGAACACGCGGTCCTCGTGGAGGCTGCTCTGGATGTCCTGGTCGGCATTGGGGCGTGGGTCGCTGGTGGCCATGGGGGCAGCATATGGGCCCGCCAGTGCCTCCGCCGGGTTACGGACCGGTCAGGGCCCGCCCCCGGGCCTGAGATCCGCCGCCAGGTCCGGGTTGTTTGCGAAGAGGATGCCCAGGACGATCCACACGGCGAACAAGGACGCCCAGTAGTTCACCTTGCGTACCCCGCGCTGGCTCCCGATCGTGCAGTAGTACAGTACGAACGCCAGCCAGCAGATGCCCCCCACCAGCGGCACCCAGAACATCACCCCGAGGATGCCCCAGAACTTGTCGTCGTCGCGGAACGCCCCGCCGACCATGTAGATGTAGCCCACGAAGTTCCAGATGACCGCGACGATCAGGGCGATAGCCGTCGCCTCGGGCGACGCGAGCGCGATCAGCGGCAGCAGGACGAGCATCGACAGGGCGATGATCACCGAGACCTTCCCGCCCGACATGCGCGGCGCACTGCGGGATCGCTTGGGCTTGTCCTTGCCGACCTTCGTGCTCATCGCCCGGCCCGAGGCCGAATCGAAGCCGCACTGCATACACACGACGGCGCCCGACGCCCGGCCCATGCCGCACTTGGGGCACGGGTTGGCGTCGACCGCGGGGGCCTCGCCCAGGTAGTCGTCCATGCTGAAGCCCACGCCGCCGCCGGTCGGTGGCGCGGCCGGCGCTGCGGCTCGTGCGGCCGTGGGCTTGGCGGCGGGCTTGGCCCGGGCGGGCTTGCGCTTGGCCTGGACGCACGACTGGCAGGCATAGCGCCCGTTGGAGTCCTTCAGGCGCGGGCGATCGGCGCAATCGGTCCCGCAGACGACACAGATCTTCTCAGATGGCACGGTTCGAGGTCCCCCAGATTGCCGCGGGAGGCTCCCGGCGACCGGCCCGAGCATAGCCGCCCGAGCCGTCCACCCCCACGGGCACCCCCCACCTACCATGCCGCTCGTCGCACGGTTGCACCGGCCGGAGGCCAATCCGGGCCCCGGCGCTCTTTTTTTCGGGAGATTTGCACGCTATGGCCATCCGCTTGGGCATCAACGGTTTCGGACGCATCGGCCGCCTGGTCTACCGCATCGCCGCCCAGAGCCCCGACGTCACCGTCGTGGGCGTCAACGACCTGGTGCCCGCCGACAACCTGGCCTACCTGCTCAAGCACGACACCATGCACGGCCGCTTCCGCATCGACGGCAAGCTGGCCGACGTCCGGGTCTCGGGCAACGACTTCACCGTCAACGGCGAGACCACCAAGGTCTTCGAGGAGCGCGACCCGTCCAACCTCAAGTGGGGCGATCTTGGCGTGGACGTCGTGATCGAGAGCACGGGCTTCTTCACCGCCGGGCCTGACGCCCAGAAGCACATCGATGGAGGCGGCGCCAAGCGCGTCATCATCAGCGCGCCAACGAAGACCACCGACACCGTGCCCACGCTCTGCTACAAGGTGAACCACGAGCAGTACGACCCCACGAAGCACACCGTCATCTCCAACGCCAGTTGCACCACCAACTGCCTGGCGCCCATCGCCAAGGTCATCGACGACAACTTCGGGCTGGCCGAGGGCCTGATGGCCACCATCCACGCCGTCACCGCCACCCAGCCCACCCAGGACGGCCCCTCCAAGAAGGACCTGCGCGGCGGCCGCAACGGCTACATGAACATCATCCCCGCCAGCACCGGCGCGGCCAAGGCCGTCACGCTCTGCTTACCCAACCTCAAGGGCAAGCTGACGGGAATGAGCTTCCGCGTGCCGACGGCCGACGTGAGCTGCGTGGACCTGACCTTCAAGACCGCCAAGGCGACTTCCTTGCAGGCCATCAACGAGGCGATGAAGGCCGCCGCGGCCGGCCCGATGAAGGGCGTGCTCGACTACACCGAGGAACCGGTGGTTTCGAGCGACTTCATCGGCGACCCGCACAGCAGCATCTACGACGCCGACGCCGGCATCGAGCTCAATGACAAGTTCTTCAAGGTCGTGAGCTGGTACGACAACGAGGCCGGCTACGCGAATCGCTGCGTGGACATGGCCCGCTACGTCATGAGCCGCCAGTAGGCCTCCGGGCGCCCAAAAAAGGCGTGCATCCACCGGCGTTTTCGGGTATATTGCACCGGAAGCGACGCCGGTGCTGGCGTTGCGCGCTCGGACCGCGGGGGTAACTGGAGGCCTCGATGCACCATCCGTCCATCGCACCCACGCTGGCCCTGGCCGGTTCACTCGTTCTCGCATCGGCCGGCTTCGCCGATCCCGACCCAACCCCCACCACGCCCCTTATCGAAGTCTTTAAGCCCATCTGCGCCGGGGCCCGCCCACCGCAGGCGACCATCGACGCCATCGGCGCGCGGCACGCGGCGGGCATGCAGGGGGCCGACCGGACCATCATCGTCCCGACCACCGACGCCGGGCTGCGCCTGCGCTTCGAGGTCGCCGGCCCCGCGCCCGCCGGCACGACCGAGGCGCTCGCCGCCATCGCCGACCTGTACGCCGGGATCGTCGCCGACGACGTCGAGCTGACCATCGAGATCCTCTTCGAGCCGCTGGGGACGATCCACGGCCTTCCAATCCTCGGCGCGGCGGGCGACAGCTACCGCTCGCTGCCCTACGCGGCGGTGCGCGCCACGCTGATCGACACGATGGACGGCGACGACGTGATCGAGGCGAGCCTGCCCGACACCACCTCGCTGCGCATCATCTACGGATTGGAGCCCGGCGCGCGTACCGAGGACCGCGACGCGCTGCTCACCGGCGTGGCGCTCCGCGCGCTGCTGGACGGCCAGGCGCCCGCGCCGCTGCCGGTCTCGCTCAGCTCGACCGCGCCGTGGGACACCGATCCGGCCGACGGCGTGGCGCCCGATTCATACTGCCTGCGCAGCGTGATGGCGCACGAGATCGGGCACGTCCTGGGCTTTCAGTCCAACGTCGACCTGCTCTTCGGCGCGACGCTGCTTCCGCTGGACATCTACCGCTTCCGCCAGAGCGACGACGGGGCCGACCTCAACCCGGACACCTACGCCCGGTTCATGACCGCCCCGCGGACGGTGTACTTCGACGCCCCCGGCGCGCCCGACCAGGACGAGGCCATCCTCGACTTCATCGCCGCCGAGATCCCCATGGCCGACGGCGAACCCTGGCAGGGCTCGCACCTGCGAAAGATGGATCCGCCCCTCGGCGCCATGGACCCGGACATCGTCGGGGGCGAGACGGATTACCCCGGCTACCTCACCGCCGCCGACCTGCGGCCGCTGGACGCCCTGGGCTGGACGATCACCCTGGCGTGCCCGGCCGACTGCGACGGCTCTGGCACGCTGGACTTCTTCGACTTCCTGTGCTTCCAGGACGCATTCGACGCCGGCGATCCTTCGGCCGACCTGGACGGCGACGGGGTGCTGACGGTCTTCGACTTCCTCGCGTTCCAGAACGCGTTCGACGCGGGCTGCGGGTGAGCCCGACCGGGCGCGCCTCAGCCGTCGGTCTGCAGGACCGCGTCGGCGGGCGGGTCGAAGTCCGCCTCGTCCAGCGTGTTCACGCGCACGAGCGTGGCTTTGAGGTCGAACACCTCGTCGCCCAGCCAGAAGCCGTCGACCCGGACACGGTGGAACATCTTCAGGCCGTTGCCGCCCTCGACCTCGCGCCAGTCGCTGAAGGCCATGTACAGCGGCTCGGTGGGCAGCCCCTGCGTCAGCCCCACGGGCCGCCCGGTCTGCGCGTCGTAGTGGGAGCGGTGCATCGGGTCATCCGGATCGGGCTCGGCCGTAAACGAGAGCACGGCGGTCTGCTGGCCCTTGAACGCCAGATCGTGCATCCGCTCGAGCGGGGCCGCGCCATCGTCGTGGCTGTTGGTCGGGTTGATGACCGCCAGCGGGAGCGAGGTGAACTCCAGCACCTGGCCGGCCATCTCGTTCCAGCCGTACTCCAGTTCGGGATCCATCACGTAGAGCTCGGCCGGCTCGCCCTCCATCGACCGCCAGTAGCGTTCGCCGTTGACGCCGAACTGCCCCGAGTCCGGGCCGAGCACCATGTCGTAGAACGCCGGCCCCGATCGCGACCACCGGAGGTGGAACTCGATCGGATTGCCATCGCTCTGGCCCTCGAAGCGGACCTCCATCGTCCGGACGCCGTCGATAGCCTCCGCGCCGCCGACGAATGCGACGACCCGCTCGGCCACGGCTCGCGCCTCGGGCTCCATGGTTTCGAGCGCGGCCAGCGTGGGCGAGGGGCCGGCCTGGATCGATTCGTCCGCCTGATCGGGGCCGGTGTCGCAGCCGGTGGCGACCAGGGCCAGTCCCAGGATTATCGCAGCGATGGGTCTTGTGCGCATGGCCGATGCTATCTCGGCGGCGGCCCCCCGCCGCGGGACGCGAGCTTCATATATGGTGGCGCGAGTTTCATATGTGGTGTCGCCGTTCTCACCCCTGAAACCCGCGCCGCCACATGGGAGGACGCCGCCACCACATGTGAGACCCGCGCCACCACCCATGAAGACCGCGCCGCCACATGTCAAACCCGCGCCACCACCCCTGAAGATGTCGTCACCACATATGAAACTCGCGCCACCACATATGAAACTCAGACTTTCTGGGCTTCTTCGCGGATCGTGAACCCCACTGGCGGCATCGTCAGGCCTGTTTTTCCTATCAAGCCCCTATCAGATAGCAGCCGCCATCACGTTCGGCCCCGGTCCGCGCCCGCCGGCCGATAAACTCCGCCCATGCTCGACGCCTTCCTCTCTTCGCTGCCGGCCCTGGACGCGCTCGCACCCCTGCTGTCCCTGCTGGCCGACGACCCCGTCGCCCCCACCCCCACCACCCCCAAGGACGTGGCCTTCTTCAGCGCGGCCGGGCTCATCGCCCTGCTGACGCTGACGACCCTCGAGATCGTGCTGGGCATCGACAACGTGGTGTTCATCGCCATCCTGGCCAACCGCCTGCCCGAAGAACAGCGGGCAAGGGCCCGCACGGTGGGCCTCATCCTGGCGATGGTGATGCGGCTCATTCTCCTGGCGCTCGCGTTCCTGATCATCCAGCTCAACGAGCCCTTCTGGACCATCCCCTGGGTCGAGATCCCCCTCTCGGGCAAGAGCCTAATTTTGCTGGGCGGGGGGCTGTTCCTGATCGCCAAGGCCACCATGGAACTGCACCACATGGTCGAGGAGGGCGGGGCCAACAAGGACGATCCCAGCGCCCGGCCGGGCATCAAGAAGCAGGCGGCGGCGACCTTCGGCAGCGTGCTCGTGCAGGTGCTGCTGCTGGACCTGGTGTTCTCGCTCGACTCGGTCATCACCGCCGTTGGCATGACCAGCAACTACGCCATCATGGCGACGGCCGTCGTCATCGCCATCGGTGTGATGATCGCCTTCGCCGGCCCCATCGCCCGCTTCGTGCAGAAGCACCCGACGATGAAGACCCTGGCGCTGGCCTTCCTGGTGCTGATCGGCGTGCTGCTGGTGGCCGAGGGCGCCGGCCAGCATTTGCCAAGGGGCTACATCTACTTCGCCATGGCCTTCGCGCTGATCGTCGAGGTCATCAACATGAAGGCCGGGCATCGCAAGGCCAGGAAGAACCTGCCCGAGGCAGCGAGCGAAACCGAGATGCCCGCGTGAGACGGCCGCGGGCTACTTCGAGTAGTCGAACACGCCGCGGCCGGTCTTGTTGCCCAATCGCCCGGCCGTCACGAGCTGCTCGAGCTTGGGGCATGGGCGGTAACGCTCGCTGTGCAGGCCGTCGGCCAGCACGTTCATGATGTGGGCGCAGGTGTCCAGGCCGATGAAGTCCGCCAGTCGCAGCGGGCCCATCGGGTGGTTCATGCCCAGCTTCATGATCTCGTCGATGTGCTGCGGCTCGGCCACGCCCTCCATCCAGGCGTAGAAGGCCTCGTTGATCATGGGCATAAGGATTCGGTTCGAAACAAAGCCCGCGCGGTCGTTGGCGGGCACGGCGGTCTTGCCCATCTTTTCGGAGAGTTTCAGTACCGTGTCGGTCACGCCCTGGTCGGTCGCCAGACCGTTGATGACCTCCACCAGCCCCATGACCGGGACCGGATAGAAGAAGTGCATGCCGATGACCTTCTCGGGGCGCTTGGTGGCCGCGGCGATGGCGGTGATGGAGATGCTGCTGGTGTTGGTGGCCAGGATGGCGTCCTTGGCGGTCACCTCGTCGAGCTTGGCGAAGATGTCACGCTTGACTTGCTCGTTCTCGACGACGGCCTCGATGACGATCTGGCGGTCGGCCAGGTCGCCCATGTCGGTCGCGTAGGCGATGCGGCCCAGGGCGGCGTCGGCGTCCTTCTGCTCCATGCGGCCCTTCTCGACGGCCCGCGACAGCAGCTTGGCGTGGGTGGCCTTGCACCGTTCGACCTGGTCGGCCGAGGCGTCGAAGACCTTGACGTCCAGCCCCGCCACGGCGGCGACCTGCGCGATGCCCCCGCCCATCTGACCCGCTCCGACCACGCCAACCTTGTCCACCGCCATGCGTACACTCCTTGGAGAACCCGAACAACGCCGGCCGCGACCGCACCCGGCAAGGACGGCAACACTAGCGGCCGCCCCGCCGGCTGGCACCTGATCGGAGGCTGCCCCGCATGGACCGAATCGCCCAGCTCAGCTCGATGCTCCAGGTCGACCCCGGCGACACCTTCGTGCTCTATTCGCTGGGCCAGGAGCACGCCAAGGCCGGCCGCCACGAAGAGGCCATCGGCTACTACGAGAAGTGCATCGAGGCCGACGCGAGCGAGCACTACGCGTACTTCCACATGGCCCGCTCGCTGGAGGCCCAGGGCGAGGAGGAACGGGCGATCGAGGTGCTGACCCAGGGCTTGGCCCGGGCCACCGCCGACGGCAACCAGAAGGCCGCCGGTGAACTCCAGACGTACCTGGCCCAGCTTGCCTGAGCGCGACCCGGGGGGCATGCCGTGCCCGAGATCAAGACCATCTCGCTGACGCCCACGGGCCCCAACCGCTGGAAGCTGGTCACGCCCGAGCACAAGAACGCCACGCTCGACGACGCGGCCGTGGTCGACGGGCAACTGGTCAGCGGCGACCCGTGGACGCCGGCGGTCCAGGAACGCGTGCGGCGCGTGCTGGCCGAGGCGGGCGCCCGCATCGCCGCCGCCCGCCTGCTGCGGGTGCGGGCTCGATCCAGCAGCGAGCTGCGCGAGCGCCTGCGGAAGCGATTCCCGCGTGAGGCCGCCGACCAGGCCGTCGAGGCGCTGGTGCGCAGCGGCGCCGTCGATGATCAGCGGCTGGCCCGCGATATGGCCGAGCACATGGGCGAACTCCGCCCCCACGCCCGCGAGGCCATCCGCCATCGCCTGGAGCGCGCCCGACTGGACGCCGACCTGCTCGAGACGGCGCTGGATGCCCATGCGCCCAGTTCGGGGGAAGCCGCCCGCGCCGACGAGGCGGCCCGGGCGCAACTGCGCCGGCTCCGGTCGCTGTCGCTGACGCCCGATGCCACGCGGCGGCGCCTGTTCGCAGCGCTGGCCCGGCGCGGCTTCGACGCCGAGACCACCGCCGACGCCGTCGACCGCGTGCTCGGGCCGGCCGAGACCGAGTTCTAAGGCCTGCCCCTGCCGCCCGGGCTGAATAGCATGGGTCATGCCCAGACTTCCCCGAATCGTCGCCGCGTCCGTGACGACCCTCGCGATCGCCGCCGCTTGCGGCTGCGTCGCCCATCGTCCGACGGCAGAGACCTACGGCAAGATCGCCGGCGTCGCGCCGCTGCCGGCGCTCACGCAGGAATCGACCGTGGCGCAATCGCCCGACTCGGCCATCGCCGGCCCCAGGGGCAACGTGCTGGACCGCAGCCAGTGGGCCCCCATCGCGCTTCTGGCGCCCAACGACCTGACCCTGCATCCGCCCCACTACGCCCCCGCCCGGCTGCCGACCACCGGCGATTGGCGTTACGACGGCACGCTTCCCACGCTGCTCAGCGTTCGCCAGTACGGCAGCAGCAATGCCCACCAGCTCAAGAGCCTGGCTTACGAGCCGTTCCTGCAGGCCTGTGACCTGGTCATGATCCCGGTGCGGATGTTCACCCAGACCCCGCCGAACCGCCTGGACGCCTCGCCCGACACCAGCTACATCCGTGCGCCCGAGGCGTGGGACGACCAACTGCCCGCCACGGGCCGGCCCATTGGTCAGACCGGCGGCATGGTCATCTCGCGACCGGCCGAGGCGCGGCAGTTGTGAGCGGCTCGTTCGACGATCAGGGCCTGCCAGCGGGCTATCCGTTCAAGCCCAGTTACGAAATCGCGCCCCGACGCGCCGCCGAGATGATCGCCAACGGCGAAGCGCTGCTGGTCGATGTTCGCCTGAACGAAGAACTGGACGTTGCTTCGCTTCCCGGTGTCGATACACGAGTTCATGCGCCGCTCCACGAATTGAACGAGCACCTGGACGATATCGAAGATGCGGCCGATGGCCGGCCCATCCTCACGCTCTGCCACCACGGCGTGCGGTCGATCAAGGCTGCGCTGGCGCTGCGCAGCTGCGGCTTCGAAAATGCGCTTTCGATTGCCGGCGGCATCGAGAACTGGTCCCTGGCAATCGATCCGTCGGTGCCTCGATACACTCGCGACGGAGCCCACTGCACGCGGGTTGATTGATTGTCTTCCTACGCCGCTTCGCGCGCCGCGCGAGACTGGTTGATGGTCGCGACAAGGCGCTCACGATCGACCGGCTTCTCAAGGTAGGCGTCGCACCCCGCGTCAATGCATCGCTCGCGGTCGCCACGCATGGCGTGAGCCGTCAACGCAACGATGGGCAGATCGCATCCCAGCCTGCGAAGCAACCGCGCCACTGCATATCCATCCATCCTCGGCATCTGCATGTCGGTCACGATGACGTCTACCGGCAGCGGCGTGCGAAGCGACTGTTGGCCGCCCTTGCTCGAGGTAAGCAGTTCGACCCCCTCCACGCCGTCTCGGGCCGTATAGACAGACGCGCCGGCACGGGCAAGGTGGGTCTGGATGAGCCGGAGGTTGTCCGGCCCGTCCTCGATCAGCAGCACACGCACGCCAGCCAGCGGTCCCTGACGTTTGGTTGGATCCGCATCGGCTCGCTTGTGCAGTTCGATTGGCCCCGCCGGGATCGCATGCACGTCGTCCGGCGCCTCGACCCGGATCGAGAGCGTGAACGTGCTGCCCCGGCCCGTTTCACTCTCGACCGAGATGTCGCCATGCAGCATCTCGGCGAGCCGCTTGCTGATGAGCAGGCCCAGGCCCGTGCCACCGAAGCGGCGCGTCATCGAGGCGTCGGCTTGCGTAAAGGCCGAGAAGACACGATCCAACTGTTCCGGCGTCATACCGATGCCGGTATCCTCGACGGCGATGTGCAACACCCCGCCATCGGAAGCTTGCTCGAAACTCATCGAGACACGCACGCGACCTTCCGAGGTGAACTTGAGTGCGTTTCCGACCAGGTTCACGAGGATCTGCCGCAACCGGGTCGGGTCAGTCCGAACGGTTTCGGGAATCGGCGTCATGCAACGCATGCTGAAGTCGATGGCCTTCGATCGGGCATTGACGCTCATGAGTTGTCCCACGCTCCGCAGAATCTGCACCGGACTTGCATCGATGCATTCGACACCCATCCGACCTGACTCGATCTTGGACACGTCGAGGATGTCGTTGAGGATGGTCAGCAGGTGCTCGCCGTTGCGCTTGATCGTATCGAGGTAGGCTGCTCGATCCTGGGCGGGGAGTGACGGATCATCGAGCAATTCGGCGTAGCCAAGGATGGCCGTCATCGGCGTACGGATTTCGTGGCTCATGTTGGCCAGGAACTCCGTCTTGCTGCGATTTGCATCCTCGGCTCGGAGCTTCGCTTCATGTAGCTCGGCTTCGCGCTCAACCTCTGCCGTGACGTCCCGAGCGGTACCGAACAAGCCCGTCACACGGCCTTCTGCATCGCACCTGGCCCGACCTTCGACGGCGACGTATCGAACGCCGTTCGTGGGGTTGTTTCGCTCCAGCGTGAGCGCGTAAGGGGTCCCCTGCTCCTTGGCCCGCTCGATAGCGATTCGCAGTCGCTCGGCGTCTTCGGACCGGTAGCAGCCGATTGCGACCTCGCTCGTCGGCACGACCAATTCAGGATCCAGCTCGAAGAGTTCGAAGAGCTGACGCGACCACGTGACGCCCTCGCTTCGCGCGTCGTAGCTCCAGCTTCCCATTCGGGCGATCGATTGGGCAACTTCGAGCGCTCGATTCGATGACTCCAGCGCGTCCCGCTGGGCACGTTCTTCGGTGACGTCCTGGAAGGCGCCGACGAGCCGTACGACACGCCCATCCTGGTAAACCGGCTCCCCCACGGCTCGAACCCAACGACGAAGTCCCTTTGCCGTCACGAATCGGCACTCCAGGTCCCAGGACTCGCCATGCTCCATGCCTCGCTGGACGGCATCGATGATCTCCGAACGGGAGGGCTCTTCGTAGAAGTCAACGGCGCGCTCCAGCGTGGGCACATACGTGCCAGGCACCTCGTGGATGGCGCAGACCTGATCCGACCAGTACAGACGCTCGGTCGCGACGTCGTACTCCCAGCCTCCGATCGCAGTGATCCGGACCGTGTTGGCCAGCACCATCTCCCGGCGTGCCAGTTCGTTCTGCGCCTCGACCTGATCGTGCACGTCCATCTGGATACCAACGAGCCGGTGCACCTGCTGGCGTCCCATCGCGTGCGTTGCCTTGCCGAACATCCGCACCCAACGCCAGGCGCCGTCGCGATGGCGGACGCGGAATTGGGTATCCACGTGCGGCGACGCACCGTTCGAGTGACGCTCGATGGCGGTTTCCAGGGACACGATGTCGATCGGATGCACCCGGGTGAGCAGGGTCGTCGCGTCATCGAGGAGGTCACCGGCCCGCTCACCCATCATCGCACACCAACGCTCGTCGAAACTGAAACGCCCCGTATCCAGGTCCCACATCCACAGGCCCATGCGGCCGGCTTGGAGGGCAAGGTCCATCTTCTCGTTCGCCTCACGAAGCCGCAACTGAGCCGATTCCTGATCGGTCACGTCCGCATGCGTGCCCACCATGCGCAGCGGTTTGCCCCGGGCATCGAACTCCACGACACGCCCGCTGGCGCGGATCCACCGCCATCCCCCGCCGTACTGACGCATCCGGAACACCACGTCTTCGAACGGCCCGTGTCCCCGCAGGTGCATCGACAGCCTACGAAGCGTTGGGACGACGTCTTCGCGATGCACCCGGCTGGACCAGCGAGTAACGTGTTCAGCGTCACCCGCCGGTTCGATGAAATCGCGGGTCCACTGATCGTCTAGCGAGAGCGCCCCACTCTGGACGTCCCATTCCCAGGTGCCCAGTCGACCAACACTCAGGGCCAGTTCTGTTCGCTCGGCCTGCTCGAGCAGCAACCGCTCCATGCGATGATGCTCGGTCAGATCGCGGGCAGCGGCGTAGACGCGATCGCCCCGCCGACTCGCACGCCATTCGAGCGTCCGCCACGGCTCTTCTCCGACTCGGCAGCGATTCGCGAACACCGTAGCACTGCCATCGTCCTCCAGAGATTCCAGGCATCGCCGCGTCCGGTCGACATCGGCGGGATGAACCAGGTCGAGCAGTGATCGGTTGAGCATCGATTCGATGTTGACTCCCAGGATCCGGGCCCACGCATCATTCATCTTGGTGATCGTGCCATTCGCGTCGGTGATGCACAGGAGTTCGGCCGAACTCTCGAAGAAGCCGGCCAGTTCGGCCAGCACGCACTCGTGCTCCAGTTGCGAGAGCTTCCGCTCGGAAATATCTGTTTCGACGGCGACGAACCCGACTAGGTTGCCCCGATCATCGTGCCGCGGCTGCATGTCGACGAACACCCAGTAGTCGCGACCGTCCTTGGTTCGATTGAGCAACTCGCCCTGGAACGCCCGACCACTCGACAGCCGCTCGAACATCGCCTGGATCGTCCGCGGGTCGGTCTTCTCGCTGAAGAGCACATGGCCCGGCACGCGACCGGCCATGTCCTCGAGCGTGTACCCGGTGATTCGCGTGAATCCGCTGTTGACCCAGAGCGTCCGCCGC
This sequence comes from Phycisphaerales bacterium, assembly GCA_040221175.1. Lineage (NCBI taxonomy): Bacteria > Pseudomonadati > Planctomycetota > Phycisphaerae > Phycisphaerales > Phycisphaerales bacterium. The sequence goes on from JAVJVK010000004.1 coordinate 486,468, forward strand.
TGCGCGTCGGTGATGATGATGGCGTTGGGCGTTCGCTGGGCCAGGCCGTACAGCAGCTCGGGCATGTCCGCCGGCGCGTTGATCGCCGCGGGTCGCCGCCGGCGCAGCGCCCAAGGCCCAGCGCACGCTGCGCCGGCCGCCGCCGAAGCGAGGCCACTCCAGAGCGATCCCGCTGCCCAGCCCGCGGCCGCCGTGCCGCAAAGGGCAACCAGCAGCCATGCGGCGCCCCACGGTGCGCGAACACCAGACCGGCGGGCTTCAGATGGAAACGGCTGCAAACGCACGAGCACGACTCCACGGCGGCCAAACAATTCCTGGGCCCGATAACACGAGCCGTCATCACCCTGCCTACTCGCAGAATCGGACGAATCGTCTCCGGCCTGAAGCGGACCTTTCCCCCGCCCAAGCGATGCTGCCGGGCGGCCTGGCAGCCGCGGGACGGGCCCATGGCGGCCCCTATCATGCCCGGATGCCTCGTCAGCTCATGCGCTTCTACCAGCGCAGCCGGCTCCTGAACATCAACCTCAATCTCGTGCTGGCGGGGCTGATCGCCATTGCGCTGGCCAAGTTTCCCATCATGCTCATCTCCGACTGGCTGGGAAAGGACCAGAAGCTCCTCATTACCCTCATCGCCTACGGCCTGGACACCGTCCTGGACGTGGCGGCCTACTTCGGCCTGCACTGGGTCGCCAACCACTGGAAGCCCTCCGCCGTCCACGGCAAGGGCCCCAAGCCCGAGCGGCCCGCCCACCGCAAGAACTTCCTGATGGACGCCGGCCGAGTGCAGGCCGAACGCATGATCCTGGTGCCGGTCTTTGCCGCCGTCTCCATGGGCATGATGTACGGCCTTCAGCGGTTTGGCGGCGTCTCGGCCTCGTGGGCATTCGTCTACAGCTTCGTGACGGCCATCCTGGTCACCCGTACGCTGCACACCATCAGCGGCATCTGGACGGGCACGTTCAAGGGCGACCACCACTTCGCCGAGGCAACCGCTCCGCCCGACCCCGCCGCGCCAAAACCCATGAAGAAGTCGGCCGAACGAGAGCGTGAGGCCGTCTAGGGCAGCCAAGGCCTACAACCCCCACCATGTGCGGCATCGCCGGCGTATTGCGAATCCATGAACCGGGGCACGAGCCACCCCACCCCCTCGAGGCCATCCCCGAGGCGTGGCTCGACGTGCTCGACGAGGGCATTAAGCACCGCGGCCCCGACGGCCAGGGCCGCTTCCGCGATCGCGCCATCCGCCCCGATGGCAGCGTCGTCGACGTCGCGTTCGTCCACCGCCGCCTGAGCATCCTCGACCACGAGGGCGGCCACCAGCCCATGGTCCACGACGGCGAGCGCCTCCGCCCCGACCTGACCTACCAGCCCGGTGAAGAACCCAAGCTGGCCCACGAGCTATGCCCCGACAAGCCGCTGGTCGCCGTCGTCTTCAATGGCTGCATCTACAACCAGCACGAGCTGCGGACGGAGCTGACGCAGCAGGGGGCGTGGTTCGAGACGGACCACTCGGATACGGAGGTGCTGGTGCATGGGTGGCGGAGGTGGGGCTTGCTCACACAAGATCGCGTCGATGGCATGTACGCACTTCTAGCGTGGGACCGCACTACCGGCCAGCTGGCCGCCGCCCGAGACCTGGCGGGTGAAAAGCCACTTTTTTCTGCACGCGCCCCCCGCGATCGCATTGTGCTATACGCGTCATCGGCCCCGCCAATCGAACGCTGGACGGCTCAAGACGACTCGGAAAACACCCAACCCATCCGCTTCCTCCTTGCTTGGGTGCCATTCGGCTTTCACTATCTCAACCCCACCTCGACACGTAAGACATTCGAAGGGGTGTGGCGGCTTCACGGTGACGGCCCATCAAAAGGCGCCGAATCACGGGGGTCGCGCAGCCCGGACGACCAACGTGACCGCCGCTGGAGCCGCCCCGTTCGCGGCGGGCTCGGGTACGCATTCTCACATCATGTCGCGGTACAGGAGATGCTCGAACGATCGGTTTCCGAACGCCTGGAAGCGGACGTCCCGCTCGGTGTGTTCCTCTCAGGGGGGATCGACTCTGGGTTGCTAGCCGCGATCGCTAAAAAGCACATCGACGAACTGCACACGTTTACGCTCCGGATGCCGGACCCGGGGATCGATGAATCCGAAGCGGCAGCCGAAACCGCACGAACACTCGGTACGAACCACACGGCGTTGGATTGTGAAGCAAACCCGGCCGACGATCTCGTCGGCCTGGTCCAACGGCTGGGCTTGCCGCTGGGCGATAGCTCACTCTTGCCGACCTACTGGCTATGCCGAGCTGCACGCGAACATGTGCGTGTCGCGTTAAGCGGCGATGGCGGCGATGAACTCTTTGGTGGATACCGACGCCACCAGATCGCACCAATGCTCAAACGACACCGGAAAATATTGCGATGCATCCCTGCGCATTTGATTGGTCAACGTGCGTCGAAAGGGAAGAACGCGTATCTAGCAAGGCTCTTGAACGCCGCTCGTCATTGCGGCTACGACGAGTTGTTGGCTATTTTCCAGACTCCTGACCTCCGCCGACTGCTCGGCCGCGACGCGGTGCTCAACCTCCACTATCCAGGCTCCATCGGCGGCAGCGACCCTCTCACACGCGATTTTGCCTACTACCTCCCCGATGACCTCCTCCGCAAGACCGACACCGCCTCCATGTCCGTCGCGCTCGAAGTCCGCGCGCCGTTCCTCGCACGCGAGCTCGTCGAGGCCGCGTTACGTACGCCGCTGGAAGTCCTCATGCCCAACAACGAGCGCAAAGGCCTCCTCAAGCGAGTCGCCCGCAAGTACCTCCCCGACCACATCGTCGACCGTCCCAAGCAGGGCTTCGCCATCCCCATCGGCCAGTGGTTCCGCGACGACTACGGCGGGCTGCGGCAACTGCTCTACGACCACCTCGAGTCGGCCGACCCGTTTCCCGGGCTTGCCGGAGCGGGCGTCGACATCAACATGGGCTTCGTGCGTCAGATGCTGCGCGAGCACGACGCCGCGGGAGAGAAGTCGATCAACCCCTGGCACGGGCGCGACCACTCGCAGCGGCTGTACATGCTGCTGGTGCTCAGCATCTGGGCAAGATGGCTCGACGGGTTGCGACCCGTCGAGCCATCGGATGAATCCTGAGTTGTCGTGCCGGCTCAGCCCTTGTCGAGGGTGACCTTGATGGCGCCGGGCACGTGGAGGTCGCGCTGCGGGAAGGGAATCCCAATGTTCGCCTTATCGAGCGCATACTTCACGTCGCGCGTCAGGCGCTCCTTCACGGCCCAGAAGTCGGCCGCGTTCACCCACACGCGCACCGACCAGTCGATCGATGAATCGCCCAGCCCGCCAAGGTAGACCACAGGCTCTTCGTCGGGCAGGCGCCCCTCGACGTTGCGAGCCGCCTCCATCAGCGTGGCGCGGGCCTGGTCGATGTCGGCGTCATACGCCGTACCAACGGCCACGTCCACGCGGCGTGTCGCGTGGTGCGAGATGTTCTCGATCGTGCTGCCGAAGATCGAGCTGTTGGGCATGATGATGCGCCGCTTGTCGGGCGTGTCGAACGTGGTCGTGAACAGCTCGATCTCGTCGACCTTCGCCGTCACGCCGTTGACGTTGATGACGTCCCCCACTCGATAGGGCCGGAACACCAGCAGCATGACGCCGGCGGCGACGTTGCCCAGCGTACCGGACATCGCCAGACCGATCGCAAAGCCGAGAGCCGCAAGCACGGCCGCGAAGCTGGTCGCCTCCACCCCGAAGGTCTGGAGGATGGTGACGGCGCCCATCACCATGATGGCCCACTTCACCAGGTTCCCGAAGAACTTGGCCAGCGTAATCTCGACGCGGGCCTTGGTGATCGCCTTGACCGTCAGGCTCTTGGCCCACTTGGCCACGAGCAGAACGATAATGATCAGAACGATCGCAACCACGATGGGCTGCAGCACCGTCCACACTTCGGCCATCGTCACCTGATCGACCTGACCGCTGCTGAGCTTCTCCCACAGGCCCGATGCGGCCTGCTGGAGTTCGGTCGGCGGAGGCGTTGCATCGCCCTGAGCGGCCACGTCGGCCCCTTCATCTTGCCATCGCATGATCGTGTTCTCCCACGGTAAATGAAGCGACTAGAACGTCGCCAGAATGGTCACGAAGTAGTTGACGTCGTTTTCCTTCGAATCGCCAGAGTCAGAGTCGTACTCGTGCTCCACGCCCATGCGCAAACGCAAGTCGGCGTCTTCAGAAAGCAGGACGTCATAGGACGCGTAGCTCACCGCACGCAGCTCGCCAAAGTCGTCAAGGGCCGGGAAGACCTCCGTACCCGCGGCGAACGTGTTCCGCTCGTTGATCTCCCAGAGGAAGTCCAGACCCAGCAGGGCTTCGGGATGCCACTTGTCGTCCGTTCCGCCAAACTCACGCGTCGCACCAGCACCGATCCGGCCCGTGAGGGTCGCCCGGTCCTGCCCGCCGTCCAGAAGGGCTCGCTCCTTCAGGAACTCGTACCCCAGACCGCCGAAGAGTTGCAGACGCGTGTCCCAGTCCTCGAACTGGTCGTACTCGTAGATGCCCAGCACGAACGTGAAGTAACGCTCGCCGGGGTACTTCCAGTCGTTCTCGAAGCGGGCGCGGCCCTCGTTCTCCGAGGCGGTCCCATCGTCCTCGCCGTACAAGTATCGCGCCCGAAACATGGTGCGCAGCTCGTCGGTCTCGCGCTGGGTCTCAAAGACCGCCCGCAAGTCGAACGACTCGGAGTTTCCGCTTGAGCCGGTCAGGCCCAGTTCCACAGACCGGGTCCACCCGGTCCAAAAGCTCGTGGGTTCGGAGGAATCTTCGACGCCCTCGACGGCAGCGTCCTCGCCTTCGTCCTGATACGGGAGCTCCACAACGGGCAGGCCAAACTCGCTGCCAAACGCCGCGGTCGCGGTCATGGCGACCAGCAGGCAGCCAGCAATACGGACTTTGTTTGAATCACGCATGGGGTTCCTCCTGAGCCAGCGTTGACCGTTTCCACCAGGAAGAACCGGTTGTCCCCCGCCGACTGAGTAGATTTTTAGACGCCGACTTTATCACCGGTTGGGCGACCCGTCGAGAATGAATCTCTCGATGCGAACGGGGCTCTATTCCGATACACTTGTCCTATGGCCGACCACGCTCCCACACGGCGCCAAGTCATTTCGGGCGGTCTGGCGCTGGGCGCCCTCGCCCTGGCGGGCTGTGCGCCCTCGCGGACCCGCGTATCGGGCCCGCCCTCGCCCGTCTGGCCCACAAGCCGTCGCCTCACCAGCGGCGTGTACCCTCCGCCCGAGGGCGCGACGCGTCCCATCGAGATGCCAGCGCCTACCGGCGCGCCCCGCGTTATGCCCCGCAGCGCATGGACCGGTACCCAGCCCACGCTGGCGCTGGCCAATCGCATGGGACGGGTCGAACGAATCACCATCCACCACGATGCAATGGACGCCGCGGGTTTCCGGTCGGCGGGCGAGGCTCGCCAGCGGTTGGCTGACATCCAGCGCGCCCACGTGGGCAATGGCTGGGCAGACATCGGGTACCATTACGTCATCGATCCGACCGGGACCATCTGGGCCGCCAGGCCCGTGCAGTTGCAGGGCGCCCACGTGCGCGACTGGAACGAGCACAACCTGGGCATCATGATGATGGGCAACTTCATGCACGAGCGCCCCACGAGCGCAGCGCTCGCGTCGCTGCAATCGCTCGTGCGCAGCGAGAGTGCCCGCTACCGAGTGCCCGCCGCACGAATCAGTACGCACCGCGAGTTGGCCACCACCGCGTGCCCGGGCGACAGCCTGCAGCAGCAGATCGATATCGCACGTAATCGCCGCATCGCCGGCTTCGCCTAATTCGCCTCGAGTATTGTTTGATCCTTACTCAGCCGATTCGGACGCATCCGCTTCCGATGGCTCGCTGAAGATGGCGCTCCCGACCCGTACGAGGTTAGCGCCTTCTTCGATTGCGACCTCGTAGTCGCCGGACATCCCCATAGACAGGATGTTGAAGTCCTTGCCGACCAATCCCTCGCTGACAACATCCTCAAACAATTCACGACACCGCGCGAAGGTCGGTCGGCTGTCTTCGGGCTTGTCTCCATCGGGTGCCATGGTCATCAGGCCGCGCAGGTGGAGGTGGATCATCGAGTGGATCTGCTCGACGACGTGGAGCACGGCCGGCGAAGGGCAGCCGGCCTTCCCGGCTTCGCCCGAGCAGTTGACCTGCAGCAGGATCTCGACGGGGCGGTCACGCTTCAGCCCCACCTCCTGCAACTCCTCTGCGACGCGCAAGCTGTCGACGCTGTGGATCAGTCGGCAGACATCGGCAACCTGCCGTGCCTTGTTGCGCTGCATCTGCCCGATCATGTGCCAGCGGATAGGCTCGTGCTTCGATGCCGGGTCTCCCCCAAGGGCCGCGCCCATCGAACGCATCCGCGAGGCCTGCTCTTCGAGCATCGGGGCACGCTGGAGCAGCTGCTGGACGCGGTTCTCGCCAAAATCCCGGTGACCGGCCTGCACCAATTGGAGGATCTGATCCGGCTCGGCGTACTTGGTCACGGCGACCAGCAGCACCTGCTGGCCGCGACGACCGGACTTGGCCGCGGCACGTTCGACGCGTTCTCGCACCGAGGCGTATCGGTGGAGGAGGTCACCCTCTTCCGTTGCGGGTCCTGCGGTCGGCATGTCCTAGCATATGCGCCGCCCCGCCAAGGCGCGTCCACTCGATCGACCCGATTTCCTGGATTCCCTCTCGGAGCCTTGAAGCATGCCCGCAACGACCACCCTGCCCGCCCGACACGAGCCGATCGCCGCTGGCGACGTCGCGCCAGACTTCACCCTGCTCGACCAGGACCGCAACGAGTGGACGCTCTCGGAAGCCTTGAAGCAGGGCGACGTGGCCTTGTGTTTCTACCCAATGGACTTCAGCCCGGTCTGCTCGACCGAGATGCAGTGCGTCAACGACGAGTTCGATCGCTGGAAGGACAAGGGCGTCCAGGTCGTGGGCGTCTCGTGCGACAGCTTCTTCACCCACAAGGCGTGGGCCGACGCCATGGGCCTGAAGCAGACCCTCGTCGCCGACATGCACCGGGCGGTCTCGAAGGCCTACGGCTTCTACTGGCCCGACCTCAACGTCTCCAGCCGTGGCACCGTCCTCGTAGGCCGAAACGACGATGGCGCCCCGGTCGTGCGGTGGGTCCAGCAGCGCGAGATCAAGGACGCGATGAATCTCGACGACTTGCTCGCGCAGCTCGCTTGAACCGACGAATCTCGCAAGCCCTCGCCACAGCCCCGTAGCTCAGCGGTTAGAGCAGGCGACTCATAATCGCTCGGTCCCCGGTTCGAATCCGGGCGGGGCTATTTACTTCAGAAGACAATGGCTTCAGACCACGCGCTGCACCCGCGTGGCGCGTTCCAGCCGCTCGCGCTCGGGCTTGGTCACCCTGTCCAACAGCCCCAACGCTTCATACACGCCAAGACGTGAACCGGCATCCACTGCCGCATATGCCGCATCGGTATCGATCAACCGCTTGCCCATGATCTCCTCGAGTTGCTCGCGTGAGTACTCGGGCCGGTTCGCCGCGGTCGATGCCGTGCCGTACTGGCTCAGGTTGCTCGCAAAGATGCCCGCCGCGCTGACCGGCAGAAAGTCCTCGTACCGCAGCCCCTCGCGCGTTGCATATCCACGCCGCACCAGCTCGGCCATGTCCGTGGTGTCGATCGACCCCGCCGCCGCGCGCCCCGCGTCCGTCGGTGCATACTCGGCGTACACAAGCCCTTTCTCGAGCAACTCCTCCAGTGAATCTGGGAAGCTCGCAAACGCGTCCCGTTGCATGCGCAGAAACGCCTCTTCATCGCGCTCGGCAAGTCCGGGCTCGTTCGCACGTGCTTCCTCGAACGCCGCCAGGCACTGGTCGTACATCGCCCGCCCCGCCAGCGTCGTCGCATAGAAGCGCTGCTCGATCTCGCCGAACCGGGCGGTGTGCGACGACTCGACCTCTGAGCCATCCGCCTCCACGAACACCACCGGCTCTGTCAACGCCTTGTATGCGTCCTGACGCAGCAGCACGGGCGTGTCGGCCGATGGCCCCTCGGTGAAGTCCTTGAACCCCGAGTGCGGCAACTTCGTCAGGTCCAGGTCGTCCTGCTCCAGGCGATCCGCCAGCGCCCGCACGAACGTCGCCAGCTTCGCCGAATCGACGTCGGCTTCGCCCGCACCTGCGATGCGCTCGGCACCCAGGTGCTTGAAGTGCAGCGTCAGCCAGTCCGGCCCGCTCATCAGCATCATCCGCTCGAGCGCCCGCGTCGCACGCTTCTCGTATGTCGCCCGATCGCTCTGGCCCATGCAGAACTTCATCGCCGCCGTGTACACGTCCATGCAGAGCGTGTTGGGCGTCAGGTGGTTCAGGTGATGCCGCTCGAAGCACGCGATGTCCGCGGCGATCTTGAACCCACCCTCGCAAAGGTCTTTGTAGAGTTGGTGGTCGCGGGCGCGCCCCGTCCACTTGAAGATCCGTCCCGTCGCTTCGGCGATTAGCTCGTTCGCATCATCCCAGCTCAGCCCGCCCTCGCCCTCGCACTTGTCGATGAGCGCAATCGCACGATCCGAGAACACCTGTCGATCCGCGAGCGCTTCCTCGATTCGTTTCTTCGTGGCCTCGTCGAAGTAGTCGGTCATCAGCAGCGACGTAAACACGCGATGCTCGGGCTTGTGCGGCGAGCGGAACGCCGTCGCGATCACAGGCTGGCTCTTGGCCCCGATCGCCGTCATGTCATAGAAGTTGTGCGGTTCCATGCCGAAGCACCCGAAGAACCGCGCAATCAATCGGTACTCGTCGGGCCGACCGATCCGGATCGCCCCGTGTCGCTCACCACTGGTCCGCTCGATCTCCTCATCGCTGACCGCAAACCCCGGGTGCCGCGCAGCCAGCACATCGCACACCGCCCGATTGCACACTGCGTTGACCGCCAGCGCCTTGTCATACAACGGCACCTCGGCCCCGAACATCGCCGAGAGCTCGGCGAAGAGGTGGTTCTGCATCTCGATCCGGTCGGCGAAGGTGGACGACATCTCACGCTCCGTTGAAAGGCGGTCGGGACCAAACACAATCCTACGCACGGCCACCTATCGTCCCGACTCAAAGGGAGAACCCAATGCGTCCGAACCGAAACACGCATCCGCGCCGTACCGGCTCCGCAGCCATCGCAGTCGTGATTATCGTCGCGGCCATTCTGGCCGCAGCCGCCGCTGGCGCGTTCCTCTTCCTGCGCCCTAGCGTTCCTCCCCTCCCCCAAGCCGACTACGCCCAGCAGGTCAGGGAGAAAGCATTACGTGAAGCCGGCGTCACCGAGCAGAATGCGGCCCGTGCCGAGGCCGCCCTCGCCGAGTTTTATCGGGTCTACGAGTCCGATCTGGCCGCGTTGTACTCGCCCGGCAGTGTTCAAGAGTTCTGGCCGGTCTATTCGGACTTCGCCAAGTTGGATGCCGATCCGCAGGCTCGCCAGGAGTTCGATGAGGCCGTGGCCGCCACCAAGGCGTCACGGGTGACCGACAGCATGGACCGGCTCGCATCCGCAGCCGGTCTCGAGCCACGACTCGATCCCAGTGGCGTCAGCGGACTGAAACTTCGCCGCCTCTCGTTCGTCGACCGGCTCCAACTCCGCGACGCCATCCTCAACGACGATCCCCAGGCCGCGGCCGAAGCCTTTTCACGAGCCCAGAAACTCGCCAACGTCATCGGCAAGCCTGGGTACTCGAAAATGGACCTGCTCGCCGCTGGCGGAACGAGGTCAAGCGTCGAGAGCGTCATCCTGGACGCCCTGACGAGCGGCAGGATCGACGCCGAGATGGCCAGGGCGCTCCTCGACGCCACGATCCCCCACGATTTCGCCACCCTCGACCAATTGCTCGAAGGCGAACGCGCGATGCTCCGCATGGAGATCCTCGACCGATCCAAGAACTCCGGCCGCGACGACCAGTCGCTCGCCGAAGCGGAAGCCAAGACGCTCGAGTCATGGAATACTCCGTTGGACGAGCGACTGAAGGCATCCAAGACTCTCAGGGATTGGCAATCAGATGACTGGAAGCGATCGGAGCTCATCAAAGAGCGAGCGCCCAGCTATTACGGCTTCCTGGAGACGGCCACATACGCGGATCACATCCACCCCGGCTTCCATCTCGCGCTCGCGATCGAGACCTTCCGCCCGGAGCAAGGCAGCCTGCCAGACTCGCTCGACGCACTCGTGCCCGACTACCTCAAAGCGATCCCAGACGACCCCATGACCGGTGAGCCCTGGGTGTATCGCGTCGACGAAGAGAGCCCGCAGGGCTACACGCTCTACGCCGTCGGCTTGGACGCCGAAGACAACGGCGGCCACCAGCCCATGAATCCCGAGGCCGCGCTCAATGCGGTGAACGGCCCCGGCACCGACTTCGTGGTCTTCTTGCGTCGTCCACGCTAATCGAGCCGCTTCGCGATCGCGTCAGTGAGAACCTCACACTCACCCTCGCGAACGATCACATCATCCTCGATCCGCACCCCCTGGATCTCTTTCCGCAGCGAATCGACCACGCCCCACTGCACCGCGTCGCCAAACTTCTCCCGCGTCTCGGCCACGTCGATCAGGCCGGGGATGAAGTACAGCCCGGGCTCAACGGTGAACCCGTGCCCGGCCTCCAGCGGGATGTCGACGCGAACCCCCACGCCGCCCGGCCCCTTCCGCGGCGCCCGCCCGGGCAGCCGTCCGCCGGCGCCGCGCACGCCCAGGCCGATCATGTGGCCCACGCCATGCGGGAAGAACAACCCCGCCACGCCGCGATCGACCAACTCAGCCGCGTCACCCTTGATCGCCCCCAGCCCGATGAGCCCCTCCAGCACCACCTCGCTGCACCGCCGGTGCACCTCGTGCCATTCGGTGCCCGGCACGCACATCGCCAGCCCCACCTCCTCGGCCTCGGTCACGATGTTGATCACGTCCTTCTGTGTCTGCGTCGGCTCGCCCACCGGCCACGCACGGGTCACGTCGCCCGCGTAGCGCTTGTGGGCCGCGCCCGCATCGACCAGCACACACTCGCCCTTGCTGATCACGCGCTCTCCGGGCGCAAAGTGCAGCACGGCCGCGTTGGGCCCGCTGCCGACGATCGTGTCATACGGTGTGCCGTCGCCCCCGTTGCGGAAGAACTCCGCCTCGATCTCGACCTGCAACTGCCGTTCAGTCATGCCCGCCGCCTCGCCGCTGGTCAAGACGCGGTGGGCGTACGCGTGCCCCGCCGCCGTCGCCGCGCAGGCCTTGCGCATCAGTCCGATCTCGACATCATCCAGCACCCGTCGCGAGTGAAGGAATGCCTCAGCCAGCTCCGCGCTCAGCTCTTGATCCACGCCGCCGCCATACCCACCAACCGGGCAGCCCAGCATCGCCACCGCACGCCCGCGCCGTTGCGCAAGCCACGGCCCCAACTCGGCCAGCGGCACCCCCTCCCACGTCACGTCGCCCTCCCACGTCCGGTGTGCCTGCGTCACCTCGGGCGCGAACGCCCACCAGCAGTCGCCGTCTTCCTCGAGGTCCACCGCCAACACCCCGCCCGGACACTGCTGCTCGGTCAGGTAGTAGTAGTCACTGTGGGCCATGAACGGATACACCCGGTCATGCTGCCCCGGCACCGGGATCATCTCACCAGCCCCCAGCAAGACAACGGGCAAGGCCCCAACACTGACCTCCTGCGCCCGCTCACGAAGGGCGGCATGCGTACGGCGGCGACGGGCGAGCAAATGATCGGCAACGGCTGAGTCGTTCTTCATATACGCCAGTGTATCGCGACCGGCATCCGGGTTTCGCTATGCTCTCAAGCACGCACTCGACGCCCAAAAGGAGGTCGCCATGGGCCTGATCAAGGAATTCCGAGAGTTCGCCGTCAAGGGCAACATGATGGACATGGCCGTGGGCATCATCATCGGCGGCGCCTTCGGCATCCTCGTCCGCTCGATCGTGGACGACCTCATCATGCCCATCGTCTCCATCCCAGGCAAGGCCGACTTCTCGAACTACTACATCGGGCTCACCGAGAAGGTCCGCCAGGCCAACGCCGACGCCGCTGTGCCGCTGCCGCTCGTCGAGGCTCGCCAACTCGGCCCGGTCTTCGCCTACGGCAACTTCATCACCGTCTTGCTCAACTTCATCATTATGGCTTTCGCCGTCTTTCTCATCGTCAAGGCCATGAATACCGCCCGCCGCCACTTCGAGCAGGAAAAGAAGGCCGAGGCGGCCGCCCCGCCGGTGCCCCCGGCCGAAGTCCAGCTCCTGACCGAAATCCGCGACGAACTTCGTGGCAGGCGGGTCGAGTGATCGCCCCGCCCCCCGCCAACAATCCCCCGTGACCACTGCCGCCGACTCCCTCGCACCCGCCGTCCGCGCCAAGCTCGAAGCACTGAGCGAGCAGTATCGCGCAGCCGGACGCCAACTCGAAGACCCCGACGTGCTCGCAGACCACGAGAAGGTCCGCGATCTCTCCATCCGTCGCTCGGCCCTGGCCCCAGTGGTCGAAGGCTACCACCGATACACGCACCTGCTGGCCGAGGCGGCCGAACTCCGCCATGCCATCGACTCGGGCGAAGACGCCGAACTGGTCGAGATGGCCAGGGCCGAACTGCCCACGCTCGAAGCCAGGGCCGCCGAAGAGATCGAGGCCGTCAAGGCCGCCCTGGTCTCAAGCGACGACAACCTCGTCGGCTCGGTCATCCTCGAACTCCGCGCCGGCACCGGCGGCGACGAGGCCCAGATCTGGGCCAAGGACCTCCTGGAAATGTACCAGAAGTACGCAGGCCAGAAGGGCTGGTCCTTCGAAACCCTCGACTTCTCCGGCGGCGAGAGCCACGGCGGGGTTCGCTCGGCTACCGCAAGCGTCAAGGGCGAGGGCGTTTGGGCCGAGCTCAGTTTCGAGGCCGGCGTCCACTCGGTCAAACGCGTGCCCGCCACCGAGTCCCAGGGCCGCGTGCACACCTCTACCGCCACCGTCGCCGTGCTGCCCGAGCCCAAGGCCGTCGAGGTCAAGATCGACTGGGCAAACGACGTTACCGAGCACGTCACCACCTCCCAAGGCCCCGGCGGGCAGAACGTCAACAAGGTCGCCACTGCCGTCCACCTCGTGCACAACCCCACCGGCATCGAGGTCCGCATGCAGGAGAGCAAGAGCCAGCACCAGAACCGCGAGAAGGCCCGCCGCCTGCTCATGGCCCGCCTCTACGAACGACAGCTCCGCGAGGCCGAGGCCGAACGCTCCGCCGCCCGCAAGGGCCAGATCGGCACCGGCGAAAGGTCCGAAAAGGTCCGCGTCTACCGCTACCAGGACGGCATCGTGGCCGACCAGCGCCTGGACACCAAGTTCCAGCTCCGCCAGACGCTGTTCGAAGGCGATCTCGGACCCCTCATGACCGCCCTGATCGAGCAACGAACCGCCCAGCGGCTGGCCGACCTCTAAGTTTCCCTCAAGCCCGCCGCCCGCTCCGCCGATGCCATGGGTATGGGACGCAAGCACGCACTACCGATCCTGATGGCCGCCGCCGGCGCCCTGGTGCTGTTCGTCTCGATCGAACCTCGCCGGGGCCAGGCAACCAGTACGACCGAGCCTCACCGCCCGGCGATCGACCTGGGCACCCTCGAGGGTCGCGACTACGGCGTGCGCATCGAGGTCACCGAAGATGGCCCGCGATACACCGTGGTCGACCACCAGGGCGTCGTCGTCGCCGAACGACTGCCCCTCGAGACACTGGCCGAGCGATTCCCGCTACTGGCGCCCTACGAGTTGTGGGCCAACGAGCGCGGCGAGTCCCTCGGCCCGCTCATGGTCGTCCCCGACGACGGCCTCAACTGAACGGCCTGGGCGTCGCCGGCGCTATCGTCATTCGTGACGCATGTGGCGCCAACACCGCTCCAGATTCCCGATGACTGCCCGCACGTCGCGCTCTTCGGCGGGACGTTCGACCCTCCCCACGTCGCCCACGTCACGCTGGCCGATCTCGGCCGCCAGGAACTCGAACGACGCGAAGGCGCCGCCGCATGCCTGGTCTTCGTACCCGCGGCACGCTCGCCACACAAAGAACACGCTCCCACCGCCAGCGACGCCCAGCGGCTGGACATGCTGCGCCTTGCAATCGCCGAACTCGACCGCTGCACGATCTGGACCGACGAACTCGACCGAGCCACCCGCGGCGAGCCGAGCTACTGGTCTCGAACGCTGCAGCGCGCCACCGCCGTCCTGCCCGATCGAACCCTCTGGTTCATCATCGGCGCCGACCAGGCCGCCAGCTTCCACCGCTGGCGCCAGCCACGCGAGATGATCGCGCTGGCCCGCCCGCTCGTGCTGCCCCGGCATCCCATCGCAACCGCCGACGATCTTCGCACCACGCTCGATGCCACCGGCTTCTGGAACGAGCAGGAACTGGACCGCTGGGTCAGTTCGTTCGTCGATGCAGACCTGCTCCGCGCCGCATCGACCGACGTTCGCGCTGCCCAAGGCGCGCCCTTCGATACGCCGCTGCACCCCGACGTCCTCCGCTACGCACAAGAACACAATCTCTACAACCTCCACGCATGAACAGGGACCCGGCGCAGGTCCGGGCTCTGTCCCGAACCTCCATCCGCGCATGAAAAGACCCGGGCGCGTGCCCGGGCCTCGTTGCTCACAGCGTTTGAGATCAGGCTCCCGCCGCCACCGCGCCGCCAACGGCCGCCTTCAACTCCTCCACCTTGTCGGTCTTCTCCCAGGTGAAGTACGTCCGGCCCTCACGCTCGAACGGCTTGCGCCCGAAGTGTCCATGCCTGGCCGTCAGCCGGTAGATCGGCTTGCGGAGTTGCAGCGTGTCGATGATGCCCCGCGGCGTCAGCGGGAACACCTTGCGGATGGCCTTCTCGATCTGATCCAGGTCGGCCTTCTCGGTGCCGAAGCAATCCACATGCACGCTCGTGGGCTCCACCACGCCGATGGCGTAGCTCAACTGCACCTCGCACACGTCGGCCAGTTCGGCCGCCACCACGTTCTTGGCGATGTATCGCGCCATGTACGCCGCCGAGCGATCGACCTTGGTCGGGTCCTTCCCGCTGAACGCCCCGCCGCCGTGCCGACCGCGACCGCCGTACGTGTCCACGATGATCTTCCGGCCCGTCAGCCCGGCGTCGCCATGCGGACCGCCGATCTCGAACTGGCCCGTCGGGTTCACGTGGATGGTGATGCCCGAGTTCCACCACTCGCCCAGCACGGGCTTGAAGATGTGCTCGATCACCTGCTTGCGCAGCTCCTGCTGCTTGCCGTTCCAGCTCTTGTCATGCTGCGTGCTCATCAGCACCGTGTCCACGCGCACGGGCTTGAGCCCCTCGTACTCGATGGTCACCTGGCTCTTGGCGTCCGGACGCAGGCCCGGGATGATGCCCTCGCGCCGCACGTGCGCCTGCTGCTCCACCAAGCGGTGGGCAAGCTGGATGGGCAGGGGCATCAGCGCCTCGGTCTCGTTGCAGGCAAAGCCGAACATCAACCCCTGGTCGCCCGCGCCCTCGCGGTCCACGCCCTGGGCAATATCGGGGCTCTGCTTGTTCAGCGCCACCAGCACCGCGCACGAGTCGCAGTCAAACCGCATCTCCGCGTCGTCGTACCCGATATCACGGATCGTGTCGCGCACGATGTCCTGGATGTCGACGTACGTGCTCGTGGTCACTTCGCCGGACACCACCACGAGCCCGGTGGCAACCATCGTTTCCACCGCCACACGCGAGTGCGGATCGTCCTTCAGCATCACGTCAAGGATGGCATCCGAAATCTGATCAGCGATCTTGTCCGGGTGGCCCATCGAAACGGATTCGGACGTGAAGAGCGACGTGCGATTCTGGGACATGGAGGTTCGGTCTCCCGGCGGTAAGCCTGTTGAGCCGTCAGTGGCGAGCCTGCGAATTCGGGCGACCGCCGCCAACACGCCCCGAAGACGCACCGACAGCGGACGATCAGCGACAGAATCAGTCTAGCGGCCAAAAACCGGATGTCCTGCCACCGAACCCAGCCAGAACCCCTGCACGCCGTCCTACGCTTGCCCATGGCCACCCCCGCCGGCAAGACGAAGCCCCCCAGCAAACGCTCCAGGACCAGCACCAAGCCCAAAACATCCCCGAACGGCGCCGCCGGCAAGCAGAGCGGCAAGCCCACTGGAAAGCAGAGCCTCACCTACGCCCAGTCGGGCGTCGATATCGACGCCGGCGACCGCTTCGTCGAAGCCATCCTGGGCCTCATGCGCCGGACCCACGGCCCGCGCGTGCTGAGCAACGACGGCGGATTCGCCGGCCTCTTCCGCCTGGACTTCAACGAGAAGCTCTTCAAGCGGAACTACAAGGAGCCCGTCCTCGTCGCCGCCACGGACGGCGTGGGCACCAAGCTCAAGCTCGCGCGAGACACCAACACCTTCGACACCGTCGGCCAGGACCTCGTGGCCATGTGCGTCAACGACCTCATCGTCGAGGCCGCCGAGCCGCTCTTCTTCCTCGACTACCTGGCCATCCCCAGGGTCGAGCACCTCATGCTCGTCGACCTGGTCAAGGGCGTCGCCGAGGGCTGCAAGATCGCCGGCTGCAGCCTCTTGGGCGGCGAGACCGCCGAGCTGCCGGGCATCTACCCCGAGGGCGAGTTCGACATGGCCGGCTTCGCCGTGGGCGTCGTCGAGCTCCGCAAGGCCACAAGCTCCATGAAGGTCGAGCCCGGCGACGTCGTCCTGGGCCTGGCCTCCAGCGGCGTCCACTCGAATGGTTTCAGTTTGGTCCGCCGCGTCGTCGAGCACGCCAGGCTCGACCTGGACAAGACCTACCCAGAGCTCGACCCCGACAAGACCCTGGGCCAGGTCCTGCTCACCCCCACACGCATCTACGCCCCAAGCATCACCAAGCTTCTGCGCGGCTACAAGGTCAAGCGTGTCGTCAGCGGGATGGCCCACATCACCGGCGGCGGCCTTGCTGGCAACCTCGAACGCAGCCTCAACCCCAACGTCGACGCCGTGCTCGATCGCAAGGCATGGACCGTGCCGCCCGTCTTCACCTTCCTCAAGAAGCACGGCAACATCCGCGGCCCCGAGATGGACAAGGTCTTCAACATGGGCATCGGCTACTGCGTCGTGGTCCGCCCCGCCTTCGCCGACGCCGTGGCCGACAAGCTTGCCAGATCCGGCGAGTCGGTCAGCCGCATCGGCGTGATCCGCAAGGGCCAGGGCCGCGTCGTCTTCCGCTCATAAGCACGCGCCCCAACACAACCCTGGCGCACGCCTGGGCTGTTCCCCCCACCCCGCATTTATCAGGGACACCCCGATTTCTCACCCAATCTTCAAGGGAAATCAGGGACAATCCCAAGTGCACCCAATCCCAATCCACCCGCGAATCGTGTTGTGATTCCGTGTGGTTCTGGTATACTGGACCACATAGGGGAGGTCGCGGCGCGTGCCGCCCTCTGTCAGCGAGGCGTCGCTCAAGCCCACGAGGTACATGCGACAGACGGCGTGTTCGGGTTCCGCACAGGTTGATATGACCGCCGGCGTTCCCTCGGCTGCTCTCCCGTTCTGGATCGGGGCAGCCGGCCGGCGGCTCCAAAGACCGTTCAAGGCGACCCGCCCACACCACAGCGACGGGGACAGTTCCATGCGAGTGCAACGACTCGGACGTGATCAGGGCGCGAGGGCCTTCACCCTCATCGAGCTCCTGGTCGTCATCGCCATCATCGCCCTGCTCATCGGCATCCTGCTGCCGGCACTGGGCCAGGCGCGGCTGCTGGGCTACCAGGCCGTCTCGCTGAGCAACGTGCGACAGCTGCAGGTTGCCTTCTTTAATTACAAGGCCGACTTCAACGACGACATCCCGATGAAGATGTCCTGGCGCAACGGCGGCATTGGCGGCTGGTGCACCTGGAGCTACGGAGGCAAGGATGCGTCGCAGTACTGGCGCACCCGTAGCGGTGGCGTCTTCGATGAGCCCGCGTACACCAAGCCCCTGAACCCGTACGTCTATCCCGACCTCACCCTGCCCGAACCCAACGGCTACAACCCCGACCCCAGCCGATTCGAAGAAGGCCGTCCCGACGACGCCCAGCGCGAAGTCCTGGAGATGCCCGCCTTCCGCTCGCCGGGCGACAAGAAGACCCACCAGCGCACCTGGCCCGAGCCCAACAACGAGCTGGGCAGCTATGACGACGTCGGCACCAGCTACCACGTCAACATGCGGTGGTGGGACGCCGGCGACATGCGGCAGTACTCCGCCTGGACGCCCTCCAGCTTCCCCAAGGGCAGCGCCCGCTGGCAGGAAGGCATGAAGCGATTCCGCCAGGCCGAGTTCTTCGATGCCTCCAAGATGGTCTGGATCCACGACCAGACCGCGGACGTCGTCGCCAACGATGACCAGGGCCGCGATTGGCTGGGCGAGTTCAACGAGATCAACAAGAGCGTGATGGCCTTTTACGACGGCCACGCCGAGTACATCTACATCGAGCCCAAGGACCCGACCGATCCCGACGCCAACCTGCGGACCAACGACTACACGTTCATCTTCGAGCCTCGGTGATTCCTGACCGGGCCACCTGACGATGAAAGAGCCGCGCCCCGCGTGGCTCTTTCTTTATCCGCGATGTTCCAATCCACAAGAGGTATCGAGATCCATGTCTGACTTCCTCGAGGAACTCAAGTACAAGCTCCAGCCACTGACCGAGAAACTCGGCGGCGGAGACAAGGCGATCGGCAAGCTGGCGCTCTACGCCGTGATCGTGGTCGTTGGGTTCGGCGTGCTGATCTGGCAACTGTGGCCCAGCAGCCGTCCAATCTCTTCGAACCCGAGAATCCCGCAGGCCGCTGCAACGACGGATGACACGGGCGACGTTGATCGGCCGCCGCCCCCGCCGTCAGGGAGCTCTCGCATGGCGCCGGGCGCCGACGGCTGACGCGACTTGCCAACACGCATCTCAAAGGGGCCCACGCGGCCCCTTTTGCAATGCGCCTTTCGAATCAGGTCGATGCAGCGATCTACTCAGAATGCGTGAGCTCGGTCACCGATCCGACCGCATCGCCGCCCCCACCGCCTCCGCCAGACGTTCGGCCAGCGTCCTGGGCGCGGTGCTGCTCTCCAACGGCGCGGCGACATCCGTTTCGTCCGCATCCGTCGACGCGATGCGATGCCGTTCCAGCAGCATCCACGCGTCACCATCGACCGACAACGCCACGCCCTCGCCCACCTCGCCCAGCCAGGCCGGGGCGCGCTCCACCGCGATGGCGCCCACGCGGTCGGCATCGGCACGGGTCGTCCGCATCACCCGCTCGAACAGGCGAGCCGTCGACGCTTCCCCCACGGCCAGCACCACCACGCGGGCATCGAGCATCAACGCCAGCGACGCAAGCTGTGCCTCGGCCAGTTCGCCCGCCAGCCGGGAACGCTCTTCGGGCAAGCGGGCCACGACCGCCAGCATCACCACGCGGCCGCCCTCGCCCGCCACACCCCGCAGCGTCGTCACACGCCCGCGCGCATCGAAGCCGATGACGTCGCCCATCCGCTCGCCCGCGCGCACCGGGCCGGGCGTTTCGCCCAGCTCGGACAGCGTCGCCACGATCTCGCCCTCCAGCGATGGCGGCTCGAACCACGCCGGATCGACCTCGACCGCGTCGATGGCCGCCCGCGCCACGACGCGGCCGTCCCGCCGGGCCTCCATCGCCACCAGCCGGCCATCGCCGCCAGCCGTCAGCTCGAGCGACGCATCCATCGATACGCCGGCATAGCGATCCCGCTCGCCCGAGGCCACCAGCGACCACGAAAGCGGCGGCAGGAACGCGAGCAACGAGCCGGGCTCATCGGCAAACGCCAGATCGATCTGTGGCGCCAGCAGCGGCGGCAGCACGGCCTCGATCGCTCCGCGTCCAAACGGCTCGGGCAGCGGCGCCACGAACACCCGCTCGCGATCACCCGCACGCCACGCGATCAACCGCCCCGGCTCGGCCACCACGCGCAGTGGATAGCCCCGGCCCAGCGCAAGCGACACCACCGGGGATGCGCCCGTGCGCAACGCGACGGTCATGGCACTCCGCGCTGGCGGCGCACCCTCGCGAGGAATCTCGATCTCGAGCCGATCAGCCACTGACCCCTGGCGATACGCCGCGGTCACGGCATCCAGCGGTTCTTCTTCCTGCGCACACGCAATCGACACGCAGAGCAGGCACGCAACGCACGCCGAACGAATCACGTCCGGGCCTCTTCGTTCGCCGCCGCGCGCAGCGTGGCCGCCAGCCGCCCGACGCTCATGGTCCATCCCGGCGGAATCACCGCCGGCGCCAGGTCGGCCAGCGGCTCGAGCACGAACAGACGCTCGGCCATCCGGGGATGCGGCACCGTCAGCCCCGGCTCGTCGATCGACTGCTCGCAGAACAACAGCAGGTCCAAGTCGAGCGTCCGCGGCCCCCACCGCTGCTCGCTGGCACGATCTCGTCCGTACCGCTTCTCGATGGTCAGCAGTGCGTCCAGCAGTTCCCGCGCGGTGCACTCGACCTCCAGCATCGCCACGGCATTGACAAAGTCGGGCTGGTCCTCCACCCCTACTGGCGCGGTGGTGTAGAGGCGGCTGGTCGCGATGACCCGCACGCCGGCGATCGACCCCAGCTCGCTGGCCGCCCGGATGACGTTGCCCGCCGGGTCGTTCAGATTGCTCCCCAGCGCTACGTAGGCCTTGCGGCTTTCGGGCAGCGGCGGTCGTGCTTCGAGGTACCAGGCGTCGTCGGCAGGGTTGTCCACGCCAAATGAAAGCGACCGCTGGCACGAGGGGCAAGCGGTCGCATCGGTCTATTTCCTGGGCGATCGAGCCGGCCCGGCTACTCCATGGGCTCCAGCTCGCGGGTGCGATGCTGCATCTGGGCCTTCAGCCGCTCGAGGATCGCGCTGTGCATCTGGCTCACGCGGCTCTCGGAGAGCGCCAGGGTCGCGCCGATCTCCTTCATCGTCATGCTCTCGTAGTAGTAGAGGATGACGATGAGGCGTTCGGCCCGGCTGAGCCCCTTGGTCAGCATGTCGCGCAGGTCCTTGCGCTGCATGGTGCGGACCGGGTTGTCGGCGCCGTCGCGCATGACCTCCAGGTCGCGCGTCTCCCCGCCGCTGCTGTCGCTGGCCTTGCGAGTCATCGACATGGTCGAGACCGCCCGGCTGTCGCGGCGGATCTTGTCGAACTCTTCCTTGCCCACGCCAAGGCGCTGGGCCACCTGATCGTCCGACGCCGGCTGGCCGGTCTCCATTTCGATGGAGCGCCGCACGCCGTCGACCTTGGCTGACCGACTGCGAACGAGCCTGGGCACCCAGTCCATCGCACGCAGTTCGTCGAGGATGGCGCCCTGCACCCGTCGGGCGCAGTACGTCTCGAACTTCACGTTCTTCTCGAGCTGGAACGCCGAGATGGCGCCCATCAGCCCGAACATGCCGGCCTGAACCAGGTCATCCACGTCCACCTCGTCGGGAAGACGCGCGTGGATGCGCTCGGCGTTGTACCGCACGATGGGGAGATACTTCTCCCACAGGAAATTGCGGATCTCGTCGCTCGGCTCGGAAGCGTACAGCTTCCACACCTCGCGGATGTCCATCTCCGCATAGACCGAATCAACCGGAACCTCGGCGGTATCGATCGACGGGCGGACGCGTGCCGAGCGGAACGATGACGATTTGGACGACTTGAGAGCTGTGGGCATGGTCGGCTCCCTGACCCCTGTTCCATCGAGCCCGATACCCCGGGAAGACCGGTCTTCAGGCTGTGGTCGCGCGTGCCATCCGTGGTCACGCGCCTTTGAGTATACAGAATACCACGGTCGAACGCCAGCGTTTCAACAATCTACGAAGATGTTTTCTGTTTTGCGCTATCGGGGCCAGGCTCCGCGACACCCCGAAGCACCCGCTCGCGTTCCACCACACGAAGTGCAACCAACTCGAATACGTAGCCAACCGCCAGGCCAAGCCCATAACAGCCAAGGCACGACACGATCGCCCGAAGCAGCACGCTCGACGCGTCGCCCGACGACCAGAGGCCCGAAAGCATCGCCACCGAGAACCCGCACAGACCGCAAAGCGGGCCGCACACGCGCGATGGCAAGGGATGGATCGATCCTGACGGCGGCATGTGCCACCTCCATCGGCCAAGAGCCATGGCGACTCAAGCCGATTTGCGCACCAAGAAAGTTTTCAGCGCAAGAAGTGCGCAACGCCGCACCGAGCGAGCGTTGCTATCGGCCCCGCACGAGCCGTGCCAGCAGCCCGCGTACGGGGCCGCCCTTCCGATCAGAATCCGATCGATGCACGTCCATCTCGTCGGCCAGTCGTTCGACCACCTTGTTTAAGTGGCGCGTAGCGCTCGACTTGGGCGCCGCGATCGCAAGCGGACGGCGCACGCGAGAGCAGCGCTGCACGATCGGATCTTCCGGCACGAACCCAACCATCGGCAGCCCGCAACCAAGGAACTTGGCCGCCACTTCAGCCACACGCGCATGCGCCGCCTCCGCGTCGCCGGCGTCCTTGGCCCGATTGATCAACAGATACGGAATCCGTTCGCACGATACGCACCGCAGGCACTTCACCAGGGCGTACGCGTCGGCCAGCGAGGCCGGGTCGGGCGTGGCCACGACAATGGGCATGGAAGCCCGAGACAGTCCGTCGCGCACCGAAGCACCCAGCCCCGCCCCGTGATCGACCACCACCACGTCCATGGCCCTGGACAGCAGATCAACCGTTTGCGCGACCGCGGTTCGGGCATCGGTGCTCGAGGCATGCTGCAGCGGCCCAACCATGCCGGGCACCACGATCATGCCCGCCGGGCCACGCATCGACATCCGCCGAACGAGATCGACCGTCACCCGATCACCCTGCGCCACGCGGGCGACGGCCTCGGTCAGCCGCGCCGTCGGCCGGAGCCCGCACGCCAGGTCTACGTTGGCAAGCCCGAGGTCGGCATCGACGAGAGCCACGCGCAAGCCACGCTTGGCAAAGGTGATAGCTGAAGAGACGGCAAGTGTCGTTTTTCCGACGCCGCCCTTGCCCGATGCGATGGCAACCACCGGCGCCCGGCGGACAGGCGCCTCCGACTGCACCCGGCGCTGTGCCATGCGCCGCAGGGCAGAAGCCTGATCGCAGGCGGCCGCGGGCGTCACAGCCCGGCCCCGGTCAGTGCCACGTCGTTGCGCGGCTCCGCCTTCCGCGTGCCGCCCGCGCCCGCCAGCACGAGGCGCGCGAGCCGATCGGCCCGGCCTGGCTCGATGTGGTCGGGCACCTCCTGGCCAGTGGTCACGAAACTCAGCGGCAACCCCAGGGCATGCACCATGGAGATGACCATGCCCACGCCCTCGGCCTCGTCCAGCTTCGTGAAAAGCACCCGGTCCGGATTGGCCCGTGCGAAGCCGGCTGCCGCACTGCGAAGCGCCCCCGCGCCCGCCGTCGCCGACAGCACCAGGTGCGTTTCGTGGGGACGGGCGGCCTCCAGATACTCGGACAGCTCATCCACCCGCTGCCCATCGCGGGGCGAACGGCCCGCGGTATCGATCAGCACGACGTCGCAATCGCTCATCGCCCGGCAGGCCGAGGCCATCTCCGCTGGGCTCATCACCACCCGCAGGGGCACGCTGATGATGCTCGCGTAGGTCCGCAACTGCTCGACCGCCGCGATCCGGAAAGTGTCGGTGGTGATGAGCCCCACGCGTTGCCCACGCCGGAGCTTGTACGCAGCCGCGAGCTTTGCGATGGTGGTGGTCTTTCCCACGCCGGTGGGCCCCACCAGCGCAATGGTCAGCGGCCCCTCTTCGGTTCGACCCCGGCCGGGCGTCGCGACTCGCACCATCTCCGCCAAGGCGCCCTGCACCGCCGGGCCGACCAGCGACGAATCGCAGAGCTCCTCACGCGTCAGTTCCGAACGGACGCGAGACACCACCTCATCGGCCAGGTCGCGGTCCACCTCGGCTTCGACCATGCGCACGTACGCCTCGCTCAAGGCCTCGCCCAGGGCCGAGGCCGATACCGGCCCCGCCTGCTGGGTATGCAAGAGCCGCCCCAACATGTTGCGTAGCGACCGCAGCTCGTCCTCAACCCCCAGTGAACCACGCGCCCCCGTGTTACCCGAGCTGCGCACCCGCATCCGTTCGGCCGACCGAGAGGGCGGAGCCTCGTCGGCCATGGTGGTCACCGAAGCAGGCGCGCTCGGCGTCGCCACCGGCTCGGGTTGCCGCTCGAGTTTCACCGACGCAGCAGGCTCGGGGGACGAAGCCGGTGCCGCCGACGTTGCGAGTTGCGTGTAGCGCTCGAGAATCTCCCGGCGCCGCTCTGCAGAGGTCGGATCGAGACGCTCGTTCGAGCCGCCGGCGTCCGGCTGAGGCTGTTGCGGGGCCCGTGCGGCCGAGGAAGGCCGGGGCTGGCTGGGCCGTTGGGCGGGCGTTCGAGCGTTCTGGCCGCGCTGGCGATCGCGAACCACCGACGCAGGCGACGCGGTCACCTCGACGACGGGCCGGCCACCAATGCCGAACAGCCCGCCGACCTTGTAGTTGCGCGTATGCAGAATGATCGCATCGCGACCCAGCTCTCGCTGGACCGCGTCGATGGCGTCGGCCATCGACCGTGCGCGATAGGTGCGGATGCCCATGCCCTCCGTGGCTCCTTCTCAAACTAGTCGGGCCTCCGGCCCGGCTGGGTATCGCCCGGACTATCGACACCCGCGTCCGTTCGTAACGACATTTTCATGCCAACCAGACGACGAATCGAGGCGGCCTAGCCCGCGTGCGCCATCGCCGCTTCGCCCGGCGGTCGCACCAGGCCCATGGCATTGAGCTCGATCTTCTGGTCCACCTCGTTGTACCCCAACACGGCAATGCCCGGCAGCCTCGGTTCCATGATCTGGAACAGCACCGCCCGAACCGTGGGCGAGGCCAGCAGCACCGGCGGGTGCCCCGCATTCACCACCGCTTCAAGCGCCTTGGTGATCTCCTGGGCCACGGCATTGCTCACGCCCGCGGGCATCGTCAGCGTCGTCGTCTCGGCCCCTCGATCAATATAGCTGCTGACCAGGTCTTCCATCGCCGGATCCACCGTTGCGCACGTCAGCACGAGCCGGCCGTCGCCCTCGTCCATGGCATACTGGTGGCAGATGGACCGCCGCAGACCATTCCGCACGTACTCGGTCAGCACGTCCACGTCCTTGGTCTTTCCGCCCCAATCGGCCAGGACCTCCAGGATCGTCTCCATGTCCCGGATCGGCACGCGTTCACGCAGCAGGTTCTGCAGCACGTGCTGAAGGTCGGCCAGCTTCACCGAGCCCGAGAGCGCTTCTTCCACCAGCTTGGGCGCACGCTCCTTCACGCCCTCGATCAGGTTGCCCACCTCCTCCCTGGTCAGCAACTCGCTGGCGTGGGCCTTGACCACCTCTGTCAGGTGCGTCGTCAAGACGCTGGCCGCGTCCACCACCGTGTAGTTCATCGACTCGGCCCGCATCCGCATGTCGGTGGTGATCCACCACGCATCCAGCCCGAACGCCGGCTCCTTCGTGGGCTCGCCCTGCAGCTTCCCCGTGGCAATGCCCGGATCCATGGCCAGCAACTGATCGGGCCGGGCCTCCCCGCGCGCCACGTCCGCCCCGCGGATCCGAACCCGGTAGTGCGTGGGCTGAAGCTGCAGGTTGTCCCGGATCCGCACCGGCGGCATGACGAACCCGCTGTCGAGCGCAAGTTGCCGCCGCACCGCCGAGATCCGTTCGAGCAAATCGCTCCCGTCGCCCGTGCCCACCAGCGAGACCAGCGACTGGCCGACCTCGAGTTCCAGCAGATCGACCTTGAGCAGGCTTTCGACCGCTGGCGGGGGCGGAGGCGGCGCGGGTGGCGGCGGAGGCGGCGGCCGCGTCGCACGCTTCATGGCGAAGGCGATGCCCCCCAGGCCCAGCGACGTCGCCAGAAGTGGTACGGCCGGCAGGCCCGTGAACGCAAGCACGCCCAGGAACACCGATGTGATCGCCAAGCCCTTTGGCTGGCTGAACACCTGGCCGGTCAGTTCCTGGCCCAGTTCGCCCTTGTCCCCCGAGCGGGTCACGATGAGCGCCGCCGCGATCGCGATGATGAACGAAGGAATCTGGCTGGTCAGCCCATCGCCGATCGTCAGCCGGCTGAACGTCTCGGCCGTCTGCGAAGCGGGCCAGCCACGCTCGATGGTGCCCACAGCGAACCCGCCGGCGATGTTCACGCCCGTGATGACGATGCCCGCAATGGCGTCGCCGCGCACGAACTTGCTGGCGCCGTCCATGGCGCCGAAGAAGTCCGCCTCGCGCCGGATCTCCTCGCGGCGGTCTCGGGCTTCCTGCTCGCTGATGATCCCCGCGTTCAGGTCCGCGTCGATGGCCATCTGCTTGCCCGGCATCGCATCCAGCGTGAATCGCGCCGCAACCTCGCTGATGCGTGTGGCGCCCTTGGTGATGACCAGGAACTGGACCGCAACCAGGATCAGGAAGATCACGATGCCCACGAATAGCGAATCGCCCGCCACGAAGTTGCCGAACGCCTCGATCACCTGCCCCGCCACGTCCATCGCGTCCTCAGGCGACGTCGCATCGGCGGTCAGGATGAGCCTGGTGGATGCGATGTTCAGGACAAGCCGGAACATCGTCACGCCAAGCAGCAAGGAAGGGAACACGCTGAACTTCAGCGGCCGATCCATGTACAGCACCGTCAGCAGGATGACCACCGACAGCGACACGTTCGTCGAGATCATCAGGTCGAGCAAGAAGCTCGGCAGCGGCACGATGAGCACCGCCAGCAACGCCACGAACCCGATGGGCACGATGATGCCTCGCCACTTCGAGAGCGACTCAAGCCGAGCCAGGATGCCCTCGCCCACCGCCATCAGTCACGCGCTCCCGCCGGGGCCGGCGCCCGATGGCTGCCATCAAGCCGGTACACGTAAGCGAGCACCTCGGCCACGGCCTCGTAGTGCTCGGGGCTGATCGTCTGCCCGACCTCCACCCCCCGGTACAGCGCACGCGCCAGGGGCGGCCGTTCCACCACGGGCACGCCGTTGGTCCGCGCAACCTCGCGAATCCGCAGCGCCACATAGTCGGCCCCTTTGGCCACGACCTTCGGCGCCGCCATCTCGTTCGCGTCGTACTTGATCGCCACAGAGAAGTGCGTCGGGTTGGTCACCACCACGTCGGCCCCGGGCACGTCACTCTGAACGCGCTGGAGGGCAATCTCCCGAGCGATGCGGCCGCGCCGCTGCTTCATCTCCGGATCGCCGTCCATCGACTTCTGCTCTTCCTTCACCTCCTGCTTGGTCATCTTGTTGTCGTGGCGGTGCTGCCACTTCTGATACTTCAAGTCAATCAGCCCGATGATCAGCAGCACCGCCAGCATCCAGATCGCAAGCTCGATGATCGCCCGCAGGCTCATCACCACCGCCGCGTTGATGTCCAGCAGCGGCATGGCGCCCAACGCCGGCACCCAGCGAGCCACGACGAATACCACGACCGCCACGACCAACACCAGCTTGGTGAGGTCCATCAACAGTTTGACGACGCCCTTTGGGCCGAAGATCCGCTTGGCGCCGCTTACCGGGTTCATCCGGTCGAGCTTCGGCTTGACCGCCTCGGGCGAGATTGCCCATCCCACCTGCACGAGCTGCGAGAACAACGCCACCACGAACATCACTGCCATCGTTGGAACCAGGATCAGCCCGATACGTACGCCGATCCATCGCAGCGTGCGGTAGATGTCCTCGACCACCACCGCGTGGCCGGGCGCGCTGCCGGCCATCACGTCACGCATCATCGCCGACATCAGGCCCGTCGCCATCAGGCCGAGCGCCGCGAGCAGCACCGCCGCCCCGGCCATCATGACGACGGCGCCGAAGTCCTGACTCTTGCCGACCTGGCCCTGCTCGCGGGTCTTGCGCAGCTTGTGCGCGGTTGGTTCTTCGGTCTTCTCGCCGGGATCGTCAGCCATCGCTCACCCCCAGCGATCGGGCCCACTCGTGGATCTCGGCAAAGCCATCGGCGATCGCGTCGCCCGCCACGTCCCCGATCGCATAGATCGAAACGGCAAGCACGCTCATGCCAAGGACGATCTGGATCGCAAATCCGATGGTCATGATGTTGATCTGCGGAATCGTCCGCATCAGCACGCCCATGGCCAGGCTCGCCAGGGTCGCCATCAACAGCACGGGCATCGCAATCCGCAGCCCCACTACGAATGCCGCGTCCAGCAGCGTCACCAGTAACTGCGCCGGCGCCGCATCAATCCACGCCGTGCCGGGCGGCAGCGACGCGAACGTGTCCATGACCGCGACGACCATGTGCTCCAGCCCGCCGATCTGAATGAACAGCCCCAGGGCCATCAGATACAGCAACTGCCCCACGACTTCCGACTGGGCGTCGAATTCGGGGTTGTACACCTGCGCGAGCGCGAGCCCGAGCTTGTAGCTGATCACGCTGCCAGCGATCTGCACCGCCACCAGGGGCATCGTCGCGAGCATGCCAATGGCAAGGCCGATCAGCACCTCACCAAACAGCACGACCGCGATCGTGCCCAGCTCCAGCGGTGGCGTCTCGATGCCCCCCTGCGCGACGGCCGGGTACAACGCGACCGTCAGCATCAGCAGCATCAGGATTCGAACCCGCCGCATCACCAACTGGCTGGCCAGAACCGGCGCGAATAGGAACAGCCCGCTCATGCGGGCCGCCACCATCCAGAACGGCAGCAAATGCTCCAGGATGCTCGCCACCGCCGGGTCCAACGGCCACCATCCCCCTCAAAACAGCTGGAACATCTCGACCGTGAATTCAACCAGCTGCATGACCATCCACGGCAACAGCAACAACGCCACGACGAGCATGCCCAGGATCTTCGGCACAAACGAGAGCGTCTGGTCTTGGATCGACGTCAGCGACTGGAACAGGCTGACCACCAGGCCAATCAGCACGCCAACCACCAGCACCGGCCCGCCCACGCGCAGCACGAGCAGCAACACGTCCCGAACCAGTTCCACAAGCCAGTCGCCACCCATGCCAACACCCCTAGACGCCCGGCAGCCAGTTGAGAGCGCCCACCAGTGGCGCCGCCAGCACCACGCCCTCGCCCGCCACGCGAGACACCTGCTCGCTCAGCCGCTCGATCTGCCCCTCCAGTACGAAGCTCTCCAATAGCGAACCGGCAAGCAACTGCCAGCCGTCGGCCATCACGAACAGCAGAAGCTTGAACGGCAGGCTGATGAGTACCGGCGGCAGCATCATCATGCTCATCGAGATCAGCACGCTGGCGATCACCATGTCGATCACAAGGAACGGCAGGTAGATGCGAAAACCCATCAGGAAGGCGACCTTCAGTTCGCTCAGCATGTACGCCGGCACCAGCTCGGCCATGCCCACGTCCGCCCGCGTCAGCTTGCTCGGGTCGCTGACGTCATAGCCGCGATACTCCATGATCGTCAGCAGGCTCGACCAATTGCCCGTCGCCTCGATCTGGTCGAACATGAAGTCGCGAAGCGGCCGCGCCCCCGCCTCCCACATCTGCTCATAGTCCGTGATCTCCCCCTGCTCGTAGGGCACGATCGCCTCGTCATAGATCCGCCCGATCGTCGGCGTCATGATGAACAGCGTCAGGAACAGGCTCAGCGCCAGGATCACCTGCCCTGGCGGCACTGTCTGCGTGCCCATCGCCTGCTTGAGCAACCCAAGCACGATGATGATCCGCACGAACGACGTGGTCATCAGCATGATCGAAGGCACCAGCGTGATCACCGTGAGCACCAGCATGATGCTCACCGCCGTGCTGATGCCCGGCTTGCCGCTTTCGCCTTCGGCGGGCAACGCCTCGGCCGCCGCGCCCAGCACCGACAGCGGATTGATGCCCCCGTCACGCCCTTCGAGCGAAGCGGCCAGTTCCTGAGCGACGTCCGGCGCGGCGGGCTGCGACGCCGAGAAATCCAGCGGCGGCCCAACCACGCCCTGGGCCAGCGCGCCACAGGCAGCCAGCGCCACCGCCGCGAGCATGATCCACACCGACGACCTCACGCCCACACCCCCCGGCCCTTGGGAAGGGGCTCACCCCGCGGGCCGACCTCGATGATCTCGCCGCGCTCCACGCCGTCGCCCATGGCGTCCTGGCCCTGGAAACGCTCGAGCGCCTGCCTGAATCGAGCCGAAACGCTCTCGCTCGTCTCGTCGCGCGTCTGTCGCAAGATCGCCGCGACCTCGCTGGGATCGTCGAACTGAGCCAGCGTGGTGAAGGCGCCACCCTTGGCCGCCAGGCTCTGGCTGAGCAGGAGTACCCGACGGTCGATCCGAAGCAGCACGAGCACTTGCCCCCGGCCGACCGGATACCGCGCCAACACCTCGAGAACACCACTGGGCGCCCGTCCCCCCGGCCCAAGCATCGCCGCGACCGAGCCCGTCCGCCGAGACACGAATCGCGCCACCGCGGCCAGCACGAGGATAAGTCCAATGACCATCGCCACCGATGCCAGCGAACGCGTCCAGCTGCCCGCGGACTTGGCAGAGCCATCGCCCTGCCGCGGGATCCCATCGGGACGAGCCATCAAGGGAATCTCGGCCTCGCTCGGCCGCCCCATCGCCTCAGTGGCCGCGGGGGCCTCGGGCTGAGCGACCTCGGCCGCTGGCGCAGTCCCCAGCGGGGGGCCAACCTGGCCATGGGCCACCGGCGTCGCCACCGCGAACGCCGCCCAGACCATCCATACCGCCCGCGGATTTGCCATGTCGCCTTCCTGGCTTGGCTGGCGCGGACTCCGCCGCGCACGTACGTTCAGATTCGCAGGACCCCGATGCTCAGAAGAGCGACCGCCGCTCTAGACGGTCGTCTCGTCTGCCACCTCTTCCCCAGAGTCGATGATCTCGTTTACGCGGATGCAGAAGTTGTCGTTCAGCACCAGCACCTCGCCACGCGCCACCAGGCGATCGTTGACGTACACGTCCAGCGGGTCGCCGGCCAGCTTGTCCAACTCGACGACCGCCCCGGAGTTCAACCGCAGCACGTCCTCGACGAGCATGCGTGTCCGCCCCAACTCGATGCGCACGTCGAGTTGCACGTCGGCCAGCATGTCCAGCCCGTGCTTGGCGCCGCTGACCGCAGACAGGTCAAAGTCAGGCAACTCGAGCTTGGATCCCTTGCCCGAGCCCTGCTGGGCGGCCTTCAACGCCGCCTGGACCACCGAGTCGGCCACGGTCTCGCCACCATCGCCAGGCTGTTCACCGGCCTTATTCCCGATAGCCGCATCCGCCTCGGCCTGGATGCTCGAAAGGGCTTCCTTGGCCGCCTTCAGCGCTTCGGAGGCATCATCGTCGTCGGACGCAGGCCCACCAGCCTCGCCCGCCGGCCGGTCGACATCCTCGCCGTCACCAGCCTCGCCCGGCCGCGCATCTTGTGGGGTCTGATCGTCTTGTTCTTCGGGGCGCTCTTCGGGCATCCTGCTCACCTTCGTGCGCGTGTCACGACCACGCCGGCGCATGCCGGCACGAAAAGCCGGGCTCCGCCGGCTCCCGAGCAACATCGGAGCCCGGGCCCGCTCGTCCGCAGCTTTTGCGTTCTGGCCAGACCCAACGCGCAGATACTGCGCACCCGGCTTCAGTTCCGCGGGAAGCCCCGCAGCTTGGCGATCACCAGGCGCTCGACACGAGGTAAGCCATCCACGTCGTTGCCGAACACGTCATTGATGAGTGCCGTCAACTGGCGGGATCCGGTGCGGAAGTCCGGCTCGCGCAGCTCCGTCAGCTTGGCCCGGCGGAAGATCTGGGTAATCCCTTCCTGGATCTCCGCGGCACGCTGCTCGAGTTGCTTCTGCACGTACTCCTGATTCTTCCGCCGGACCTTCAGGTAGATCTCCGCCTCCCAGATCCACACCTGGTTGCTGGTCATGTTC
This sequence comes from Phycisphaerales bacterium, assembly GCA_040221175.1. Classification (NCBI taxonomy): domain Bacteria; kingdom Pseudomonadati; phylum Planctomycetota; class Phycisphaerae; order Phycisphaerales; species Phycisphaerales bacterium. The sequence goes on from JAVJVK010000004.1 coordinate 518,384, forward strand.
TGGTACTGCTCGTCTGTCAGCAACACCTCGACCAGTGCTTCGGGGTCGTCTTCCTCGCTCACGATCTCCGCTGCCGCGTCCTTGGGCCCCCCGGACATCATCGTGATGAACATGAACACGCCCACACCCTCGACCGCCATGATCGCCAGGATCACGGCCAGAAGCTTGGGCGAGAGCCCACGCTTGCCCTCGGGCTTCTCGGCGTTGTCGGTGTCCTTGGGTGACTCGTCGGCCATACCTATCCTCCGCGATCGTGTTATCGGCTACGGCCTTCCCGTCCAATTGGGATCCGGATGCGTCTCGTCGGGGTTGATCTCCGTACGGATCACCTGCACGCGCCGATTCGATGCCGCCGCGGCTCCCGGTCCACGGGCAGCCGCCACCGGTTCGGCATCGGCCTTTGCCTCCAGTTCCATGAGCCGCGGATCGAGCCCCACCTCGCTCACCAGGTAGTCCATCACCGCCTTGGCCCTGCGATAGGAAAGATCGTAAAAATCCAACCCCGAAATGCGATCCTCGGCCCCCCACGCGTGGCCTCGAATCTCGATCTTCACGCGATGCCCACGCAGCGCCGGCCCCACTTCCTCGCGCAGCTGCCGCTGCACGCGGGGGCTCAGCTCGAACGACCCCTCATCAAATGTCAGGCTCGCGCCCACCGTGAACTGCAAGCCCTCGTTGATGACGTTCGTGCTCTCGTTGCGGCCCGCGATCGAATCGGTCGTGGTTTCGGCCGAAATGAACGGCTTCTCGGACGATTCGGAGTTGTCGGTGTCCAGGCTGTCGACGGTCGAGAACGGAATGTCTTCGACCCGGATCTTGCCGATGCCGCCCTGGTAGCCGAAGGCCTCCTGGATGCTGCGAACGACGTCCTGGTAGTCGCGCTCCTGCTTCAACTCGCTGAAGGCCGCCAGCAGGATGAAGAAGCACAGCAGAAGCGACATCAGGTCGCCGTACGTCACGACCCACTCGGGCACGCCCTGGGGCGGCGGCTTCTTCCGCTTCTTGGCCATCGATCAGGCCGCCTCACGGGCCGCCGTGAACGCATCGCGTTGCGCCGGCGGCAGGAACGTCAGCAGCTTGCTCTCCACCACGCGCGGGTTGTCGCCGCTCTGGATCGACATCACGCCCGTCACGATGATCGTCTTGACCAGCATTTCCTCGGCGTCCTTGGCAGCGAGCTTGTCCGCAATCGGCGAGGCAAACAGGTTGGCGATCAAGGCGCCATACAACGTCGTGATCAGCGCCACCGCCATGCCCGGCCCGATCTTGCTCGGGTCGTCCATGCTCTTGAGCATGAAGATCAGGCCCAGCAGCGTCCCGATCATTCCGAACGCAGGCGCATACTTCGCGAGCGCGTCCAGCACCGCCTTGCCGCTCTGGTGACGCTCGGTCAGCGCATCAAGCTCGGTATCGAGAATGGTCTGGATCAGTTCCGGATCCGTGCCGTCCACGGCCATCTTCACGCCGCGCACGATGAACGGGTCCTTCATCTCGCTCATCAGGTTCTCGAGGCTCAGGATGCCTTCCCGGCGAGCCACCTCGGCATACTTGACCAGTTCGGCGATCGTCTCGGCAGGGTCCCCCGCCTCGTTGAAGAACGACTTCTTCACCACGCCCACCAGGCCCGTGATGCGCGCCAAAGGAAACGAGATCACCACCGCGCCGGCCGCACCGATGATCACCACGAACACCGACGTCGGGTCCACCAGCGCCATGACGTTGCCGCCACCGCCGATCACCACCGCAATACCGATTGCGGCGACGGCCAAGACGAGCCCAACGACGGTTCCGATATCCATGTGACGCTCGCTCCAACGGGGCACATCGATCGGCGGCACGAGCCGCACGCATACCCCATCTTCATCGACGCGCCTTATCGACCGCTTGAGCCCAAAAACGGACCAACGGCCAATTCCTCAACTCGGCGGCATCAACCGTCGCAGCAGGCGTCCATAGTCCACCGAACGGGTGACGACCTCCGCCATCGGCTCCTTCACCACGATGTGGTCGCCGTTCACCAGCGTGATCGTGGTATCGGGGTTTTCTTCGATGGTCCGGATAAGCTCCGCATTCAGCACGAACGCCTTCCCGTTCAGCCTCGTGAGCGCGATCATGACGCCGACCTCCCCGCTATCACGTCATCGCCCGAGCACGACCAGCTGCTGGAGCAGTTCGTCCGTCGTTCGGATCACGCGGGCGTTGGCCGAGTAGCCCGTCTGTGCCAGAATCAGTCCAATGAACTCGCGGCTCAGGTCGATGTTGGATTCCTCGAGTTGGCCACCAAGCGTCGCCCCGGTGCCGAATCCACCGGGCTCGGTGATGACAGCATCGCCGCTGTTGGGCCCGCTGCGGAAGAGGTTGTCTCCCGCGTCGGCCAGGCCCTGCGCGTTGGCAAACGTCGCCAGGGCGATCTGCCCGATCGGACGGCTCAGGCCATTGGTGAACGAACCCGAAATGATCCCATCGGTGCCGATGCCGAACGCGTTAAGCGTGCCCGCCGGCAGGCCGTCCTGATCATCCACCGCGATGCCCGACTCGCCCTCGCCAACGTCGAGCGCCTGCAGCCGCGAACCATCGCCCTGGAACAACAGGTCGAACGCAAGCGGCTGGGCCGCGCCGTTGGCCACGCGATTCAACACCACGCCCACGGGCTCGGCCTGCCGCAGATTCCCATTGGTATCAAACTCGATCGTCCCCGTGCCCAGCGCGGTGCCACCGGCCGCCTCATCGCTCTCGACGTAGTAACGCCAGGTCGTCCCCTCGTCGCTCTTGTTCTCCAGCACCATCGTCAGATCGGCAAGCACCAGGCTTCCCAGGGAGTCGTACACGAAGAACGGCGTCCGCTGCGATTCGCCATCGGCCTGCCGGGTCGTTTGCGCCGCGAACGGGTTACGCCCGGTGGCCAGGCCATCCTCGTCCAGCACGACGAAGTCCCCGGTCTCGATGTCCAGGTCGTTGGCCTCGCCACTGTTTCCCACGATCTGGATCTGGCCCGTCGCCTCGTCCAGCGTCGCGCCCACGGCGCCGCCTTCTTGTGGTTGAATGCCCAGCGCTGAGTTCAGGAAGTTCAGAAACTCGCCAATCGTCGTCGCCGCGCCGATCGCCAACTGCGAGATCGGCAGCGTGCGACCTCCCTTCTCGGCCCCGCGAATCTGCACGCCGTCGCCAACCGTCGACGCCTCGCCCAGTTGCAGCGTCTGCCCCTCGGCAAACATCGCCATCCCGGCGCCTCGCTGGCCAGGGTTCTCCAGTCCAACCAGCGGCGTGTCGACCGTCAGCGGAGCGCCATCGAGCGACGCGAGCCCCAGGCCGTCGCCGCCGGTCAGAACCGTCCGTGAGCCCTGCTGCGCCACCTCGCCACCCGCATCGAGCACGCCGTCGAACCGCACGGTCGACGTCGCTTCGGCCACCGTCATCGAGCCCAGTTCGATCGTGACGTCCTGCAACTGACCGCGCTGCACCTCGAAGCTGTCGTTGATGCCCCAGCCCTGCACGCGCTCGCCGTTGAGCGTCACCAGCTCGTTGTTCTCGTTCAGCGTGAATGCGCCCGCCCGGCCGTAAAATCGCTCCTCGCCACCCCGCAGCACGAAGAAGCCGGCGCCATCAATAGCGACATCAGTCGGTACGCCCGTGGGTGAAATCGTCCCGCTGCCCATGTCGCGCTGGATGCCCGCGACCTTCGTGCCCACGCCCACTTGGTACGGATTGGTCCCGCCCAGATCGGCCGAAGGCTCGCTCCCGATGCTGAACGTTCTGGGGTTCTGATTGGCCTGGTGCATCCGCGCACTCTTGAAGGCCGTCGTATTAACGTTGGCAATGTTGTTGCCAATGACGTCGAGCCGACGCGTCTCGACGTTCAGCCCGCTCAGGCTGGAAAACAGGGCCGTGGTCGAAGCCATGGGTCACGTTCCTTCAAGTCCACGCACGAAGCGCAGAGTTCAAACCTGTTGCAAAGGTGCGCCCGAAGGCGCCAATTGGCGGAGCAGAACACTGCCATCCGGGCCGGCCTCGCCCGTCGGGCCAGCCGACAAGACCACGTCGACATCGGTCATCAAGGCGCTCTCTGCCGGCGTGCTCTCCAGAGCCGTCCGGCTCTCGACATCGAGCTTGATCACCATGCCGTCGATCAACACGGCCGCAGTCGACGCGCCCTGCGCCTCGGCCACGTCCGCCGCATGTGACAGACGCCGTAACTGGTCGGCACTGAGATCGACGCCCAACTCCGGACCCGACACGACGGCGCGCCCGCCTTCGAGATCGCCCTCCCGGGCCGCCTCCAATGCCGCATGGAATCCTTCGTCGGGCGCCTTGTCAGCGCCACCAAGCCCGAGCAGCCTCGAGCCCAGCCCCACCAGGCTCAGCAGGTCGAGCGGCGTGCCGGTCACGGGAGCAGCTCCGCATACTCACCTACGCCGGTCAGCCGATCGAGCGACAGTGTGGAGCCATCCTGGAGCAACAGCGTCGGCGCTCCATCGCGCGTGCGCACCGCCCCCACGGTTCCCACGATCGACTCGCCGGCTTCGGTAACACCCTCGACGCGTCGGCCCACCAGCGACGTCGCGCTGGCCAGCCGGTTGTCGGCCACCAGCGATTCCAGCTTCTCGGTCAGCTTCAGGTCGCTCTCGATCGAACGCACGCTCGAAAGCTGCTGCACGAGCGCATTGGTGTCATTGGGAGCCAGCGGGTCCTGCGACTGCAACTCGGCCAGGATGATTCCGAGGAATTCCTGGGAGTCCAGTTCACCCATTCGATTCGTCTGGCTGGCGCCCGAGGCAAGCCCCGGGTTGGCGGAAATCGCGCTCATCGGACGTACTCCGGACTCGCGCAAGGAAGCGCCATGCTCATGCGATGGCGTTCAACCTCACCGTTCCCAACGATCGCCAGGGCTCCGCCCCGACGGCCGCGAGTTCGTCATCCTCTCGCGCCGCTCCGCGTCGCGATCCGCCATCCGCCCCATCGCCATCGGACGCGCCTCGCCCGTCGCGATCGCCAGCAAACGCGTGGCCATCCTGGCCCCCGTCGGCTCCGCCATCCTCGTGCATCGCAAGCCGCGTACCAGCCTGCGCCGGCTCCTCAACCAGCCGTACCTCGATGCGCTCAACCGTGAGCCCGCGAGACTCAAGTTGCTGCCGCAGCGCGTCTCGCGAGCCTTCCAGCATCCGCTTCGCCTCAACGTGACGCGCTTCGAACGTCGCCGTCACCTGGTTCTGCTCAACCCGCACGCGCACGCTCAACTGCCCCAGGCTCTCCGGGCGCAGCCGCAGCGTCACCTCGCCCTGGCCCGAGCGCAATGCCTGCGCCAGACCCCGGCCGACCTGTGCCTGGAACGCCTTCTCAAAGCGCAGCGATTGATCCGCCCGCTGGGCCACCGGCGCCTGGGCTCGCCCGCGGGCCGCACCACCCTGCGGCCCGCGGGCAGCATCCACGGCGGGCGCCTGGGCCCCGGTTACGTTCACACGACCCGCCGTCGTGGCGCCAACCGACTGCACCGACGCCACGGCAACGGCTGCCGACGACGGCGGCCGCGCCTGCGTCGCCGAGGACTCGTTACCCGCTCGACCCTCACCCATGCCCCGGGGCTCGGCATTGGTGCCCTGCCCGGACACGGCCGCACGTTCCTGACCGGCAGCATGGCTTACCGGCTCACCCCGTGTCGCTGGTGCAGCAACTTCTTCCGGGGCCGGTGCGGGCCGTGCCGATTGCTGCCGGGCGTCCGCGGCCAGTCGTTCGAGCCCGACGCGCGATTCCTGCGCTCCCGGCCTCGCGCCCTGCGCATGCTCGCGCCGATCCTGCCGACCTTCACGCGCGTCCTGCGCAATCCACTCGGCCGCCGAGTCGTTGCGGACCTCCCCGCGCACGATCCCCGCTTCACCCCCCTGGAACGCCCCCAGCAGCATGCCAAATGCCGCCGCATCGGCCTGCACGCGTACCTCACGCTCGCGAGGAGCCTGATTCCGTGCGTCGCCCTCAGGAGGCTTCGGGCTGAGTTGGACCTGCTGCTGCATCGGCGACCTCCGGCGTCACGCCGTCCGTTCGCAGACGCTCCAGCAAAATCGCGGCCAACGACGCGTCGTTCTTCTCGAACTCGGCCAGAACCTTGTTCCGCTGCCGATCATCCATCGCCCGCAGGTACTCCACCACGATCGCCCGCCCGTCCAGTTCTCCTTCCACCGGCTCGGCCTGTCCGTCCCACATGGCCATAAGCACGTTGTGCGCCGACGGAGCCCGCAGGCCCTGCAGCGTGTCCACCGCGGTCCGGAACTGCTCCTGGCCGAGCAGATTATCCCGCTCGGCGATGCGGGCCTCGAAAGCCGCACGCTGCATCTCGATGGCCTCGGCCAGCCGATCGGTTTCCTGGCGCTCGCGAGCAAGCAGGTTTCGCAGGTCCTCCAGTTCGCGCATCGCGCGGGTCATGCGCTGGTCGGCAGCCATCGTCGCCTCCTGTTGGAGCCGCACGAGTTCCTCCGCAGTCATGGGCGAGGTCATCAGCGTTTCCACCCGATCGCGCAGTTGCTGTACCTCTTGCTGTCTGGCCTGCTCCTCCGCGGCTTCCGCAGCAAGGCGTGCTTCCCGCCCCTCGGGAGTCTCCGCGAGCATCTCCTTGAGCGCATCCACCCGCTCACGGTCCAGCCGCCCCGTCGCTGAGAGCCAGCCCACGACGCCGCCCAATGCCACGAGATTCGCCAGCGCCATGACCGACACGATCGTCCAGAGATTCCGCATCTGCTATCCCTCCGCCGTATCCGCGTGCCCGCGTCGCATCACCGACAGGTCGTCCTGTTCCAGCCGCTCGGCCTTCTCCAGTTCTGCCAACCACGCCTTGTACCGTCGCTCCCGCAGCCGCTCGATTGCTTCACGATGCACCGCTGCCTCGCGTAGCAATGCTTGCGCCCGATCGACCCGCTTCTGAACCCCGGCCAGCTTCAACGCCAGGGCGCGTGCCTTGCGATCCGAACCCAACTCGCCCGCCACGTGCTCACGCAACGATCGAACCGACACGCGACCAACCATCAGCCCACGCGTTACTTCGCGTTCGGCCTCCACGGCCTCACGAAGCGAGTCCATCTGAGCTTCGATCTCGCTCCGCTCACGCTGCACCTGCGCCAGCAGAGCCTGCGCGTTGCGCTCGGCACGCCGCCGCTGCTCCAGCACCGCTTGCAACTCGAACACGAACCGTCGAGCCACCGATCACCCTCCCTCGCCCAGCCGCTCGGAGATCTCACGCCCCAGCGCAAGCAAACGCGCGCACGCGTCCTCGAACCCGATCGCATCACCGGTCGACTGGCGCAGCAAGCCATCGATCGCGGGCATGAACTCGATCGCCGCGTCGGTCTCCTTGCTCGACCCCTTGGCGTACGCGCCGATCCGGATCAGATCCTCGGACTTTGAATAGGCCGCCAGCAGCCGGACCACCGACTCACGTGCCCTCGCATGCGCATCGTCCATGAGCCTGCTCGCCAGCCGACTGACCGACCCAAGCACATCGACGGCCGGATAGTGCCCACGCGTGGCCAACTCGCGGGACAGCAATACGTGGCCATCGAGCACGCCGCGCACCGCATCCGACACCGGCTCGTTAAAGTCGTCGCCCTCGACCAGCACCGTATACAGGCCCGTGATCGAGCCCACGCGTCCGCCGCCCAGCTCGACCGCGCCCGCGCGCTCCAGCATCGCGGCCATGTTCGCAAATACGCCTGGCGTGTAGCCCCGGCTGGTCGGCGGCTCGCCCGCGGCCAGACCGATCTGCCGCAGGGCGTGCGCGTACCGGGTCAGCGAATCCATCACCAGCAGCACGCTGTGCCCCAGATCCCGAAAGTGCTCGGCAATGGCGCAGGCCGACCGCGCCGCCCGCGCGCGCACCAGCGGCGATTCGTCGGCCGTCGCGCACACCACGATGCTCCGCGCGAGCCCGCGCTCTCCCAACGCGTCTTCCACGAACTCGCGCACCTCGCGGCCACGCTCGCCGATCATGGCAACCACGACGATTTCCGCGTCGGTCTGCCTGGTAATCTGCCCGAGCAGCGTGCTCTTGCCAACCCCCGGGCCCGCGAAGATCCCCATGCGTTGCCCGCGACCGATCGGCGTCATCAGATCGATCGAACGCACCCCCGTACGCAGCGGCAGCTTGATCGGCTCGCGCGCCATCGGACCCACACGCATCGGATCCAGCGGCGCCCACCCGTGCTCACGCGGTGCCGGCAAGCCGTCCAGCGGCCGACCCATCGCGTCCACCACGCGCCCCAGAAGGCCCGGACCGACTGCCATGCTGGCCCACGCCTGCAACCCCTCGACGACGTCGCCAGAGCGGATGCCCTCGCCACGCCCCATCAGCATCACGATCGCGCGCTCATCGGCCAGGCCCACGATCTCGCCGAGCTGCTCCCCACCGCCGGCCAGCGAGGACCGCACCCGCACGACCGATCCCACCGGCATTGCCAGACCGCTCACGAGCAGCGTCGAGCCGCGCAGCGCCGAAACACGCCCCGCGACGCCCATCGGGATCGTCGCATCGAGCGCCACGCCAGCCCGCTCCAGCACGCTCATGCCTCTTCGCCCGGCAGCAGCGCTTCCACGATCCGCTCGAGCTGGGTCTCAATCGTCCCATCGATGCGCGACGCATCGGCCTCGACGATCACCGAACCGTGCGACAGCGACTCATCCTCCACCACCGAGGAACTCGCATTCTCGGCCAGCAGGCTCGCCAGCTCGGGCATCGCCTCCCGCACGGCCTGCGCGTCGACCGGCGAGACGCGTACCCGCACCCGGCTCGGCCGCATCGCCAGTTCGAGCGCCTCGCGAAGCTGGAGGACCGCAGCGTCCTCATCCACGTCGATCGTTCGTTTGGCAACCCGCTCGCCCAGCCGGACGGCAAGCGCTACGACGCCCCGCTCGCCCTCGGTATGCAACGCATCGCGCCGCGCCTGAAAGTCCGTCAATGCGCTCCGCCAGGCGGCTTGGAGCGCCTTGATCGCGTCAGCTTCCGCCGCCAGGGCCTCGGCACGCCCTTGCTCCATGCCGGCCTGCCGACCTTCGGCAATGCCCTTTTCCAGGCCCTCGGCATGCCCGCGTTGCTCGGCCCCTTCAAGAAGCCGATCGCGCTCGGCCCGGGCTTCGGCCACGATCCGATCGGCCTCCTGCCGTGCACGCTCCATCATCGCCTCGCCCTGGCGGGCCAGGTCGCCCAGGTCGAGCACCACCGCGTCGCGCGCCAGCGATGCCGCGTCGGCTCGCCGGATCATCGGCATGACATCGCTCCACCATCCACGGTCACACCACCAGCTCGGTGTCGCCGCGACCCTGGATCATCACGTCGCCCGACTCTTCCAGCCTGCGCACGATATCGACGATGCGCTGCTGCGCAGTTTCCACGTCGCTGATGCGCACCGGGCCCATGAACTCCATGTCTTCCTTGATCAGCTCTGCTGCCCGGGCCGACATGTTGCTGAAGATCTTCTGCTGCAACTCCTCCGAGGCGGTCTTGAGCGCCAGGCCAAGCTCGTCGTTGTCGACCTCCTTCAGCACGGCCTGGATGCCCTTGTCGTTCACCAGCAGGATGTCCTCGAATACGAACATCAGGCGCCGGATCTGCTCGACCAGGTCCGGGTCCTCCGACTCGAGGCCCTCCATGATCGCCTTCTCCGTCGAGCGATCCGCCAGGTTGAGCATCTCGGCCACCGTGGGGACACCGCCGCTTTTCTCCATGTTTTGCATCAACATGTTGCTCAGGCGACTCTCCAGCCCCCGCTCGACCTCGCGGATCACCTCCGGGTTGGTCTGCTCCATGTTCGCGATGCGCTTGATCACCTCGATTTGCTTCTGCATCGGCAGCCCGACCAGGATCTCCGCCGCCTTGTGATGGCTCAGGTGGCACAGGATCAACGCGATCGTCTGCGGGTGCTCATCCTGGATAAACGTCAGCAGGTTCTCGCTCTCGGCGCGTTGCAGGAAGCTGAACGGCGTCTTCTGCACTTGCGTCTGGATCTGCGACAGAACCTTGTTGGCCTGCTCCGGATCCAGTGAGTTCAGCAGCACCTCCTTCGCAAAGTCGAGGTTGCCTTCGCCGGCAAACTCGTTCGCCACGGTCAGGTCGTAGAACTCCTTGACCACGGCTTCCTGCAACTTGCTGGGCACCCGCCCCAGGCTGGCCAGTTCCCTGGTCACTTCCTCAACCGTCTCGGGCGACATCGCCTTCAGCACCACCGCCGCCCGCTCGGTGCCAACTGCCAGCAACAGGATGGCCGACTTGGTCGCGCCATCCAGATCAATGGGGTTCGTCGGCAGCTTCTCGTGCGGCTTGCGAGGCACGGCATACTCCAGGCCCGACCGGGCTCACTCGTGGCTCGCGGCCACCCAACTCTGTAGCAATGACGCCGCCGTCTCGGGCGAAGACGCGACAAGCTCACCAACCTGATCGAGCATCTTCCCAGCCCGGACCTGTTCCTCATCCAACTCGATGCCCGACATCGGAATGTCGCCCTCGTCGGCCTCGCCATACAGGTCGCCATCGGCCTGCAGCGCCGGGGGTACACCCACCAACTCTTCGGCCGTCGGCAGTTCGGTCTTCTTGGTTGCCTTGCGCACCAGCATTGCCATCATCGCCACGCTCACGAGCGCCAGTACGCCCAGCACGGCCTTGTCGATCAATCCACCGCCAGCCAGGCCCATGAACCCGCCGCCAGCGCCTCCAGTGACGCCGCCGCCAAGCCCAAATCCTCCGCCGACCTCGCCGCGCACGAGCGTGACATCGTTGAGCATGGACACCGTCACCGCTACGTCCGCCGGATCGCCCTCAACCACGTTCCCCAGCACCAATTGGATGCGCGATTCGAGATCGCTCCGAACCAGGCTGAATCGATCGGCGATCTCCTCGGCCGTCGGCGGCGTGGGCTCTTCGCCCTCCGCGGGCGGCAGTTGGTCCTGCTCGAGCAACCGCAGCACGTAGCTCCGCGGCACGCCCAGCATGACCGATACGCCCTGAAGGTCTCCGCCGGGGTCTTCCAGGTTCTCCGTCGTGCTGGGGAATCGATTCTCGAACGCTGAATCCTCGGTCGTCTCGGTAAAGGTCGACCCCGTCGACGAGCCCTGGCTCACCGACAAGGGCTCGTTCGAGCGCGTTCCCGCCACGCCGCCCTGGGTTGCGTTCTGCTGCACGCGTTCGGTGCGGCTCTCGCTGAGCAGGCCCGACAGCGGCTTCTGATACGTCTGGCTCTGCCGGGTCCGGCGTGCGTTATCCACCCGTGCCAGCACCGCCACCGACATGCCGGGGATGTCGCGCAGGAAGCCGGTGATCTTGTCCTCCAGCATCCGCTCGATCTGAAACGTCTGCTCGAGGGCCTGCCGGGCGGTCAGGCGGCGGTCGTCGTAGGACTGATACGCCAGCCCACTGACGCCATCGACCACCTTTACCGCCGTCGGCTCCAGCCCGGCGACCGAGCCCGCAATGCCTTCGGCGATGGCGTCCACCGTGTCCTGCGGAAGTTCACCCCCCACAGGCCACACGAACACCGAAGCCGAAGGGGAACGCGACGCCCGGCCGAGACCTGCCTGCTCGGGCATGTCGATGGCGACCTGGGCGTGCCGCAACGATTGCCAGTACGACAGGATCTCCGAGAGATACTGCGAGTAGATCGCCCAGTACTGCTGGTGGTTGTCCTGGCGGGAGTTCATCCAGCTGCGCGACTCGATCAATCGCTCGATGAACGAAGCCGTCTGCGGCGGAACGATCCGCTGCTCCATGAGCAGGCCCTGCACCCGCGCCACGTAGTCCGAACGAACCAGGATCTCGCCCTGAGCGTTCGTTTCCGCCTGAATGCCCTGCCGCTCCAGAGCAGCGATCGCCCGAGTCCGCTCGGCCGCGTCGCTCACGATCGCCGCCGGCACCGCCGCCGTCCTCGATGCATACTGGGAAACCAGGAAGAATGCCATCGCCACGATGATGGCCACCGAGCCCACCAACAGCTTCTCGATCGTGCCGAGGCGGCCCAGATAGCCCGCAAGATGGCGCAGCCGCTCCTTGGGTTGTTTGCTGGCCGTCTCCACGCCGTCACTCCCTGGCGCGTTCCACGCGCACATCGCGCGCCGGCCTGGCGCCGGAGCGTCCACTCGTGGTCGGCTTGTCGGGGGCCCGGGCTTGAATACCCGGCATCAGCGGCGCACAACCCGCGCCAACACGCGCAGTTCCTGCGCGTCGGTCACACGCGCATCTGCTGCACTTCCTGATACGCCTCCATCACCTTGTTGCGCATCTGCTGCAACAACTGGAAAGCGGTATCGGCCTTCTGCGTCGCAAGAAGAACACCCTCCAGGTCCGTCCGCTGGCCGGTCATCAGGTCCTCGACCGCCTTGTCGGCGTCCTGACGCATCTCCGATGCCTCGCGGAGCTGACCAAACAGGGCCTTGCGGAATGCCTCGCCGTCCGTTGGCTCGGTCTGGGCCTTGCCGGGCTGCCCATCGCGCAACGGTCCGGTCGATCCGCCGATCAGGCCAACAGGGTCGCTCATGACGCTCCGCCTCCGAATGCTACCGATCGTTCACCGACCGACGTGATGTCCTACGCGATCATCCGCAAAGCCTGGGCCAGCATCGCCTTGGTCACCTCGGCAGCCGCCACGTTCGCTTCATACGCCCGGGACGCCTCCATCGCGTCCACCTGCTCGGCAAACGTGCTGATGTCGGGGCCCATGACGTACCCATCCGCATCGGCATGCTTGCTCGTCGGATCGTACCGCTCTCGTAGCGCCCGCTCGTTCTGGGCCACTTCCCGCACGTGCACGCCCAGGCCCCGGCCCTCCGCGGTCGTCGCCGAGGGATCACCGGCCGCGAGCACGACCTCGCGCCGAAGATACGGCGCGTAGTTGCCATACTGGTCCTCGACGACGTTCGCGCCGGCGATGTTGGCCGAGGCCGCCGTCAGCCGAACGCGCTGCGCGATCATGCCGCTCGTGGAGATGTCCAGGCTACCGAACACGCCCTACCCCGCTTCCTCAGGCCACACGCTGGCTGATTGCCGTCCGCAGCACGCCCACCCGGCTGCGCATCAGGTCTGATGCCACCCGGTACACCCCGTAGTTCTCGGTCATCGACTGCATCAGTCGCTCGACGTCTCGATCGTTGCGGTCGTGCAGGAGCACACCGCCCACGCCCCGGGTGCCTCGTAGCGGCATGAGATCAAGCCCGCCGTCCTCACGCACACGAACCTCACGCGTGCTGCGCATGTCCAGCGAGCCGTGGATACCGCCGTTGCGCGCCCGCCGATCGGCCACCGCCTCGCCCAACACCTTCTGGAAGGCCTTGGGCGACACGTCTACGGCCTGGAAGTTAGGCGTGGTCAGATTCGCCACGTTGTGGGCCAGCAACCGCTGCCGCTGCCCCGTGAAGCGCATCATCGCCTCGAGCGTGGGGAGCGAGCCGGCTTGGAGGGTCTTCTGCAACATCGCGTGGGAACCAACCGCAAACGCCGGGCCAATCTGGCCCCGCGCCACCGTTCAGAGGTCTTCGGGCACCAGCTTCTCGTCCTTCCACTTCTTGAGCTTGATCCCCAGCGTCCGCACGCCGATGCCAAGCGCGTCGGCGGTTCGCTGCCGGTGGCCGTCGTACCGCTCCAGAGTCCGAACGATGGCGTCCCGCTCCATGTCGTCCAGCGTCGTGTCTCCGGGGGCAAACACGATGGCCCCGTTCGATCCCCCGCCGAACCCATCATCGACCCCGGCCCCCACCGCCACGGCTCGCTCCATCACCGGCGAGGGCTCGATCGCCACCGCCGCCCGCTGCACCGGCGTCGTCTGCCATGCGAGCCAGGGCTCGATCATCTCCCGACGGATCACCGCCTCGTCATGGCGCGATCCCGAGGCGCTCAGCACCACCGCACGCTCGCACACGTTTTGGAGTTCGCGCACGTTGCCGGGCCAGTCATAGCCGCACAGCAAGTCCACCGCGCCCGGCTCAAGGCGCACCCGCCCCCGCCCCTCGCGCCGTGCGATCTGCCCAAGGAATGCCTCGGCCAATTCAGGCACGTCCTCCAGTCGATCGGCCAACGCCGGAAGATGGATCGGCAGCACGTTCAGGCGGAAGAACAGGTCTTGTCGGAAGTCCCCCGCCGCCACGGCCTTGGGCAGGTCGCGGTTGCTCGTCGCCAGCACGCGCACATCGATCGAGATCGTCTGGCTGCTGCCGACGCGCTCGAAGGCCCGCTCCTGCAGCACGCGGAGCAGCTTCGCCTGGATTGCCGGGCTGACTTCGCTCACCTCGTCCAGCAGCAGCGTGCCGCCGTGAGCAAGCTCGAATCGCCCCTTGCGCATCTTGTCGGCGCCGGTGAATGCGCCCTTCTCGTGGCCGAAGAGCTCGCTCTCCAGCAGCGTCTCGCTCAGTGCCGCACAATTGACGGCCAGGAAGGGCCCGGTTCGCCGCGGGCTCAATTCGTGGATCGAACGCGCCACGACCTCCTTGCCCGTACCGCTCTCGCCCACGATCAAGACCGTGCCGTGGCTGTCGGCCACCGCCTGTACCTGGGCCTTCACGCTCCGCATGGCCGGAGAACCGCCCACCAGCCGATCGAGCCCGAACGCAGCGCCTCCGGTGGCGATCTTACCACTGGGCTCCACGACGGCCTGGCTCCCATCGGCACGCAACACGGCGTTCTCGCGCCGGAGCTTCGCGTGCTGAATGGCCCGCTTTACGCAGATCAGCAGCTCGTCGCCCTCGAACGGCTTGGTCAGATAGTCGAACGCCCCGAGCTTCATCGCCTCAACGGCCGTCTGGACCGAACCAAACGCCGTCATCAGCACGACGGGCAGCTCTTCGTCGATCTTTCGCACCTGCGCCAGCAACTCGACGCCCGTCATCCCGGGCATCTTCAGGTCGCTCACCACCACGTCGGGCCGCTGGAGCGCCACGCGATCGAGCGCCTCCTGCCCGCTGGTCGCCGCCAGTGCCGTCAACCCCGCGCGCCGCAGCACCGAGCACACGCTATCGCGCATCATCTCCTTGTCGTCGACAACCAGCACCGTGCTCAAGCCACGCCCTCCGTTCGCACCACCGTCGATCGCACCGGCAGCGTCAGCACGAACCGTGCTCCACCGCCGGGCGCCTCGCCCGCATCCACGCGACCGCCGTGCGCATCGACGATGCGCTGCACCATTGAAAGGCCAAGCCCGCAACCGGTCTGGCGCGTCGTATAGAACGGGTTGAACATCCGCTCCACGATGCCCTCGGGCAGGCCGGGCCCCGTGTCGGTCACCTTGTACGCCACCTGCTGCACGCCCCCACGCTCGAACACATCGACCGCCACGCACACCCGCCTGGCGCTCATCGCTTCGGCCTCGGCGATCGCCTCGATGGCGTTGCGAATCAGGTTCGCCAGCGCCTGAGACACCAGCCCGCCATCGATCTCGACCTCGGCGCATTCATCGCCGCCAACCAGTTCCAGCTCCACCCTGGCAACCTCGGCCAGCATCTGGCACGTCGACAAGGCCCGGCGCGCCGGCTCTCGCGGCGAAACCCACGCCGGCGTGGGCTCCAGCTCTCGGGCAAAACGCAGCACATCGCCCACCACGCCGTCAAGCTCGCGCGCCGCGCGCAGGATCTTCCCCGCCGTCTGCCCGCACTCGCCCTCACCCAGGTCATCGCGAAGCATCTCGGCATGCAGCGCAATGGCCGCCAGCGGGTTGCGGACCTCGTGGGCGATGCCCGCGGCCATCTCACCCAGCGCTGCGAGCCGGCGGCTCCGCTCCAGCCGGCGGTTCGCCTCGTGCAGTTCACCCTTCAGCCGCGCCACCTCGGAACGCAAGGCCTCGTGCGTCTGGCCGAGTTCGCCAGCCGCGGCGTTGAACGCCCGCATCAACTCGGCCAGATCCTCGGGCGTCACCGGCCCACCACCGGTCCCCCGACCAGCCGCGAGCATCCCCGGATCGATCGATGCCGGCACGCCCATGTTCAGGCCTCCCGATCCTGATGGATCGGCATCCGCGTGGCCGTTCCGCCGTAGGCACGCACCGCGCCCTTGCCCCGTCCGACGCCCTGCATGCTGCTTCGAATCTGATCTCGCGCACCGTCGAGCTGCCGGCGCGTCTGGGAGTCCTGCTCGTGCACCCGGGCGGCCAACGCCTTCACGCGATCGAGCCGCTCGCCCAGCAAAGCACGCTCGTCCTCGGCCAAGCCGGCCACGAAGCCGTCCCAGTCCTGGCGGACACCCTCCAGGCTCTGGTGTACCTCCACCAGTTCATCCACCACGGCCTGCCGCTCGCCCATCAGGCGCAGCAACTGGTCGCCCTCGCCCTGCGAGATCAGTGCATCCTGCCTGGGCCCGAAGGCCGCAAGTTGGTCATACAAGGCCGCCTGGCGTTCCAGCGCCGGCATTACCCGATCGCGCAGCAATGCCCGGGCAGACTCCGAGCCGCACGATTCGCCGTGGGTCATCCTGACCTCCAGACGGGGCGCACTCCACGCCCTCGCGGGTGCCATCGACCGCATGAGGCAAAAATCTTCAATCTACGCGCAAGAACTGCCGCGACGCAACACGCCCACCAGGCGCCGGACCCTCACTCGTACACGGGCTCGGCCAGCCGCCTGGCCCGCGACGGCGCCTCCTCGGGCTCGGGGGGCTCGGTCAGGTCCATGGGCAGGTACACCCCGTTGGCGTGGTCGCTGTTGAGCACGACCGCGCAGGGCGGCACGAACCGCGCCCCCTCGGGCACCTTCTCGTGCCCGAGCACGAACATCGTCACGCCCCAACGCTCCACCAGGTCTTCCAGGCTCTCGGCGTCGTAGTGCCGGCCCCACACCATCATGTGAGCCGAGCCGGTCAGCGGCTGGTAATCCTCCTCGGTCAGATCGCGGTCAAGCACCCCCACGTCGAATCGCCCCATCATCGCCGGACTGGGCACGCTGTGGCTGCACTGGATCACCCCGCGCGGCGTCTCGCAGCGCAGGGCCAAGGGCATCGCACGCACGAACGCGGCGATCGCCTCGTGCACCCGGTCCGCGTCGTCGCCAAAGACCCGGGCCACGCCGTCGTTGAATGCCTCCACCACGCGTACGCCGTCCTTCACGATGCCCGAGCCCACGATCTGGGCAAGCTCGTGGTTGGCAAGCAGCACGTGCACGTGCTCAGGAAACGCCGCTTTCAGCGCCGCCACCCGCGTCAACGCCCGGAAGCTGAAGTCGACCCCACCCATCAGGTGCTCGCCGTGGATCAGCTCGTGAAGCGTCAGGTGGCTTCGTTCGCTCTCGGCCGTCTCGGCCGGGTCGCCGTGCAGCCCCGCGGCCTCGATGACCCGGCTCAGGTGCAGCGGATTGTCATGGATGTCACCCGTGGCGATCAGGCTGCCCGGCGCCTCGATCCAGTCGATTGACCCACGACGGCAGGATGCATCGCGGCTGGCCTCGGCCGCCGATTCCAGCGTCTGGCATACCACGTCCACCGAAGAGAGATCGAGATCCTCGAACGCATATACGTGCATGCGGGCCGTCCTTTGCCGGCGATGGCATCGCCGCCGTCAGCTCGCCGCCGAGCCTCGCACGGTCAGGCCACGCTCGGCTTCGGCCCGGATGATCCCGTGCACCAGGTTCAACCGGTCGGCCACGTACGTCATCGACTCGGGCCGCTTGGCCGGGTCGACCTCCACGCACCGCATGATCAACTCGTTGAGCTTGGGGTGGATCCGCTCGTTCAATTCGATTGCCGGCTTGGGCTTCTCGATCATGCTGTCGTCCAGCGACCCAAGCAGCGAATTCTCGTCGGCCAGCGCCGTAGGCACCCGCTTGTCGGTCAGCACGGCGTACATCGTCGCGCCCAGGTTGTAGATATCCGTCTTGGGCGTAATCGCCCGGCGGTGCACCTGCTCGGGCGCAATGAAGTCCGGCGTGCCCTGGATGCGAGGCTTCACAGTCCCGGTAGGGCACGACTGGCCCAGATCGATGATCTTCACCACCCCATCGGGCGACACCACCACGTTGTTGGGCTTCATGTCCGCGTGCACGAATCCACGCTCGTGCATGTGCGCCAGCGCCAGGGCCACCTGATGGAATACGTCCAGCGCATCGTCGAAGGTCTTCGGGGGCTTCTGATCCATCGCCACGCCGTCAACTAGTTCCATCACCAGGAACAGGTCCTTCACCTTCAGCAGGTGCTTGCGCTTCATCATCCGTCGGATCTTGCGGATGTTCGGGTGGTCCAGCTTGCTGGCCACCTTGTACTCATACTCCGCCTGCTCCAGGAACCGCTGGTCCTTGGGCGTCTCGCGCTTGACGTGCTTGAGGGCGTAGATCTGCTTGGTCTTCTCGTCCTGGGCCAAATAGATAATCGACGCGGCCCCGCGACCGAGTTCGTCGAGAATCCGATGGCCCTCAATGACCTCACCCTTGGGAAGCGGCTCCACCGGTGACTGCTCCTCCCGACCCCTGATGGGTCCCGCCAAATCACGGGAACCGATTTCCGAAAACCCCGAACGCCCCGATGACCAATCCCTGACAAAGGCGTCCAAACGGGCGACTACGGTAGCCGGTCTATCGGCCCGTCGCGGCCCAGGATTCGCTCCATCCGGGCCCAACGCCTCCAAGCCGCCAGACCCACCGACTCTCGGACGCGCCGACGCCGTACGGCTGGCCCCAACGCCCACCCCCGCAGGGGCTTGCATGCTCGATTGTTCCATCTTCCCGCGAGCGTGGCTCGTCGAATCGACTCACGGACGCCCGGCCGCGGTGGGGAACGTCGCGGCTTGAAGACTTGTTCGGATTGGATCCGGCTCGGTTGCATGCGCCGGCACCGCCCAGGCGCCACGACGGCCGCTACCGGACTGGCACGCCGGCCTCGGCCAGACGCCGGTAGAAGCTCTCGCGAGGGAAATACGGACCCGGATCATCCACACCGGCCACGTCCTCGTGAAGCAGGATGCGGTTGCTAGGGATATCCAGTTCCCTCGCCAGCGTCGATACGGCCGCCACCAGACGATCCATCTGCGCCCGGCCGAAGGCTTCCTGGCGACCATCGCCGATCAGGCACACGCCGATCGAATCGCGGTTGTACGCCAGGCTATCCGGACCAGCCACGTGCGCCCCGGGCTGCTGACGCAGCCAACGCTCGGCCACGTGCAGTTCGCCGTCGGCCATGCCCCGGCCGTTGCCGATTACGAAGTGATAGCCCAGCCCGGCCAACCCCATCGACTGGTGCGCCCGAGCCAACTGGGCCGCATCTCCGTGACGAGACCGGCTGTGGTGGATCACGATGCGGGTCCAACGGCTCTCATCCAGACCCACCGGAGGCTCGGTGATCGCCTCGAGCGGCACGCTCGCCGCCGACGCCGCGAGCGGTGCGATGCTCCGCCCGCCCACCCCGGGCGACCGCTGGCCCTCGACCAGCACCAGCAGTGACGCGAGCACCACCATCGACCCCGCAAAACTCGTCAGGACCATGCCCCGACGCGAACGCAGCAAAGCCGAAACAACGGCCTGTCCCATCGAGCGACTCGAATTGCGTGGCAGCCTGCCAACCATCGTCATTGCCGGGTCCATCCGGAGGTCGTTCGAGCGATGCGAGCGTAGCGCATCGAAGAGCATCAATGCATCGGAAAAGACCGAAGCTCCTCTTCGTTTATTTGCGTCCGATTATCGCCAGAACGTTCCAAACGCAACGATTGCGGAGGTTATGGGCTCACTTGGGCGCCAGGCGGGCCGCAACGTTCGGCCGGGGCCGGCCGAACTCGTCGCGAACAAAGGTGTCCGCGTCCTGATTGCGGACCCGGTCGTAGCGGTGGAACGGGCTGCGAATCTGGTTCTCGGTAATCAGCGGCTCGCGACAGCCGGACAGCATCGCCGCACCCCCGGCCGCGACCAGCAGCAGCCAAGCCTTCCCCACCCCGGACCATCGACGAAATCGCTCAGCCATAAAACAGTGTACCACACGTCCAATGACGTGTGGTACACCGGAGGAGGAGAGAGAGATGCGTGTGGATCCGGCCCTTCCTGGGCGGCCCCCGGCGTCGCGTTCCCTGCCGGGGCGGTCCACATAAAGCTATACGTTGAGCACACTTGTTTGTTCTGAGGCCCACACCGAATCGTTGCAAATTTGCAACATTTGCCGCTCCAGCGACGCCTACCTGGGTAAATGCAAGCACCCCACAAGACCCAAACGACCATCCACCACCATCTGTCGCAGCGCCTCGCCCAAGCCCACGGCCACCGCGGTCGACAGGTTCAAGCTCCGCTCGCCCTCCCGCAGCGGGATGCCAACCCGCCACGCGTCCTGACCCTCCAGCAACTCCGCCGGCAGGCCCCGCGTCTCCTTGCCGAACACCAAGTGGTCCCCCGCCTCGAAATGCGCCTCGAAGTGCGGCCTGCCCCGGCGGGCGGTGAAGTACCACCGCCGGGCCTCCGGGTAGGCCTCCAGGTACGCATGCCAGTTCCGGTGCACCGTCGGGTTTAGCCGAGGCCAGTAGTCCAGGCCCGCCCGCCGCAACGCCTTCTCATCGAGATCGAAGCCCAGCGGCTCGATGAGATGCAAGGCCGCACCCATCGCAAGACAGGTGCGGCCGATGCTGCCGGTGTTATTGGGGATCTCCGGCTCGTGGAGCACCACGTGCAGCCGCGGCCAACTCGTGCCGTTGTCCATCGGGCCTATCGACGGTTCTGACGCGAGAGGTATGCCTCGTCGCGCTGCCGCCGGATCTGCACCGCCGGATCGACCTCCACCATGCGGTTCAGCGCCACCTCGAAGCGGTCGTCCAGCGGGTGGCCCATCCAACGCACCGAGTTGTCGGTGCTGTAGAGCACCACGAACGGCACGTGCAGGTCTCGGATGGTCTCCAGGATGCGATCACCACCGCCGTACACCTCCTTGCCCAGGGACGACGTCAGCAGTTCCAAATCCTTGTCGAGCGCGATCGTGTGCTTGATCTGCGTGCGATTGGTGATGTTCGCCAGCGTCCGGCCATACCGCTCGATCGCCTCGTCGATCACGCCGCGGTTGCGACGTACCTCCTCGCGATCGACCGCGACCCACGGAATCGACATGCCGATCACGACGATGTCCCGGCCGTGCCGACGCTGCAACTCGTCCATCAGCGGCTGCACGCGCTCGTAGCTCGACGGCACCGTGTGGGCCCAGTAATACACCACGCGCACGCGACCGTCCATGTTGGGCTTGGGCGTCACCCACGTCACAAGGTCGGTGTTGAAATCCACGATGGGCAGCGCCGTCTGGCCGCGGTTGTCAAAGTCCGCGTTCTGCGCTTCCTCGGCCGCACGCCAACGCGCCGGCCAGTTCGCGTCCTGGTACAGCAGCGCGTCCTGCGGCGGAATGTCCCAGTTGGGAATGTCTGCCGCATCGTTCTGCGCCACGCGGCCGATCACGCGGGTCGTCGGTCGCTCCGGCTCAGCGCGACGGGACGCCGCCTGCGCCGCGACCTCGCGTGTCTCCTGGCTCACCAACTGCACCGCGTCGCGCACGCTGCCGCGCTCGATATCCGCAAAGCGGATCTGGCCGGCCCGATCAACCACGTAGAAGTTGGGATCCATGTCGGCCTTGATCGCTTCGCGGAACTTCGAGCCCGCATCACGCGCAATCGGGTAGCTCAATCGCAGACGCTCGGCGGTCTGCGCCGCGGTGTCGTAGCCCTCGTCCGAGTGCACGCCGATCACGACCAGCCCCTGGTCTGCAAAACGCTTGGCCATCAATTCAGCAGCGCGGGCCGAAGCGGTCGACCCCGAGTGCCAGCTGGCCCACGTCAGGATGAGCACCGGTTTGCCGTCCAGGTCGTCGGCCGTCAGCGGCTCACCCACCCAGTCGGTCAATCCGCCCAGCAGCGACTTGTCGAACGTGCTGAGTTCCATCGCGTTCAGCGCTTCGCGCCGCTCGCCCGAACCCTCGCGGATGATCTGCTCGCTCTGCGCCAAGCCGGCACTGGCCGCCAGCGCCACGATCGTTGCCGTCAGAATCCCTCGCATACGTGCTGCCCTCTGCGCCGTCCCGACGCCAGTCTGTTCTCGTTGCGTTCTTTGCCAGAGCCATCCACAGCCAAACACGACCCGAGATCCGGGCCCTCGCCGCAGGATACCACGCTCGGCCGGGCCTCGTTGCAACCGCATCGCGGGCCCACTCTCTCTATTGACGCTGCAGACGGCCAAATGTTCCCCTTATCCGGCCCCTGCCTCGCAGAGCGTCGCGAGAACGATCGCCGCCGACACCCCAACATTCAGCGAATCGACGCCCTCGTTCATCGCGATGCGCACCCGATGCTCCGCCGTCGCCATCGCGGCCTCGCTCAGCCCGGGCCCCTCGGCCCCCAGAAGCATTGCCAGGCGATCCGGCGGACACCGCAATTCAACCCCACCCAGTGGCCTCGCCCCCGCGTCCGGCGTGAGCGCCAGCGTCCGCAGCCCCATCGAGACCAGCCGATCGAGGTCCCCGGGCCAATCAGCGGCCCGCGCCGTCGGCACCCGCAGCACGTGCCCCATCGACACCCGCAGGCTCTTGCGGTAAAACGGGTCCGCACACCCCGGCCCGAGTAGCACCGCCGACCCCACCGGCGCCAATGCCGACAGGCTCCGATACAGCGATCCCACGTTGTCGTGGTTGCTCAGCCCCTCGAGCACCAGCACGCACGGAGCCGCCCGAACAACCTCCTCCCACGATGCCGCCTCGCCCCGCTCGCCGATCGCCAGCACACCCCGATGCATGTCGAACCCCACGATCCCCTCGGCCACGCCCCGATCGGCCACGAACACCGGCGTCCCTTCTGGCAACCGATCGATTGCGACCCGCATCGAGAGCAGCCGCGTGGGCGTGATTAGAACCGAACGAACCATGAACGAGGACGCGAACAACTCCCGTGCCACGATCTCGCCCTCGGCAATGAACAGCCCGCCCAGCCCCGTACCTCCATCCCGCTGCACGCGCAGCCATGCGTCCTTCTGGTCGCGATAGGGCTCCAGCTCAGGGTGCGAGAGATCGTGGACTGGGATGAATTCGGGGCCAGCAGCACTCGTCACGGGCTCATTCTGGGCCGCCCGTCACCCGATGGCTAATCTGCACGCCGCCGAACGAAGCAACCGGCAAGGCGTATCGGACCTGACCCGTATCCGCGAAGGAGCGTCGAGCACTTGGAACTCTGGCAAGCCATCGTGCTCGGCATCGTCGAGGGCATCACCGAATACCTGCCGGTGAGCTCCACGGGCCATCTCATCCTCGCCTCGGGCCTCATGGGCCTCAGCGACACCCCCGAGGGCCACCAGGCCGTCAACGCATTCAACATCGTCATCCAGGGCGGCGCCATCCTCGCCGTCCTGGGCCTCTACCGCCAGCGCGTCTGGCAGATGATCAAGGGCCTGCTCGGCAAAGACGCCGACGGCCTCCGCCTGGCGGTTAACATACTCGTCGCTTTCCTTCCAGCCGCGGCGCTGGGGCTGGCCTTCAACGAGTGGATCGAGGCCCACCTCTTCAGCGCCACGGTCGTGCTCGCGATGCTCGCCATCGGCGGCATCTACATGATCGCGCTCGACAAGGCCGTGGTCGCACCGCGCCGCCGCGAAGAGCGCGGCATGACGCTCGACGAACTCCGTCCGTTCCGCGCGTTCATTGTCGGCCTGCTGCAATGCGTGGCCATGGTTCCGGGCACCAGCCGCTCGATGATGACCATAACCGGCGGCGTGCTCGTAGGCCTCAAGCCCAGGGATGCGGCCGAATTCAGCTTCCTCCTGGGCCTGCCAACCCTCGGCGGCGCCTGCGTGCTCACGCTCTTCAAGGACCTGACCCGCGACGACGGCTCGCCCACCATGATCGACGTCATCGGCTGGCCCGCCCTCATCCTGGGCATCGTCGTCTCGACGATCTCAGCCATGCTCGCCGTGAAGTGGCTCGTGGGCTTCCTGAACAAGCACGGCCTGGCGCTCTTCGGTTGGTACCGCATCGTGCTCGCGGGCGTGCTGCTGGCGGCCACCATGGCAGGCCTGGTCTCGTTCATGCCCGAGGCCGCCTAGCCGTTGGTCTATCCGAACACGCTCATCAGCAGCAGCAACAGCACGCCGCCGAAGAAGATCACGTCGACCAGCACGGCCACCGCCAGGCCACTCAGCACGAACGCGAAGAAGCCAAACCAGTCGGGCTTCTTCGCAAGCGCGATGATCGACACCAGCAAGGCAACCGGGCTCAACAAGCCAAACGTCATCAGCCCCGCACACGCGAACAACAACGCGATGCGCCCGGGCGTCGTCGGCACGGCGTCGTACTGCTTCAGCGGTTCACGGGTCGCGGTAGCACGCATGCCCGAATGTTAGAACTCCACCGCCACGTACAGAAGCTCGGGCCGGGAAAGCAGCCGCGGAGCCTCGCTGGGCCGTGTCCGTACCTCGACCAGGCCCGTCGTCTGGACCTCGCCCGAGGCTAGCAGCGGCAGCGCATCGGCCACCGAGCCAAAGCTCGCCCCGATGACCTCCAACTCACCGGCTACCACCGGCGTCAGGTCAACCCGGGCCCCTGCCTGCGGCTGGGCCGCCAGGATGAACGTGCCCCGGGGCCGCAGCATCCCCAGCGCCAGGTCCATGGACGCCTCGCTGCCGACGCAATCCACCACCACCGTCTGATCGCGACGCCGCCCAACCTCGTCGGCGTGGCGATGCCGAACGCCCCACTTCTCGGCGCGTCCAAACGCCTCGGGACGCCAGCCCAGCAGCCGAACCGTGGCGTTCAGCTTGGCGATGGTCTGCACGGCCAGCAACGCCGCAAGGTTGTCCCCCAGCACCGTGACGTACACCTTGCCCTCCATGCGGATCATGCGAGCAGCATGCAAGGCCCTCGAAAGCGGCCCGGCGAGCAACGCCTGATCGTCCGCCAGCCCCTCGGGCACCAGCGTGAGATTCCGCCAAGGGACGGCCACCACCGCCGCCATGCTGCCCGGCACGCCGTCGCTGCCCAGCGTGCCGCCCTCGCGGCAGTGCTGGCTCACGCCCGCTCGGCACATGTCGCACGTGCCGCAGGCAACCGTGGGCGAGCAAACCACCCGAGACTTGAGCAATCGCTCACGCACGCCCGCGGGCGCATCCTCGCCCACCTCGCTCACCACGCCGACGAGATCTCGCCCCAGCACCGAGCCGTCCGGTGCGCCAGCGGCGGCCGATGAAACCGAGGCAGGGACGTCGCCCGCCAGACGCACACGCACGAGCGCCTCGCCCGCGTTGCACGAGGGCGGCGACCAGGAACCGACGACGGGTTGATGCTGGCGGGCGACGATCGCGTCCAAGAAAGGCTCCCGGGGCTACGCAGGGGTCATCGGCCTACCGGGGCGTGCGGGTCAAACCAACCGGCGTCGAACTGGTCTCCGTCGGCGGCAAGGGCATCCAGGGCAGATATTCCCACCAGGCCCGAGACCTTGTGAAGACCGGATAGACGTACGTCTGCTGGTCCGCGAACCACGAGCCATTCTGATCGATCCAACGCTGCCACGCGATGAAATCCAGCCCGAAGTCCTGCCCGGTCAGCAATTCGAGCGATCGCACCACCGCCGCGTGCACCGCCAGGCTCTGCTCGGTATCGGACCGCAGCGAGGTCAGCAGCCCCGTCACCACGTCGCTCTGGGGGTACTGCCCGAGTGCGATCGCCGCCTCCACGCGCACGTTCTGATCGGGCTCGTTCTCCGGATCGATGAGTTCGAGCAGCCGCCCCGTCGCCGAGGGCTCGTGGATCCGCTGCAAGCCGATGGCCGCCGCGCGACGCACCATCGGCTCGGGATCATCCAGAGCACGGGCAAGCAACGCCCCGTCCGCGGCCACGCCATGGATTCCCAACCCACGGGCCGCGGCCGCCCGCACCGCGGCGTATTCGTCCTGCAGGTTGTCCCGGAAGATCGCCAGGATCCGCTCGTCGGGCTCGAGCAACTCCATCGTCAGCCTGACCGTGCCGCGATACCGAGCGTCGGGGTCGTATGGATCCCTGGCCAACTCGGCCGGGTTAACCTGTGTCGTGGCAAAGATCTTGTTGACGATGCTGTCCTCACCAAACTGCACGCCAGTCCCCTGGCAGCCACCCATCAGCAGCAGCAGACCACACATCGCCCCAAGACTCGCCAGACTCCGCGTCATGGCCCATGCTATCGGCCTCGCCGCCGCCGTGTGCGCCACCGCATGCGCCCCCACCCCGATCGCCACGGGCTCGCTGGGCGACCTCCAGTCCCAGTGGTTCTACGTGCCCGGCCCCTACACCACCGTGCGCAGCACCCGCGATGGCGACCAACCGACACGCGTCACTGCCGAGCGTAACGGCCGGTGGACCGTCACTATCGGCGAGCCGCCCACAACGATCGCCGTCGTCAGGCTGCCCGATGGCCGCCCGGCGACCACCAGCATCTCCAACCCGGATCGCAACGAAACCGCCGTTTTTGAGCCCCCCCTGCCCCTCATGCCCGCTGCGGGCCAGACGCCCCCCGCCGTCGAAGAATCCGACGTCGCGCTCTACGAGGGCCTCTCTCCCGCCGCCGACGCACGCCCCAGCCGCACCGGTACCGCCTCACGCACGTTCTTCGCCATCGAGCCAACAACATGGACCATCGATGGCAACACCGTTCCCGCCCAGCGCATGACGCACGTGCTGCTGCTCGACTTCGGCGCAGCCAAGGTGCGACAGCGCTACGAGAGCACCGCCGTCGAGAACCGCGGCGTCGTCCGCGAAACCATGCGCGAACGCATCACCTTCCTCGGCGTTCGCGTCGACGGCCGGGAAGAGCAATTCGAAGTCATCGAGTTCATCGACGAGCGTTGATCGGCACGCGACTCAGAATTGCCCGTCACCCGGCGGGCGAAATCCCACGGGCCGATCGAAGATCTCTCGCATGATCACGGCCTTCTTCAGATCGATGCCCATCGCCATCAGGGGCGTTCCCCGGCGGCGCCCGCCCACCGCAATGGGCGCCTCCACCGGCCTGTCTTCCTGCTGACGTTGCGCCTCGATCACGTCGGTAATAACCGTCGCCTGCACCGGCGCACGCGTTGGCTCGACGGGCCGACCGGCCGGAATAGGCCGCGGACGATCGCGCTGGTCGCCACGGCTCGAAGATCGCTGCGTGGCGCCGCGTGCCGGCTGCGACTGACCCGACTGCTGCGGCCGCGCCTGGGGGCGCTGCGGCCCCTGCTGACGCTGCTGGTGCTGCTCCTGCTGCCGGCGGCGCTGGGCCTCGATGGCCTCGCGGCGCCGCCGCAACTGCTCCTCGAGATCCTGCCGCTTGGTCGACGCACGCTGGCGTTGCTCTTCCTGCCGACGCCGGGCCAATTCCTCCAACCGCTCGCGCTGCGTCTGCTCGGCTTGCTGGCGAGGCCGACCGCTCCTCTCGGATTGCGGCGGCGCCTCGACGCGTCCGGTCCGCAGCGCCTCGAGCTTGGCCTTCTGCCGCGCCTGCTCAGCCTGCTTCTTTTCCTGGGCCTGCTTCAACTGCTGCAT
Organism: Phycisphaerales bacterium; assembly: GCA_040221175.1. Classification (NCBI taxonomy): domain Bacteria; kingdom Pseudomonadati; phylum Planctomycetota; class Phycisphaerae; order Phycisphaerales; species Phycisphaerales bacterium. The sequence goes on from JAVJVK010000004.1 coordinate 545,799, forward strand.
CAGCCAACCAAGGCCCGAGATCCCGAACGAGATCGCGATGATGATGATGCCAAAGTTGCTCTGGACCCATTGCCACATGAATCAACCCTAGTCGACAGCCCGCTCCGAAGACGCCATGCGGGGGAGAGCCACCACGCGACCGCCATCCTCGCTGCGGAACCGCTCGAACGCCGCGCCGAACACACCCTCCAGGGCCGAGGGATCTCCCAGCTCCGCCACGCTCATTTCCACGACCGATCCCTCGTCCGAGATCGCAAGCCCCCCATCGGCGACCGACGCCGCCCACGGCAGGTCATGCGCCGCCACCACCACCGCGAGCCCGCGTCCGGCCAACTCCCGCAGCGTCTCGATCAGCCGCCCGGCGTGCCGTGTGTCGAGCGAGCTCGCCGGCTCGTCGGCCAGCAACACCTTCCCCGTAAGGTCACCCGCCCCCAACTGCGCTAGCGCCCGTGCGATCGTCGCACGCTGCTGCTGGCCCACGCTGAGCCTGGGAAGCGCCGCGTCGGCATGCCGCGTGAGGTCCATGGCCTCCATCGCCCACGCCACCGCCTCGCCCGAGCCCCGCCGGCCGGCCGCAAAGGGCCCAAAGCCCACGTACTCTCGCACCGTAAATGCAAACGCCAGGCTCGTTCGCTGCGGCGCCAACGCCAGCCGCTTGGCCCGCTCCGCCTCGCTCCAACGGCCGATCGGCCGGCCTGCCAGTTCCACCGAGCCCCGGCGCGGCGTCAGCACGCCCGCCAGCAGCCGCAGAAGCGTCGATTTGCCCGCGCCGTTCGAGCCCACCAGCGCGACTACGCGCCCGGACCGCAGCGCGAGGTCCACCGGGCCCAGCCCCCGCGTTTGGCCGGCATACTGGTGCGTCAGCCCCGCAACACGCAGGCACGCACCCCCCGATGGATCGGCACTTTCGGTCGCCACGCCCCTACGCTAGTAGCCCTCGGCAGCCCGGGGCGGCATTTTCAAGTTTTGTTCAGCCCGGCAACCACCCACCAAGACGCAAGCTCGGAGACCGGCACAGATGGATCAGAACACCAACGGCAGCTCCCATGGCGCCAAAGGCACCGTCGCCGTCACCGGGGCAACCGGGTTCGTGGGCGGCCACGTCGTCCGCGCCCTGCTCGATCGAGGCTACAAGGTCCGGGCCCTGAGCCACTCGCACAAGGACATCGCCGACCTGCGAGACCGGGATGCCGTCGCCGTCACCGTGGGCGACATCAACGACGCCGACGCCCTGGCCGAACTGCTCCGTGGTTGCACGGCGGCCATCCATCTGGTGGGCATCATCCGCGAGACGAAGAACAAGCGCTTCGACGCCCTCCACGTCGAGGGAACCCGCAGCATCGTCAAGGCCTGCCAGCGGGCCGGGGTTCGCCGATACCTCCACATGTCCGCCCTGGGCGTCGACGACGAGGCGCGCACGCAGTACCAGAAGACCAAGTTCAAGGCCGAGCAGGAAGTCCGAGCCTCCGACCTGGACTGGACCATCTTCCGCCCATCGCTCATCCATGGCCCCGGCGGCGAGTTCACCCAGATGATGGTCCAGTGGAGCCGCGGCGAGATCGCCCCTTGGATCGGCATGCCCTACTTCCGCCGCCCCGAGACCGAGCAACGCGTGCCATTCGGCGGCGTGTCCTACGTCGATCCCGAGGTGCAACCCATCGTTGTCACCGACGTGGCCAACTACTTCGTCGATGCACTCGAGCGCGACGAGACCATCGGTGAGATCTTCAACCTCGTCGGCGCCGAGCGACTCTCCTGGCCCGCCATGCTCGAATACGTCCACGAGCACGTGCCCCACGCCAAGAAGGGCGTCCACCCGCTCTGGGCCCCCGCCGACATCGCCGCCCTCCAGGCAAAGGCCGCCAGCTTCGTCGGCCTGGGCGGGCTCCTGCCCTTCGACGAGGGCATGGCCACCATGGGCGCCCAGGATTCCACCAGCTCCCTGGAGCGCGTGGAGGCCTACTTCGATCGCCAGCCCAAGCCCTTCCGAGATTCGTTCTCGGTCTACGCGGGAAAGCTCTAGCACCCCACAACCCACGTCCGCCAACCCTGGCAAGCTGCGACGGTCGATCCGTGCAGCACGGTTTTGCACGCGCCCCGCGGCGTTGGCCTCACCGCCCGACTGACACCAAGAGCCCGCGTAACGAAAGTTGCTCTCGGCGTCGACCGATGCCACAAAGGAGAGCCGAATGCCCCCAGGAGCCAACGTGGTGTGTGACACGCCCATCTCGCATCTTCGTTCGGCGACCCCCGCCGTCGTCATGACCCTCAACCGAAAGGGCATCACCACCGTCGGCGATCTCCTGGCGGCCTCCTTCGACGAGGTCGCGTATCAGCTCGACAGCTTCGACGACGCCGAAGTCCTGATCGACGAAGCAAAACAGGCAGCCGCGGGCGACCCCGCCGCCACCGCTCCGCCCGCCAACGACCAGACCGAAGACGACCAGGCCGAAGACGCCAAGCCCGACGCCACGCAGGAGGATGACCCCATGGATCAACAGGGCGACAACGACAAGGGCCAGCAGCCAAAGCCCCAGAACAACCCCCAGAACAACCCGAAGCCAACGCCCCCGTCCGCGCCCAAGCCCACCGCCGGCCAGGTCGGCCTGGCCACCGCCATGCAGGCCGTCCTCAGCCTCGACGGCGGCGCCTTCGCATCCATGCAGGCGTCGTCCGCCGCAGCCCAAAGGCTCGCCGCCGCCGCCCTCATCATCCAGCACGGCGGCGGAGAGGACGAAGCCGTCGCCGCCGGCCTCCTGGACACCATCGATCCCAACGCCCCGTGCGTCGATCGCAAGGACGCGTCGGTCCGCTTCGGCGAACCCGCCGTCGACCTGCTCGAACGCGCCGAGCTACTCCTCACCGTCCCCATGAGCCCAAGCGGCAAGCCCTCGAACGTCCACGCCAAGCTCGTGGAAGTCGCCGACGCCTCGGCCCTGCTCGTCGCCACCTGCGGCGCCGTCGCCTCGGCAAGGGCCGTGCTCGCACGCTACCAGAGTTCGGGCGAGGACGCATGGACGCTCTTCAAGGGCGGCCGCGACTTCGCCGTCTGGTACTTCGGCTCGATCTGCAAGGCCCTGGGCCCGGCTCTCAAGAAGTCGGGCAAGGAAAGCCTCAGCCACGAACTCTGGTCGGTGGTCCGGGCCCTCGAGGCCAGCGGCGGCGAAGACCGCAAGGCCGCCTGAAGCTCGATTCATCCGCCGTCCATTCCCAGAGAAACACGCCGCGGGTCGATATGGTTGGGGCCTGACGGGAAGCGACCACGCCTCCCCGGAACCATGCTCCAGGCCAGGAGGGCCCGCCATGTCGACATCTACCGAGGCCGTCCTCAAGTATCGAGAGGCCATCCTCCGCCACGTGGGGCACGACCAGTACGCCCCCTCCACCGTCGAGGTGCTCGCCCAGGACCTGAGGGCCGAAGACCCCCAGCAGTTCCAGTCCGCCGTCGACGCCCTGGTCGACCAGGGACTGCTCTCGATGAGCAACGCCGGCCAGGTCATGCTCCCCAGCTTCGGCGACGCCGACGGCGAGGTCGAGGGAACCTTCAACCGAAACCCCAAGGGCTTCGGCTTCTTCAAGCCCCTCACCCGCGTCCGCGAGGGTGACGTCTTCGTCCCCCCAGACGACACCATGGGCGCCCTCTCGGGAGACCGAGTCAAAGCCAGGATCCGCCGAGACCGCAAGCGCGAATCCTCCGGCCGCGGCGGCTTCGGCCCCCAGTACGTCGCCAGCATCGTCGAGATCCTCGAACGCAAGCGCTCAAGCTACGCCGCCACCATGCAGAAGCGCGGCGCCACCTGGCTGGCCATGCCCGACGGCGACACCTCCATCGGCCCGGTCGTCATCACCGACGCCGATAGCAAATACGTTAACGAGGGCGACAAGGTCATCATCGACCTCACCGAATACCCCGAGGGCCAGGCCCTCGCCGAGGGCGTCATCACACGCGTGCTGGGCGAAGCCGGCCAGCCCGACGTCGAGACCCAGGCCGTCATCGCCGCCTACGGCCTGCCCGCCGACGAATTCCCCGACGCCTGCCTCGACCAGGCGCGCGAATCAACGCGCTACTTCGACGACGCCGTCGCACGCTTCCTGAGCGAAGGCCCCGGCGCCCTGCCCGACCGCCTGGACCTCACCGAAGACTACATCACCACCATCGACCCGCCAGACGCCAAGGACTACGACGACGCCATCAGCGTCAAGCGCACCGAGAACGGCTGGGAACTGGGCATCCACATCGCCGACGTCGCACACTTCATCGCCCCCGGCTCGCCGCTCGACGTCGAGGCCCGCGAGCGCGGCAACAGCGTCTACCTGCCCCGCCACGTCATCCCGATGCTGCCCGAGATCCTGAGCAACGGCATCTGCTCTCTGCAACCGCAAGTCCCGCGCTTCGCCAAGAGCATCTTCATCCACTACGACCTCTCGGGCCGCGTCACCCGCACCGGCGCCGCCCAGACCATCATCAACAGCGCCAAACGCATGACCTACCTCGAAGCCCAGGCCCTCATCGACGGCGACGAAGAAGAAGCCAAGAAGCACGCCCGCACCGAGCCCGAGTACACCCCCAAGCTCAAGAACACCGTCAAGCTCATGGACGAGCTCGCGCGCACCATCCGTGAACGCCGCCGCGCCGCCGGCATGATCCACCTCGACCTGCCCGACGTCGAACTCATCTACGACGACAACGGCCACGTCGTCGACGCCGAGCCCGAAGACGACGCCTTCACCCACACCATCATCGAGATGTTCATGGTCGAGGCCAACGAGGCCGTCGCCCGCCTCTTCGAGCGCATGAACGTCCCGGTCATGCGCCGCGTCCACCCCGCCCCAACCCCCGCGGGCACCGAAGAGGCCCAGAAGGTCGCCAAGGTCGCCGGCTACAGCCTTCCCAAGAACCCAACCCGCGAGCAACTCCAGAGCATCCTCGACGCAACCCGCGGCAAGGCCTCGGGCCGAGCGGTCCACATGGCCGTCCTCCGCACGCTCTCCAAGGCCGAGTACTCACCCGCCCCCATCGGCCACTTCGCGCTCGCCAGCGACGCCTACTCCCACTTCACCAGCCCCATCCGCCGATACGCCGACCTGCTCACCCACCGACTCCTCCAGGACTACCTCGCCCTCACCGCCAACGGCCAGAAGCCCCCCAAGGGCGAGAAGGAAATGAAGCTCCTGGGCCGCAAGCTCAGCGACGCCGAGTCCTTCATCCCCCAGGAAGAACTCGTCACCATCGGGCGACACATCAGTGACACCGAGGCCAACGCCGCCGACGCCGAACGCGAGCTCCGCAGCTTCCTCGTCCTCCAACTCCTGTCGAACAAGGTCGGCGAGGTCTTCGACGGCGTCGTCACCGGCCTCAACACCCGCGGCATCTTCATCCAGATCGACAAGTACCTCGCCGACGGCTTCATCAAGGTCGAGGACCTGCCCGGCGACGTCACCCGCGGCGGCAAGGCGCCCAAGTGGATCACCGTGCGCGACACCGGCGCCCTCGTCGACAAGAACTCCGGACGCAGCTTCAACTTCGGCGACCGCATCCGCGTGCAGATCGGCGCCGTCGACCTGCCCAAGCGTCGCCTCGAGCTCCTCGTCGCCGACGCCGAGAGCCGAGCCGCCGGCAAGGCCGTCACCAAGGGCGTCGAAGGCCTCACCCTCGGCGAAGGCGGCGGCGGACTCGAACACGCCGACGGCGCCGGCTTCAAGAAGATGCCTGGCGGCACCCGACGCAGCCGCAAGAGCAAGGCCCGCGACCGAGGCAAGAAGGACTACCGCCGAGACAAGAAGTGATCAACTCGCCCGCCGGCTCTCCCACGGCCCGGTGATCGCCAGCGTCAGCCCCGCCGTCTGGATGTTCACGAACATCGTCGTGCCATCCGGGCTGAAGCACGCGCCCGCGAACTCGCTGTTGCTCCGCGCATTCCGCCCGATCTTGTAGATCCGCCCCTCCGGCGTCACGCCTACCAGGTACTGCTCGTCCGCCCCATCCTCGCAGATTACAAGATCGCCAAACGGCGCGACCGTAATATTGTCGGCATTGTCGACCAGGCCCGCATCATTGGGCTCGATGAACAATTCCAGCACACCCGGCTGCTTGTCCTCACCGCTCGAGCCCTCGACGGGCGACGGCGTGTACCGCCAGATCTGCCCCTTGTTGATCCGCCCCCCACTCGTGCACGCGAAGTACGCCGACGCCGGCGAGTCGTCGGCAAGCGCCCCCCACCACATGCCCTCGCCGCGAGCGAACCGGGCCGCCCCCTTCGCGAACCCACGCTTCCGCAGGTCGTCCTCGGGGCTCTCGACGTCGTCCATGTCGATCCACCGGACTTCCAGCCGCTCGCCGATCGCGACCTTCTGCCGCTCCCAGTTCCGCGTGTCGAGGCTCAACTGGCCCTTCACGCACAACGCCTGCAAACGCCCGCCGTCGCGCAGCTTACCCGGCGTGTTCGGAACGAACCGATAGATCAAACCGTCGTGCCGATCCTCGGTCTGGTACACGATCCCCGTATCCGGGTGCACGCACACCGCCTCGTGCATGAACCGTCCCATCGCCTTCAACGGCACCGCATCGGCAAGCATGGGCGACGCGCTCACCGGCACCTCAAAGTTGTACCCGTGATCCTTCTCGAAGATCTTCTTCTCGCCGTAACGATCGCTCGCACGCTCTGCCGTCTCCTCGCACGTAATCCACGTCCCCCACGGCGTCGGCCCGCCCGCACAATTCCGGATCGTCCCCGCCAGCGACAGGTACTCCTTCTCCACCGTGCCCGTCCTGGTGTCGTACACGATCGTCGTCGTGCCGCCGTAGCTGTGGTACTCGCCGAACCCCGCGTCATAAAACTTTGCCCGCGGCAGCCGTCCCGCCAGTCGCTGCCCTTCCCCAAACGGGCTGCCGTTCTTCTTGCTCGGGTCCAGCTCATGATTCCGCACGATGATCGTCGTGCCGCCCGGCCCCTCGAACGTCCCCATCGCGTCGGGCAGCCCCGGCACCAGCAGCCCATCGCTCATGGTCTGCCCGATGCAGCTGATGATTTGGTACGCAAACCCTACGGGCAGGTCCAGAATCCCATGCGGATCGGACCGCAATGGCCCGAACCCAAGCCCAATATCCCCGCTCGCCGGCGTCGCCATCGCCCCCCGCGCAAACAGCGACTGCAACCCCCCGAACCCCAGCGTCACCGCGGCGGCGGACTGCAGGAACTGGCGGCGGGAGACTTCAGGCAAGTGCATCGACGCATTCATCCCAAAAAGATACGAGCCCTGCACCGCTTCTGGCCGTATACAGGTGGAAGCACCGACCACATTTAGCGCCCCCTTTGCGCTCCTACGCCCGCAGCCATGCTCACAAAGACCACCGCCCGAACCCGATTCCGCCTGCGAGGCCCACGCCCCCGCTGGTTCGGGCATCCCGGGACCATCGCCCTGATCTCCGCAATGCTCATCGCCGACTACGCCTCGATTCCCGGCGGTTACTGGCGCGGCGGGTCAACCATCAAGACGACTATCGAGCACCTCAGCGGCAAGTGGTTCGGCGTTATGGTGTCACCTCGCTTCTTCCCAGGCATGTACATGCAAAGCGGTAACGAGATCGAGCTCATCTGGGAGACCGTTACGCCCATCCCCGGACAATTGACGTATGGCGACTTAAATCAGCCAGGTGGTCGTATCGACCAATCATGGAACTATCTCGGGCGCCCGGCCTGGCGAAGAAATGAACTCCGCGGCCTCTATCACATCACGCACAAACAAACGTCTCACTCATTCGATCCAAGATTGACGCCCGACCAGACCTCCCGCATGATGGCGATCTTCATCGAGCGATCCCAGTCGATCCCCCACACCCACGACCTTGCGGCGTTTTCTTCTGAGTTCGCAGAGATCCGGAGCTTGTACGCCCAAGGCAAAACCTCCGAACGCATCCCCATCCCCATCGGCTACTACCGCAACGCCATCACCCTCTCCCTGCTGGCCACGCTCATCCTCGCCTTCGCCCACGGCCGCACCGACCTCTGGCTCAAAGCCTGGAAAGACCGCCTCCTCAAACGCTACCCGCCCGGCCACTGCTCCCACTGCGGCTACGACGCCCGAGGCCTCGAGACCTGCCCCGAATGTGGCGCAGACCTCGCCACCTAAGCAACCATCGCCGTCGTCGCCACGTTCTCCCGCGGCACGCTCCCATCCTCGAAACCCGTCAAATTCGCGATCGTCGTCTCGGCGATGTTCGCCAGCGCCTCGCGCGTGAAGAAGCCCTGGTGGCCGGTGACCAACACGTTCGGAAACGTCAGCAGCCGGGCGAACACCTCATCGTCCAGGATCTCGCTCGACAGATCCTTGAAGAACAGGTCCCCCTCCTCCTCGTACACGTCGATGCCCAGCGACCCGAGCCGGCGTGACTTCATCGCACCGATCACCGCGCGCGTATCCACCACCGCCCCACGGCTCGTGTTGATCAGCATCGCTCCGTCCTTCATCTTTCCGAGTGCTTCCGCGTCGATCAGGTGCCGCGTCTTCGGCGTCAGCGGACAATGCAGCGTCACGATGTCGCTCTCGCGCAGCAGCCGGTCCATATCAACGAACTCCACGCCCAGCGACCGCCCCTCCTCGCTCGGCTGTACGTCGTACGCCAGCACGCGGCAGCCAAAACCAAGCAATATGCGACACGCCGCCAGCCCGATCCGCCCGGCCCCGACGACCCCGACCGTCTTGCCCTTCATGTCAAAGCCCATCAGCCCCTCGAGCGCAAAGTTCCGCTCGCGCACGCGGTTGTACGCACGATGGATCTTGCGATTCAGGCACAGCATCAGCCCCACCGCGTGCTCGGCCACCGCCTCGGGCGAATACGCCGGCACCCGGGCCACCGCGATCCCAAGCCGCTCGGCCGCCTCCAGATCCACTTGGTTAAAACCCGCCGCCCGCAACGCGACGAGCCCAACGCCGCAGGCCTTCAACTTCTCCAGCACGGCCGCCGACGCATCGTCCTGGCTGAAGATGACCACGGCGTCGAATCCGCCCGCAAGGTCGGCCGTCACTTCCCCCAGCGACGCCTCCACGTACTCCATCTCGTGTCGCCCCCCGTTTGCTTCCTCCAGCGCCTGCCGATCGAACGCCCGCGTGCTGTACACCAGTGCCCTCATGCCAAATCCAACGCCGTCCACACCCATCCGGCAAGCATCCACCCAACTCCAACAAGAAACCCGCGACCAACCGGCCGCGGGTTTCAGGATCTGATCCGAAGTGCAGAGCCTTAGGAGATGCCGCTCTCGATGCCAAGCGGCACGCCCAGGGTGCCGAACGAGCCGTCGAAGAAGCTGTCCGTCCGGCCCTGGTAGGCCACGATGCCCGTCGAGCTCTTCACCGTGAAGCCGTAGAACACGCCCGTGCCCCCGGCATCACTGGCCGCATCGAAGCGCGACTGGCTGATGAAGTTCCGCAGGTTGAACTCGCTCACCCGCGACGCCCCCGCCACCCGGCGGAACGTCTCCGTGCTGCCATCGGTGAATCGGAACGTGATCTCCAGCAGCGTGTCGCTCAGGCCCGGGTTGTACACCCGCAGGTACTCACGCACCTGACCGCCCTGCAGCGGCGCGAAGCCCTCGCTGAAGCCCCACAGGCTGTGCGCGTTGTTGGCCGTCGAGCTCGACAACGCCTCGCCAAGCCCACGCGTGCTGCTCGAGACCACCACGGCCTGGCTGCTCTCGTAGAACACGCCATAGGGCGTGCCGGTCGGGAACAGCGCGATGTCCGCAACGTTCACCAAACTCACCCGGCCCGCCGCCACGTTCACCGTCTGCCGGATGGCGCCGCCATCCTGGAAGATGAACTGCAGCGTCACCGTCGCAGCCGACGACGACGGGTTGAACACGCTGATCGTCTCGCTCTCGCTCGACTGGCCGATCTGGCCCTCGGCAATGGCGCCCTGCGTCGCACCCAGGTTCGCCTCGCCCAGCTTCGCCGAACCCGCCCCGTTGCCGAAGCTGCTCGACGCCGCCACGATCGGCTCGGTCGCCACGATCGACACGCCGTAGTCGCCCGGCGTGATCCGACCGGCCAGCTGGCCGTTGGCAAGCTCGTTATTGAAGTTCCAACCGCCGCGGCGGTAGCCATCCAGCGTGTACACCAGTTCCGTGGCCTGTCCGCCCTGCCCGCTCAGCGGGAACAGGAACAGGCTCACCTTCGTCGTGTTGCCCGTGGTGTTCAGGAACGTCACGAAGTCGCTGCTGCCCTGTCCGATCGAGACGCTGCCGAAGCTCCACGTCTCGCTGGCGACACCGCTGAACGCCTCACCCGTCGACGAACCAAAATCGAAGTGGCTCATGGTCGCCGCAACCGGCACCGACGAGCGAACCTCCAGCGCGTAGGGCGTGTCCTTGTACACGCCGTCGGCCATGCCCGTCACCGGATTGAACACGTTCGTGTCGCTGCCCATCGCGTACAGCTCGGGCGTCGTCACGGTCAGGGCGTCGGGACTGCGCGTGTTGGCGCCCACCATGCCGTCGAAGATCACCTGGTCCCGCAGCGGAATGCTCGGGTCCTCGTACCGCACGATCACCACCACGCGGGCGTCGGTATTCGTGAAGTTCGTCAGCGGTACGAACGTGCTCGCGCGATCGTTGGCGAATCCCTCGGGGTAGTACTGGCGATACGCCAGGCCCGCCAGACCCTCGCTGTCGTCCGCCGGCGAGGTCGGGTCGTACGTCAGCAGCCCGGTGTCCATCCGCATGCCGTCCGCACGCGTGTTGGTCGCCGTCGCCTGCAGGCCGTTGTCGCCCGCGATGCCTTCCTGGCCCTGCTCGCTCAGGAAGATGAAGTATCGCATCGTCGTGGTCTGGCCCGGGTCCACGTCGCCGATGTCATAGTTCAACGCCATCGTCAGATCGGCCGACAGCCCGTCGGGGTCGGCCACCATCCGATCCAGCACGCTCTGCGGATTGCGCACGTCCGCCGACAGCGAAGCAAAGAATGCGTTCGCCCTCGCATCGGCCGGGTCGGCCGCCAGGGCGATCGCCAGACCGTTGCTGCCCGTAGCCACCGCCATCGGCTGCCCATCGATCACATCGTTGATCGTGAACAGGCTGCCCGTCGTGCTCAAGTTCTGATCGGGGTTGAAGCCCTCGGTCCACAGCACGTCGCTGATGCGGCGCTCGGTCGTGTTCGTGAGCGACACGTCGATGGCGATGAAGTTGTCGCCCGCGCCGTAGCTGATCGCACGGTTCACCAGGAAGCCGTTGGTCACGCCGCTCACCGCAACGCGGTTCACCGTCGGCGTCGACTGGCTGGTCACGTTGAACGGCACGTCCTGGCTGCTGCCCGCGCCATCGTTCACGAACGCGCCGGTATCGGTGCCAAGGCCGAAGAACGCCGGCCGTCCTTCGTTCAATCCGGCCAGGAACTCGGCTCCTCCAAACATGATGCCCAGCCCGTCCAGGCCCCACGCGCCGCTGGCCGACACGCCCGCCGACAGGCGATCACCCGACAGCGAAACGCCCGGGTCGCTCACGCCCGAGTTCAGCTGAACCTCCAGCGAGTATGCGCCCACTGACTGGCCGTCCGCGCCCGAGCCGACCACCGTCGGGTCGTACACGCCCGGCGCCACCGCACGCGACGAGTCGCTGATGCCCACGTAGTACGTGCCGCCGTCGACGAACACGAAGCCCTCGATCGCCGCGTCCAGCTCGCCGGCCGGGTTCGACGACTGCAGCTCATTGCCCGAGGCGTCGAACAGGCGAATCGCCAGGTCCGCCACGCCCGAAGAGGTCGCCTCGACCGAGAACGTGCTGCCCGCGGCCGCCTCGAACTGATACAGGTCAACGTCACGAACCCCAAAGCCGCCGTCACCCAGGAACGCGTTGATGTTCACCGTGCCCTGCGAAGGCTCGATCAAGCGCGCCGTCGTCAGCGTGTCGTTCAACTCAAACGGACCGAAGATGTCGTTCTCAAGCACGAAGTCCAGCGTCCAGCCCAGCAGGCTGCCCACGTCGTTGCCCTTCGTGTCGCGAACCACGAGTTGCCACACGCCCTGCGCCGACGCGCCGTCGAACACGTCCAGCGAGCCCTGAGGACGCCACGAGCCGGTGAACGGCGCATCCGCCGCCGTCGCGCTCAAGATGCTCCGCGTCGCATCACTGTCGAACACCGCGCCAAGCACGTTGTCCGCATCGGCGCCAATGCCGCCAAACAGCCGCACCTGCTGACCCTGCGGGCCAACCAGATCCACCGTCAGGTCGCTCACGAAGCTGTGGTTGATGTCCAGCGTCACGTTAACATCGCGCACCTCGCGAGAATCGCTCACGAGAATCGAATCCACCAGCACGCTCTGATCCGGCACCGTCAGGCCCGGTGCGTCGTAGCTGTTCCCCCGGCTCACGTCTGCGTCGCCGATGAGCGCCACGTCAAGCCGCAGGTCATAGTTGCCGCGAGACTGCGTCTGACCGCTCGCCGGCACCAGCGGCAGATACGACTCATTGCCGAAGCCGCTCACGCCCACGTAGTACACGCCCGCGCTGGGCACGAAGTAATCGATGAACGGGTCGTTGCCGAAGAACTGGTCGTTGATCGCCAGTTCCTGGCCCGCCGCGTCGAACAATCGCAACACGCCGTCCAGCGTGCTGGGCGTGGGAAGCTGCTGCGCCAGCACGCGGGCCGAGATCAGGCCGCCACGCGGAAGATCCAGGCGATACAGGTCCACGTCCAGCCCACCGAAGACGCCATCGCCAATCGTCCGGCCGGCAAACGTGACCGTGCCGTCACCACCGCCGGGAATGATCGCCGGCGTCGCCGTCGCCAGGCGGTCGTTCGGCTCGCCGATGCCCGGGGCCAGGATCAACTCGAACTCGTAGATCTCGTCCTCACCGCTCGTCGAATCGCCGTTGAGGAAATTGCCCTCGTCGTCACGAATCGCCGTGTTGTCGATCGTCAGCCGGTAGTCGTCGATCGCGCTGAGCGAGCCAACGGGCGTCAGCGTCAGCACCGTCCGCGAGGCGTCCAGCGTCGCGGTCGACAGGTTCACCGTCACCTCGTTGCCGTCGAAGAAGCTCCCATCCCCTCCAGCCCGGATCAGCGAGATCCGGCTCAGGATGTCGGCCGGCAACGATTGCACCGGCTCGCTGAACGACACCTGCACCTGGTTCACCGGCGAACCGGCGATCTGCCCAGGGCTCACCTGCAGCACCAGCGGGCCATCAGTCGTGATGATCTGCAACGCCCGGGCCGCGTTCACGCGACCATCGGCCACCACGCGGTCCTGCAACGCCGGAATCGGATCCGACGAGTCAATCAGGGCCTGGGCCACCTGCTCGGGCGTCAGATCAGGCCGCACCGTCTTCATCAGGCCGACGATGCCCGCCACGATCGGACCCGAGAAGCTCGTGCCGTCGATGTACGTGTACTGGCCGTTCACCGCCGTGGTCAGGATCGCCTCGCCCGGCGCCGCCACGTCCACCGTGGTCTCGCCGAAGTTCGAGAAGCCCGCCAACTCGTCGCGGTTGTTCGTCGCCGCCACCGACACGATGCCCGGCAGGTTGTACGCCGCCGGATACGCCGTGAACGAGTCGTCGTTGTCGTTGCTGTCGTTGCCGGCCGAAGCCACGAACGTCGCGCCCGCCGCGATGAAGTCCTCGATCGCCTGACGCTCGAAGTCAAACTCCTCGAACTCCTCGAAGAAGGTCGGCGCGAACGCGCCGTAGCTGTTGTTGCTCGCCACGATGTTCGTGCCGCTGTTGATCAGCCCGGTCAGGTACTGGTGGGCCGCGATGATCGCGCCACCCACCAGGGCGCCCTGCTCGTTGGCGATCTTGATCGGCAGGATCGAGACGTCCCAGTTCACGCCCGCGATGCCGATGCCGTTGTTGCCGACCGCACCGATCGTGCCGGCCACCGCCGTGCCGTGACCGCCACCAACCGCCGTGTCGTCCGGGTCGTTGTCGCCGCCGAACTGGCCCGTGCCGCCCGGGCCAAAGGTCGCCGTGCCGAAGTCCCAGCCACGAACGTCGTCGATGTACCCGTTTCCGTCGTCGTCGATGCCGTTACCCGGAATCTCGCCCGCGTTCGACCAGATGTTGTCCGCAAGGTCCTCGTGGTACCACTCCACACCCGTATCAACCACCGCGATCACCACGCCGCTCGAACCGGTCGTGACCTCCCACGCTTCCTCGAGCTTGATGTCCGCGCCCGGCGTGCCCTGCGGCTGGCCCGGGATGGGTTGCCCCTCGTTGTCGATCCACCACGCGCCGTCGTTCAGCGGGTCGTTGGCCACGCGCTGGGGCGCATACGCAACGTTTGGCTCAACGTTGATCAGGTTGCCCATCCGCCCCCGGATCCACTCGATCGCCACCTCGTTCAGCGGATCAGGCGTCAGGAACTCGACGAACCGCGTACCGCGGTGCATGTACCCGTCGATCGCGATCCCAAGCTCGTTCACCAGCTTGCTGAACTCGGCAGTCAGCGTTTCCTTATTGACAGAGCGATCGAACGTCGCGATCCACGAATCCTCGATCGCCGCAACCTCGCCGCCCTTCCACGGACGAATCTCCACCCCATCGGGAAGCTCCACCGTCGAAGACAGCAGCACGCGAGGCTCCAACGCCTCCACGATGGTCGGAACGTCCCCACGACGAGGCGTGGCGGCGCCAGCCAGGCGAAACAGGTCGGTCAGGCGACGGCGAACGGATGGGCTCGTGGGCATCGGAATCTCCAACGGCGACGCTCTATAGCGTGACGGCATCTCGATAGGGACGCTTCGGGGCTACTGGCCCCAGCCAAGGCTCGGCCGGGACGCGCGGGTGGGTCGGTGGGCACGGTCGGCTGCGACACCGAACCATGGTGTGCGGCCCGAGGGACTCATGCCCAAGGGCCGCTCGGAGCGCTCCGCCGGACGGGGCTGCCCGGCCAGAGTCCGCGATGGCGTCCTCGCCAACCGCCGCTCCCACACAAGCATACGACCGACCGGGTCGCACTGTTGCTCAATCCGCCGCTAGTGTAGCCGCATCCGCCAACCCAGCAGCCGCCCCCCTCACCCCAGGGCCACCCCCGCCAACTCCAGCAACATCGAAGCCTGGCGCTCGCTCGCGCCCCGCTGCTCAGCCACGCATTGCAGCGCCGCCGCCGACATCGAATCCCGCACGCCCCCATCCCCGAACAAATCCTCAATCACCCCGCGCAGCCCCGCCGCGTCCACCACCCGCAAGGCGCCAGCCGCGCCCAGGACGCCCACCACCGTCGCAAAATTGGCATGGGCAGGCCCCGTCACCACCGGCCGCCCAAGCGCCGCAGGCTCCATCGGGTCGCTCCCCTGCACCGGCCCATCCACAGGCCCGAAGCTCCGCCCCACCACCACCACGTCCGCCAGCTCGTACGCCGCCCCGAGCTCACCCAGCGTGTCCAGCAGGAATCGATCTCCCCCACTCGCAACACCCGCCGAACGCCGAACGCACCCCGGCAACGCCGCCGCCGCCTCGTCGAAACGCTCGGGCTTCCGCGGCGCGCACACCAGCTGCACCCCGTCCGGACATGCCGCATCCAGCAGCGCCTCCTCCCCGGGACCCGTACTACCGGCCACCAGCACCGGCCGACTCCGATCAATCCCCATCGCCGCCGCCAGCCCCGCCGCCCGATCAGACACGTCGCCGGGGTACGGATCCGGTGCCGAATCCCACTTCAAGCTGCCCGTCACCCGCACCCGCTCCGCCGGCACGCCCATCGCAACGAACCGGCGTGCATACGTCTCGTCCTGGGCCCCCACCGCGGCCAGAGATCCGAACGCACCCTTCAGCACCGGCCGCAGCTTGCGATACCCAGAAAACGAACGCTCGCTGATCCGTCCATTGATCACCGCCACAGGCACGCCCCGCTTCCGACACGCCGCCACGAAGTTCGGCCACAACTCCAGCTCCGCCAGCCCAACCACGTCCGGCCGCACCGCGTCCAGAAATCGCCGCACCGCAAACGTCGCGTCCAGCGGATACCGCCGCACGTCGCACGTGGCCCCATACAACTCCCGCGCCCGCGCCAGCCCCGTATCCGTCGTCGCCGTCACGATCACACGCGCCCGTGGCGTCAGCAGCGGCACCAACGCCCGCACCGCGTTGGTTTCCCCGACCGACACCGTGTGCAGCATCACCCGAGGCCGGCCATCCTCGTCCTTGCCCGGCAGCGGCTCGATCCGCCCGAAACGCTCACCCCAGCCCCCGCGCGCCTTGCGGGCCCACCACGGCGCCGTCGCCGCCGCCACACCCAGGTACACCGCGTTGGTCACCGCCCCGATCACGCCCCAGAGTAGCCGACAACCCCCAATCACCCCTGCGCGTCTCGCCAGCCGATCACGCTCTCTCCAACATGCCGGCGCCGAGGAGGCACGCCCGCCGGCACACCTAGGGATACCCTGCGAAGGGAAACCGCCAGATCCGACGGGAATCAGGAACATCGTGAAGGAGTCCGAGATGCACAAGAACGCCCGCACAATCCTGCTCGCGGCCACCCTCGCCGCCGGCATGCTTGCCATGGCCACCACCTCCGGCTGCACCGCCGCCGCCCGGGGCCTGGGCAAGATGACCGCAAACAAGTACGCCAGCGCCCAGTCGGGCACCGTCTGGGTCGTCCCCCCGCCCCAGCTCGAGCCCCCCGCTCCCGAAGACAAGACCGTCTACATCTCCTACCAGAACATCTCCGACGCCGACGTCGACCTCACCCAACTCCTCCGGGACGCCGCATCTGCCCAGGGCTGGCAGCTCGTCTCCAACCCCCAGGAAGCAACCTACCGCCTCCGCGCTCGTACCCGCTTCTTCGGCGAGGTCGAACCCGAGTCCGGCGGCGCCAGCGCCGCACGCGCCATGGGCTGGATCAGCGGCGCCGCCGTCGGCGTGGGCACCTATGCCCTCGTCGAAAGCGCAACCGACAGCTGGGCCGCGGGCGCCGCAACCGGCGCAGCCGCGGGCGGCCTCGTTGGCCTGGGCATGACCAACGCGTCCAAGGTCCGCGAGTGGGCCCTCATCACCGACTTCGTCCTCGAGGAGTACAGCCCCGATCCCATCGAGTTCGAGCTCCTCGCCGACAGCGATTCCTCCAGCACCACCACCGCCGGCGTCGGGTCAGGCCGGGCCGCCGACGGCGGCGCCACCAGCCAGCGCACCGGCACCAGCGCCACCATGACGCGCACCAGCAACTACTTCCCCCACGGCGTCCGCCTCAGCGCATGGGCCAACCAGATGAACATGAAGGAAGGCGAGGCCATGCCCCTCATCCGCGAGCGCCTCGAGAACGTCGTCAAGCAGATGCTGCCACAGTAATCCCGGCGCGACCACACCAAACACTCGCTGAGAAACACTTCACGATCCACCGGGCCCGGCAGGCACACCCTGACGGGCCCTTGTCTTGCGCCCGCGCACCCATAGCCTGCTCCCATGACCGCAAAACCCCCACGCAACATCGGCGTCCTGCATCCCGGCGCCATGGGCGCCGCCGTCGCGCACGCACTGGCATCCAACAACCACGGCGTGGGCTGGTGCGCCAAGGGCCGAAGCAAGGCAACCACCCTGCGCGCCTCAGGCCTCCGCGAGTTCGGCTCGCTGCTCGACCTCTGCCTCTGGGCCGACACCATCATCAGCATCGTCCCGCCCCACGCCGCCATCGCCACCGCACGAGACGTCGCAGCCGTCGGCTTCCAGGGGCTTTACGTCGATGCAAACGCCATCAGCCCCGCCACCGCCGCCACCGTGAAGGCCACCGTCGAGCAATCCGGCGCAACCTACGTCGACGGCGGCATCATCGGACCACCACCGGCCAAGGGCCAGACCAGCCGGCTCTACCTGTCAGGCAAGAAGGCCGCCGACGTCGCCCCACTCTTCGAAGGCTCCTCCTTCGAAGCGCCCGTGCTGCCAGGTCCGGGAGACTTCACCGCAAGCGCCCTCAAGATGGTCTACGCAGCATGGACAAAAGGCAGCGCCGCCATGCTCATGGCCACCGCCCAGGCAGCCGAAGGCCTTGGCGTGCTCGAAGCCCTCCAATCCGAATGGGAGCACTCCGCCCCGGAAATCGCCAGGCGATACGAACGCACCAGCGACGCCGTCGGCCCCAAGGCCTGGCGTTACGTCGGAGAAATGCTCGAAATCGCCTCCACGCTCGAGGCCACCGGCCAGCCCGCCGGCTTCCATCACGCCGCCGCCAGGGTCTACGAGCGCATCGCCGAAACGCACCCGCGCGAGACCGACAACGCAAGCGCCTGACTCACGCCACCAGCGACGGATTCTCCTCGCACAGCGTCGTCGTGCCATCCTCCGAGAAGCTCACCGCGACGAATCCCGGCAATCCGAAACGCCCGAACCGGTGCGCGGTCACCCGATACAGCACGCGCTTCGTGTTCGGCGGCAGGCTTGCATCCCGAATGAACGGCATGCCCATGTCGCACAGATACTCCCACCGACCCTTCCCGATCCGGCGGTGCACCACGTAGTGAATCGGCAGCTTGCCCGAACGCTTCGCCGCTTCCTGGTCGTGCTCGTCACGCTCGGGAAAGCACACGAACCCGATCTGCAACTGACCGTTCTGCCACATCTGCACGCCAAACCGCCGCGGCGTCGGAACCGGCTCGCCGTCATCCTCCACCACAGGCTCGGGCCGCTCCCACTCGCCAAGCGGACACTCCAGCACCGTCTCCAACTCGGCCTCGAGCTTCCGCATGCCCTGCATCATCACCCGATACTGCGTGTGCGGGTCCAGCGTGGCCGGGTCGGCCTCCATCAAGTCCTCGCTCACCGGCTCGGGCCCCTCCGGCCCGCCATCCAGTTCCGCGATCATCGACTCGAGTTCGCACAGGATCTCGGCCAGGTCATACAGCTTCTCGGGGTCGTCTTCCATCCCCCCCAGCGCATCCTCCATGTCGTCCAGCTTCTCGACTAGCCAGTCCATGATCCGCACATACCCCGGCGTCGCCTCGGGCAACGAATCCAACGCCAGCCGAATCTCGCCCCGCTCGCCGTTAAGTCCAGGATTCTCGGTCGTTCCAGCCATGCCAAGCTCCGATAGTGCCGTTAATCCCAGCGGCTTCCACCGCCTGCACCACCTGTATCGGCAAGCCCCCCACCCAACTCCAATTCGATCTCAACCCTTTAGCACCCGATTCGGGCACGATTGAACGCCGCCCGAGGCTCCAACGAATTCCTCCTCCGCGACCTCCGCGCTCGAAAAACTCGCACCCACCACCACCGAAGCGCGCAACCTGCCGGCGCTCCACGAGAAACGGCTTGACGCCGCAAGCCGTTGCCATAACTTCAGATCATGCTCGACGAGAATCTCAATCCGATCCGCACGCCAATCCACGAACGAAATAAACAGCGCTCACGCCTCGACGCCCCAGCCGGTCCAGGCCTCGTACCGGGCCTGAAGGTCGGCTGCTACCTCCCCGGGACCCTGCTCACGCCCATACTCAATCGGGGGCATCACGCGAATCCGGGGCCGGCTGGTTCGCGCCAGGGCGCCCCACGCCGTCGGCGCCATCGCCGCGTCCTCGATCACGATCGGCAGCACGCGAGCCCCGCTCCGGCGGATCAACAAACCGACCCCGGCCTGGAACGGCCGCAAGGTCTGAGGCTTCCGCTCGATCCCACCCTCGGGGAACAACCCCAGCACCCCGCCGATCGAAAGGTGCCGCAGCGCCTCCCGCACCCCCGCCGGGTCGCTGTTGGCCCGATCCACGAAGATGATCCGGCCAAACCGCCACAGCCACTCCCCCGCCGGGTGCCGCATGTCGGCGGCCATCATCCACCTGGGCTCGAACGGCAGCACCGACTGGACCAGCAGCGGATCGACCCCCGACGCGTGGTTGGCCACCACGATCAAGGGGCCCACGCCCTCCAGCCCCCCGCCGGGGATGAACTCGGGGATATTCTCCCGCCCCTCCAGCCGCGGCGGATGCCGCAGCCGCACGTACCCGCGGATCACGTGGTACGCCAGGTTCCCCAGCACGTCATCGCCGCGCGGCCCGCCCAGCAGCCGGCCGGCCGCCATGGCCACGCCAAGCCACAACACGAGCGCCAGGATGAGCCAGAAAAGCCAGGGGGGCATGAGGGCAACAGGTTAGCACCCATTAGGTTCAGTTGCGAGCCAGAGCTACCGCTTCGGCGCCGAGATCGTCAGCCCGGTGCGCTTCTTCGGGCGCTTGGCCGGCCGCACCGCGCGCACCATCACCGCGATGGCCCCTGCCGCCGCCAGCGTCACCACCCAGAACTGCCAGTCACCCCACGGCACGGCTCAGCCCACCAATCAGCCTATCGCGCTCGCCACGCCGTACACGATCGCCGCGGCAACGTAGGCAACCCCCGTCATCCACCCCGCCTGGAGCGCGGCCCACTTCCACCCGCCGGCCTCCTTGGCCGTGACAACCAAGGTCGGCAGGCACTGGATCGCCAGCACGAAGAACACCAGCATCGCCCAACTGGTCGCCGGCGTAAACACTCGACTGCCATCATCGCGCTGCGCCGTGGCCAGCTGCTCGCGGATGCCCTCGTCCTCGGCGTCCTCGGTGCCGGCGATCTGAACCGCCATCGTGCTCACGAACACCTCGCGCGCAGCAAAGCTGGCCAGGATGCCGACGGTCAACTGCCGATCGGCGCCGATCGGCGCGAACACCGGCTGCACGGCGTCGCCGATGCGCCCCAGGAAGCTCACCTCGGCGGCGCGCTGCGCATCGTCGGGGTCGGCCGGTTTGGGATAGGCCGAGAGCCACCACAGGATCACCGAGATCGCCAGGATTACCGTGCCGGCCTTTCGCACGAACAGCCAGCCGCGCGCGGCGGCGGTCTTCGTCGCGCTAACCAAGCTCGGCCACTGGTACCGCGGCAATTCGAGCGCCATGGCCGGACTCTTGCCCCTCAGGATGGTCCGCCTCGCGAGGATGGCGGTGAACAGGCCGGCCAGCGCGCCCAGCACGTAGCAGCCCGTAAACGCCACGGCCTGCAGCATCGTGCTCTCGGGGAACAAAATCTGCGTCAGCAGCACGTACACGGGGATGCGAGCCGAGCAGCTCATGAAGGGGATGGCCAGGATGGTCGCCACGCGCTGGCGGAAGTCGGGAATCGCGCGCGCAGACATGATCGCCGGGATCGCGCACGCGTGCCCGCTCAAGAGCGGCACGAAGGCGTGGCCCGGCAGGCCAAATGGTTTGAGCAACCGGTCGATGACAAAGGCCGCCCGCGCGAGGTAGCCGGTCTGTTCCAGCAGCGCGATCAGGAAGAACAGCAGCACGATCTGCGGCAGGAACACCAGCGTGCCGCCGACACCCGCGATCACGCCGTCGGCCAGCAGGTCGCGGATCGCGCCGGCGGGCAACGTGCTGCTCACCACGCCCGCCAGCCAGCCGAAGCCAGCTTCGATCGCGTCCATTGGGATCGTCGCCAAACTGAAGATCGCCCAGAACAGGCCGGTCATGATGGCGGCGAAGGTGGCCACGCCCAGGATCGGATGGGTGAAAGCCAGGTCGAGCCGGTCGGTGACGGCGTCGTGTTTGCGCACATCGGCGGTGCAGGCCTTCGTGTAGACCACGTCGGCCCACGTGTCGATATCGCTGGGGCTGAGCGGGCCGGCGGCAACCCTTGCGCGCGCCAGTGCGGGCAGCACGTCGGCCACGCCCTTGCCGGTCTTGCCCGAGGCGATGACAACCGGGCAGCCGAGCGCCGCCTCGAACTTCTCGGCGTCGATCTTGATGCCCTGGCGCGCGGCGGCGTCGGTCATGGTGACGACGACGATGGTTGGTAAGCCGAGCGCGATGACCTCGCCGGCCAGGCGCAGGTTGCGCGGCACGTTGGTGGCGTCGACGACGATGGCGACGGCGTCGGGCTGGCCGTCTGGGAAGCCCTTGATGGACTGGTCGCCCGTCAGCACGCCCTTGGCGATGCGTGACTCGTTGGTGTTGAGTGTGAGGCCGTAGGCACCGGGCAGGTCGGCGAGCATGACGGGGCCGCCCGGTGTTTGCACCTGCGCCAGGTGGGCTTCTTGTGTTGTGCCGGGGAAGTTGGCGGTCTTCTGGCGGAGGCCGGCCAGGGCGTTGAAGAGTGTTGATTTGCCGACGTTGGGGTTGCCGACCAGTGCGGCGGTTTGCACCCTGGGGATGGTCACGCCGACGGGGTTGGTAGGGAGCGTGACCGGGGGCATGGCGACCTATCTAGAGAATCAGTGCGGCAGCACGTAGAGGCTGTCGGCCAGGTCGCGGCTCAGGGCGATGCGGCAGCCGCCGGCGTGGCCGTCGACGTGGACGATGCAGGGCTGGCCGGCCTTGCAGACGCGGAGCTGGCAGCTCGGGCGGAGGCCCATGGCGGTGAGGTGGGCGGCCGAATCGTCGGCGAATTCGGCGGCGTCCAAGCGGCCGGTCTGGCCTCGCGTGAGTTGGGTGAGGCGGACGCGGGCGGGGGCCTTGGCGGTGGTCTGGGTGGCTGTGTTCGTATGGCTCACGGGTGAGTCTAGCGGTATTGAGACTGGTTCGCAAGGAGAGATCGCCATGGGCGGGGGCGGATTTTGGGTATGATCTGCCGGCCGGGCCCGCCGAGGCCCCCCGCCGAGGCCCAAGGGTGGCCGGTACGGAAAACTGGAGAGAGAGCGATGCGAACCGGGACGCGGGGATGGTGTGCGCTGCTGGCATTGGTCGCGGCGCTGGCGGGTGGACGGGCGACCGGGCAGGACTGCGAGCCGGTGCTGCTGGGCACGCACGACCTTGGGCAGAACTATGCGAAGCTGCTGATCGACGGGGACGTGCTGTACCTGGCGTCGGTCGACCTGCACGTGGTGGCCTTCGACATCTCCGACCCGCTGGAGCCGGTCGAGATCGGGCGCGTCGCCTCGCGCTTTGGGGCCAATGACCTGGTGCTACACGGCGACCTGCTGCTGGTGGCCAGCGCGGGCACCGGCGGCGGCGTGACGATCTACGACGTCTCGGACCCGGCGGCCATGCGGCAGGTCTCGGACGTCTCGATGGTCGAGGGCGCGCCCATCAGCCCGATCGGCGTGGACGTGCACGAGGACCGGATGTACGTGGCGGGCATGCTCGACGGGTTGCTGGTGTTCGACATCGCCGACCCGAGCGACCCGGCGTATCTGGGCAGCTTCGAGTTCGTGTTCGAGGCCTACGACGTGCAGGTGGGCTCGTTCATGATCGGCCCGGACGAGCGCATTCTCGCGTTCATGGCGTATGAGTTCGGTGACTTTGGCGTGGTCGACATCACCGACCCGACGGCGGGCGTGATGGTGTCTCGCCAGGAGACGGGCATCCGCACGTTCCAGGTGTTGCTCGACGATGATCGCGTGTTCGTGCACGGCACGGGGTATGGGCTGAGCACGTTTACGCTGGACGATCCGAGGCGCCCCACGCGGCGCTCGCGCGTGGAGCCCCCCAGGCAGGCGCACCAGATGGCGCTGTCGCAGGACATCATGGTGGTTTCGGCCGACAGCGATGGGTTCACGATCGTGGACGTGGAGGACGCGGGGTGCACGCGGGCGATCTACGACACCGGCCGCGTGCCGGGCGGGCGTCGCGCTGGCATCGCCTCGCGGCGGACGAACGCCGGCGGGCACTTCATGTACGTGGTGGCGCGCGATGGCGCGGTCGAGGTGTGGGACATCGCCTCGTGCCGGCCGGGGCCGTGCGTGGCCGACTTCACCGGCGACTGCCAGACGACCGGCTCGGACTTCGTGGCCTTCGAGATCGCCTTCTCGCGCGGCGAGGCCCGGGCGGACCTGGACGGGGACGGTCGGCACACGGTGATGGACTATCTCGCGTTTATCAATGCGTACCTGGAAGGGTGCTGAGCGGCGGGCCGACCAGCGGGGCGAGACCGGGGCGGGCGGCTATTGGGAAGCGCCGGGCCCGCTGCGAGCGGCCGGCGGTGTGCCATGCGTTGCCGACGGCGTGCCATGAGCCACCGACGGCGTGCCGGGAGGCGTTGCGGGTGCGTCGGGAGAAACTCCGGACGCGGCGGGAGGAGCTCCGGGCGCGTCGGGAAGAATTCTCGGCGTGCCGGGAGGAGTTCTCGGCGCGGCGGGAACTCTTCTTGGGGGCGCCAGGGCGGTTTCTCTATCGGACCCCGCGCCGCGGGGGGTTATGGGCGGGGGTCACGAGCGGCGGCGCGTCGGTCGCGCGGGCGCGGGGGTTATGGGGGGTTGGGGGCGGGCGTGGTGGGGTGGCAAGACCAGGGCATGGCTCGCCAGAAGGACCATCACCCCGGCCCTCTCCCTGGGGGGGGACAGGGGATGACGGAGAAGGCCCTCCATCCCACGCCGCGCTGATCTAAAGAGCTTTCGACTTCATGTGCCGGGCGCGCTTGTGGGTGATCGCGCCGGCGAGCAGCGCGGCAAGGACGAGGACTCCGACAACTGTGAGTATGACGGCTGTGTCGATGGCCGCGTGCCTTGATGGTGCGCGGGCGACAAAGTCGTCTACTGACCGCCAGTTGCTCGTGCCGAGTAGGTGCTGGGCGTTGGCCTGGGAGACGCTCGTGACGCCGGGGGTTGGGACCACTGACAAGAGACTTGCAGTACTGGTGTCAATCGTTGCCACGTGTTCGACTGCCGCGGAGCCGTGCAGCGTGCGGGTCGTCAGGGTCGGCGCGTACTCGAGTTCTCCAAGGAAGAGCACACTGACCTGACTTGGGCTGCTCTCGGACACCGCGATCACGTCCGCGTATTGCCACTTTGCGAACACATAGCTGTTCGTGTGCGACAACCAGAACAGGTCTAGGTGCATGCCGGTGCTGACGTTCGGGCTGAGTTGGCGATCGTCGTAGTAGGTTTGCATATGCCGAAGACAACTCGAGTGGGACAAGGGATTGCCGGTATACATCGCCGAGAGAGTCCGGGTTCGGCGGGCAGACTGGTCGTAGGCGGTCGTACGATCGGATATGAGCGATCTGTTTGGGGCTGAGCGGGCGAAGCGGCGGCGGCGGGTGGAGCCGTCGGCGGCGAGGATGCGGCCTCGGTCCATTGATGAAGTCGTCGGGCAGCAGCATATTTTGGGACCGGGGAAGCTGCTGCGGCGGATGCTGGAGGCCGATGCGCTGACGAGCCTGATTTTGCATGGGCCGCCGGGGACCGGGAAGACGACGCTGGCTGGGCTGATCGCCGAGCACTCGGGGCGGCACTTCGAGGCGGCCAACGCGGCGTCGATCGGGGTGAAGCGGGTGCGGGAGGTGTCGGACATCGCGCGGGCGCGGCTGGAGGATGGCGGGCCGCGGACGGTGCTGTTTCTGGATGAGGTGCACCGGTTCAGCCGCAGCCAGCAGGACGTGCTGCTGGAGGACGTGGAGCGCGGGGTGCTGACGCTGATCGGGGCGACGACAGAGAACCCGCTGTTTGCGTGCAATGCGGCCTTGGTCAGCCGGAGCACGCTGTTCCGGCTGGAGCCGTTGACTGAGGACGAGATCGTCGAGGTGTTGCGGCGGGCGCTGAGCGATGACGAGCGTGGGTATGGGAAGGTCGACATCGAGGCGCACGAGGATGCGCTGCGGGTGTGGGCGGTGAAGTGTGATGGGGATGCGCGGCGGGCGTTGACGGCGCTGGAGGTTGCGGTTCTGAGCTCGGGGAAGGATGGCGAGCGCATCGTCATCGATCGGCAGGTGGCCGAAGATTCGATCCAGCAGAAGGCGGCGGTGTATGGGGACGACGAGCACTACGACTCGGCGTCGGCGATGATCAAGAGCATCCGGGGGAGCGATCCGGACGCGGCGTGCTACTGGATTGCGCGGATGCTCGAGGGCGGGGAGGACCCGCGGTTTATTGCTCGAAGGTTGGCGATTCTGGCGAGTGAAGATGTCGGGAACGCGGACCCGCGGGCGGTGATGGTCGCGGCGGCGGCGTGGGAGCTCGTGGAGCGGATCGGTCTGCCCGAGGCGCGGATCACGCTGGGGCATTGCGCGTGCTATCTGGCGCTGGCGCCCAAGAGCAACGCGGCGTACAAGGCGATCGATGCGGCGATCGCGGATGTCAAGGAAGGGCGGACGGTGCCGGTGCCGGTGTATCTGCGGGATCCGAATTCGTCGCCGCTTTCGGTTGGGGATGCTACTGGCGTGCGCACCAAGGAGGTGGGCGGGGAGAAGTATGAGTACAGCCACAACGCGGCTGGGGGGTTGACGGGGCAGGATTATCTGGGGGTTGCGAAGCGGTATTACGAACCGGGTGAGACTGGGGAAGAGGCGGCGATGGCGGCGCGGCTGGCGGAGATTCGGGCGATGCGGCGGAGGCGGAAGGCGGAGGGTTGATGCGGCGCGGGTTCACGCTCATCGAGGTGCTGGTGGTGATTGCGATCGTCGCGGTCTTGCTGGGGGTGTTGTTGCCGGTGCTTGCGGGGGCGCGGGATGCGGGGCGGGCGGCGGTGTGCTTGTCGAATTTGCGGCAGGCGCACCTGATCTGCCAGCAGTATGCGGACACGTATGGCGGGCGCGGGCCGGCGATCGGGCAGCCGTATGGGAGCGTGCCGAACTGGGCGTTGGTGGTCCAGACCGAGGCGAAGGGTGGCGCGGGGCGGGCTGGATCGAACCCCGGTGAGATCTATGAGGAAGAGAGCGTGCTGGTGTGCCCGGCGTGCCAGGCGCAGACGGGCGAGCGGATGACGCGGACGTACGCGATGAACGCGACGGGGCTGGCGGGGCTGCCGGGCGATGATGGGGATTACGACGCGCGGGCGACGTTCATCCGGTTTGATCTGGTGCGCTTGCCGGCGGAGGTGCCGTTGCTGGTGGATGCGGCGCCATTGCCGGCTGGGCCGGGGCAGCCGCCGGCGACGCGGACGGCGAGCGTGATCGACTTCCGGCAGGCGGATCACGTGGCGCAGCGGCTCGGGTATTGGCATGGCGGGAAGGCGGATGGGCGTTGCCATGCGGTGATGTTTGATGGGTCGGCTCGGGGGTTTGGAGCCGTTCCGGATGCGTGGCTGGAGGCGCTGCGGTAGCGGCAGCTGTACGGGACATCGAGTACGGGACGGCGGGCCTGTCCTCGGTCGGCGGGCGGAGTAGGGGAATCGCCGCGGGCGTGCGCTAGGCTGGACTTGCGAGCCGTGCGCGTGCGTGGCGGCTGTCGGGGGTGGGCTCGCGTTGGCGGTGACTGCGGACCGGGGCGGCGTGCCCCGATGGGGACGATCCGACGATGCCTGAGCAGCCTGGATCTGGTGGATCGACGCGGTCGGTCGGGGCGCGGCACGCCCGGGGCGGGGTTCGGCCGCTGGTGGCGGCTGCGATCGTGCTGGTCTGCCTGATTGCGATGGGGAGCATCGGCGGGCTGGTGTGGCTGCGCGCGGGGGCGGAGGGGCCGGGCGGTTCTCGGGGAGGTTCACGCGCGGCGGCGGTCGAGGTTGCGCCGGTGGAGGTAGGTCGGCTGGAGGGGCGTCGGACGTTCAGCGCCACGCTCGAGGCGCGGGCCCTGGTGACCATCGCGCCGAAGGTCTCCGGCACGGTGGTGAGCCTGCCGGTGGACCTGGGCGACGTGGTGGAGCGCGGGGGCGTGATCGCCAAGCTGGACGATGCGGAGTTCGTGCAGGCGGCGGCGCAGGCCGAAGCTGAAATGGAAGTGGCTCGGGCGCAGCTGACCGAAGCGGAGAGCGCCGCGGAGATTGCCGCCCGCGACCTGAAGCGGACCGAGGACCTACACGCCCGGGGGATTGCCAGCGATTCGCAGCTCGACCAGGCGCGCGCGGCGGAGCTTGCGGCGCGCAGCGCGGTGGCGGTGGCGGGCGCGCAAGTGGAACGGGCGCGGGCGGCGCGGCAGGCGGCGGAGATTCGCCTGGGGTACGCGACGATTCGCGCCGACTGGGCGGGCGGCGACGGCACGCGGGTGGTGGCGCGACGGTTTGCCGAGGAAGGCGACACGGTGGGCGCCAACACGCCGCTGCTGAGCGTGGTGGAGCTCGACCCGATCACGGCGGTGTTCTTCGCGACCCAGCGTGACTATGGGCGGCTGGCGGTTGGCCAGCGGGTGGGCGTGACGGCCGATGCGTTTTCGGGTGACACGTGGGAAGGCGAGATCGAGCGGATCGCGCCGGTGTTCGACGAAGCCTCGCGGCAGGCGCGGATCGAGGTGCGCGTGCCCAACGAGGGGCTGCGGCTGAAGCCGGGGATGTTCGTTCGGGTGGACGTGGTTCTGGAAGTTGCAAACGAGGCGACGATCGTGCCGCGGGTGGCGATCACCCAGCGGGACGGTCGCGACGTGGTGTTCGTGGTTGACGAGTCGTCGATGACGGTTTCGCAGGTGCCCGTGCGGCTGGGGGTGGTCGAGGGTGAGCGGGTCGAGTTGCTCGGCGAGCCTTCGGAAGCCCTGCGCGGCCAACGCGTCGTAACGCTTGGACAGCAGCTGGTGGGCGATGGCGCGGCGATCACGATTCCCGGTGATGCGGGCGGGACCGGGGTGGCGGCCGATGAGGGCGACGAGTCGCCGGTGGCGACGCCGGTGTCCGGGGGCGCGTCGTGAACCTGCCGAAGGCCGCGGTCGCCAGGCCGGTGTTTACGGTGATGGCGACGCTGATCGTCGTCGTGCTGGGCGCTGTGTCGCTGGTGCGGCTGCGGATCGATCTGCTGCCGGAGGTGGAGCGTCCGACGCTTTCGGTCTCGACCGACTACGAGGGGGCGAGCCCGGAGGTAATGGAGCGCCTGGTGACGCAGGTGGTCGAGGAGATCCTGGCCACGGTGCCGGGCGTGGAGGAGATGACCAGCGAGAGCAGCGAGGGCGAGAGCTCGGTTCGCGTGCGCTTTGGCTGGGGCACGGACATCGACACGATGGCCACGGAGGTTCGGGCGCGGCTGGAAGACGAACTGAACGAGTTGCCCGACGAGGTAGATCGACCGCAGATCCGCAAGTTCGACGTGAACAGCTTTCCGGTGGTGCTCTTGGGCATCGGCAGCGAGCTGGACCCCATCGAGCTGACGACGCTGGTGGAAGAGCAGGTGCGGTATCGGTTTGCGCGGATTCCGGGCGTGGCGCAGATCGACCCCTGGGGTGGCTACAACCGCGAGGTTCGGGTGGAACTGGACCCGGCGCGGCTGCGCGCGCTCGGTCTTCCCTTGAACGAAATTCTCGATGCGATCCGCGGGGCCAATCTGGACCTGCCGGCCGGGCGGATCGAGCGTGGGCAGTACGAGGTGACGCTTCGGGCGCCGGCGGAGTTTGCGAATGTCGAGGAGATCGGGGCGGTGGTGGTGGCGGTGCGCGATGGCGCGCCCGTGCGGCTGGATCAGATTGCCGACGTGAAGGACACGTACGAGCGGCTGACTCGGCACATTCGCGTGAACGGCGAGCTGGGGATGCGGCTTGCGGTGCGCAAGCAGGCCGACGCGAACACGGTGGAGGTGGCCAACGCCGTGCTGGCCGAGATCGAGCGGGTGAACGAAGACTTCCCGCAGATCACGGTGGTGCCGGTGATCAACCAGGGCAACTTCATCGAGCGGAGCATCCGCAACGTGGCGTTCAGCGTGCTGTATGGCGGGGCGTTGGCGGTGCTCGTGCTGCTGTTCTTCCTGCGGAACCTTCGGAGCACGCTGGTGATCTCGCTGGCGATTCCGATCTCGGTCGTCGCGACGTTTGCGTTGATGTACGGGGCGGGATTCACGATCAATCTGATGACGCTGGGCGGGCTGGCCCTGGGCATCGGCATGATGGTGGACAGCTCGATCGTGGTGCTGGAGAACATCTATCGTCGCAAGCAGGAACAGGGCGAGGCGCCCCGGAAGGCGGCGGTGCTGGGGTCGGTCGAGGTCGGGCCGGCCATCCTGGCCAGCACGATTACGACGCTGGTGATCTTCCTGCCGCTGATCTTCGTGGAGGGCGTGAGCGGCGTGCTCTTCAGCGAATTGGCGTACGTGATCGCGTTCTCGCTGGTGTGCTCGCTGGTGATTGCGTTGAGCGTCGTGCCCATGCTGGCGAGCAGGCTGCTCCAGACCAACGAGCAGGCGGCGCGAGACGATTGGCGTTCGCGGCTGAAGGCGAGGTCTGACCGGGCGTTCGGGGCAATCGACGGCGGCTACAAGACGGCGCTTGGATGGGTGCTGCACCACCGCGTGCTCGTGCTGCTTGGGGCGGCGGTTGTGTTTGCCGCGAGCGTGGCGTCGCTGCCGGTGCTGGGGCGAGAGTTCCTGCCGCCGAGCGACGAGGGCGAGGTGCGCGTCTCGGGAGAGATGGACGTCGGTACGCGGCTTGATCTGATCGATCGCCAGACGCGGCTGATGGAAGACATCGTGCTGGACGCGGTGCCCGAGAAGGTCGCGTGGGTGACGAGCGTGCAGACGGGCGACGATGATGGGAGCGAGGGCGAGATCCGGATGTCGCTGGTTCCCTCGACCGAGCGGGAGCGATCGAACACGGAGATCGCCGATGATCTGCGTGAGAGGCTGGAGGGCGCGATTCCGGGAATGACGATCCGCACGCGGGCGCCGCAGGGCCAGTTTCTGCTGGAGCGCCTGCTGGGCGGTGACGACGGGCTGACGGTCGAGGTTCGGGGGTTTGAGCTGGACGTGCTTGCCGCGTTGACCGAGCGCGTCGTTGAGGCGATGGGCACGATCGACGGGCTGGAGAACGTTGATACGAGCCTGAACGCGGGGCAGCTTCAAGAAGAGCTTCGGATCGATCGAGCGAAGGCGGCCGACGTGGGCGTGAGCGCGCGCGACATTGCCGAGGCGATTGAGACGGCGGTCGCGGGCAGCCAGGCGGGCGAGTTTCGGCCTCGTGGGCAGAGCTATCGCATCCTGGTGCAACTTCAGGACGCGCGATCGCTGTCGATCGAGGAGATTCTGGACCTGATGGTTCGGAGCCGGACCGGGGAGGACATTGCGCTGCGGAATCTGGTGACGACCGAGCCGGGGCGCGGCCCATCGGTGATCGAGCGGAAGGATCAGCAGCGATTGTTCACGGTGAGCGCGGACGTCGCGGGACGGGACACTGCATCGGTGGCGGCGGATCTGGAGGCGGCCCTGGACGAGATTCCCCGGCCGGCGGGCTACGAGTTCACGCTGGCGGGCAACGTGGAGGAACAGCGCAGGAGCCAGCGGGAGCTGTTGATCAGCTTCGGCCTGGCGCTGGTGCTGGTGTACATGGTGCTGGCGAGCCAGTACGAGAGCCTGCGGGATCCGTTGATCGTGATGCTGGCGGTTCCGCTGGCGGCGATCGGCGTGGTGCTGATGCTGCTGGCCACGAACACGACGCTGAACGTGCAGAGCTACATCGGGTGCATCATGCTCGGAGGCATCGTGGTCAACAACGCCATTCTGCTCGTCGATCAGGCGGGGCACTTGCGGCGGGATGGGATGCCCACGCGAGAAGCGGCGATGGAAGCCGGGCGACGGCGTTTGCGGCCGATCCTGATGACGTCCATGACCACGATCCTGGGCCTGACGCCGCTGGCGCTGGGCATTGGCGAGGGCGCCGACGCGCAGGCGCCGCTTGCCCGCGCGGTGATCGGCGGTCTGGTGAGCTCGATGCTGACGACGCTCGTTGTCGTGCCCGCGGCGTATACGTTGCTGCATCGTGACGGGTCGGAGCGTGAAGCGGCGAATCCCTATCAGCCGGAGGTTCAGGCTTGATCGGGTGTCGCAGCGTGCTGGCGTGTGCGGGCCTGGCGTCGCTGGTTGCGATTGCCGGATGTGCGCGCACGGCGATCGACGTCTTCGAGCCGGACTGGGGCGCGGAACTGGACGAGGAGCAGCGGCGATTTCGGCCGCAGCCGACGCCGGCGTTTGCGGTGGAGGGCGAACCGGTGCAGGTCGAGGCCGCTGCGGCCGAGGCAGGGCCTTTGGAGTTGAGCCTCGAGCGAACGGTGATGCTGGCGCTCGCGCGGAACCCTGATCTTCGCGTGGCGGAGTTGGGCCCCGCAGTGGCGGGCGCGTTCGAGTTGGTCGAGCGCGGAGCGTTTGATCCGGAAGTGTTTGCCGAGGCGAGCCTGGGCACGGAGGAACTGGTCGAGAGCGCGCGGGCGACGGGCGAGCAGTTTCCGGTGCGCGGCGATACGCGGGAGGTGATCGCCGGCGTCCGGCAATCGTTGCCGAGCGGAACGGACGTGGAACTGAGTGTCAGCCAGGATCGCATCGCGTCGAACCGGGCGCCGACGCAGGAGTCGGCGCGCGTGGGGTTAACGGTGACGCAGTCGCTGTTGCGTGGCTTTGGGCCGGCGGCGAATCTGGCCCGGGTTCGGCAGGCGGAACTGGAGACCGAGGCGAGCCAGTACGAGCTTCGGGGATTCGTCGAGGCACTGCTGGCCGACGCGGAGCGGGCCTACTGGCAGTATCTGCTGGCAGGACGACGGATTGCGATCTTCGAGCGTTCGCTGGAGTTTGCGCGTACGCAGGCGGACGAGGCGAGCCAGCGCGTGGAGGTTGGGGTGTTGCCCAGGAGCGAACTGGCGGCCTTCGAGGTGGAGGTTGCCGTTCGTGAGCAGGCGTTGATCGACGCACGTGCCGAGAAGGCGACGTCGCGGCTGGAGTTGTTGCGGCTGGTTGGCGCGCTCGGGGGACGTGGCGCGGATTCGATCGACCGTGAGGTAATTGCAACGACGATGCCCGAGGCGGAGGCGGCGCCAATCGATGACGTGGACGATCGGGTTGCATTGGCTCGCCTGATTCGCCCGGATCTGGCCGAGAGCCGGTTGCGCTTGGAGCAGAATCGGCTGGAGGTCATCGCGACGCGTCGAGGGCTCTTGCCGAGATTGGACGTGTTTGTTGCGCTTGGCAAGACGGGGTTCGCCGACAGCTTCGGACAGTCGGTAGACAACCTGAGCGACGAGACGTTCGATGCGACGGTGGGCGTGCGCTTCTCGCAGTCGCTGGGGCGGCTGGTGGCGCGCGGGGAACAGCGGGCGGCGATGGCCAGCCGGCAGCAGGCGGCGGCGGCCGTGGCGAATCTGGAGCAACTGGTTTCATATGACGTGCGGGTGGCCCTCAACGAGGTGGAGCGGGCTCGGCAGCAGATCTCGGCGAGCGCCACGACGCGGCGGCTCCAGGCTCGAACGGCCGAGGCGGAGCGTGATCGCTTCGAGGCTGGGGCCGGCACGTCGCTGCTGGTGGCGCAGGCACAGCGTGACCTGCTGGAAGCCGAGATCGCGGAAGTGGCGGCGGTGGTCGAGTATCGGCTGGCGCTGATCGACCTGTACGTGGCCGAGGGCAGCCTGCTTGACCGCCGCGGCATTACGATCGCGATGTCGTACTGATTTACTCGCAGCCGGCGTCGAAGGCGTTCTGGAAGGCGAGGAAGTCGAAGATGGTGAGTTCGCCGTCGCCGTCGAAGTCGGCGATGGGGTCCATGTCGTCAAAGGCGTTCTGGAAGGCGAGGAAGTCGAAGATGGTGAGCGTGCCGTCGCCGTCGAGGTCGGGGCGGCAGGTGGCGTCCGCGGCCAGGCGTTGGGCCAGGGCGCGTTGGGTGTCGTCGCTGGGGCGGTAGTACTGGCCCATGGCCCAGACGTCGCCGCCCGGGGTGACGTCCATGCTTCGGAACCACTGGTCGATGCCGTCGGTGGGTGCGGCGTCTATGCGTTGCCAGCTGCTGCCGTCGTACTTGAGCATAAGCTGACGCGGGCGGCCGTCGGCGTCTGCGTCGGTGCCGCTGGCGTAGACCTCTGTTGCCGACCGCGCGGCGACGGCGCGAAGCTCGGCGCGGCGGCCCTCAATGAACGGCACGTCGGCGCGCGTCCAAGATGAGCCATCCCAATGGAGTATGAGCGGCTGCGTTCCGTCGTCGGCGCCCATGAAGAGCGAGCCGACGGCCCAGACGTCGTCGCTGGCGATGGCCTCGACGCCGCCGAGCTGGCCGAATTCGCGGATGCCCACGTCGACGAGTTCCCAGCGATCGCCGCCGGTCCAGCGCACG
The DNA here is from genome assembly GCA_040221175.1 of Phycisphaerales bacterium. Taxonomy (NCBI): domain Bacteria; kingdom Pseudomonadati; phylum Planctomycetota; class Phycisphaerae; order Phycisphaerales; species Phycisphaerales bacterium. The sequence goes on from JAVJVK010000004.1 coordinate 579,600, forward strand.
ATGTAGGGGGTCGGGCCGAAGGGGTCGGTGCTGCCGGTCTGCTGGGCGGCGCCCACGCCCCATGCGTCGTCCTCGGCTACGCCGTCGATGTCGCGGATGCTGTTGAACCCGCGGCCACCGAGCGTGGCGAGCGGCTCGACGTCGTAGGTTTCCCAGCCGGATCCGGTCCACTTGAGTGCAAGTCCAACGTTTCCGACGGCCGGTGGTGGCTCGAGCGAGCGGCGCAGTCCGCCGGCCCAGATGTCGTCGCCCGCGCGGCCGATGGCGTCAAGGCCCGATCCGCCCGTGAACTCGGGGCTGGAGATCTGCGACCATGAGCCACCTTCATATCGCATCACGAAGGTCTGACTCACGGAGATGGGCGAGTACGACCCCACCGCCAGCGCCTCGCCCGGGCCGATGGCCTCGACGTCTCGCATGAACGGCACGTCGTCCACCGTGGGCGGTTCGATGAATCTCCACCGCTGACCATCAAAGCGATAGGTCACCATCACCCGCTCGCGAAAGCCGCCGGCGGTGAAGTACTGGCCGTCGCCCACCGCCCACACCTCATCGTCCGCCCATGCGTCGACGCCGAAGGCGATGCTGATGGGGTAGGGCGATTCGGTCTGGAAGTGCTGCCAATCGCTGGATTGGGCGATCGCTGCTGATGAGATGGCGAGTATGAGCGTGTGTGCGATGCGATGCATGTGGTTCTCCGTTAGGCGCAGCCGGCGTCGAAGGCGTTCTGGAAGGCGAGGAAGTCGAAGAGCGTGAGCTCACCGTCGCCGTCGAAGTCGGCGCTTGGGTCGCCGGCGTCGAAGGCGTTCTGGAAGGCCAGGAAGTCGAAGAGCGTGAGCTCGCCGTCGCCGTCGAAGTCGGCGGGGCAAGCGGTTTCGCCGATGGCGCCCATCTTCCAGGCGGTCATGGTGGTCTGGCCGGTGGTGCCGTTGAAGGTTCGGGTGGTAACGTAGACGTTCGCCTGATCGTCGAAGTGCATCTCGCCCGGCGTGACGGCGGTGCTCGTGGCGCGGGCGATTTCGGATCCGGTTGCGGCGTCGAGCCGGAACAGGATGGTCGCGCCGCCGTAGGGAGGGGAGCCCGCCGAGCCCAGAAGCAGGACTTCGCCGGCGGGCGAGACGCGGATGCTGCTGGGCACGTCGTAGCAGCCGTGGCAGGTCTCGCCGAATTGGAAGGTCCATTCGAGGGCGCCCGAATCGGCATTGCGCTTGACGGCGTAGATGAGGTCGTTGAAGTTACTCTCGTTGCCGTCCAGGTCGGCGTCGCCGGCGATGTAGACGCCGCCGTTGTTGTCGATGGCGATTGTGCGTGCGTGGTCGTCGATGCCGAGTTGGTCGTAGGCGCGCCAGAGTTCGGCGCCGGTGTCGCCGTCGACCTTGACGGTCATGAAGGCGTCGCCGCCGTCCAGGCCCGTGCCGGTAACGTAGATGTCGCCCTGATCATCGACGACGAACACGTGGTTGTACTCTCCCGCGCGGGTGCCGTAGTTGTTCTCCCAGATGATCGAGCCGTCGGCGGGGTCGAGCTTGATGAGGTAGTAGTCGGGCTGGAGGTCGGCCATGACGGCGTTGGGCATCATGAGGACGCTGCCGTCGGCCATGGCGTGCATTTGTTCGGAGGAATCCTGCGAGTAGGGCCCCCAGGCGCCGCCGTCCCAGGTGGTTCCCCACTGCCGGGTTCCCTGCTCGTCGAAGCGCAGGATGAGCACGTCCGAGCCGTCGCCGTTGGTGCCCCCGCCGATCATGGCGTCGCCCCCGGGTAGGGCGACGATGTCGTAGCCGGCCTCGGAGGCGCCGGGGTTGAAGCGGTCGATGGTGGATTCGAGGATGTCGCCGGTCGACTGATCGAGTGAGAGCAGGAGCGTCTGCGCCCTGCTGCTCCAGTCCGGCGTGCTGCCGGTGACCAGCAGGCGGCCGGTGTCCGTGAGGGCAAGGGCGCGGGCCTGGTCATGCCAGTTGCCCGGACCGTTGTAGTCCAGACGCCAGCGGAGGTTGCCATCGGTGTCGAGTGAGGCCACCACGGCGTCGGTGTTTCCGGACGGACCGCTGATGCCGCAGAGGTAGAGATCGCCCGTCGCGGCATCGAGTTGTGCATCGAGCAGGCCGCCCGAGAGGTGGGTGCCGGTGTCCAAGCGGGTGATCCACAGGTGATCGATGGTCTGAGCGGTGGCCAGCGATGCCATTCCGGCGGTGCAGAGGATCGCGATCAGGGGGGCTTGGTGGTTCATGCGAGATGCCGTGCAAATGACGTGCCGTCGATCACAGCAGTTCATCGGGCATGGTCGGCGTGGACGTGGCCATGACGGGCCTTCGATGGCTCCATGTGGCCCGTCGCCGCACGGCTACTCGCAGCCCGCGTCGAACTCGTTTTGGAAGGCGAGGAAGTCGAAGATGGTGAGTTCGCCGTCGCCATCGAAGTCGGCGAGGGGATCGCCGGCGTCGAAGAGGTTCTGGAACATGAGGAAGTCGAAGATGGTGAGTTGGCCATCTTCGTCGAGGTCGACGCGGCATGGGGGCTCGCCGAAGGTGAGGCGGTAGGCTGCGCCGCCGGCGTCGAAGGGGCTGGCGGTGACGGTAATCTCCATGGAGAGCGGGCCGCGGTGGTCGAGGTAGACCTCGCCGCTGGACCATCGGTCGTCGGCGAAGGCTGCGTCGTAATCGGTGCCGATCTCGTCGCCGATCGTGGTGGGCTCGGAGCAATCGAATGCGTCGACAGTGCCAGCGCGGTCGACGAGACGAACGGAGAAGCGGTCGCCGGAGGTGAACGCGTCGGTGACCTGGAGCTGTGGGAACTCGTCGGTGATGAACAGGTCGATGGTGATGATGTCGCCGACGGGGCCGAAGGTGAAGCGGGTCCAGTCCTGGGCGTGGGCGGCGGCGGCGATGCAGCAGAATGCGGCCGTAGTGAGGGCGTGGCGAGGCGACATTGTGAGATCCTCCCTGTGACCTGGTGCGTGAGCCAGAGAATCTCCCTTATACCCGAAATCGCGCGGGCGATCAACGAGAAATTGGGCTGGCGGCGTGCTCGGTGATCAGGCGGGCAAGTTGGGAGGCCAGGGTCGACTTGGCGTCTTCAAAACTCGGGCAGGCGTCTCCAAGCAGGGCGAGCATGCTCGTGACGGGGCGGCCGGCCAGGCCGCAGGGGACGATGAGGTTGAAGTGATTGAGGTCTGGCGCGACGTTGAGGGCCAGGCCGTGCATGGTGACCCACTTGCGCACGCGGACGCCCATGGCGGCGATCTTGGCGGGTGGTGCTTCGGGTTGGGGTGAGACCCAGACGCCGGTGGCGGATTGGTCGCGCTCGCCTGAGATGTTGCACGTGGCGAGGGTGTCGATGACGGCTTGCTCGAGCAGGCGCATGTAGCCGTGCAGGCCGAGGGGCTTGCCGCTGGGTGCGGCGAGGCGTTCGAGGTCGAGGATTGGGTAGGCGACGATTTGGCCCGGGCCGTGGTAGGTGACGTCTCCGCCGCGGTCGGTCTGGTGGAGTTGGACGCCCATGGAGGCGAGGTGGTCGGCCGAGGCCAGCACGTGGTTGGCGGCGCCCGGGCGGCTGGTGACGGTGATGACCGGTTCGTGCTCGACGAGGTAGATCTCGCCCAGTTGGCCCTCTGGGTTGCCTCTGGCGGCGATGAGCTGGGCCTGGCGTGCCCGCTGGATCTCGAGGGCCGGGGCGTATTCGATGCGGCCGAGGTCGGTGATGGTGAGCCTGGGGTCGGGATCTGGCACGCTCGACGGTAGCTCCGGGGGCTCTACGATGGGTGCGATGCCGGCTACATCCCCAACCCATCACGAGACCGCCGAGATTCACCCGTCCGCCTACGTCGACCCGGAGGCGCACCTCGGCGAAGGCGTGATCGTGGGGCCTCGGTGCCACGTTGGCGCCGGGGTGAAGCTGGCCGAGGGCGTGCGGCTGATGGCATCGGCGCACGTAGAGGGCCCGGCGACCATCGGGGCGGGCACGCTGGTGTACCCGTACGCGGTGATCGGCATGCCGGGGCAGGACTTCAAGTTCTCACCGGGCGATCCGACGCTGGGCGTGAAGGTTGGCTCGGGGTGCGTGATCCGTGAGCATGTGACGATTCACGCGGCAACGAAAGGCGACCACCCCACCACCGTTGGGGACAAGTGCTACCTGATGGTGGCCAGCCACGTTGGGCATGACAGCGTGGTGGGCAACGGGGTGATCCTTGTGAACAGCGCGCTGCTGGCCGGACACGTGACGGTGGGCGACAACGCGATCCTGAGCGGGAACACGGCGGTGCACCAGTTCTGCCGGGTGGGACGGCTGGCGATCATCTCGGGCGGGGTGGCGACGGCGATGGACGTGCCGCCGTTCTGCCTGTGCGACCAGATCAATGCGACCAACGGGCTAAACCTGGTGGGGCTCCGTCGGGCTGGCGTACCCAAGGATTCGATCGACGCGATCCGATACGCTTTCCGCACGGTAATCTCCAAGAGCCTGCCGCGCGAGGAAGCCCTTGAGAAGTTGCGCACGCTGGGCGCGAACGATCCTTACGTGCTGGAGATGGCCGATTTTATCGCCACGAGCACGCGCGGCGTGGGGCGCGGGGCGGATCGGAACACGCGTCGTTCCGGCTGACATCGATCGACGTGCCCAAGGAGGGGCCGATGGTGCGTGACGCGAAGAATTCGCCGGCCGATGGGCCCGCGTTGTGCGTGCTGGCCAGCGGATCGAGCGGCAACTGCTCGGTGCTGCGCAGCGCCGATGGTCGGCTGGCGCTGATCGACGCGGGGCTGAGCCCCAGGCGGACGGCGGCGGCGCTCGCGCAGCTCGGGCATGGGCTGGAGGACGTGGACGCCATCGTGCTGACGCACCTGGACAGCGATCATTTCTATGCGTCGTGGGCGACCGCGGCGCGGAAGCTGGGACGCGGGGCGAGCGTGTGGGTGCATGCCTCGCACGCGCGGGCGCGGCGGCTGGAACCGCTGCACGAGAGCGGGCGGCTCAGGACCTTCGAGCGCGAGGCGTTCGAGCCGGTGCGGTCGGCGACGTTTGTCAGTCGTCTGGCGAGCCACGACGCCGAGGGCGTGGCGACGTTTCGGATCTCGACCCCCCAGGGCGAACTTGGCTTCCTGACCGACCTGGGCGAGGTGACCGATCGGCTGGTCGAGTTCCACCAAGGCGTGGGCGTGCTGGCGATCGAGAGCAACTACTGCCCGCGTTTGCAGGCGCGCTCGGAGCGGCCGGACTTCCTCAAGCGTCGCATCATGGGCGGGGCGGGGCACCTGAGCAACCAGCAGTGCCTGGGGGCGACCGAGGCGATCGCACCGGCCGAGCACGCGGTGTTCCTGCACCTGTCGCGCGAGTGCAACCGGCCGGAGATCGTGGGCGCGTTGCACGAGGGTGCGGACTATGCGCGGACGATCGCGTCGGCCGAGGCGCCCACGCGATGGGTGCCGATCGTTGGCGGGATGGCGGCGCGGCCGGTGACCCAGACGGCGCGGCCGGCGCCCATGACGCTGTTCGGGCCGGCGCCATGAGCGGACAGGGGCTGGGCGGCGGACTCGGCGGCACGGCGGCGGGGTATCGCAACACGAGCGGGCGGCGCCTGGAAGACGCGCGTGGCGGTGAGCCAAGGTCGGCCGAGCGCGGAGCGCACCGGTTGTGGCGGTGGCTGGCCGGGCTGCTGCGGACGCGGCGGGTTGTGACCATCCAGGGCGTTCGCTACGAGGAATTGGACGCCGTGCCGCTGCGGCGGGCGCTCTCGCGCGGGATGGGCAAACGCTACCGCGTGCGCTTTGCCGACCGGGCCAAGATGGTGCTGGAGGTCAGCGGCAGCCGACCCATCGCCGACCTGCTGGGCGCGGGCGACCTGGGCGAGTTCACGCTGATCGATCCCCTGATGCGGCCGGGCGACCGCGTGCTGCTGCTGCACGCGGGCACCGGGCACGGACCGGCGTGGCTGAGCGAGCGGCTGGGGCCCACCGGGGCGCTGGTGGCCCTGGAGCCCGACGCGGCCAGCGTGCGCTACGCGCGGCACCGCTACGACCCGGCCAATACCTCGCTGGAAGTGTGCGACCTGCAAGCCAGCAGCGGGGTGCCGCCCGCGCTGGCGGGCGAGTTGGACGGGGCCTTCGACGGCGTGGTGCACCGGCGGCTGCCAGCCGAGGGGCCGCTGCGCGAGGCGCAGCTGGCCGAGTGCTGGCGGCTGCTGGGCCCGGGGGGGGCGATGGTGGTGCTGCTGGCGGCGCCCAGCGGGCACCATGACCCGCGCGAGGACCCCAGGCTGCCGGGGCTCGAGGCCCAGCTGCGCGAGCTCATGGACGCCCACCCGCCCGGGGCCACCCGGATGGAGCGCGTGCGGGCGCACGCGCGGTGCGGGTTGCTGGTGGAGCGTGGCTACGACGACGAGGCGCCGCTCGGCCCGCCGCCGACGCACCAAGACGGTGACGGCGTTGGGGATGGGGACGAGGGCCAGCGCGTCTAGCCCATCGTGGGCGACCGGCCGGATTGCTCAGCGCTGCGGGCCGGTCAGGGCGCGCAGCACGCCGAGGGTGCCGGCGGTGGCGGCGGCGAGGGCCTGGTCTCCCGGCGTGCCCGGGCGCAGCTCGACGGTCAGCACGGCGCGGCCGGCCTCCTGGCCGTACCAGGTGCCCAGCGATCCGGGGGGATTGGTGAAGTCGGCGTGCACGCGCCACGCCGGGTCGACGGTCGATGCGGCGCGCACGAAGGCCCGAGCCAGATCGTCGGCCGGTTGCGGCCCATCGGGATCGACGAAGGGGCCGCCGTCGGTGGCGTGGAAGACGATGATCACGTCGGGGCTGGTGCGCTGCACGTAACGGTGCACGGCGGCGGCCTCGGGCTCGCTGAGGGGAGTGGGACCGTGGGCGGTCGAGGGGCGGAAGTTGCCGGCCGGCCAGTTGCGGTTGAGGTCCACGCCCCGCGCGTTGCCGCGGCGGGACTGTGCGAAGCCGTCGGGGTTCATGGTGTCGATGGCGTGGAGGGTTACGCGATCGCCGTAGCCGGCGGTGGTCAGGCGCAGCCACAGGTCGTCGAAGCGCTGGTAGACCTCGGCCTCGTCGCCGTGGATGAGGCCGATGATGAGCACGTTGGTTGGCCCCGCGCCGTGGGTGCGCACGAAGATGGGGCGGGCTTCTCTTGAGACGCCGAGTTGCGTGGCGCCCGATTCGAGCGCGGGCGGGGCGGGCATGTCGACGCGGTCGCCGGGTCGTGCGATGTAGTCCTGGGGGCGGGTGGCGCATCCCGAGAGCGTGCAGGCGGAGAGGGTGAGGACGAGGACGGTGCGGGTGCGTGTCATGGCGGGGCAGGATAGCGTGGGCGGCGGGCAGGTCGATGGGCATCGTGCGACCGCCGTGCGCCGACGTTCGACGCCTGTGCGGAGCCGCCGCGAAGCGCGCCCCCTCGACAAGAGCGCCGGCCGGTCTTCGGGGGTTGACCGGCCGGCGTCGCGTAAAGGGAAGGTGATTCGCAAGGCAGGCGGGCCCGGGCTCCAGCGTACGAAGGGTGCGAGCCCGGGCCGCCTGGGTGTTGGTGGCTTACGAGCAGCCGGCGGCAAAGCCGTTCTGGAAGCACAGGAAGTCGAACAGGTCCAGGCTGCCGTTGCGGTCGCAGTCGGCGGCGGTCTCGCCCGCGTCGAAGGCGTTCTGGAAAGCGAGGAAGTCGAACAGCGTGAGCTCGCCGTCGAGGTCGAAGTCGGCGTAGCAGCTCTGGATGATGCGGTCCTCGCCCCCCTCGGGGTAGGCCGTCATGCTGATCGTGCCCATCAGCGTGTCCTCGATCATGCTGGCCAGGCTCTGCTGGTAGCTCACGCCAAGCGTGGTGAAGGGCAGGCCGCGGAAGGGGTACTGGTCTCCGCCGCGGGCGAGGAAGTCGACGATGGCGACGTCGACGTCTGGCGCGGCGGGGACGACCATGCCATCCTCGACGATGGCGGTGCCGTCGCTGAGAGTGACGTTGCGGATGCGCTCGCCGGGGGTGGTGACCATGAGGTCGCCGTCCAACACCTGGGCCTGCTGGCGCCAGTCGAACTCGAGCGTGAAGCCGGCGATCTGCGCAAAGCGGCCGTTGGACTCGCCCTGGCGGCTGACGGCGTTCTCGAGGATCTCCTTGAACTGCTCGGCGGGAACATTGGGCACGATGGTGATGAAGTTGCTGAAGGGCAGGATGTCGAAGGTGTCCAGCTCGGTGATCTCGCCCGACGCGATGATGCTGTCGTTGCGGATGCCGCCACCGTTGGCCAGCGCCACGTCGGGCGCATCGACGCCGAAGGTGGCGGCGAGGTTGATGCCGGTGGTCAGGAACGAGTCGGCGATGAGGTTGCCCAGGTTGGTCTCGATGTTGCGCACGCTCGAGCGGCGGCCGTCGAGGTCGACCTCGCTGAAGCCGATGACGTTGGCGGCGAGCGCCGCAACGCCCGCGGCCACGGGGTCGACGACCTCGGCCTGGATGATGGGGTCAGCGGCGACGGCGTCGGGGCTGACGCCCGAGACGCGCACGGGGCCGGACGCATCGAGGATCTCGGTGAGGTTGCCTTCGGCGTCGAAGCCGAGGATGAGGCGGCCGACGTAGCGGTAATCGCCGCTGGTGGTGACGATCGGGATGTCGTTGCCGTCGGCGTCGGTGCCGAAGATGGGGTAGCCGCTCTGGCCGGCGACCTCGTCGGGCGTGTCGCCGGGGACGAGCAGGTCGCCGGGGTTGGCCAAGAGCTCCCCGCCGCCGCCGCCGACGATGGCGTCGACGCCGCGGAGGGTCTGGATGAGGCCGAGCTCTTCGGTGAGGCCCTGGAGGTGGCTCGACAGGATGATGATGTCGACGCCGCCCAAGGTGAGTGCGTCGACCTCGGCCTGGATGATGGTGGTTAGCTCGTCGCTCACGGTGACGCCGCGGGGGCTGGAGATGAACGGCAGCGCGGGCGTGGTGGCGCCGATGACGCCCACGCGGCGGACGCCGGCGTCGGTCATGACGTCGACGACGGTGCTGGGGGCGATGCGACCGCCGTCGACCAGGGCCTGCAGGCCGGGCTCAGCGCTGAAGTCGAGGTTGGCCGAAAGGAAGGGGGCGGGGTTGGTGCTGAAGCCGGCGATGAAGTCTTCGAGGATGTCGGGGCCGAAGTCGAACTCGTGGTTGCCGATGATGAACGCGTCGTAGCCGATCAGGTCGAGCGCGACGGTGTCGAAGAAGGGCACGCCGCGGTCGAGGCTGACGGAGAACTCCGGGCCGGGCAGGAAGTTGTCGCCGCTGGTGATGAGCAGGCTGCCGCGGGCGAAGCTGCCGGCGGGGAAGGTCGTGGCCTCGGTGCGCAGGTTGCTGACCACGGTGGCGAAGCGGGCGACGCCGCCGAAGTCTTCGAGGCCACTGCCGGCGTCGATGAGCTGGCTCTCGCCGTCGTTGTGGTGCAGCAGGTGGAGGTAGAAGTCGGTCTGGGCGCTGGCAGTACCGGCCGCCACGGCCAGGAGCAACGACGCGGAGGTGAATCGGTTGGTCATCTCGTCTCGTCCCCTCTTGCAATGGGTGCTTGTGTGTTGAGTCGAAACATAACAACGGACCGGAACGCGGGTGTTTCGGCGTGGTGAACGGTGCGCGAAGATGGTGTGTGGCGTGTCGTGCTGGCGTCAGGGACCGCCCGAAAGCATGTCGATGATCCAGGCGATGATAACACCGGCGCCGGTGGCGAAGCCCACGAGGATGGTGGCGGCCACGAGGAAGCAGCCGATGCCCATGAGCCAGCCGTGCCACCAGGGCTCGGGGGTGTACTGGCGCTCTTCGACGCGGGCGACGATGGCCGATGCGAACTTCTCGGCTGCGCCGTCGGCCATGTCGAGGAACAGCTCGGGCTCGATGAGCTCGAGCTCGCCGAGCAGGGGCTGGCCGTCGGGGCCGGGGACGAGGTCGACGCGGGCGTAGAGGGGCTTGTCGCCGTAGCGGTCCTCCCACGCGGCGAGGGCGCGCTCGGCGACGTGCTGCTGCTGCTCGGTGGGCTCGACGAGGGTGTAGGCGCCGCCGAAGTCGACCTGGGAGCGGAAGTCGCCCGGGGCGGGGACCTTGGTGACGGCGTGGGAGAATTGGCCGTTGAAGTAGACCAGCGAGGTCTCGCCCTCGGTCACGACTCGTGGCAGGAACGGCTGGACGAGCGCGCCGCCGGCCTTGGTGAGTTGCGTGAGGTAGTCGAGGGCCGCGGCGTCTGGGTGATCGAGCTTCTTCAGCCCCACCGCGGCGGCGGCGACGGTGGGCTTGATGATGAGGGGGGCCCAGTTGTTGGCTTTGGCTTGGTCGATGGCGGCGGACTCGCTGCCCTTAGTAACGAAAATGGTGGGGACGATGGGAACGCCGGCGGATGCGAGCTCCTGCAGGTAGGTCTTGTCGAGGTTGGCGAGAATGGTCTCTGCGGTGTTGGCGACGCAGGGCACGCCCTTCATGCCGCCGACGAAAGCGCGGAAGGCTTCCAGATCATCCCAGTAGTCCCAAGTCGTGCGGAGCACGGTTAGGCTGGCGAGTTCGCCGATCTCGCTGGCGGCGTCGCCTATGGGCACGTGGTCCTCATCGAGCTCCAAGGGCACGTCCCTCCACGCGATGAGCGTCACGATCGCCCCCTGCCGCACCAGTTCCTGCATCAGCCTGCCCTCGGAGGCGTGGTCGATGTGGTCGTGGTGGCGGCAGGTGAGCAGGGCGATGCGCGGGGTGGGGCGCGGCTGGCGTGGGGGTTGGCGTGCGGCGTCGGTCATTGGGCCGTTGGTCATTGGCCCGAGCGAGCGAAGCGGAGCAAAGGGCGGCTGCCGATGCGCAGCTCGAGCCACTGGGGGCCCACGGCGATGGTGTCGGCCCGCTGCATGCGCGAGACGTACTGCTGCTCGAAGGCCAGGGCCTCGGGCTCGCCGCCCATGCGCGTGGTGACGATGCCGCCGGGGTTCCATTCGCCTTGCTCCAGGGCGTCGGCGTCGGTGCTGCCGCTGAAGCGATTGATGCCGGCCTGGCCCGAAAGTCGGCCGCTCTCGGTGATCGTCAGCGTGGGCGAGCGGGCGCCGCTGGGCAGGTCGTAGCGCTCGTCCTCGATCTTGGTCAGGCTCCAGGCGCCGATGGCCGAGGCGTCGGCGGCGGGCTCGGTTGGCTTGGTGCTGGTGGTGCAGCCGAGGAGGGCGAGGGTGGCGATGGCCAGGGCGGTCAGGAGGATGGTTCGCATGAGTATCTGCCTTTCGCGGGGTCGTCGTTCTCAGGTCTGCAGCACGCCGGTCTTGAACTCGCGCGTGTAATCCCAGCCCTGGTTGGCGCTGGCGAGGGCGTCGATGAGTTCGGAGCGGGTGTTGTGGGGCTGGATGAGGCGGTCGACCCAGCCTCGCGCCGCGCCGTAGTGGATGTCCTGCTGCTCGTTGTAGCTGGCGCGGACGGCTTCGAGGATTTCCTTGTGGGTCTGTTCGTCGATGGTCTCGCCCTTGCGCTCGCGGCTGCGTTCTTCGATGGTCGCGAGCACGCCGCTCGATTGGGCCGCGCCCATGACCGCGCACTTGCTGCCCGGCCAGGCCAGGGTGAGGAAGGGCTCGAAGGCGCGGCCGCACATGGCGTAGTTGCCGGCGCCATAACTCGACCCGGTAATGAGCACGATCTTTGGGACCACGCAGTTGCTCATGGCGTTGACGAGCTTTGCACCAGAACGGATGATGCCGGCCTGCTCGCTGTCGCGGCCGACCATAAAACCAGTCGTGTCGTGGATGAAGACCAGGGGGATCTTGCGCTGGTTGCAGTCCATGATGAAGCGGGCGGCCTTGTCGGCGCTGTCGTCGTAGATGACGCGGGGCATGCCGGCGGCCTTGCTCGGCCCCGCTTTGCCGCCGGGCTGAACGCGCTGGGTGAGCTCGCACTGGTTGGCGACGATGCCGCAGGCGTGGCCGCCGATGCGGGCGTAGCCGCAGACCAGCGACTGGCCGTAGTCGGCCTTGTACTCGTCGAAGTCGGGCTCGAGGCTCTCGTGGCCCTCCTTGTTCGGCAGCGCGCGGGCGTCGAGGACGCAGGCGAGGACGTCACGCACGTCGTACTGCTGGCCGGACTTGTCGGTGAAGACGTCGTAGACGTCGTGGGCGTCGCGCAGGGGCGTGACGCCCTCGCGCGCGTCGGGGGCCTCCGGCACGTCGCCGCCGTTCTTGCCGACGACCTCGCGGAGGCGCGTGAGGCAGGTGTCGTCGTCGGGCTCCTTGAAGTCGATGGTGCCGCTGATGGCCGCGTGCATGGAAGCGCCGCCGAGCTCCTCGTCGGTGACGTCCTGGCCGATGGCGGCCTTGACCAGGGCCGGCCCGGCGAGGTACAGGCCGCTGCCCTCGGTCATCAATAAGGTATCGCAGAGGACGGGCAGGTAGCCCCCGCCGGCGACGCAGAAGCCCATGATGGCGGCGGTCTGCTGGAGGCCCTCGGCGCTCATGACGCTGTTGAGGTAGAAGATGCGGCCGAAGTCGTCGGTGTCTGGGAAGACGTCTTCCTGCAATGGCAGGTACACGCCCGCGCTGTCGACGAGGTAGATCAACGGAAGACGCGCCATGCGGGCGACATGCTGGGCGCGGATGATCTTCTTACACGTCATGGGGAAGAACGCGCCGGCCTTCACCGTGGCGTCGTTGGCGATGATCACGTGGCGGCGGCCCTGGACCAGGCCGATGCCGGTGACCACGCCCGCGCCCGGGGCGCCGCCGTGCTCCTGATACATGCCGTCGGCGGCCCAGAGGCCCAGCTCCATGAAGCCGGGGATCTCGTGCTCGTGGGGGTTGGCGCCGCCGGCCGCCCAGTCGATGGAGGTGTCCAGCAGGCGGGCGATGCGTTCGCGGGCGGTGAGGCGGGCCTTCTTGTGCTGGCGCTCGATGGCCTTATCGCCCCCGCCCATGCGGATCCTCGCCTCGCGGGCGAGGCTCTGGGCGTTGGCGTCCTTGAGGGTCGTCGGCGTCGAAGGGGCGGTCGTGGTCGCGGGCAAGGCTGGGCTCCGGCGGCTGGGGTGGGGTACGCCGGGGAGCGTATTCAGGCGGGGCCCGAGCCGCGGCGGCCGCGGGGGCCGGCGGCATCGGGGTGATGGCCGGCGGCTCGGCGCCCGTGGCGGGCGGATCGGGGGCCGGGACGCGTGCCTTTGCGGCGGGAATCCGTGCCTTTGCCGTGAAGGCACGAATTTTTGGGGCAAAGACACGCGTCATTGGACTGATGGCACGGGTTTCCACGTAGAAGACGGGCGTCTTCGCGGCGAGCGCGGCCCCTGGAAGGGGCCCGGGATGGACGAGAGGGCTCGCCGGTGGCTTTGCGGGGCCGTGCGGGCCTATCGGCGGGGCGCGGGCAGGAGCATGGTCTTGAGCACGCCGCCCAGCCAGAGGCGGCGCTGGTCGGGCAGGAGGGTGGCGAACTTCAGCGTCTTCGTGGTGGTCTCGATGGCGATGGCCCGTTTGGCCTTGCCGTCCTCTTTGACGTCCGAGTCGGTGAAGCGGATGGCCTCGACGGCGTCGGCGTCGAAGCGGCGCTTCCAGCCCAAGGGCCCCACGCCGGTGAAGACCTGGCCGTCGGGCCCGCGCAGGCGGACCTCGACCTTGCCGACCAGGGCCGTAAGCAGGGCGCCGATGACCGTCAGGCCGATCAGGACGAAGGGGGTGAGGAACAGGGCCATGAAGATGGTCATGCCCAGGGGCATGTTGGAACTGGCGCCCCCGCCCCAGTTGCCTCCCCCGCTCCCGCCCCCACTTCCACCCATGGGCGTGGGAAACCAGGCCGGCAGCGTGACGCCCGCGTGCAGGAGGAAGCTGGAGACCACGATGATCAGGAAGATGCCCACGATGCCGTTCCAGAAGGCGGCGAAGAAGGCCAGGCCCGCGACGCCGGGGAGCGAGCGGGCCGAGGCGCGCAGGGTGACGCGGTCGCCGTAGTCTCTCAGGGCGCAGCCGCGGGGCGGATCGCCGTGCGCCAGGGCGATGGCCTTGCGGGCCTCGGCCTGGTCGTGGGTGGAGGCCGGAGCCCGGGCGTGGGTCGCCCGGGCGTCGCCCCCGCCCGCGAGGTCGGCCAGGCGGCTGAGCCGGCCGCAGCGTCGGCAGAGGGCCACGCCCTCCTTGACGTTGATGTCGTCGATGTCGATGGGCGAGCCGCAGGGGCACGTGGTGGCGTGGGCGGGCATGGGTCAGAAATCGGCTTGCGGCGTGCCGGGCTTCCACTATACTGGCATCCGGGTGGCTGCACAGACACCGAACCGGCCGAACGCTCCACCGACCCCGATCAGGAGAACGCCATGGCGACGCCCGAAGAGATGGCCAGGACCATGGCCGAGAACCTGAAGAAGAACACCGGCAAGAGCCTGGCGCAATGGGCGAAGGTTGCGAAGGGTTCTGGCTTCGAGAAGCACGGCGAGGTCGTCAAGTTCCTGAAGGAAGAGCACGGGCTCGGGCACGGCTACGCGAACCTGATCGCCCACGAGATGAAGGGCCAGGCGGGGGCGGCCAGCGGGAAGAAGGCGAGCGCGGGCGCGGGCGAGGGCGACGATCTCGTCGCCGCCCAGTACGCCGGGGCCAAGGCCGACCTGAAGCCCATCTACGACGCGCTGATCAAGAAGGTGAAGGCGTTCGGCAAGGACGTCGAGGTGTCGCCCAAGAAGACCTACGTGAGCCTGCGGCGGAGCAAGCAGTTCGCGCTCATCCAGCCCAGCACGAAGACGCGGGTGGACGTGGGCATCCAGCTCAAGGAGCCGCCGAAGACCGCGACGGACCGGCTGGAGGCCTCGGGCAGCTTCAACTCGATGGTGAGCCATCGCGTGCGGCTGGAGGGCGTCAAGGACATCGACACCGAGGTGGTGGCGTACCTGCGCGAAGCATACGACAAGGCCTGAGTCGGCACGGAAGGGGAGCACACGATGCGGATGTTTCTTTCGACCCACATCGACGCGACGCAGGAGGCGGTGTTCTCGGCGGTCAGCGACTTTCCCAACGCGGCGGACATGGTCGGGGGCATCGACTCGGTGGAGATGCTCCAACCCGCCCGCGACGGGACGCCCATCGGCGTGGGCACGCGCTTCAGGGAGGCGCGCACGATGATGGGAAAGCAGGCGGTCGAGGAGATGGAGGTCACCGAGTTCGACCCGCCGCGGGCGTACACGCTCAGCGCGGTGTCGTGCGGGGTGAAGTTCGACAGCCGCGTGACGTGCCTGGATGAAACGCCCGGCGGCGGGCAGGCTGGTGGGCAGAGTGGCGAGCGGAGTGGCGGTTGCCGGCTGAGCTACGACATCAAGAGCCAGCCGCAGACGCTGGTGGCCAAGGTCGTCTCGCCGATCATGGGCCTGATGATGAAGGGCACGATGCGGAAGATGATGGAGAAGGACCTGGCCGACATCAAGGCGTACGTGGAAGGGCGGAACGGCGCCGGCCAATCGGCGTGAGGGGCCATCCGGGCTTGGTGAGGCCCTATTCGGACGCTGTTCAGCGTGCCAGCGCACCGCGACGCCCGGCCACTACGCTTGGGGCGCGCCCGCGCGTGCCACCGGGCCGCGGCGACGCCCAGGGCTGCCCAGACTAGACCCAGCCCAGACCAGACCAGAACGAAAGGGAGATTCGAACATGCCGAGCATTCCCACGAGAACCCTGACCCCGGCCATCGCGCTGCTGATGGCCGCCGGCACTGCGCTGGCGCAGGCCGACGAGCACCAGGACCAGCCGCAAGCGGTTGCCCAGCAGGGCGAGCAGGCGGCCGGGCCGGTGGACCTGGATGCGCTCGTGGAGGCCTACTACGAAGAGTGGGACGCGGTGCGCGCCTCGGGCGAGGCCACGTTCGACGCGTGGATCGAACTGCACCGCAAGACGCTCTCGCAGGTCGACCTTGGCTCGCTGGATGGAGAGGGGCTGGCCACGCTGTACGCGGCGGGCCTGTTCAACGGCGACGAGGCGCGCGAGCAGGCGACGGCGCGGGTGGCCGAGTTGCTGCCCAAGGCCGAGCCGGGTAGCGTCCGCGAGGTCTCGCTGCGCACGCTCGACCTGCTGCTGCGCGGGGTGCCCACGCGCACGCATCGGCCCACGCCGCAGACGCAGGCCGAGGTGCTCCAGGCGGTGCTCAGCCACCCGAAGCTGCACGAGGCCGTGCGGCAGGGCAAGGTGTCGAACATCGGCCGGGCGATCAACGCGACGGCGCCCGAGAACATGGAGGCGCAGAAGGAGAGCGTCATCGCCCTGGGCGTGATGCTGGCCGATGCGCCACCGGAGATGGCCACCGATGCCGCGCTGTTCTGGCAGACCGTACCTCGCATCAAGGAACTGAGCGACGAGCGCAAGGAAGCGATCCGCGTCGGGCTGGTGGACATGATGCGCCGGGCGGTGGAGGCGACGGACGAGGAGGGCGAGCCTGTGCTGGGCGAGACGCTTGCCTACGTCGAGAACGCGCTGAAGCAAATCGATGGCGCGGCGGCGCGGGGGATGCTGATCGACCATGCGATGCCCGAGATGACCATCACGTGGTCGAGCGATTCGTCCATCACGTCGTTCGATGACCTGAAGGGCAACGTGGTGGTGATCGACTTCTGGGCCACGTGGTGCGGCCCGTGCATCGCCAGCTTTCCGAAGGTGCGCGAGCTGCAGGAGTATTACAAGGGCAAGCCGGTCAAGATCATCGGCGTGACAAGCCTGCAGGGCGCGGTCTACGGGCTGCCGGGCGAAGAGGGCCCGGTCGACTGCGAGGGTGACCCGCAGAAGGAGCACGAGCTGATGCCCGCCGTGATGGAGGCGCACGACGTGACGTGGCCGGTGGTGTTTACCGAGCAGAACGTCTTCAACCCCGACTTTAACGTCAACGGCATTCCGCACGTGGCGATCGTGGATGGGCAGGGCAGGGTGCGCTTCAATGGCATGCACCCGGCGGCCCCGATGGACGAGAAGACCGAGAAGATCGATGCGCTGCTGAAGGAGATGGGCGTGGAGCCGCCGGCGCCGGCCAACGCCAAGCCCAGGAGCGAGCCCCAAGAGAACAAGCCGCAGGGCTGACGCCACTGCAGAACGATCACCAGCAGGGGCCGCGGGCTTGCTCGCGGGCCCCTTTTTCGTGCGCACTACAGCAGGGGCGAGACGATCTTGGCGGTGTCGTCGGCGAGCTTCTGGATCCATGGCCGGTCGGCCAGCTCGCGTCGATCCAGGGGTCGGCAGTCCGGCAGGTACTGCTCCAGGCGGTGGCGGAGCGCGAGGGTGACGTCCTTGCCGTGGGCGAGGAGGTTGAGCTCGTAGTTGAGCCTGAAGCTTCGCCGATCGAAGTTGCCCGAGCCGAAGACGCTGAGCGATTCGTCGACGGTCAGCGCCTTGACGTGCAGCAGGCCCTTCTGGTGAAGGTGGACCCTGGCGCCGGCATCGATGAGTTCTTCGAGCACGCTCTTGGCGGCGGCGTTGACCAGGAACGAGTTGGTCTTCTCGGGGATGATGATGTCGACCCTGACGCCGGCGACGGCCCGCAACCGGAGCGCGAGCTGGGTTGGCGGATCGGGAATGAGGTACGGCGTCACCATGACGATGCGGTGGTTGGCCTCGTTGATGGCGCTGAGGATGACGTCGCGAAAGGCCTCTTCGCGTCGGCCGGGCCCGCTTGGAAGGGCCTGCACCACGATCGGGCCGCAGTGTTCGGGCGTCGGGAAGAGATCGGCCTCGGGCCCGGGCATGACGCCGGTTTCGGCGACCCAGTCCTCGAAGAACAGCAGCTGCATCTGCGTGGCAAGGGGGCCGGTGATGCGCGCCGTCAGGTCGATCCACGGGCCATAGCGACGGTTGCCGTAGTCCAGATCGCAGATGTTCTGGCTGCCCGTATAGGCGGTGTGTCCATCGATGACGACGAGCTTGCGATGGTTACGCACGTCGATGCGCGCAAACGTGCGCCGGAAGAACCGGCTCGGGAGCGCATCGCGCACTTCGACGCCGCCCCTGCGCATCCTCGGCGCGAGCGTCGAAAAGAAGTCCGCCGATCCGGAGCCGTCGGCCAGGACCCGGCACACGACGCCGCGGCCCGATGCGCGCACGAGTGCCTCGGCGACCTTGCGTCCGTTGGCGTCATCGCGGAAGATGTAGGTGAGCAGGTGGACGTGGTTCTCGGCGGCATCGATGGAAGCGACGAGCTGATCGATGAAGTGCTCGCTGTCGACGATGTCGCCGTTGTTGCCCACCAGGGGCCTGGTGCCCCCCACCATCGTCGCCAGTCGGAAGAGGTCTCGGTACCCCGGATCGATAGCGTCGCTTGGCGCGGCATGCTGCTCGAGCATGTTCAGGCGGTCGACCGTTTCCACGAGCTGCGCGGCGCGCTGGTTGGCTCGCACGCGGCGGCGACCGAGCAACTGGCGACCGAAGGCGGCATAGAGCAACGCGCCCGGGATGGGCTGGAAGAGCGTGAGGGCGAGCCACGCCATGGCCTCCCCGGCGGTGTGCTTGCGGATGATGATGGGCGCCAGCACGAGCCGGACGATCCACTCCAGGAGCAGGTAGCCCAGGGGAAGCCAGGCGGAAAGGGAAGCGCCGCCATCGGCCTGGGCGAGGAACATGGGAAAGTCACGCATGGGTGATTGTTGACCGGCCCGGGTCGGTACCATCGGACGAGGAGCAAGCCGTGCTGCACGCCCCGGGCCGACCATCCAACCCGCAATCGCTCGAAGAGGCGCTCGGTCCGGCGCTGCTGGAGGTGCTCGGGCGGATGCGGCTGCGGAGCCGCAAGATCTTCGCGGGCAAGCTGCCCGGCGAGCGCCGGAGCAAGAAGCGGGGGCAGAGCGTCGAGTTCGATGACTTCCGCGAGTACGTGCGTGGGGACGACCTTCGGCACCTGGACTGGAACCTGTACGCCCGGCTCGAGAAGCTCTTCCTGAAGCTGTTTCTGGAAGAAGAGGACCTGGCCCTGCACGTGGCGATCGACTGCTCGCGGTCGATGGAAGCGGGCCGGCCGCCGAAGCTGGAACTCGCCCGTCGGCTGGCGACGGCGATCGCCTACGTCGGGCTGAGCAACCAGGACCGGGTGAGCGTGTGGGCGCTGGGCGTGCCTGGGCGGCCCGACGTGGTGCGCATGCCGCCGGTGCGGGGGCGATCGGGCGCTGGACGGCTGCTTGAATTCGTGTATCGCCAGGCGGTGGCCGAGCCGGGCGGCGTGACGCCCAATCGCCCCGAGCTCGTACCGGCGCTGCTGCGTCTTGCCCGTGCACGCGTGGGCAAGGGCGTGCTGGTGGTGCTGAGTGACTTCCTGACCGACGAAGACATGACGCCCGCGCTGAACGCCATGGCGTTTGCGCAGGGTGGGGGCTTTGACACGGTGCTGATCCAAGTGCTGGCGCCCGGGGAAATCGACCCGGCGAGCGAGGCCGATGCGGGGCTGCTGGGCGACGTGATGCTGACCGACGTGGAAAGCGGGCGGACGGCCGAGGTGACGGTGACGCCTTCGCTGATCGCCGGCTATCGCAAGCGGCTGCAGGCGCACAACGACCGGCTGGCGAAGCTGGCGAGCGCCCGGGGCATTGGTTACATGTTGCTGCCCAGCGATACGGAAGCCCGC
The DNA here is from genome assembly GCA_040221175.1 of Phycisphaerales bacterium. NCBI lineage: Bacteria > Pseudomonadati > Planctomycetota > Phycisphaerae > Phycisphaerales > Phycisphaerales bacterium. The sequence continues at coordinate 599,076 of JAVJVK010000004.1, forward strand.
GACGTGCTTACGGGTTCGCTGCGGGCTCGGGGCGTGCTGTCTTGATCGATTGAGCTTACTTGAAGGGCAATGCCGTGCGCAGGGCCGCGTGGGTGCGCAGTTCGGCGTGTGGCATCTGGGCGAATTCGCCGTCCTTCAGCTCGATGTGGCCGGTGTTGTTGGGATCGAGTTGATCGCGCAGCATGCCGAGGAAGCGACGGGACGCGAAGACCTTGAGACGCTGTCCATCGGTGCGCTCGCTGCGGCCGGCCAGCCATGCGGCGACTTCGCGTGCAAAGCGGCGGTCCTCTTCGGCCTCGGTGCCCTGCGTGTCGTTGACCATATGCGGACCGCCCACGACGCCGGTGCCGGCCTCGGCCCCTCGCTTGCCCGGGCCCGAGAGCATGTCCGGCCGGGTGCGCTCGTGTTCGTCGTCATGGCCGTTGGTGATCGAGGCAGTCTCGGTGAGGTCGATCGCCTTGCCCATGGTCGGCCGGGCGATGAGCAGCTTGGCAACGCGCTGATCGACGACGGCTACGGCTGCGGACTTGTCGGATGACGGCATCGAGATCTCCCTTCGGCTTGGAACTCACGCAACAACTCAAGCTCCTGCGGGAGTGTGGAAGATCAACGTGAATCGGGCCCTTGCGACTCGATGAATCGAGTTTCACGTTCGTCGGGGGGCCGGGTGAGGTGGGTCACGATGGCCCGGAACTTGGCTTCGGTGGGAAATACGAGGCCGATGCCGATGATGGCCAGCATCGGCGACACGAGGAAGAGCAGCTGACCGGTCACCAGGGCGCACGTGGCGCCGAGCAGGCCGAAGCCTTCGATGGCGGCAAGTTGGACCAGCGTGCCCCGGGCGTATGCGTCTTCGAACGTATTGATGGCTCGATGTTCGTCGTCGCCGTGATCGCGGAGCCAGTGGAGACGGGCCTGCTGGAGTTGGCTCGACTTGACGGCAATGCCCACCAGCACGCAGGCGGGAATCGACAGCGCCGCCGCGCCGGCCAGCGGGGCGATGAGGGCCGGCGCGGGCGTGGCGACGCGCGCATATGCGAACCCGCCCATGATGGCCGTGAGCGTCAAGAGACCCGCGATGAGGGCGGCACAGATGATCTGGATGGTTCGCAGCGGCATCAGCGGGGCGGCGCCCCCTGGGGATGCAGGAACGAGAGGTGCAGCGCCATGTGCTTGCGCTGGAGCGTGAGCCACTCTTCGTGGGTGAGTTGGCCGAGCAGCGGGCTGGGCTGGGTCATGGCTTCGCCCGCGTGGATGCGGGCGATCTGCTCGCGCAGGAGTGCCAGTCCCTCGGCATCGCCGACATCGTCGCTTGGGAGCAGGGCCGATGCCTGCTTTGGCAACTTGAAGCCCGAGGGCAGAGGCTCTTCGCTCTGGGTTGCCTTCTTTTTGAGCATCATGCGGGCGATCCAGCGAATGGGGGGCGGCGCCTTGGAGGGGAAGCCGTCGTAGGCGAAGCGCAGGAACTTGGCCAGGTGCTCGAAGTTCTGGCCCGGCGTCCAGTTTCCCGTGGCGGTCAGCGCGCCCGCATTGAGCGAGGCCTCGATGCGATCCAGGTCTTCGGAGACCTCATCAAACGATGCGAACGCGAGGTCGCGACGGGGGGCGATCTTGGTATCGACTTCGGCAGGTGGTGCGGATTGGGCGGTTTGTGACATGCAGTCTCCTTTCGCTCCCCTGTCGGGCGATGGTAGTGCCCTCGGGCCCGGGGACTGGCTGCAATGGGAACGAGGCGCCGACGTTTGCATCGATGAAAGCCGGACCGAAATGTGCCGATGGCGCATCCCAGAGACTCGGACGGGGGCAGGACCGCCTCCACGCGGAGAGAAGGGAGAACACCGATGCCGCTCAACCCGGCTCGCTTGACGAATCGAACGCCGACGTCGCTGGCCATCGCGGCCCTGCTCGTGGCGGCATGCCCGAGCCTGGCGCTGCAGCAGGATTCGGATGATGCGCCGCTGCTTGCCGGCCCCAGCGTGGGCGGTCAGGCTGAGCCCCTCACGCTGGTGCGTCATGATTTTACGGGCGCGTTCCAGCGTCTGGATCGCCATCCCGCCGAGGCCGCGCTTGCGCTGATTCGCGAGAACTTCACGGTCGAGCCCTCGGCCGATGGGGCCATCGCGTCGATCCTGGCGGATCGGCGTCGGCTGCTGGACGATCTGGTGGTCGAGCGGCTGGACGTACTGATCAAGCTTGCCAATGGCGGCGATGAGCGGGATCGAGTCGAAGCGATCGGCGTCTTGCGCCGTGCGATGGCGCCCGAAGCGCGAAAGGGCGCCCTGGGCGATCGCATCCGTGCGCACCTGCCGGGTCCGGCGGCGGCGGAGCATGCGCGATTGGAACGGGAGTACCTGGACGCGGCAATCGCCGACCGCGTGCAGTTGTTGGAAGCCGAGCGTGCCGGGATGGGCCAGGGCGCTTTGCGCCTTCGGGCTCGCGCCATCGAGACGCTCGTGGGCCTGGGGGCAGAGGTGCGGTCGGCCTACGAGCGGACCATCGTGCAGAAGGGCGAGCAATTGGACGAACTGATCGCGGCGTTGAATCTCTCGCCCGAGCAGGAGGGAACGGTCCGCCGGCTGGTGCAGGCATATGGCGAAGAGACGCTGCTGGACAAGGACGCCCGCGAAGATCAGAAGGGACGACTGGCGCTGTTCCTTCAGATTGCTGCGGAGCTGACGCCCGATCAGCGGCGTGCGCTGATTGCCCACGCCCGCGGCGAGGGCTGAGTTACGACTTCATCACGGCGTCGACCTGCTTGCGGTCGCCCGCGCTCATGCCGTCGACCGGTGTGTGCTCGAGCAGGTCGTCGATGATGTTGTCCGTGGTGATGCGGTCGGCCTCGGCGTTGAAGTTGGTCAGGATGCGGTGACGCAGCACGGGCCGGGCGACGGCCTTGACGTGCTCGACGGTCGTCATGGCATCGCCGCTGAGCAGGGCCTTGGCCCGGGCGGCCAGGACGAGGTACTCGCTCGCCCGTGGGCCGGCGCCCCAGGAGAGGTACTCGCTGACCAGCCTTGGGCGCTCGCCCTGGTTGTCCATGGGCTCGTTGATGCGCGTCGCGCGAACGAGCCGCAGGGCGTAGGCGATGACGTGCTCGGTGACGGGGTGGTGCTCGACCATGCGGGCGACGCGGTCCATGTCGTCGGCGCTGAGCACGGCGTCGAGCTGCACGGCACTCTTCTCGCTGGCGCGGCGGATGATCTCGGTCTCTTCCTCGAGGCTGGGGTAGGCGATGCGGATCTGGAACATGAAGCGGTCGAGCTGGGCCTCGGGCAGCGGGTAGGTGCCTTCCTGCTCGATGGGGTTCTGCGTTGCCAGCACGAAGAAGGGCCTGGGCAGGTCGTGCTTCATGCCGCCCATGGTGACCTGGCGCTCCTGCATGGCTTCGAGCAGGGCGGCCTGGGTCTTGGGCGGGGTGCGGTTGATTTCGTCCGCCAGGATGACGTTGGCGAAGATCGGCCCCTGGACGAATCGAAGTTCGCGGTGGCCCGTGGCGCGGTTCTCCTCGATGACCTCGGTGCCGGTGATGTCGCTGGGCATCAGGTCGGGGGTGAACTGGATGCGGCTGAAGTCGAGGCTCAGCGTGCGGGCGATGGTGGAGATCAAGAGCGTCTTGGCGAGCCCGGGCACCCCCACCACCAGGGCGTGGCCCCGGGCGAACATGGCCAGGAGCATCTGATCGACGACTTCGTCCTGGCCCACGATGACCTTGTGGATCTCGCCCTTGAGCCGCTTGTAGGCATCCTGGGCGAAGGCGGTGTCCTGCGGGGTGGTGTCGCTCATGGGGGCCCTCCGTGGTCGATCCATGCTACGAGCGTCGGCTCGAAGGGGATCGGGCATCAGGGAATCGGGCGTGCATAAAAGGACCGCCGGGCCTGGATCCTGCCCGATCCGAGGCCCGGCGTAGGGGAGTTCGTGACTGGGGCTGGTGGCCCGGGTTCGGGTCGTCTACCCGGCCGGCCCCGTCGCGTGAGGTTCACTCCCGGGTTTGTTCCGCTTGGCGGGGCCCGGGTTGCAGCACCCCGAAAGAAAAAACTTCTCGGTGTGCTCGGCCGTTGCCTGGTTCCTTACCGGCGGCGGCCGTCGCGCTCGTCCAGGGCCCGCTCCAGGCGTTCCATGAGGCGTTCGATCATGGCCTCGGTCCGCTCTTCCATGCGATCCATGGCCCTGTCGAAAGTGTGCTCGAGGCGATCGAGGCGCTCTTCGAGTTCCTCCAGGCGCTGGGCCCATGCGTCTTCGCGCTCTTCGCCCGGGAAGGTGAGGGCGAAGCCGCCGCCGCCCTCGCCGCGTTCGGCCCAGAAGCGGCGGTTGTTGCCGGCGCCCATGTCGCCGCGGAGCCGCTCGATGGCTTCCTGCTGCATGCGGCGCATGTCTTCGACCTCGAGGCCGAAGGCTTCGCCCTGCTTCATGGCCTGGATGGCCTTCTCGATGGCCTCGGACGCCTTCTTGTGGGCGTCGGCGGCCTTGTGGTCGACGTCGCGCTCCATGCGTGCGAGCATCTCGGCGGCTTCACGCATGGCCTTCTCGGCGCGCTGCATGTGCGAATGGGCCTGATCGCGCTCGATCTCGAGCGCCCGCCACTGGTTGCCTGCTTGGGGCGCCAAGCGAAGCTCACCCGCCGCGCCGCCGACCACCGGCGCCGGCGCCCGGCCGAGGGCCTCGGCATCGAAGGCTTCGAACTTCAGGTCGACCGTGACGGGATGGCCCTTGCGGATGACCTTGACCTTCACCTTCGACCCGGGTTTGGCCTTGGCGAGCACCTTGCGGATGTCGTCGGCCGAGCGGGGCTCGGCGTTTTCGCCAAATCCGATGATGATGTCCTTGGCCTGGAGCCCGGCCTTGTCGGCGGGCAGCCCGTCGACCACGCGCTCGAGCACGACGGCCTTCTTGGCGTCCAGGCCCAGGTGCTCGAGGATCACCGGATCCGGCTCGGCCATGACCACGCCCAGCATGACCTTGGGCTGGGCCTGCGGTGCGTCGGCCACCTGGGCCTGGGCCCAGCCGCCACCGGTGTTGCCGCGAAGCTGGATCTGCGCGGGCAGTTCCGGGGCCACCGGCTCGACCGGCCGAACCGCGATGCGGCCCTGGAACGGATGACCGGCGCCTTGCTCGGGCATGGCGATCTCGACCTTGCGGTCGTTGCCGGGCATGGAGATGATCACCATGCCGTCCTTCATCTTGTAGTGGTCCTTGGAGAGTTCCTTGCCGTCGAGCTTGACGACGATGGGCTGCTCGTTGACCCGGCGGACGGTGAGCGTCTTGCCATCGACGACGCGATTGATCTCGATGACCGTCCGAACCTCCTGGCGCACCTCCTGCTTGTCTGCGAGAGCGTCCTGGTCTGTCTCGACGATCACCTCATAGGCGCGCCCGCTGCCACCGCCGGACTGCGCAAAGGCCGCGCCGGCGAGGATGGTCAGGGCGAGGGCCGGCGTGGCGACGCCAGCACGCACGATGCGATCGATCATTGTGTTGCTGCTGTGGATCATGGTGTGAACCTCCTATCCGCTCCGACGATGTGTCGTGATCGGTCCCCGCCGAGCGACGGTTTCTGGCCGATCCTTCAGATAGAGACGCGGGCCGTTGTCGGGCCCGTCGATCTTGACGTGAGTAAGCGGGCTTTTGACAGCCATCTGACAGAGAGCCTCGATTCAGATGGGCCCCGACGAGGGGCGCCGCGTGCGATATGGGACGGTGCGATCGATGCCAGCGTCGTCGGGCTTGACCTGGTAGAGGTCGCCGTCGTCGACGATGGCGCGTTCGATGAGCTTGCGAACGTAGATGAGCTCCAGGCGGCCATCGGGGAGCGGGCGCACCTCCAGCAGCGTGCGCTCGGGCATCTCGGCAACCAGTTGTTCGGTGCTCTCGGGCGTGGCCGCGGAGCTGGTCGACGCGCGGCGGTAGGGTCCGCCGGCGAGCATGGTGTTGCCCGACGCATGGGACGGATCGACGAGTTCGAAGCGGCTGGGCTGGCTGGACGTGTTGTTGCCCGCCACCGCCAACGGCAACGCCTGGCCACCCGGCTGAGGCGTCCCAAGCGGCGAAGTGGGGCGGGATGGAGTCAACTGCGGCGCCATCCACGCGATGGCCACGCCCGCCGCGAGCGCCCAACCGGTCCAGCCTGCGACCTTGCGGATGCGGAACCGCAGGCTCGGGCCCGTGAGCGCGTCGGTGGGCGCATCGATGCCATCGGCGATGGCGATGGCCTGCTCGACCGCCCGGGCCAGGTCGGCCTGGGCGTGCTGGGCCTCGAAGAGTTCGCGCCACACGCTGGGGTCGTACTCGGCCAGGGCCCGCAGCTGGTCCCAGTCCCGGGCCGTCGCGGCATCGTCGACCACGCGGCTGATCAACAGGTCGCGGTCGACCGGCTGGGGTTCGAGGTTATCGTGATCGGTCGGACTCATTGGTTTGGCTCTCCGTGTGCCCCCGAATCACTGGATGCGCCGGCGGCGCCGGTCTTGCGGTCGCGTTCGATGGCGACGCGTTCGCGGAGCATGCGGCGGCCCCTGGCGATGCGCGTTTCGATGGTGGTCTCGGGCAGGCCGGTCAATTCGCTGATGGCCTTGTAGTTCATGCCGCGAACGCAGCGCAAGACGAGTGGTTCGCGATAGCTCTCGGGCAGCTGGTCGATCAGGTCGAGCAGCCAGCGGACCTCGTCGGCATCGTCGGGCATCGCCGCCGTGCGGTCGGGGGTTTCGTCGCGCTGGAAGGTGCCCGGATCGGTGGCGGCCTGGCTGTCCAGCGCGTTTCGGCGGCGTGTCTTCTTGCGGCCCTCGGCACGGGCCGCATTGATGGCGACCGTTCGCAGCCACGGACGCAGGGCGCCGGGCGTGCGGAGTTCCTGTACGCTGCGGACGAAGGTGGCGGCGATGTCCTGGAGCAGGTCGTCCAGGTCGGCCTCGCGCGGCATGTGCGCCAGCACGATGGCGGCGACCCAGCGGCGATGGCTCTGCCACAACTGCTGGACGGCTTCCCCGTGGCCGGCGGTCGCCCGCTCGACCAGGGCAGGATCGACGCGGTAGCGGTCGACCGAGGCCGTCCGTTTCGGATTGGTCGTGTCTGAGCTCATCGGCTGTGGCACTCCCCGTCGGTCGCCCCGCCGGCGACCGGTCCTGAGCACGCCCGGATGCGCACGGGCCCCCAGCCCGCCACGGGAGGCGCGGCGAACACGGATTGATGGCTGCCCTGTGGTGTGTCCATGCCGTTATACTTCGGATTCTCGGGCTGGCGGGTTCACGCCGAACACCTCTCAGGAACCGAACGACGTGCCCACCCCGTCCGCTACACGCTCTCGACGCCCGCACGACGACGTGCTGGCGATGCCGCTGGGCGACCACATCGAGGACCTGCGCCGGCGGCTGATCGTCGCCCTGATCGGGCTGGCGCCCATCCTGCTGCTGTCGCTCATCTTCGGTCGCGAGATCATCGACGCCATGCTGATCCCGCTGCGGGGCGCCCTGACGGCCCGCGGCCTGCCGCCGGTCGTGCAGGTGACCGGACCGATGGAGACCTTCGGGGCGTACCTGCGGGTGTCGATCGCCGTGGCGGTGCTGGTGGGCCTGCCGTGGCTGCTGTTCCAGGCGTGGCGGTTCGCCGCGCCGGGGCTGTACGCGGCCGAGCGGAGATTCGTGTACGTGCTGGCGCCGATGAGCGTGGGCCTGACGCTGCTGTCGGTGCTTTTCCTGTACTTCGTGATGATGCCCATCGTGCTGGCGTTCTTCATCGGGTTCGGGCAGACGCTCGGCGGGCAGGATCCCGGCCGGGCCGAGCCGCCGGCGGCGATGGTGTTTCCCGAGATTCCCGCCCTGGCCGGCGATCCACCGGATCCGCAGCCGGGGCAGGTGTGGATCAACACGAGGCTTCAGGAGCTGCGCATCGCCGTGGGCCGGCTGCCGGCGATCGAGGTTGCCGACCCCGAGGAGGTCTTGCAGGCACGCGAGCGCAGGCCGGCGGTGCGGATCCTGGGCTCACCCTTGGCGCTGACGGCGGGCCTGAGCCAGCAGTTCCGCGTGTCGGAGTACATCAAGCTGATGTTCCAGCTGACGCTGGCCATGGCGGTGGCGTTCCAGACGCCCGTGGCCGTGCTGCTGCTATGCTGGACGGGGCTGATCGATCCGCACGCGATGGGCAGGCACCGCAAGTACGCGATCCTGATCGCGGCGGTGCTCGGGGCGGTGCTGACGCCGGCCGACCCGCTCTCGATGATCGCGCTGGCCGTGCCGCTGTATGCGCTGTACGAGCTGGGGCTCTTGATCGCGCGGGTCTTGCCGGCCGAGAAGCTGGCTCGCGCGGCGGGCGAGGGCGACGTGGACGACGAGAGCCCGTAGATGCTTGGGCGTTTGTTCAAGAAGCGCCGAGCGCCCCGGGCGCCCCAGCCGCTGCCGGCCGAGCATGCGACGGAAGTGGATCGCCGCATGATGACGCGGGCGATCGAGCTCGCCGGGGAGGCCGCACGGGCCGGCGAAGCGCCGATCGGGGCGGTCGTGTACGAGACGTCGAGCGAGGCGGTCGTGGCCGAAGCTCGCAACACGCGTGAGGGCGATGCCGACCCGTGCGGGCACGCCGAGCTGCTGGCCATCCGCGCCGCGGCGCACGCCACCGGCGACTGGCGGCTGAACCAGTGCACGCTGGTAGTGACGCTGGAGCCCTGCTGCATGTGCGCCGGGACGCTCGTGAACGCGCGCGTGGGTCGGGTCGTGTTCGGCGCGTTCGATCCCAAGGCCGGCGCGGCGGGCAGCCTGATGAACCTGCTGGCGGACTCGCGCCTGAATCACCGTCCGCAGGTCATCGGCGGGGTGGAGGCCGACGCCTGCGGCGAGCTGCTGCGGGCGTTCTTCCGGGACCTGCGCAGGCGGAAGCGGCCGTAGCGTGCCCGCCCCGATCCGGTTGAGTTCTGTTTGGAAGAACCGGCCGCTTGGCCACGCCAGCGGGGCCACCGGTCCGAGAAGAAGGCCGCAGAAATGACTTTTTTCATGGTGTGAGCCGCTCGCGCCATGGAGTAAGCCGCTCGCACCATGAAAAAAGTCGCTCGCGCCATGGAGCAAGACGCTCACACCATGAAGAAAGTCGCTCACACCATGGAGCGAGACGCTCGCACCATGAAAAAAGTCGCTCGCGCCATGAAGTAAGACGCTCGCGCCATGAGAAAACCGGCTCGCGCCGGGACGTGCCGGGGCGCGGGCTCCCCATGGGAGGGGCTCACGCCCGCGTGCCGGTCTGGATCTCGTCGAGCAGGCCCTCGCAGGCGGCCAGCAGCATGTCATAGACCCGGTCGAAGCCGTCGTCGCCGCCGTAGTAGGGATCGGGCACGTCGGGGGCCGTGCCGTCGCGATGGGTGGGGTCGTACGAACGCATGAGCCGCACGCGTTCGGCCGGTGCGCCCAGGGCCAGAAGGTTCTCCATGTTGCTGGCGTCCATGGCGACGATGTGGGTGAACGACTGGAAGTCCTGCGGCGCGCGCACCTGCCTGGCGATGCTGGGCAGGTGGACGCCGCGCGTGCGGGCCACGGCCAGGGCCCGGGCGTCGGGGCCCTCGCCCTCGTGCCAGCCGCCCGTGCCGCACGAATCGACCACCAGCCCGTCGATGCCGCGCTGCCGGGCGAGGTGCAAGAAGATGCCCTCGGCCAGCGGGCTGCGGCAGATATTGCCCAGGCACACGAAGAGGATCGATGGTGGCGCGTCGGTCATGCGGCGAGGCTAGCCCTCGTGCTGATCGTCGGCGAGGCGCCGCTCGATCGCCTCGAGGTGGAACCCGGTGGTGTCGCGGGTGGTCCAGTGCCCGTCGACGGTTTCGAGCGCCACGTCGGGGTCGGCCAGGGCGGCGTCTTCCATCAGGCCCAGGCGCTCGAGCGTGGCGCGGGCGATGTTGGCGTCGAAGCGGCTGGTGATCTTGAAGCGTTCCTTGAGGTAGGCCGAGGCGCGGGAAGCGAGTTCGTCGATGGGCCAGCGGTCCTGCTCGGGCAGGTCGTGCCGCGCGGCGAGCACGGCGTAGGCGATGATGGCGGCCTTGGCCTCCTCGTGGGCGATCATGCGGCAGAGGGTGTGCAGCACGGCGGCGTTGTTGGCCAGGTTCTTCTCGTAGAGGTGCTCGGTGCGGTGGCTGGTGCGCTGCTTCTTCTTGCGCTTGTAGCCGAAGAAGCTGCGGACGGCCATGCCGCCAAAGCCGATGGCCGCGGGGATGGCCAGCGCGCTGGTGCTGGCGGCCCCCACCACCGCGACCTTTGCCAGCGAGCCCAGCGAGCCGGCGCCCATGCCCACGATCATCGCGCGGTCGAGCACGGTCATGGTCGCCTCGGCGTGGGGCAGCAGGGCCTCGACGTCGGCCACGGGGATGTCGCGGAAGAGCTTGAGGCGCAGGCACTCCTCGCCGGTGAGCCGGGCGACGACGGCCAGGCGGGTGTAGATCTCGATCTCGCGCTCGATCTTGATCCAGGGCTTCTTCTTGTCCCGGCGGACGAGGGTGATGGTGCCCCGGCCGCGGACGTGCAGCGCGAGCGAGCGGATGCGGTCCGGGTTGATGCGGACGCGCAGGCCGTACGCGCTGCCGGCGCGGATGGCCGCCTCGATGCCCACGTCGGTGAGCGGCGTGAAGTTGGCGCGATCGAAGAGGTAGTCCAGCGCGGCGTGCAGGCGCGGGTCGGCGAAGGAAACCAGCGGGTTGGGCTCGGCCAGGGCGTCCAGGTCCGGGTTGGCCGCGGCGTAGAGGCGGTCCAGGTGGCGGTGCAGCTCCCCCACTTCCTGGGCGATGACGCGCTCGGTGGCCTTGCAGATCTTCTGGGCCCAGCCGGCCAGCTCGCCGAAGCGGTCGGGGTCGGCGTCGATGGCGTCGACGATCGCCTCAATCCGGATGGGAATGAAGCGGTCGCCCAGCTCCGCCAGCTTGGGCGTCACCAGTTTCGTCGGGCTGGCGGGCGCGTCGGCCATCGCGGAGAACGTAGACCCCGGCGGCCGGGCCGGGCGGGGGTACCATCGGGCATGGCACGCATGATCTGGGCGGTTGCTCTGATTCTCCTGACGCTCGGGCTCTCGCTGGGCCTGCCGGCCTGCGGCGAGCAGTCGACGCCGGGCGCCTCGATCGGGTCGGCCGAGTCGGTGGTGTCGCTTGCCGAGGGCCGATCGCTGTACCAGACGCACTGCATGATGTGCCACCAGCCTCAGGGCGAGGGCGTGCAGGGCATGCAGCCGGCCCTGGCGGGCAATGCGGCGGTCGAGGGCGACGTGCGCTACCTGGTGGAGGTCACCGTGAAGGGCATGGGCGACGCGGCGGGGATGCTCGAGCCCAGCGGCGATTACCGCCAGCAGATGCTGGGGCTGGACTACCTGAGCGACGCCGACATCGCGGCGATCCTGACCTACATCCGCAAGTCGTGGGGCAATAACGCGAGCGCGGTGAGCGAGGAGCGGGTGTGGGAGATTCGCCAGGACTTGTAAGTTTCCTGCGTGGGGAGAAGAAGGTGATGAAGAAGCAAAGAGCTGTGGGTGTCGCGGGTTGCGGTGTCGCGTGCCTGGTGTTGTCGGGGTGCGCATCGAGCCGCACCGTGGTGATCACCAACACCAGCGACCAGAGCTTCGAGATGCGACGCGAGGGCGCCAGGACCGCCATCACCATCGACCCGGGCGGCAGCACGACCTTCGAGGTCTTCCCCGGCGAGCCCATGCAACTGAACGGGCTGGCCATCCAGGTCTACTAGCCCTACGCCAGCGGCCGGTTCGAGCCCAGGCCCGTCAGGTCGTCGTGCAGGGTGATCAGGCGGGCGGTGTCGTCGTCGGGCGGGCGGGTGTTGCCGATCTGGTCGACAAGCTCGCACACGGCGTACTTCGAGCACGCCTGCTCGTAGTTCCGCAGCCAGGCATTGACCCGCTCGTCCGCGTCGGCAAGCTTCTCAAAGGTGAGCTTGGGGGCGCCGGCGATGCCGATGCGCCATGGCTTGGGGCTCAAGCGGGCGCGGAAGCTCTGCTGGGCCCGGCAGAGTCGTGCGTAGAGCGGATCGGCCCCGAGCTGGTCCATCAGGCGCCCCGTGTCGTCGCCGTCGGGTGACATCGCAGGATGCGTGAGCAGGTATCGCAGGCCGGCGGCGGTGCGATAGACGCGGGCCCCGCTTGACGTGTTCTGGCATGACCAGGCGCGGAGCCGTTCGAGGGCGGCGTCGGTGGAGTTTGCGGGTGGCTGCTTGCGGCCGAAGAGCTTGCCGAGCAGGCCTCCGCCCGGGTGTTTCTCGGGCAGGTCGACGTCGACGAAGACCAGGCGGGCGGTGTTGAGCACGTTGGCACCGTAGCGATTCATGGTGACGGCGGCGATGCGGTCGCCGGCGGTGTTGCGGACGTCCTGCACGATGGGCTCGGGCAGGTCGTGCCGCTGGTACTCGTAGTGGTGCAGGCCCGGGTCGTCGGCCTTGATGACCTCGGCCAGCTTCCTGCGGGCCCGGTCTTCGGCGATCTGCCGCGCCTCGTCGAGGCTGGCGTCGGAGGCGCCCCACGCGCCCCGGCCGTAGCCGGCTTCTTCTACCTGCGCCCTTGCCCAGAATCGCGCGACTCGCATGGCTGGCTCTCCGTGCTGGTGGCCCCGGTGTCTTGTCGGGGGTAGGCTAGAACCATGGGTGTGGGGGTTTCTTCCATCGTGGCGATCGCGATCCTGCTCGGCCAGGCTGGCGGGCCCGCGGGCGATCCGCCCGAGCGTGAGGCATCGACCGAGGTCGACGCCCAGCAGCCGCTGGTGCCCTACCCCCACCCCTTGATCACCGAGGTGCTGTTCGCCGTGCCGGCCAGCGGGGGCGACGCGAACAAGGACGGCACGCGCCACGCGACGGGCGACGAGTTCATCGAGATCACCAATCCGCACGACGAGCCGATCAGCCTGGCGGGCTACCGGCTGGTGGACCGCCACCGCGGGCAGGACGGGCGCTTTGCGTTCACCTTCCCCGACCTGATGCTCGAGCCGGGGCAGACGGCGGTGGTGTTCAACGGGCTGGACGCGACGTGGACCGGGCCGGTGGGCGATACCCACCGCGCCCCGCCGGGGCCCAACCCGCTGTTCGAGGGCGCATTCATCTTCACTGCCGACGTGCCGAGCCGGTACGTCGCCCTGGCCAACCAGGCCGACTTCGTGCTGCTGGAGAACGCGATGCGGGTGCCGGTGCACGTGGTGGCGTGGGGCAACCCCGACCAGGCGCCGCCGACGGACGCGCACCACGTGGACACGATCACGGGCATCCCCCGCGCGAGCGTGCAGCGGACCGACGCCACCGGCGCCATGGCGGCCCACGACCGCATCGACGGCAAGACGTGCAGCCCAGGCGTGGCCTATCCCAAGCCGCCCTCGTTGCAGGATCGGCCGGCCGAATCGCCCTGAGCTTCGGTGCCCGAGCGGCGGCCTTGGGCCCTACCATCGGGCCGTTTCGGCCCGCGATTTCCCTTCGGAGCAGCGACCATGGCGTGGATCCCAAAGCCCTCGGCCACCACCAAGATCGAGCGGCGCGACGAGCCCTATCTGACCCAGGCCATGCGCGACGAGCTCAGCGAGCGTTACCTGCCGCGCTTCGAGACGACGCTGGCGGCGTTGTTGCCGGCGCTGCACATGATCCAGCACGAGTACCACTGGGTGCCGCCCCAGGCGATGGAAGAGATCGCCGATTTCCTCGAGCTCTCGCCGGCCGACGTGATGGACACGGCCAGCTTCTACGAGGAATACGCCCTGGCGCCGCGGGGCCGGCACGTCATCGGCGTGTGCCGTTCGATCGCGTGCGAGTTCTGCGGCCAGCCCGAGGTGAGCCAGGCCATCAAGGACGCGCTGGACATCGACGTGGGCGAGACCACCAGGGACGACAAGGTCTGCCTGGTGGAGCTGGAGTGCCTGGGCTCGTGCGGCACGGCGCCGGTGGCGCTGTACGACGAGGAACTGCACGAGCAGCTCACGCCCGAGCGCGCCGCGCAGCTGGCCAGCGAGATGCGCTCCAGCGATCAAGCGCCCCGGGCCGCCGGCCGCGAGGGCCTGAGCCCCGAGTCGGCCAGCATCCCGAGCTGATTTCGGGCGGGACTGGTTCAGGCCGGTTTGAGTTCAGGCCGATTTCGGTTCAGGCCGGCACTGGCTTATGCCGGCACCAATGGAGCATCGCCATGCCCGGGCGCATCTGCGGGAAGGTCGGCGGCCAGTGCGATGGCCCGCGCCAGCTCGTCGGCGCGTCGGCTGCCGATGAGCAGGGACTTCTCGGCGCCCTTCCACGCGTAGCGCACGTGCACGCCCCGGTCGCCGCTGATGTTGAAGACCAGGCCGTACTTCCTGGAGGTCCGCAATCCCCAGCCGCCGCAGTCGGCCAGCGGGTTGTAGCGCACGGCCAGGACCGCCAGGACGTCGGCGGTTGGCACGCGGCGGCCCCAGCCGACGATACTGCGCACCCGGAGCTCGCGCTCGGTCACCACCGTGCGCTGGGGCAGCATGCCCAGCAGCACGGGCACGCCCAGGCCGACGGCGATGGCGATGGCCAGGCTCGTTGTCGGGGCGCCCTGGGCGGCCATGACCACCACGGCGATGCCCACCGAGAAGACCGCCGAGATCGGCACCAGGTAGCGCACGATGGCGTTCTGGTGCAGGTACTGCGTTTCGGCAAACACCGGCTCATCGGCGGGCTGATCGGGCTCGTACGGGTGGTCGGGCATGGCGGCCTCCGTCTGTCGCTGTGCTGCATTATTGTGATGATGGCCCCGTTGCTTTCGGGCTGCGCCGGGCCGACGCTGACGGTGATCAACGAGTCGAGCGCGTGGCTGCGCTTCCACGCCGCCAGCGAGGTCGATGCGCGGCAGGCGTACGTCTCCGGGCCGCTGGCGGGCGATCGGTCGGTGACCTTCGGCGTGCCGCCGGGAGGCCGGCACGAGCAGCCCCTGGCGCGGGGCGGGTCGGTGTTCATCCAGCGGCGGCTGGGGCTGGTGATGGACCTGAGCGCCGGGCCCAACCCGGCCAGCGGCGACGCCCGCAACCCCTCGTTCAACACGGCCTACGGCGTGCGGCTGCCCCCGCCGGGGCCCTACGTGCTGAAGATCACCGGCCAGCCGGGCACGCTGGAGATCACGCGCCTTGACGCCCGCGGCCAGCCGCTGCCCGAGCAACGGGCGGCCATCGTGCCCCGGGCCGCGACGATGTGGTGGGGAACGTCGCCAGCACGACGATCACCGGACACGCCATAGCCGCGCCGCGTGGCGGGCGTAGTCGGCCGGCGGCTGGGCGTACAGGCGAGCCCCCAGGGCGAACGCCTCGGCCCGCAGCGCCTTGCGGCGTTGCTTGGCGTGTGCGATCAACTCGTCCACCAGCTCTGCATCGGCGTCCGATTCGCGCAGAGCGCCCGCCAGCACGGCCAGGTCGTGCTCGTCGCCCAGCAGGTCGCTGAGCTGCTTGGCCTGCTCGCGCACGGGCTCGATGACCGGCTTGAACAGGCCCCGCAGCAGGCGAAGGTGGGAGCGGTTGTACTTGACGCGCTTGCGCCACTCGTGCAGGTTGTCGGTGGTGGTTTCGTCCCTGGCCCGGGCCATGGCGTCGCGGCACCCCGCGTATGTCTTCTCCAGGCCCGGGCCGATGGCGTCGAAGTCCCGATCGCCGAGGGTCCACTTCCGAGCCCGGCCGCCGGCGTCGGTCATGCGCTCGAGGAAGCCGGCCAGGCGCTCGTCCGCATCGGCGGCCTCCTCGGTCCGCTCGGTTGCCAGCGCCGCCCGCACGGGGGCGAAGCGCTCGGCGTCTGGTTGGTCCACGAGCGCGTCGAATGCCTCCAGCACGGTCGTTGCGTCGCGCAGGTCGGCCAGCATTTGTGCGGCGGTGCGGAACTCGGCGTTCTCGCGCTGGTAGGCATCGAAGCTGGGGCGCACCAGGCGGACCAGGGCCCGCAGCTCCTTGCAGCGTTTGCGGGCGTCGTGCACGGCCGCATCGACGTCCTTGCGCGAAGCGTCCGGGCTTCGCGCACCCTCGATGGTGGCGATGGCCTTGTCGATGCGCTCCACGGCGATGCGCCGCAGCCCGGCGCGAACCTTCTCGCCCTGCTTGAACTCGTACGCCACGCCGTCCCCCTCCGCCGCGTCCGGGCTTCTTGCGGGGCAAGGTTATCACGGGTCGCGCGGGCTCGGCCGCGACTAGCTGTGCAATCCGGGGATCTTCCCGCGTCGCCGCTCGTCGCTGTAGCGGTTCAGGGCGTTCTCAATGATGGGGTGGGCGGCCTCGGCGGGCATGATCTCGTCGACCTCGACGTCCTTGCCCTCGAGGACTTTATAGTCTTCCAGGAAGCGCTTGAGCATCTTGAAGGTGTGCCGCGGGAAGTCGCTGGCGCTCTTGTAGTCGTCGTAGATGGGGTCCTGCTCGAGCACGGCGATGATCTTGTGGTCGGCCTGCCCATCGTCGATCATGCTCATCAGCCCAACGGCCCGCGCCTGCACCAGGCACATGGGCACGACCTCCTCGACGCTGAAGACCAGCACGTCCAGGGGGTCGTCGTCGTCGGCCAGGGTCTGGGGGATGAAGCCGTAGTTGGCCGGGTAGTAGACGGCGCTGCTGAGCACGCGGTCGAGCTTGAGCATGCCGCTGGTCTTGTCCAGCTCGTACTTGTTGTGGCTGCCCTTGGGGATCTCGATGACCGCGCGGAAGTGGCCTGGCAGGGGGTGGTTGCCGGAGCCGGGGGTGACGTCGTGCCAGGGGTGGATCATGGGCATGGAGGGTAGGGGGAAGGGAGGGGCAATGGGCGATGGGCCAAGAACCCACGCACGCGTCGGCGGGCCAGGCCCGCCGCGCATGGCCCCGCCGGCGAAGCGACCAGACTTACCCCGCGCTCTTCTGGTCCTTGGCCTCCGTCGGCGCGATGCTGCCGGCGGGGTTGTTGGCCTGGCTGCCGAAGGGGATGATCAGCGTCTGGCTCCAGCTGCTCTGCGGGCCGGTCGCCAGGCGTGCGGCGACGCGGTAGCCCACGCTCTTGATGCCCTCGGGCACGGCGTTGTCGGTGAAGGTCTTGTCGTCCTTGGCAAAGCCCATGAACTCGTAGGGGCCCGGTGCGCCATCGAGGGGCGTGAGGATCCGCTGGACCAGGTAGGTGGCCCCGCCGCCGGCGGCGACCTTGAAGGACAGGTCGACCGAGCCGTCGGTATCGACCACGGCGCGGAGGTCGGTGGGCGCGGGCGGGGCGTCGCGGACGCTGGGGTCCTTGGGCGCCGGGATGCCCGCCAGGGCGTAGACGCCGGGGTTATTCGTTGCCTTGGCGTAGGCGTCGATGGTGTCGATGTCGCCGCCGAAGATGGCGCGGAGGGCCTCGAGCTTGGCGTTCTTGGTACCGGTGGCCGTGCGAGCGGAGTTTCTCGCCGCGAGCATCGCGTTGTATGCGGATTCTGCCTCCAGAACGGCATTTTCCGTATCGATGAGTTGCTGTGCGGACAAACCCGTATCGGGGGGCCCGGCCTGGCCGCCCTTCCACTCGGCGATGCGCTGCTTGGCGTAGGTGATGAAGGCGGCCTCTGCGTTGGGGAATCGCGGCATGATGCACGCTCCGGGTTCTGCGGGCTCGGTCGACGCCGGCCCAGGTCTCCGTGGTCCGCTGTCCTTCCGGCGACGCTGCCGGCTGGGTGGGCCACAGGACCTGTATCGAGAGGATCGGAGGGGCACTTCAGTCGGCGTGCGATGGAAAGCGCGAAAAAGTGGGCTGGAGGGGTGGAATCGGGGCTGGGAGGGCGTGCGGGGGGTTTTTATTGGGCCGACGGGGTTAGGGCGGGGCCTTTAGGAAAGCCGCAGCCTGCCAACTTCCGCTCCCGCCCCCGGCGGGGGAGGTGGCCAAGCAAGCGAAGCGCCGCGAGGTCGGAAGGGGGCTCCCCACCTACACCGGCGTTCGATATGCCGACTTGTAACACTCGACCGACTGGCCCTTGAAAGACAACGACGTCTTGGTCCACTTGTCTTCGCCCTTGCCGTCCTTCAACTTAGCCTTGCTGTTGAGGCGCGTGTAGACGTCGCGGGTGATAAACGTGGAGCAGTCGGATCGGATCTCGGAAAGGATCGCAGCGTAGTTTGCCGCCCTG